>NZ_JAIUIS010000008.1:0-339249 GCF_020165765.1 Mesorhizobium sp. B264B1B
CCTCCTCCCCCGCCACCGCCCTTCGCACGCGCGATGCCACCAAAGGCGGCGTATGCGATGCTTGCACCCAAGGCCGAAAGCAATACACGACGAGACGTAAACACTGTTCGATCCTCCTACAATTTCTGTGAAACTTCGGAATTTGATAATCGAAATGCGACACGCACGCGACTTCCACCCGCAAGACGAGAGGCGTCCTTAAGCGATGCTACCGTAGTGTTTAGTTGATTTGCGAGTTTCGCTTTAGCTTAACTTCGTCGTCAGCAAAATATCGGATTTCACAATTTTGGCTAAGAGGAATTTCAGTGCCCAAATCGAAATCTCAACCTGTCCTTCCTTGAGCGATTTGCTGATATAGAGTGTAGTGTCTCCGCTCCCGACCACAGTTCCTTTGGCGGGCTTGGAAATTGCGGGGCCCCCATCTCACCGATACACTCAGTCTTCAACTTGAGCTTGGGGTTTGCAAGGAAATCAGCAACTACTTTCGACCCGCACGGATCGGAATCAATGACATCGTGTCCGATCCCCCGAAAGACCACCACCTGGCCGAAAGGAAGGGTCTTCGCCGCGTGGTCCGCCCATGCTGTCGGCGTTGCTGGATCATATTCTCCCGACAACAGAAGAGTGGGTATGTCAGTGCGGCGCGGCTGCACCTGCGATGCTGGCCCGTTCTCAAGCATCCAAAGAGGGCATGCCCAGGAGTAGTCGTTCAGCTCAACCCATTTCGACCAGTATTTGTCCTGCTTGCCATTCAGATCGGGGAGATCGCTGTCGGAACAACTTACAGAGAAGTCCATACCTTGGGAGATCTCCAGGTCGCCAGCATCGAAAAGTATCTCCGCCAGCGGTCTGAAATCCTGTTTGTATGTCCTCTCGATCAGCTCCGGCAGGGTCAGGAGCGCATCGCGATCGTATAAAATGCCGAATATAAGCTCGAGGAAATCTGCCCCGGAGACATATGTGTAGCGCGCCTCTTTATCTGTGCTGCGCAAGAGCAAAGGCTGCCGATCCAGCTGTCTTGCAATAAGCTGAACAGCATTGGATATCCCATTCATGCATCTGTTCGCTGCCTCACAGTCTCGCTCTAGCAATTTTAACGATCGGTCGAGATTCGGCCCATCTTCGTTCAGGTAATTGATGTCCAGAGGAACAACTGAATCCAGTATACTCGCCGATACCCCTTCGGGGTGCTGGTTCATCACTTCGAGTGCAAGCCTGGTGCCATACGAGACGCCATAGAGAACCCACTTTTCTATCCCGAGAGCCTTCCGAAGGTCATCAATATCCTCCGCATTCTCCTCAGTGTTGTAGGCATCAAGATCAATGCCCTTTGCGATCAACGCCGTCCTGCATGCAAGAACTTCATCTTTTTTGAGCTTGCTAAAGGTGGTTTCGACCTCAACGCTCGAGAGAATGGCGTTCCAATGATCGGGCTTGAAATATTGAGAACAGTCCAAGGCGGGAGCGGACTTTCCGATACCCCGCTGATCAGCGACGATTACTCGGCGTCCGATCATCCAACTCTGGGCGCCGATGAATTCCCACCATCCATCGATGTCGTCGCTATTGGCAATGTCGGTAGGCTGCCCCGGTCCTCCTGTGAGAAACACCACCGGTTCGTGCCGTTCGCGGTCCGGTTCGAATACGACCACGGACAGGACGACCTCGGTACCGCCCGTCTTCTTTCGATTTTCTGGAACATTCACGGTCCCACACGTCATTGCCCGATCCCGGGGAATTTCGAACCAACAGCTGGTTTTCTTGAACTCACCCGCAGTGAGCTCCCCACCCCCCAGGCAAATGAGGAACGCAACCGACGTGACCACGAGAAGAAAACACCAACCTAGTTTGATGTACGCGCGTCTAAACACGGTAGACATCTCGCCCCTCATTTATAAGTATATGAAAACTGCTCGATTACGGATCGAATATTCTTCGCGTCATCGACAAATCAGGAATAAAACGCCCGTAATCACGGCTTCGTTATTTTATTCAAGACGGAGAGTCTTCCCCCCGACATTGCCAAGGAACAATTCCGTGTTTCAGAAAAATGGCAGGAAAAAACCTACCCTGCACGCAGCCTAACGACTCTCTCCATTTCGTGTTCCCAAGCGATATTGGGTTACTCCAACACAAAATTGGAAACAAGCTCGACAAACCGGAGATTATATTAGCGCTTTTGATTGAGCCGTGCGCGAGACAGTTGGTCAGCACTGCGCTTATGTAAGCCGTGTTTTGCGCTACATTGCTCATCCGATTTTGCGCGGGTGCTCGCACCCTCCTCCTTATGGTGGATTCCCATTCTTTAGCATTAACGCATATAAAGACCGCGCTTCTGCACTCACGATGGGAACACAACCATGCGGAATCGAAAGTCACTCCAACTGGCGCTTTTGGCTTGTATATCGCTTTTTCTCACCGACGCCGCTTTAGCGAAAGATGCCTACAAGACACCCTGTAGAGCGGACGCCAAGCGGGTGTGCCACATGGACAACGAAGTTAAGGCGCAAGGCTGCCTTAAACAGCACCTCAGCGAAGTCACGCCGGCTTGCAAGGCCTTCCTCACTAAACAATGAAATGACCACGGATCCTGTTGTTCCGCGTGCTCCAACAGCGGGGTTGCTCGCCGTGGGGTCTCACGCGATGGCACGATGAGCAAGGCGGACACCGTTCGCCCTGCCGGCATTCTGGTCCCGTTCGCTCCAACCGGGCGCCAGTCACGGCCCCGCCAGTTGCGTGGACATGCGAGGATGGCCGGGATTGACGAAAGGTATCAAAGGCCAGCGAGCGGCTGGCTTGTCTGTCTGACAGCCTGCCTCAGCCCACCCTGACCACGAAATGCTTCGTCACCGGCTCGATGATCTTCCAGGTTCCCTTGAAATCGGCTTCCACCACGAAGGCGTCGCCGGGGCCGACTTCGACCGGCGTGCCGCCGTCGGGCGTGATGATGATGCGGCCCGCGATCATGTGCACGAACTCATAGTCGGTGTAGGTGGCGTGATACGTACCGGGCGACGCGCGCCAGGTTCCGGAGATCACCTTGCCGTCCGCGGTCGTGTGCTGGACTGCGGTTTGCATGGTCGGCCGGCCCTCGACCGCGATCCAGCCAGGCAGGTCGCCGGCTTCCGCGTGTTCGACGGTGCCGAATTTCAGGATCGTCTTGTTCGTCATGCCGGGGCTCCGTTTTGCTTCGCTGTCGCACCGTCGGATAGCCGTTACGCGTGGCGTGGGCAATGCCGCCAGGGGGACCAGGGCAACCAATCCGGGTTCACCGGCGCCTTCGCACTGTTTGACGGAGCTCTGAACGAAAAAACCCGCCTGCTCGGCGGGTCCCTGGCGCGACTCAGCACCATAGGCAATTTGTAGCATTAACTGCCTTCACAGTCAATGAAGCTGAGTTCGCGGCCTTGCACCAGGAACCAGGCGCGTCCGCGCCTGGGGTGGGCGATTTGGCAATTCCTGCTGCTCCTCAGTCTGAAATCCTCAGGGCTTGTGGCGCGCCGCGACGAGTTCCGCCTTGCGCCTTGCCGTTTCCATTCCCAGCCCGATGAAGGCGCGCGCGTGCTTGGCCAGCGCCATGTTGTCCGTCCACAGATTACGCCAGATGGCGGTCTTCTTCGACAGGTTCTCGTCGACGATCTCCGAGGAGAAGGATTCGAAGCTGAGATCGTCGGCATAGCCGATCGCCGTCAGCGCATCGAATATCGCGGCGAAGTCGATATTGCCGGTGCCGAGGAAGCCGCGATGGCTCTCGCCGATATGGACATAGCCGATCTTGCCGGCGGCATGGCGGATGGCCAGCCCGACATCGGCCTCCTCGATGTTCATGTGGAAGGTGTCGAGGTGGAGAAAGATGTTGTCGGAGCCGGTGTCCTCGATGAAGGCCAAGCCTTGCGCCGCAGTGTTGAGCAGATTGCTCTCGAAGCGGTTGACGATCTCGAGGTTGAGCGTGACGCCTGCCGCCTTCGCGGTTTCGGCGACCTTGGCCAGCGTCCCGGCGCTGCGGTTCCACTGGTCTCGCGTCGGCGCCTCGGTCTGCAATCCGTGGCTGGTCGAGAGGATACCGGCGACCTTCTGGCCGCCGAGGTCGCGCGTCAGGGCGACGGTGTCGTTGAGGATCCCGACGCCGCGCGCGGCGACCGCCTTGTCGGCGCTCGAAATGTCGCCGTCGACCGGCAGGCCGATGCTGATCGCCACGCCGAGGTCGAGATCGGCGATGCGCTTGGCGAGCCCGCCAATATCGACATTGGCGGGGTCGAGATAGGAGAATTCGATCAGGTCGAAGCCGGCCTCCTTGGTGTTGGCCAGCGTGCGTTCGAGCTCGGCCTGCGTCGAGCTCGCCGACCAGACGAAAGAGTGGATTCCGATGCGCGACATGATCGTCTCCGGTTTTGCGACGAAATGAGGAGGACGCGGCAGGTCAGCCCGGCCGCGTCCGCCTTGGACTGATCAGCGGGCCGCGGTCCAGCCCTTGTAGTCCTTCAGATTCTCGGCGGTGATCAGCTTCGGATCGAGCAGCACCACCGGCTCCGCCGGCTTCTTGCCGGCAAGCACGTCGGCGGCCATCGTCAGCGACTGGCCGGCCATCACGTAGGGATCCTGCGAGGCAGAAGCCTTGATCATGGACTTGCCGGATGCCAGTTCCTTCTCGATGTCCGGCGCGCCGTCGACGGCGGTGAAGATGAACTCCGAGCGGTTGAGCTGCTTGGCGGCGAGCTCGGCGCCGATCGCCGTCGGATCGTTGATGGCGAACACCGCGTCGATCTTGTCGAAACGGGTCAGCAGCGACTGGAACACCTTCAGGCCGCCGTCGCGCGAGCCTTCGGCGTTCTGGTCGTCGGACAGGATCTTGATGTCGGGATGCTGGGCAAGCACGTTCTTGCAGCCCTTCACGCGCTCCAGGATCGACGAGGACGCCGGACCGTTGAGGATGACGTAGTTGCCCTTGCCGCCAGTTTGGTCGACCAGATATTGGCAGGCCTCCTCGCCGGCCTTGACATTGTTGGTCATCACGGTGACGTCGGCGCCTGGCGCGGAGACGTCGAAGGCCGCGACCACGATGCCCGCCGCCTGCGCCTTCTTCACCGCGGGCGCGATCGCCTTGGCATCGACGGCGTTGAGCATGATGACGTCGACGCCGGCGGCGATGAAGGAATCGACCTGCGAGACCTGCTTGTTCAAGTCATAGTCGGCCGACACCGACGTCACCTCGACGTTCGGATTGATCTTCTTGGCCGCGTCCTCGATGCCCTTGATGGTGGCGACGAAGAAGGGGTTGCCGAGCAGGCCGACCGAGATGCCGACCTTGTTCAGGTCCTTGGCCGATGCCGGCGCAATGGCGACGGCCGCGAACGCGGCGCCGCAGAGCAGTTTGGCGATTGTCTTCATTACGCTTACTTCCTCCTGATGCCCCGCGCCTCTCACGGTGCGTTACACAAGCCGGTCTTTGATGCCGGCGACAAGGTCACTCACGTTCTTGCCCCTGCCTGGAGCCTGTAGCGGTCGAGGGCGACCGCCACGATGATGACCAATCCCTTGATGATGTACTGCCAGATGTCCGAGACGCCGGCCAGGATGAGCCCGTTGGACAGCACGGCGATGATCAGCCCGCCGATCAGCGTGCCCCAGATCGAGCCGACGCCGCCGACGAAGCTTGTGCCGCCCAGGATGACCGCGGCGATGGCGTCGAGTTCGTAGGACTGGCCGAGCTGCAGGCCGTTGGCGGCATAGAGCCTGGCCGCCGACATGGCGCCGCCGAGACCTGCCAGCAGGCCGGACACGCCATAGACGAAGAGCAGCACCAGCGGCACCTTGATGCCGGTCAGCCGCGCCGCCTCGGCATTGCCGCCCACGGCATAGATCCAGGTGCCGAGCACGGTGCGTTTCAGCACCAGCCACGACACCACCACCACCGTCAGCGCGATGATGACCAGCCAGGGAACGCCGAACAGCGATCCATTGCCGATGAAGTCGAACGGCAGGTCGGAGTTGAACACCGTCGTGTCTTCACCGAGCAGGCGGGCGACGCCGCGCACGGCGGTCAGCGAGCCCAGCGTGACGATGAAGGGCGGCAGCCTGATATAGGCGATGAGCAGCCCGTTGATGACCCCGAAGCCGAGACCGACCAGAATGGCCGCCGGCACGCCGAGCAGGCCCCAGTCCGGCACCAGCGACACCAGCACCGCCACCATTGCGGAAGCGGCAAGGATCGAGCCGACCGACAGGTCGATGCCGCCGGTGAGGATGACGAAGGTCATGCCGGCGGCGAGCACGATGTTGATCGACGATTGCTGCGTGACGATCAACAGGTTGGTGCCGGTGAGAAAACGCGGATTGATGAACTGGAAGCCGGCCGCCAGCAACACCAGCACCGGCAGCATGCCGAGCGCGGCGAGAGCCGTGCGCAACCGCCGGCTCCTGACTGCCGCCTGGTCCACTGTCGTCGTCGTGGTGGTTCTGTCGGTCATTCCTTCGGTCCTTCTTGGGCCGCTCCCGTCGCAAGTTCCATGATTGCTTCCTGGCGAAGCGGCTCGCCCCGGGATGCCGTCACCTCGCCTGCTATGGCGCCGTCGCGCATCACCAGAACCCGGTCGGCGACGCCGACTACTTCCGGCAGTTCGCTGGAGATCATCAGTATGGCGATGCCCCTGTTGGCGAGATTGTCGATCAGCCGGTAGATTTCCGATTTGGCGCCGACATCGACGCCGCGCGTCGGCTCATCGAGGATGACCACTTTGGGTTCGGTCTCCAGCAGGCGGGCCAGCAGCACCTTCTGCTGGTTGCCGCCCGACAGCGAACCGGCATTGGCCTGCGCCGAGCGGGTGCGGATCGAGAGATCGGCGACGGCTTTCGCAGCGCGCCTGTCGGCGGCGGCGAAGTCCCGCAAGCCGCCGGCGCGCGCATCCCTGGCCAGCACGCCCATGTTGATGTTGTCGGAAATAGACATGTCGAGGAACAGGCCGAGTTCCTTGCGGTCCTCGGTGAGATAGGCGATGCCGGCATCGAGCGCCTCGCGCGGCGAGCCGATGGCGATCGGCTTGCCGTCGAGCTCCAGCGTGCCGGCGCTGCGCCGGTCGGCGCCGAAGATGAGCCTGGCAAGTTCGGTGCGACCCGAGCCGACCAGGCCCGCCAGCGCCAGCACCTCGCCGTGATAGAGGTCGAAGGAGCAGTCCTTCAGCAGCCTGCCGTCGGACATGCCGCGCACCGACAGCGCCACGGCACGCTTTTCGCCCGGCGCGCGGTGATCCTTCTTGTAGAACGCCGAGAGATCGCGGCCGACCATCATCGAAACGAGGCGCGAGGCGCTGAGGTCGGCGCGCTCCAGCGTGCCGACATAGCCGCTGTCGCGCAGCACGCTGACGCGGTCGGCGAGCTGGTAGACCTCTTCCATGCGATGGCTGATGTAGATGATGGCGATGCCTTGCGCCTTCAGCGTCGCGATCACCTCGAACAGCCGCTCGGTCTCGCGCGAGGTCAGCGACGTCGTCGGCTCGTCCATGACGATGATGCGCGCATTGGTCGACAGCGCACGCGCGATCTCGACCAGCTGGCGCTCGCCCAGTGACAGGCCGGAAACCAGGGCACGCGCCGAAAAGGAAACGCCGAGCCGGCCAATGATCTCGGTCGCGCGCCGGTTGCACTGGTCGCGGTCGACGATGCCGAAACGGCGCGGTTCGTTGCCGAGGAAAATGTTCTGCGCCACGGTCAGATTGGGCGCCAGCGACAGTTCCTGGTAGATCACCGCGACGCCGCTGGCGCGCGCCTTGATCGGATCGCCGGTTGCCGCCGGCATGCCATCGATCAGGATCTCGCCGCCGGGATCGGGACGATAGGCGCCCGACAGCACCTTCATCAGCGTCGACTTGCCGGCGCCGTTCTCGCCCATCAGCGCGTGCAGCTCGCCGGCCTGGACGGTAAGCGAAACATCCTGCAGGGCGCGGATCGCGCCGAACGTCTTCGAAATATGGCGCATTTCCAGCACCGGGTGGCGTTCCGCCCCCATGCCGGCTGTCTCCGTTTTGGCCTGCGCGCTCATCGGGCTGCGACCTTGCCGGCGGTCCCGGCGACCAGATCGCGCCAGCCGTCGCGGTAGCCGGCGAGGCTGGTGAAGCGCGCTGCTTTCACCGGCTCCGGCGGCTCGGCGGCGAATTCACGCCCGACGCTCTCGAAAGCCAGGGCCGCAGCGCCCGTGGCGCTGCCTTGCAGCGAAGCGCCCTGCATGAAGGCCTGCTCCGGCCGCAGCTGCGCCAGCAGGCTGGCGAGCAGGCCGCCAGTGTTGAGCCCGCCGTCGACGATCACGGTGTTGCTGGAATGGATGAGGCCGAGGCAGAGGTCGAGCATCAGCGCGACATAGAGCAGTGCCACGGCCGCACGCTCGCCGGCATCAGGCGTGCGTCCGACCAGCCGGCCCGAACGGCCGGGCATCGGCCCACCCGGCGCGAAGCTCGGCAATGCCATCATGCCGGCATCGATCGCCCGCTGCACCGCCGCGCCTTCGACCGGGCCTTGCCAGCCGTCGCTGATGGCGGCGAATTCGCGTCCGCCCATGAAGCGGATGGTCGGCACCGGGCCGCCCTCGACATCGACATTGACCAGCATGTCGCGATCGCGGTCGAGCGCCTCGAGCGGACAGTCGGGATTGAGCACGATGACCCAGGTGCCGGTCGAAACCACTGTCACCGAGCCCAGCCCCTGCCGCCGATAGGCATGGAGCGCGGCATTCGAGTCGTGGACGCCGTTGTGGATGGCGAGCGGCCGCGACGCGCTGCCGAAGTCCTGTTCGCCGATGACAGTACCGGCACGCGCGAAGGCCGGCATCTGGTGGCGCCACCCCTCGGCGTCGACCAGTGAGGAAAAATCGTGACGACGCGGCGCCCACAGATGCGAATGGCAGCCGAGATAGGACACTTCGCAAACCGGCCTGCCGCCAAGGCGCCAGCTCCAATATTGCGGATAACCGAGGATCCATTTCGCCGTCGCGAAAGCGTCGGGTGCGGCCTCCTGCAGCCACAGCATGTGGCGGCCGTAGTTGAAACCGAGCGGCAGCCGCGGCGAGAACGTCTCGGCGTAGTCCGGAATGCGGCGATCGATCCGCGCGGCGATCTCGGCCGGCGGCTCCTGCTCATAATCGAGGATCGGATGCGTCAGCGCCGCGTCGTCGACGAGGGCGAAGGTGCAGCCATGGCCCGACACCATCACCCCTTCCACGCCATGGTTTTCGATCGCAGCGGTGACGGCGCCCAGCGCCCAATCGTGGAGGTCGGCCTCATCGAGCACGCTGAAGCCGCCTTGGCGCGCCCATTTCGGCTGGGTCCGGCGCTCGTCGAGAATGCGTCCGTCCTGGCCGAAGACGAACAGCTTCGAATTGGTCTTGCCGAAGTCGAGCACCGCGACCTTCATGCGATGGCTCCCATGGTCGAAGCAATCCGCACCATGACGCCGGCATCCTCCAGCATGCGCGCGTCGGCATCGGAAAGACCGTCGTCGGTGACCAGCGTGCCGATGCGCGACAGGGGCAGCGCAACGTTACGGGCCTGGATCGAAAGCTTGCGGCTGTCGGCCAGCACGACGATCTGGTCGGCGCACTGGCTAAGCTCGACGATCGAGCGCACCAGCAGCGGGTGCGATTCCAGCAAGCCTTCCTGGCCGATGCCTTGCGCGCCGAGAAAGAACTTCGAAGCGTAGAAAGGTGCCGGATGGGTGAGCGAGTGAATGATGCCCGGCTCGCGATGCAGGTCGCCGCCGGCAACGGTCAGGCTGCAATGGCCATGATCGCTCAGATACGCCGCCAGCGGCATCGAGTTGGTGTAGAGCCGGATGCTGCGCTCGGCGAGCTTGACCCCGAGATGGAAACAGGTCGAGCCGCCATGCACGATAACCGCGTCGCCGTCGCGCACCATGGTCGCGGCTAGGTTGGCGATCTGCCGCTTGGCCTCGACCGCGAGGTCGCGATTCTCGTCATAGGGCCGGGCATAGGCGACGCCGGCCTGCGACGTGCCGTCGAGCGCCGAAACACCGCCATAGACCTTGCGCGCCTCGCCCGCCTCGTCGATCCGGTCGATGTCGCGCCGCACCGTCGCGGCCGAAACGCCGAGCCGCTCCTGCAGCTCCCGCACCGAGGCGAAGGGGCGATCACGCAAGAGTTCGACGATCTGACGCTGGCGGCCGGAGTCGCTCAACTGTTTCCTCCAAAACGCCGTTCTGCGACGGCAGTTGGTGTAACTTACTCAACATTAGCTCGATTGCAAGCCGCAACTGACGGTATTCGATCACGGTTGACGGAACTCACTCTTATCTGCGATATCAACCCGTCGAATGCCCGACCACCGCATTCGACGGTTGGCGGATTGTTGGAGGAGATGCGTGATGGCGACCCAGGCGGATGCGCAGGAATTGGCGGCGCTGCGGGCGCTTTCGGCCGCCATCGGACAGGATCCGCATCTGACCCAGGCCGCCGGCGGCAACACCTCGCTGAAAGCCGCAGACACGCTGTGGATCAAGGCTTCCGGGACCTGGCTGAAAGACGCGCTCGCCGATGACATCATGGTGCCGGTGGCGATGGCGCCATTGCTCGAGGCGGTTGAACGACGCGACCCCGCCGCCGACCAGCCTCAGGCCTTCGCCATCGGCGCGCTCAACCCGCGCGGGCTGCGTCCCTCGATCGAGACCACGGTGCATGCCTTGATGCCGCAGCGCGTGGTCCTGCATGTCCACTGCGTCGACACCATTTCGCTAGCGGTGCAGGCCGATTGCGAGGTCCTGGCCGCGCGCCGGCTCGCAGGCATCCAATGGGCCTATGTTCCCTACCGCCGGCCGGGCCTGCCGCTGGCCCAGGGCATCTCCGAAAGGCTGCGGCCGGGCGTCGACGTCCTGATTCTGGGCAATCACGGCCTCGTCGTCGCGGCCGAGACCGTCACCGGGGCCGAGGCGCTGTTGCGCCGCGTGACCGGGCTTCTGGCAAGGGCGCCGCGCGACGCGGCCGCGCCCGACATCGCGGCACTGACCGCGCTTGCCGCAAATTCCGGCTACCGCTTGCCCGCCGATATCGAGGCGCACGCGGTCGCCATCGATTCCGACAGCCGCCGCATGGCATCGGGCGGCAGCCTTTATCCCGACCATGTCATCTTCCTCGGCAAGGGTTCGGTGGTGGCTGCGCCCGGCGAGGACGTCGCCGCTGTCGTCAGGCGCCGCGGCGCCCAGCCCGTGTCGATCCTGTTCCCGGGGCTCGGCGTCCTGATGCGCGCCAATGCCAGCGCCGGCGCCGACGCCATGCAGCGTTGCCTTGCCGACGTGACGGCGCGGGTCGATGTTACGGCGACGTTGAATTATCTTACCGAGGCGGAGAACGACGAACTCGTCAACTGGGACGCCGAGCAGTACCGCCAGAAACTGAACGCCTCCGGTGGCTGACATGTCGCCCGTCGCCGGCTCGCCTCTCTCGGATCGTCTCGTCATCGGCGTCGATATCGGCACCTCGGGCGCCCGCGCCGTAGCCATGCGTCCGAACTTTTCAATTGCCGGCCAAGCCGCCGTCCGCCTCGACGCATTTGGCCAGGATCCACGCAGTCCGGCGGCCTGGTGGCAAGCGGTCCGGGCAGCGCTGGCGGAGTTGATTGCGGGCATCGACCGAACCACGGTCCGCGCCATCGCCGTGGATGGCACCTCGGGCACGTTGCTGCCGGTCGACGGTGCCGGACGGCCGCTCGCCGAACCGCTGATGTACAACGACAAGGTCGCCGGCGACGATATACTGGCCGCGATCGCGCGCGAGGCGCCGGCGGGCAGCGCCGCGCACGGCGCGACCTCAGGCCTCGCCAAGGCGCTTCACTTCCAGCATCTGCCGGGCGTGGCGGCGGTGCTGCATCAGGCGGACTGGATCGCCGGACAGTTCTCGGGCCGCTTCGACGTCAGCGACGAGAACAACGCCTTGAAAACCGGCTACGATGTCGAGGCCCGCCGCTGGCCGGACTGGATCGCGGCGACCGGAATGCGCATGGATTTGCTGCCTGACGTCGTCGAGCCGGGCGACGTCACCGGCACGCTCACCACGGCGATGGCGGATCTGTTTGGCTTGGGCCGCGACGTGATCGTCGTTGCCGGCACGACCGATGGCTGCGCCTCTTTCCTGGCGACGGGTGCGGCGGGGGTCGGCGACGGAGTCACGGCGCTTGGCTCCTCGCTTACCATCAAGATCCTGTCCGACCGGCCGATCTCGGCGCCGCGATACGGCATCTACAGCCATCGGCTGGGCAATGCCTGGCTGGCCGGCGGGGCCTCGAATTCCGGCGGCAAGGTGCTGGCGCAGCATTTTCCCCTCGCGCGCATCATCGAGCTCAGTGCCATGATCGACCCGGCGACCGAGACCGGCCTCGACTATTATCCGCTCGCCACATCGGGCGAACGGTTCCCGATCGCCGATCCGGCGCTCCCCCCGCGCCTCGTCCCGCGCCCGGTGGATGATGCCGACTATCTCAAGGCGATGTTCGAAGGCATGGCCGCGATCGAAGCGCTCGGCTATCGCCGGCTTGGCGAGCTCGGCGCGCCGGCGCTGACTTCGGTGCGCAGCGTCGGCGGCGGCGCGGCAAATCCGGCGTGGAGCGCGATCCGGCAGCGTAAGCTCGGCGTTGCATTCTTGCCGGCTTTGTCGGACGAGGCCGCTGCCGGAACGGCGCGGCTGGCGTTGAAGGGTGCGAACGAGGCGGGGCTGCTATGAACCGGAAACTGGCTGAACGCCTCGACGGCATCGGACCGCTGGCGGAGCGCTACCAGGTCTTCCTGGTCGACCAGTTCGGCGTGCTGCATGACGGCTCGGCCCCCTATCCCGGCGCGGTGGCGGCCTTGGCGGCACTGAAGCGCGCCGGAAAGACCGTGGTGCTGGTCTCCAACTCCGGCAGGCGCGCCAAGCCCAACGAGGACCGTTTGCTGAGGCTCGGCTTCGAGGCCGGAAGCTGGGATCATTTCGTTTCCTCCGGCGAGGTGGCGTGGCGATCCTTCCACGAAATGGGGGGGACCGGAGCGTTGCGGCCCGGCACGAACTGCCTGTTGATCAGCCGCGATAATGACCGCACAGCGATCGAGGGCCTGCCTTTTGTGTTGACCGGAGCCGGCGATACCGCCAACCTGGTACTGATCGCGGCCAGCGAGGGCGACCGCTACGACCTGGACCATTATCGCCGCCTGCTGGCGCCGGCGGCGGCGCGAAAGGTGCCATGCTTCTGCACCAATCCCGACAAGATCATGCTGACGGCGGTCGGGCCTCGCTTCGGCGCCGGCGAGATCGCCGATCTCTACGAGAGCCTGGGCGGCAGCGTCACCCGCATCGGCAAGCCCGGTCCGGCGATCTTCGATGCCGCACTGGCGCTGGCCGGCGAGCCCGACCGTGCCAGCGTGGTCTGCGTCGGCGACAGTGTCGAGCATGACATAGCGGGCGGAAACGGCTCCGGCATCGCCACGGCGCTGGTCCTGAGCGGGATATTGGCGGACACTTCGGATCTTGTCGCTGTTTTCGACGAGGAGCAGGCCTGGCCGGACTACGTCACGGGGTCCTTCAGCTTCCGTTGACCGCCTCGAGCATGCGCCTTGCGCTCTCCTCGTCGGTGATCAGGATCGTCGGGGCGATCAAGTTCATGGCGCCGAGCAGCGCCGCTGTCTTCTCTTCGCCGCCGGACGTGAGAATGCGGATCGGCGCCTTGCGCAGCCGATCGACCTCCACTGACATCACATGGCTGTTGACGGGATGGTCGACCAAATCGCCATTGCGGTCGAAGAAATGGAACAGAAGGTCGCCAACGGCGCCACGCGCAACCAAGGCCTCGCGGTCCGCCTCCTTAAGAAAGCCGCCGCGAGAGAAGGTGGTGGCCGAAGCGATGCCGCCGACGCTCAGCAGAACGGCATCGAGCACGTTGGCCATCTCAAAAACTTCCTGCAGGCCGCAACGCTCGACCAGCGCGATCTTTGTCTCGACGCTGTCGACGACGGCCGGCGTCGGGATCAGATAGCCGTCGCCCTGGAAGATTTGGGCGAAGCGCCAGGCGAACTCGGCCGGGTTGTAGCGGCGCACGACGCCCACACCGCCCAGCAGCGAAATGACCTTGAAGTCGGTGAGCGATTTGGTGCTGATGAAGGGCAGGCTCGAGAAAAGCGTCTGACCCCAGCCGACGCCGACGCGCATGCCGGATTTCATCGTGTCGGACAGGAAAATCCCGGTCTTCGCGCTGATCGCGGGAATCGGATCGGCATTGGGCGCGGTCAGCGGCGCCACCAGCGCCTGCTTCAGGCCGAACGTGCGCTCCAGCGCGCGCTCCAGCCGCACGATCTCTGACAACTCGCTTTCGATGGTGATTTTCACCTCGTTGCGGGATCTCGCCTCCGCCAGCATGCGCACGATGGTGACGCGGCCGACGCCGAGCACGTCGGCGATCTCGTTCTGCGTCATCTGCTCGACGAAATACATCCAGGCGGCGCGGATCCGGAGGCGGTCCGTACGGCTCTCGTTGACGACCTGTTCGGGCGCCTCGGCCCCGCCGTTTTCGCTATCGCCCTGCCGTCGCCTGCCCAACTGTCTGTCTCCCCGCTCGGCGATGTAGGAGTCCCTCGCCGATTCTCCACGCTGGTTTAATATCGCCTATTGATCTACCAATCGATAGGAACAATGTAGGGTCAGCGGCCGGCTCTCGGCGGCCGAGGCCGGTAGACGTTTTCGAGGCGATTCGCGATGCTCCGACAAATCTCCAGGGATGTCCGCGTCAATTTGAAGGACCGGCTGCGCGACGTCCGCGACATCATTCGCCAGAGCCGCCACGACAGCGACAGCGAGGCCAATCTCGTGCGGGAAGCAACCAGCCATTTGCCGCCGTTCCCGGGCAAAGGCATCGAAGGCCTGCTCGGCCATGCCGCCAGTGCCGTCGACGAAGCCTTGTCGATCGCCGAATCCTTTGTCCCGCATGACCGCCCGACGAAGATCGACGGAACGACCGTGAAAGGCCTTGGCATCTATTTCCCGGCCGGCAACGAGGAACGCCGGTCGAGCGCCGAGCGCGTCTTCCGGCGCGACATGTACTATCTGACCAGGACCGTGCTCGCCGCCCTGAAGATCGACAATGCCCGGATCCACGAGGCGGATTTCGCCGCCGTCCACGCCGCCATGCGAAAACGCCACGCCGGTCTGCTGGCCGCGATACCCGCCAGACCCGGCCCCGCCGCGCTGCCGGCCGTCGCCGCTGCCTGTGCGGGGCTGCTGGTCGAGTGCCTCAACCACCGGCCTGTCCGCTTTGCCGAAGCCGAACCGGATGCAATCGGCGACCGGGCGCTGGACATAGCTTGCCTGGCCCCTGTCGTCCTGGCCTGCGGCCTGGCCACAACGGCCAGCGACGGTGCGCCGGAGCCCGACATGCTGGAGACCGCTGTTCTGGCGGCCGGCATCCGTCACGACCGCATCGTCAAGGCCTGTGCCAAGGCGAGCCCGGTCGATGAATTGACACCTGTCTTCGCCACCTTGCTTGCCCATTTGCCGTAGCTGCCGGTTCTGGCCGAGACTATCGCCCGAGCGCCATGTCCGCGATGGTCTTCTTGGCGCGCTGGATCGAGGCCGGGCTCATCGAGAGCTCGGTCAGCCCCATCTTGAGAAAGGCCGGGATGAGGTCGGGGCGTCCGGCCGCCTCGCCGCACATGCCCACCATGATGCCGGCGGCCACGCCGGCTCTTGCCGTCAACTCGATCGCCGACATGACGGCCGGGTTGGCGACATCATTGAGCTTGGCCACGGTCGGGTTGAGCCGGTCGGCGGCCATGATGTACTGGGTCAGGTCGTTGGTGCCGATCGAGAAGAACGACACCTCTTTCGCCAGCGCCGGCGCGATCAGAACGGCGGCCGGCGTTTCGATCATCACACCAAGATCGAACGCCGCATGCGGCACGCCTTGCGCCTTCAGTTCCGCCGCGCACTCGGCAACCAGAACCCGCGTCTGCCGTACCTCCGATATGTCGGAGACCATCGGGAGCATCACCTTGATGTTGCCGTGCACGGCTGCCCTGAGCAGCGCCCTGAGTTGGCGCTTGAAGATATCCGGCCGGTCGAGGCACATGCGAATGCCGCGCCAGCCGAGGAAGGGATTTTCCTCGTCGGGAAATTCGATGCCGGCGATCGGCTTGTCACCGCCTATGTCGAGCGTGCGCACGATGACGGGATAGGGCGCGAATGCCTTGGCCAGCGCCGCATAGGTCTCGGCCTGCATGTCCTCGGAGGGCAGATGCATATGGCGCATGAACAGAAGCTCGGTGCGGAACAGGCCGACGCCCATGGCGCCGGCTTCCTGCGCTGCCGCGATTTCCTCCAGCGAGCCGATATTGGCGGCGACCTCGATGATCCTGCCGTCCGCGAGTTTGGGCGTCACGGTCTTGAACACGGCCAGTCCGGCGCGCTCCTTGGCCGCCGCCTGGACGCGGGCGGCGAAGTCCGCGCGGGTCGCCGCATCGGGGTCGACGATCACCTGCCCGCCATTGCCGTCCACGGCCACTTCGCGCGCGCTGCGCAGGGCATTGATCTGGTCGCCAAGGCCCAGCACTGCCGGAATGCCGTGCGAACGGGCGATGATGGCAATATGCGAGGTGGCCCCGCCATGGCCGCATACCACCCCGCCGATGCGCTTCAGCGGCGCCCGCGCCAGGTCCCAGGCGCCGATATCGTCGGCGATCAGGATGGCGCCTTCGGGGATATTTTCGAGGCTGGCGTCATCCTGGCCGAGCAACGCCAGACAGATCTGTCGTCCGACCGCATGCACGTCGTCGGCGCGCGCGTTGAGATAGTGATCGTCGACCGCGCTGAAATCGGCGGCAATGGTGGAGGCGGCGGTGATGACGGCCGAAACCGCATCGTTTCCGCTTTTGATCGCCTCCTCGGCCTCGCCGGTCAGGCTGTCGTCGGCGGCGATGTCCCGCAGCGCCGCGATGATGCCGCGATCTCCGGCGGACAGGGTGTCCTGCGCCAGCGCCTTGTCCATGGGCGCCTGAACGGCGGCGACGGCGGCGCGGAACCTGTCGATCTCGCCGGCGATCTCCTCCGCCCGCAGCATGCGGCCCTGTCCAGCGATGTCAGGTGGAAAATGCGCGAAGGCAGGCCCGATGGCGACGCCCTCGCTCGCCGCGACGCCGCGCAAACCGGCCGCGCCTGAAACAGCCGGTACGGGTTCGGACGCCGGCACAGTTTCCTCGCCCGTGTTGGCGGCCGATTGCGGATCGTCATCGTCGAGACCTGCCTTCGGGTTCTCGAGATAGCCGATCAGCGCCTCGATCGCTTCGATGGCGTCCGCGCCATTCGCCCGCACGGTGACTTCCTGGTTTTCCTTCACCGCCAGCAGCATCAGCTTGACCGAGCTCTTGGCGCTGACCGCCTTGCCGTCCTTGACCAGCTCGACATCGGATTCGAAACCCTTGGCAAGCTTGACGAAGCGCGTGGCGGGACGGGCGTGCAAACCTTCATGCACTCTGACGATGGTCGAGCGTTCCATGGCAAATACTCTGTTGTGGCGCCGCGCCGACATGGGTCGCGGCGCGAATGCTTCAGGCGGCGATGGTGATGATCGCGTCTGTCTTCAGGGCGGCCACGAGCGCTTGAGTGTCGACCTGCGAAGCGCAGATCTCGCCCGGCCGCTCGGCCTCGGTGGCGCCATTGAACGAGATGACGACATGCCCCATCTCGAGCACCTTGCTCCAGGCGCTGGAGCCGACCGCCGTGATTGTCGCGGAAACAGGTCCAAGGGTGATCGACGCGCCCTTCTGCGGCGCGCCTTCGCTGGGCCCGAGTTCCGTCTTGTGGAGCACGGAAACCTCGGCAAGCTCCGGCGGCGAGCCATCCGCGAACAGGATGAGCACGCCCCCTTCGGCAAGGTCCGCCACCTCAGGCCCGATGGAAGTGACCCGTGTTCTCAGCAGAACCGTCATATGGCGAACCTCATTTCCTTACTTTCCTCGAGGGGGTCACGGACGCCCGTGAACCCCTCTATCTCCGTGCTTTGGCGCAATTCCCAAGGGAAAGCGCTACGCGCCTTTTTCCGGGAAAGCCGTTTCAGGCTTTCCCGGAATTTGCTTAGAACACGATCAGGCTGACGACCCAGGCGATCAGCACCGAGACCGGGCCCATGATCTGGCGGCTGATGAGAACCGCCGGGACGCCGATTTCGATCGTCTTGGGCTTGGCTTCACCGAGCGCCAGGCCGACCGGGACAAAGTCGCAGCCCACCTGGGTGTTGTAGGCAAACAGCGCCGGCAGCGCCATCGCCGGCGAAATCGTGCCGTTGGCGATCTGCGGACCGATGATGGCGACGCCGATGACCTGCGCGATGACCGCGCCCGGTCCCAGGATGGGGGACAGGAACGGCAGGCCGCAGATGGCCGAGATGATCAGCAGGCCGACGATGTTGTTGGCGAGCGGTCCCATCGGCTGGGCAAGCACGTCGCCGATGCCGGTGTACAGGATCAGGCCGATGAGCATGGTCACGAAGGCCATGAACGGCAGCACGTTGCGCACCACCTGGTCGATCGTACGGCGGCCGGCATTGAAGAAGATGCCGACCACGCGGCCCATGACGCGGCCGATCGAGCTGATCAGGCCGATCAGCCCGCCTTCGCTCGGTAGCGGCTGTGGTGCCGCGGCCGCGGTGTTGTTGCCTGGACTCATCGATGCTGCTCCCCCCGCAGTGGTGACCGCCTCGGATCCGTCCGCCATCGTGACATTGGCCGGCTTCACGCCCGAAACGTAGATGTCCTCGGTGATGAACTGGGCGAGCGGCCCAGCCTGGCCGACCGGCGTCAGGTTGACGGTCGGGATGCGCTTGCGCGGATAGACGCCGCAGCGTGCGGTGCCGCCGCAGTCGACGACGACGACCGCCATCTCGCTTTCGATCGGCGGCGCCTTGAAGCCGTCGACGGCCGTGGCGCCGGTCATGTCGGCGATGAGCTGTGCCACGGGATGGATGCCGCCTCCGGTGACGGAGACGATCTTGTCGCGCTGTGCGGTCGGCTCGATGACGAGCGGGCCGCCCCAGCCTGTGGAGCCCCGGGAGATCCTTACGGCTTTGTATGTCTTGGCCATGATGTCCTCCCCGCCGTTACAGCTCGATGCCCTGGCGGCGTGCCATGATGGCGGTGATGCGCTCGGTCAGCATGCCCTTGAGCAGGATGACGACGAGGCCGACGATGGCGTACCAGATCGCCACCTTGACGTGATAACCTCCGGCGACGACACCCCGCTTCTCGAGGTCAAGCAACGCGACCAGCATGCCGCCCCAGACGAAGTATTCGCCCGGGTTGATATGCGGGAACAGGCCGAGCGGCGGATGCACATAGGAGACAGCCGCGTCATAGAAGGCGGGCTTGTGCTTTTCTTCCAGGAACGATCCGAAGGTGTAAGCCATCGGGTTGGTGAGGAAGAACACCGCCAGCAGAGGCAGCAGCGTATAGCGGGTCAGCGCGATCCTGCCGGCGCCGCGTGCCAGGCCGTGGACGCGCTCCTCGCCGACCAGTTCGGTGACGGCGTAGAAGGCGGTCATCAGCACCACCAGTGTCGGGATGATGCCGGTAACGAAGCCGGCGAACACTTCGCCGCCTTTCTGGAAGATGCCGATGAAGTATTTGCCGATTGCGGTCAGCCAGCCGAGTTGCTCTTCCTGCTGCACGTTTTTCAGCTGTTCCTTCAGCTGATCGGCGGTGACAGGCGCGCTGTCGGTCTGCGCCTGCGCCAACACCACGAGATGATCGGTGGCATGCTCGACGCCGAGCCTGCCGTGCCAGGCAGCATCCGAGACCATGGTGCCTGCAACATGCAGGTTATGCACGGCCATGTCGGCATGCTGCGCCAATAACGAAAATACAGACATTTCTCCTCCTTATGCCGCCCGCCGGTTGATCCCGGCCGGTGCGCGGCGTCCTCTAGGCCCTTGCTACGTTCAAGCCGGACAAGCCCGGCTTCTTCCCCGGCTCCGACCGTGCTTTGTCGATCTGTTCGATCGCCCGTTTCACGGCCTCGGCCACACCGGGTTCCCCCTCCCCCATGATCGCAGGGTTGGACCGGAGTTGATCGAGGGGAACACCCTCGAATTGTTGATGTCGTTTGAATTTGGTGAACACCGAGCGCCCGCTCATGACCATCATGCGGCGCACGATGAGGTCCGGCGTCACCACGACGAGCGCGATGGTGCCCTTGGCCAGCCGGCCGCGAAAATTGCCGGCCCCGACGAAGCCATCCTTGTACTGGTCGGTGACGCCCCGGAAGACATCCGAATAGTGCCGCATCTGCAGCCAGACGCCGAGCGACTGCAGCGCCCACACGATAACCAGAAGAAGCAGTCCCCACTGCCAAATCGCCATTCGGTTCTCCTCCCGAAGCCTTCATTGAACCGCATCTTGGACGGATGCGCGACAACAGCAAAGTGAGAACATTTGTTTCCGAGAATGTCAATATGTATGATATTGACCTCGGTCACGGTCATCCACAGGGCCGTCGGCCGATTTCGGCGACGGCACGGTTGTGCTAGCCTGTCGTCAAACGGGATATGTGAAATGGAACTGCCCTTCAGGGATGAACTGGCCCTTATGCCCGACCTTCGCCATCGGTTGCGGCAATTGCGCTGGTTCCGCGCCACGTTTCGCGGCAGCGCCAAGGTGGTGTCCGACACATTCGGCGTGCGTTTTGAAATCGACGAAGCCAGGCTCACAAGGGCTTTTCTCGACTGGGTCGAGATCATGGAGGCGCAGAAGCGTTTCGCCGCGATCGACCGCGCCGACTTCATCGTCTTTGCCGCCGGCCTCGTGCTGCGCGAACTGATACGGCAGGCGCCGGCCAGGGAAGTCTCCGGCCTCAGCCATCTCGTCGAGACCGAGCAGAATGCCGGCACGCTGGAAATCGTCCGCTTCTGGCCTGAGGGGTTCCTCTACACCAATTATTGCGTTTCGGTGATTTCGGCGATCTACGAGCAGGAATTCGGCTCAGCGCCCAGCATCGACAAATGCGCCGACGACCTGCGCACATGGTGGTCCTATCGCGAGAACGTGACCGAGATGCCGGCCTATGCCGTGGCTTTCCTCGACCGCTTCCTTGGCGCCGAACCGAACTGGATCACGCCGGATCGCGCGCAATCGCGGCAGGCCATGCAAAGGGCGCTTGGGTCGGCCCGGGCCAGCGATGCGCTACGCCAGCTTTGACAGATTTTGGCGCCCGACCACCACGCTATTGAACATTTGGCTTTTTGCCGGTAGCAAAGTGCAAAACTCCGGGGAGAAGCGCGTGGCGCGATCAAGGCCTATCATTTTCGATTGCGACGGCGTTCTCGTCGACAGCGAACCGCTGGCCGCGAGGGCCTATGAGCGCGTCTATGAAAAGCACGGCATGCCGGGCGTGCACGGCGGCATCATCGCTCAGTGCATCGGCATGAAACAGTCCGACATCATCGTCAAAATCAGGGAATTGACCGGCCATCAGTTTCCGGCGGCGGCGGATGGCGACATCTGGACCGAGACCAGGATCCTGTTTTCGCAGGAACTGAAGCCGACACCAGGAATCGCCGCGTTTCTGGAGGCGCTTGAGGGCGACCGCTGCATTGCCTCGTCGTCCTCCGTCGAGCGCATAAACCACAGCCTGGCAGTGACGGCGCTGGCACGGTTCTTCGGCGACGCAATTTACAGCTCCTCGATGGTTAAGAACGGCAAGCCCGCGCCGGACATTTTCCTGTTCGCCGCGGCAAAGAGGGGCGCCAATCCGGCGGACTGCATCGTCATCGAGGATTCGCCCTTCGGTATCCAGGGCGCGGTTGCCGCCGGCATGACGGCGATCGGCTACACCGGCGGCGGCCACACCTATCCCGAGCATGGCGCGCGACTGAAGGCGGCCGGCGCCGATTTCGTCTGCACCGACTGGCAAGAGATCAGCCGGCAATTGTCCGGGCGCGGTGTCCCCGCCTAAGAGCTTGTTCTAGCGAGTGGGTAGTCCAAGCCGAACCCATTCGTCGGGCGGGATTACAGATCCGACACGTAGGCCGAACGACAAAACCCTGGTCACATCGCTGTCGACCTCGCAGCGGAAGCCCAGATGGTACCACGTGCCCGTTGCGCGGAAAGCGACATCCGGGGCGTTGAGAATATTGCCGGCCTTCAGCGGCACGCTTGGGATCAAGTCGGGGAAATAAGAGGCGTCCAGCAATTGCTGCTGCAATGCGCTGGCGCAAAGTTTGGCACCACGCTGGGCGCGCGGCACGCCGCCCATCGAGGTCGTGGCCAGCGCATCGCCGGTAGCGTCTTGCGAATAGAGCTTGCGAACGCCCGGAAGCCCGGAATAGCGACGCGACGCGGCACTGGCGACATCAGGGGAAGCTGGGTCTCCCGCGCTCCCCTTGGGGGACTTCGAGACCTTTGAAGAGCCGGGCTTCGGCGCATTTGCGGGTTTGGGCGTCGGCTTTTCAGCCGATATGGGAAGCTCGACCTCAGTGTCGCCGTCATCGGCGGCCAACGGCGCTGCCGCAGCCGTTTGGTTGTCGGCGTCGGGGGTTTCCGCCTCCTCAGCATCCTTCAGGGACTCGGCATCCTTCGCGGCGGTTGCCGGCTTCTCGCCGGTCTCGGGCAACTCTGCCGGCTTTTCGGTGGCCGCCGGCGCGCCAGACTTGGTCTCCGCAGGCTCAGGCGTCACGGGCGGCTTGGACGTCTCCTCCTTGGCAGGCGCTGGCGAACTGTCTTGAGCGCTGGCTCCGTCTAGGGATTTCCTGGGGCCGGCGTCCTTGTCGCCGAACTGAAAGACAGGTCTCAAGGTCTCGATCGGCGGCGTCTTGCGCGACTGCTTTTCGGGCGGTTCTTCAGGCTTCGTTTCCGGCGGCTTCTCGGCTTTGGGCTCCTTTGGCGGTGCGGGAGCAGGTTTCGGTTTTGGCTGGTCGGGCGGAGGCACGAGCGCGACATTTACCGGCTGGTCCTGCTGCGGCTCCTGGGCTGGCCTCGGCAGGTTGTAGAACACCAGCGCTGCGAGGAGCGCATGCAGGATCAGCGATGCGGGCAGCGCCCACAACAGATCCCGACGCCGCTCTCGTGCCTCGTCCTTCATGCTGACCGATGTGGAATGAAATAGCGGCGGCTTCAAGCATCGGCTTTGGATTGACGCAATTTAACCGCTGCACAGCTCGGTGATCTGGAAAACCGTGTCGCTGCGCCGCCGTCGAGGCGTTGGCGCCGCTGGACGAACGGCCGTGCCGTCCTGAATATTCGCGGCAACCCAGTTCTGTGGCCAAAGACTAGCCTTGCCGCTGGGGCTGGATCCCGTCCAGAAACCGTCCGTCCAGCCGCGTTTCGCCAAACCAGTTCAGCCGGTTGATGCTGACGAAGCCGGCGTCGATCGCCTCGTTCTCGTCGCCCGGCTCACTTGCGTGAGCGCGCCCGCGCGGAACTGTGATGACAGTGCGGTCGCCGTCGCTCTCCAGGATTTCGGCCTTGCGGCCGATCTTGTCGCGGCCGATGCGCGGCTGCCGGATCCCGGCCGGCAGCGAAGCCGGCAGGTTGATGCTGAGCCAATGGCCATCCGCCGCCCACTCTTCACGCGACCGCCAGAGCGAGGCGATCAACGCGCCGAGCCACTCGTCGTCGGCACCGCTGAAGTCCGGATTCTTCACCCGGGAAAAGCCGATCGCCGGAATACCCCAGAATGTCGCCTCGCGCGCAATGCCCAGCGTCCCGGAATAGGCAAGGTCCTCGGCGACGTTGCGCCCGTCATTGACGCCCGCCAGAACCAGGTCGGGCTTTTGGCCATCCGCGAACAGCCAGGCCATCGCACTCACCACGCAGTCGGCCGGAGTACCGGAACACGAATACCAGCCGGGCTTGACGCGCCGCATGATCAACGGCCGCGCGATCGTCAGCGATGCGCCCGCGGCGGTGCGCTTGCCGTCGGGTGCCACCACCCACAAATCGTCGCTCAGGCCGCCGGCCGCCTTGACCAGCCGGGCAAGGCCCGGCGCCTCGATGCCGTCATCGTTACAGATCAGGAGTCTCATGTCTCGTTTCCTCGGCGCACCGTGATGTTCTGGCCGGTGCGGCATTGCGGGCGCAGCGATGGAATATGGGCTTTCAGGTCGTCGAGGAGTTCGCTCGCGCAGGAATGACCGAGCGTCTCCGGGCGCCCTGCCTTCTCCCAGATACCGACATTGCCCGACAGGGTCGGGTGGGTGGGCATGCGCACCCAGTCCGCCCGGCCGGCCTTGTGCAGCAGATCGCCGGGGGAGCCGGACGGCAGATGCCCGGTCAGCAGAACCGGAAAGCCGGCCCGGTCGGCGCGCGGCAGCAGGCGGGACGAAGGCCCAGCCTCGCCCATGCCGTCATCGGCCAGCAAGGGCAGCGAGGGCAGCGGGTCGGCGTCGGTCCAGTCTGCGGCACTACCCAGCCGCAAGCGCAGCATCTCGGATACGCCAGGAAGCAGCGCTGAAGTGGCGGCGATCTGCGCTTCGAGCGAAGCACGCATGCCGGCGTGGATGGCGAAGGGTCCCGGCAAGGCCGCGATCAATTCCAGCGACCGCCCCGACAGCGGCGTCGGCAGAAGGCATCCGTTCGAATGGCGCGCCACCCAGCCCGAAATGGCCTCGGCGCGCGCCGCACCCGGCACGGGATCGGCGCCATAGGACGCGTCGAGAACGAGAAGATCGCATTCGGGGATCGCGTCCATCACGAAGACATTGCTGTCCGGCACCACGTCGGCCGAATAGACGACGCGGCTCTTGCCATCGTCAACGGCAAACCAGACGCCGCCGACGACATGTCCCGACCTCCCCGTCCTGACCGTGAGATTGCCGCTCTTCAGCAAATCGCCGGGTTCGAAAATCTCGATGCGATCTTCCGGAAAGGGAAATCGCTTGAGATCCCCGGGATCGGCATAGCCGGCGAGCGTGGCCGGAGCCTCGGCGCGGGTTTCGGCCGTCATGAAAATCGGACCGGCATAGCCGCGCGACAAAAGCCAGCTCAGAGCACCGACGTGATCCTCGTGCGCATGCGAGACAAACAACGCGTCGATGTCGGCGATCGACCCGTCAAGTGCCGGATAGTACTCCGCCCCTGTGGCGCCGACCTTGATGCCGATATCGAGCAGGATGCGATCGTTTCCGCTGCGGACGGCAACGCTGGTGCGGCCCTTTTCGCCGAAGCCGCCGGCCAGGTCCAGCTTCATCACGACGCCGCCTCCGCCGGGATTACCCAGCCGGACTTAATGCGCAGGCGCGCCTGGGCTCCGCTCTCCAGCACGACCGGGTCGGGCTGCCCGAAATGCAAGGTAAGATCAGGTCCTGCGGAAGGCGTAAATTCGATGCGCGCCGAGCCACCCTGGTAGATCACCCGCTTGACGAGGCCATCGAAGCCGGGGCCGTCCGGCGAGACGTCGAGATCGGCCGACCGGCAGCAGATCCTTGCGCCGGCGCGCGGCCGCTCGCCTGCCCGGCAGCGGACGACCAGCTCGGTTCCGAGAACCCGGACCTTGCAATGACCGGCTTCCTCGGCGTTCAGCACGTCGGCCGGAAGCAGAATGCCCTGTGAAATGAAGGAGGCCACCATTTCATTCGCCGGCTCATGATAGAGCTCGCGCGGCGTCGCGAGCTGGACCAGGCGACCGTGATCCATCACCGCGATGCGATCGGCCAGCGCCATGGCCTCGGCCTGATCGTGGGTGATGTAGACGATGGTCGTGCCGGTGCGCTTGTGAAAGGCGGCGAACTCGTCCTCCATCGAGGCCCTGAGATGCACGTCGAGATTGGCGAGTGGCTCGTCGAACAATACCAGCGAGGGCGCGGCGACCAGGCAGCGCGCCAGGGCCACGCGCTGGCGCTGGCCGCCGGAGAGGTTGGCCGGCCTACGGTCTCCCAACCCCTGTAGATTGACCAGGGCCAGCGCGTCGGCAACCTTCCGGCGGGCGACCGCCTTGTCCAGCTTTGCAACCTTGAGCGAATAGCCGATGTTCTCGGCGACCGTCATGTGCGGCCACAATGCGTAGTTCTGGAAGACGATGCCGACCCGCCGCTTCTCTGGTGGAACGCTGCCGCCTGCACCCGACACGACCTCGCTGCCGACCCGGATTTCGCCCGACGTCACCTTCTCGAAGCCGGCGACAAGTCGCAGCAACGTCGTCTTGCCGCAGCCGGAAGGCCCGAGCACGGCAAGGAATTCGCCGTCGCCGACATCGATCGAAACGTCCTTGACCGCATCGAACTCGGCGAAGCTCTTGGTCACATGGTCCAGGGTCAATCGCGCCATGGCAGAACTCCACTCGGAAGGTGAGGGGCAAGCAGGTTGGTCACCAGCATCAGCACGAAGGTGACCGCGACCGTGATGACGGACATCGCCGCCGCGTAGTTGGAATCGCCGCCCTGTTCGAACGAGAACATCACCACGCCGATTGTCTCGGAACCCGACGACCACAGCAGCGCCGAGACCGTGAGCTCGCTGAGCGCCGTCATGAAGATCAGCAGGCCGCCGGCGATCGCCGCCGGCGCCACCAAAGGAAAGACGATGGTGCGCATGCGCGTGAACAGGCCGGCGCCCGCCACTTGTGCAGCCTCCTCCAGCGTCCGGTCGATCTGGTGATAGCCGCTGATGGTCGGCCGCAAGGCCAGCACCAGGAAGCGGGCGAGATAGGCGTAGAGGATGATCCAGACCGTGTTGTAGAGCTGTATGCCGGTCAGCGGGATCGGCCGCAGGAACAGCAGCAGCGATGCGATCGCCAGCACCACGCCGGGCAAGGCATAGGGCAGTTCGACCGAAAGATTGAGCAGCCGCACCCAGCGCTGCTTGCCCCAGGCAATGAGATAGCCGATCGGCACGGCGACGAGGACCGCGAAGAAGGCGGCGGCGATAGACAGCCAGAAGCTGTTGAAGAAGGCGCGGCTGGCGGCAGCGTGCTCGAACAGCACGAAGCGGTAGTTGTCGAGCGTCGCCGTCTTGGCGCTGAGCGCGATGCCGTAGCCGGGAACCAGCGACGTCAGCACCAGCCCGAACAGCGGCAGGAACAACACCAGTACGACCAGCAGCCACATGCCGGCCTGGACGACCGGACGCCAGCGGCCAAGCTCGTAGGGCTCGGCGGGCAGCGAGGTGGAGCTGATGCGGTAGTCGCGGCGCCGGCTCATGACCTCCTGGGGGATAATGCCGGCCATGGCGATGATGCCGATCAGCACCGACAGGAACGCCGTCTCGCCGAGCACGGCCGGCCCGCCGCCGGCCAGCTTTTGATAGATCAAGGTCGGCAGCACGAGATAATTGGCGGGAATGCCGAGAAAGGCGGGAATGCCGAAATTGCCGACGCAGGACACGAAGGCCAGTGCCGCTGCCGCCATGATCGACGGTGTCATCAGGGGTAGCACGATGGTGACGAGCACGGTGAACCAGCTCGCGCCGCCGGCTCGCGCCGCCTCGACCAGTTCGCGCGGCAGCTTGCGCAGGCCGGCGCGCACCAGCAGGAACACCAGCGGGCCATACTGCACGCCGAGCAGCAGGATGATGCCCGACGTGGAATAGAGCGGGTTCTTGGTGCCCAGCGGCGGTGCGGCGCCGAACAGCTTGAGGAACGGGCTGGCCGGTCCGAACAGTTGCAGCCAGGCAAGCGCCGTGACCTGCGGCGCGATCATCAGCGGCATGACGTAGCAGAGCACCAGCGCGCTTCGGCCGCGTATGTCGGTCAGCGTGATGAGCACCGCCACCAGCGTTCCCGACAGCACGGCAAGCACCGTGCCGCCTATGCCGACGACAAGCGTATGCCAAGTAGCGATCCAGGTCGCCGGACTTCTCAGTCCGGCCTCCAGGGCCATCGTCGACACCGTGCCGCCGGGTGCCACGATTTCCTTGATCAGGCGCAGCATCGGCAGCAGGGACAGCAGCACGATGACGACGGCTACCGCCGCCGTCAGGACCATTTCCTGGCCCCGGCTTTCCCTGATCGTTGATGGCATGGTTGCTTTCCTGAAATTCGACCAGCGCGCAGTGGGGATGCCGCCGAAGCGGCATCCCGGCCGGATCGCCGAGCCTTGTCAGCCGCCGAACAGTTCCGAGAACTTCGCCTTGTCGGCGTCGGTCTTGGCGACGATTGCCTTGGTGTCGAACGACATCACCTTGACCTTGACGCCTTCCGGCAGCCATTCGGGCCGGCCGACCGAGGCCCGTGCCGGCAGGTAGCCCATGGAAAGCGCCAGCTTCTGGCCTTCGTCCGAAAGAATGAAGTCGACGAACTTCTTGGCGCCGTCGACATTCTTGGCCGTCTTCATGATCGCGACCGGTTCGGTCACGGCCGGCACGCCTTCCGAGGGGAACACGAATTCCACCGGCGAGCCCTTCTTCTTGGCGTTCATCGCCATGAAGTCGACGAGGATGCCATAGGGCTTCTCGCCTGATGCCACGGACTTCAGCACCGCGCCATTGCCGCGCACGCTGACGGTGTTGTTGGCCTTCAGCTTCTGGAAGAAATCCCAGCCGTAATCGGCATCGCCGGCGAAGCCCGAAAGCAGGTAGGCGGCGGCACCTGAATAGAGCGGGCTCGGCATGACGAGACCATCGGCATAGGCCGGCTTGGCGAGATCGGCCCAATG
Organism: Mesorhizobium sp. B264B1B; assembly: GCF_020165765.1. Classification (NCBI taxonomy): domain Bacteria; kingdom Pseudomonadati; phylum Pseudomonadota; class Alphaproteobacteria; order Hyphomicrobiales; family Phyllobacteriaceae; genus Mesorhizobium; species Mesorhizobium sp. B264B1B. Next base: position 28,584 of record NZ_JAIUIS010000008.1, read on the forward strand.
TTCCGGCTTCTCGGCGGCCGCGGTGTTGTAGACGATGCCGGTGGTGATCAGCTTGCTGCCGAAATAGGTCTTGTCGGCGTCGTAAGCATCCGGCTCGATGCCGTCGAGCTTTGCCTCGGGATAAGGCAGCAGCCGGCCGTCCTTCTTCAGCAGCTCCATCGAGACCGCATCGGCGATCAACAGCACGTCGGCCTGCGGGCTGCCGGCGGCGAATTCGGCCGCCATCTTGGTGAGGATGTCGCTGGTACCGGAACGATAGATTGCCACGTCGATGCCGGGCTGCGCCTTCTTGAAGGCCTCGACGGTCTTGGCCGCATCGGCTTCCGGCTGGGATGTGTAGAGCGTCAACGTTTCGGCACTTGCCATGCCGGCAAACAAAGTTGCCGCGAGCGCCAGCTGGCTTCCCAGCAGCTTGATGAATAGCGTCTTCATAAGACCTCCTGTCCTGTCTGTGCACGACTGGCCCGGCCCCGGCCGGTTCCCTGTCTCTTCCTCCCTGCACGGCGCATATGACTGGTGGATGACACAGCGCGTGAGATATACAAAATATGTTCATATGTTCGATGTCAATTACAAATGAACAAAACTGTGCAACAATCGACACGCCGGACATCCGGTGCCAGTTGACACGCGGCCGGCCTTTCTCCGAAGAGGCGATGCGGGGCCCAGGCCAAGGCTCATGAGGACGAAAAGCGATGCCCGTGGAAAAACCCAGACCGGCCCGCTCCGGATTGCCGATGGTGTCGTCGGATCTCAACGTCAAGACGGCGTGGCTCTATTATGTGGAGGGCTTCACGCAGGAGCAGATCGCCGAGAAGCTCGACGTCTCCAGGGTGAAGGTCATGCGCACGCTGGCCGCGTGCACGGCCGAAGGCATCGTCGTCACCATGATCAACGCGCCGACCGCCGAACAGGTGGCGCTCGAACGTGCACTCGAGAAGCGCTGGGGCCTCGACGCCGCCGTCGTCATCCCGACGCCTTCGGCGCAAGACCACCTGGAGAAAGCGATCGGCCACGCCGTGGCGGCCTATCTCGGCGAGCAGATGCAGGACGGCATGACGCTGGCAATCGGCGGCGGCGCGACCCTGCATGCCAGTTTGGGCTTTCTCGCCCGCCGGCAGCTGAAGCACGCCTCGGTCGTGGCGCTCGTCGGCAGTCTGCCGCATTCGCAATGGATCAATCCGTCCATCGTCGCCGCCAAGGTCGCCGATGTCTTCGAGGTCGACAGCTACCAGATCACCGCGCCGGTGACGGTCGACAACCCCTCGCTGCGTGACCTGCTCTGGGCGCAGCCGGCGCTGCAAGACGTGCGGCCGCGCGCGGCCGCCGCCGATATCGCGCTGCTTACCGTCGGCGACATGTCGCCGGACGCGACCATCTTCCGCCACGGCATCGTGCCGTCGTCGCTCATCGCGTCGCTGAAAGCGAAGGGCGCGGTCGCCAACATGCTGTGCTATTTCGTCGATGCCTCAGGCAGGCTGGTCGACCACGAAGTCAACGGCCGCGTCATGGCCATCGACCTCGATGTCGTCGGCCAGGTGCCGAATGTCGTGCTGGCCGCCGGCGGAAAACGCAAGGTGGCCGCGATCCTCGCCGCGCTGAAGGCCGTCAGCACCAATGTGCTGATCACCGACAGCGATACGGCGACGGCGCTGCTGGCAAAGGCTGGCTGACGCTGCTTCCAGTGCCGCTTAGATCAGGCCGCGTTCGCGCAAGAAATCCTCGACGCCGACATGGGTCATGGATTCGAATTCGGCGATCGCCTCGGCCACCCGCCTGCGCTGGGCCGCCAGCAGCGTGAACACCTGCTTCATCTCGCCGGAAACGCCGAAGCGGCCCCAGCGCTCCGCGATATGCGCAGGCAAGCCGATGTCGGCGCAGAACGCATCCAGGCTCTCATAGCCGAGACTGGCGACGAGTTGCTTGGTTTCGTCCGCCGACATGCGCGGCTCGAAAGCGTGATCGTGCAGGCGCTGCGCCACCAGCTTGATGTCGGACGGAGACGCGCCCATCACCTTGCCGAACAGGGTCTTGACGTCGGATGGATCGAATGCGGGCATGCGGACCTCCCTTGATCACAGTCCACCTGAAACATGGGCGAAGGGTTCGCGCCTGACAAGTCGATTCTGTGGTGGGCCGGCGCATCATCCGACGCCGGCCCACGTCAACGTGACCTACACCAGCATGCCCATCGGGTTCTCGATCAGCTTCTTGAAGGCGACCAGCAGTTCGGCACCGAGTGCTCCGTCCACGGCGCGATGGTCGGTCGACAGCGTCACCGACATCACCGTGGCGATTCTGATCTCGCCGTTCTTGGCCACCGCCCGCTCCTCGCCGGCGCCCACCGCCAGGATCGTCGCATGCGGCGGGTTGATGACGGCGGCGAAATCCTTGATGCCGAACATGCCAAGGTTCGACACCGCCGTGGTGCCGCCTTGATATTCCTCCGGCTTCAGCTTGCGGCTGCGCGCGCGGCTGGCCAGGTCCTTCATCTCGTTGGAGATCACCGACAGCGTCTTTTGGTCCGCCTTGCGGATAATCGGCGTGATCAGACCGCCGGGGATCGACACGGCGACGCCGACATCGGCATGCCTGTGCTTGACCATGGCGCTTTCGGTCCACGAGGCATTGGCATCCGGCACCGCTTTCAGGGCCATGGCCATCGCCTTGATCACCATGTCGTTGACCGACAGCTTGTAGGCGGGCGCCTCGCCCTTGTCGGTCTTCTTTACCGGTGCGGCCGCATTGAGCTGCGTGCGCAGCGAAAGCAGCGCATCGAGCTCGCAGTCGAGCGTCAGGTAGAAATGCGGGATGGTGGTCTTGGCCTCGACCAGCCGGCGCGCGATGGTCTTGCGCATATTGTCGTGCGGGACGAGATCGTAGGAGCCTTCCTCGAACAGGCGCAGCACGTCCCCCTCCCCCTTGAGGGGAGAGTGGCCGGCCGCAGGCCGGTCGGGTGGGGTCGCTTCGACGGGGCTCGGCGCAAAAGCGGTGCCTCCTGAGACGACCCCCTCCGTCCGCTTCGCGGACACCTCCCCCTCGAGGGGGGAGGAGAGTACCGCATCGATATCCGCCTTCACGACGCGGCCATGTGGGCCTGTGCCTGATATGCCGGAGAGATTCAGTCCTGCTTCACGAGCCAATCGACGCGCCAAGGGTGTAGCGCGGGTTTTTCCCTCCCCCTCGAGGGGAGGGTGGCCGGCCGAAGGCCGGTCGGGTGGGGTCGGTTCGACCGGGCTCAGCGCGAGGGCGGTGCCTTCTGAGGCAACCCCCTCTGTCGACTTCGTCGACATCTCCCCCTCAAGGGGGGAGATTGGCGCCTTGTCCTGCTTGGCCCCGTAGCTTTCATCATCGGCATAGATCCACGCAACCGGCGCGCCGACGGGGATATCGACGCCTTCCTTGCCGGAGACATCGCGCAGGATGCCGCTGGCCGGCGCGTCGATTTCCATCGCCGCCTTGTCGGTCTCGATCTCGAACAGCACGTCGCCCTTCTTGACCCGGGCGCCTTCCTCGGCGAACCAGCGCGAGATCTGTCCGGTCGCCATGTCCATGTCGACCTTGGGAAGAATGACTTCGGTCGGCATGTCTCAGCGAACCCCTCTCACGAGGTCGCGGGCGGCGGTGATGATGCCGGGAACCTGCGGCACCGTCGCCTTCTCCAGCTCCGGATTGTACGGGATCGGCGTCTCCGCGCCGCCCAGCCGCACGATCGGCGCGTCGAGATAGTCGAACGCCTCGCTCTCGGCGATCATGGCGCTGACCTCGGCGCCGATGCCCAGCGTCTTGACCGCTTCGTAGACGCACATCAGCCGCGACGTCTTCTTGACGCTGTCGATGACGGTCTGCTTGTCCATCGGCCGGATCGTCCTGAGGTCGACGACTTCGACGTCGATGCCTTCCGCTTCCAGCGCGGCCGCGGCGTCGAGCGCCTTCTGCACCATGATCGAGGTGGCGACGATGGTGAGATCGCGCCCTTCGCGGCGGATATCGGCCTTGCCGATCGGCACCGTGTAGTAGCCTTCCGGAACCGGGCCCTTCATCTTGTAGAGCAGCTTGTGCTCGAAGATCATCACCGGATCGGGATCGGCGACGGCAGCCAAAAGCATGCCCTTGGCATCGTGCGGCGTCGCCGGCTGGATGACCTTTAGGCCCGGCACATGGCCGAGCCAGGCCTCCAGGCTCTGGCTGTGCTGCGCGGCGGCACCGGTGCCGGAACCGGCGGGAAAGCGCATCACCACGGGAACGGAAACCTCACCGCCCAGCATGAAGCGCATCTTGGCCGCCTGGTTGACGATCTGCTCCATGGCGAGCGTGGCAAAGTCGGAGAACTGGAACTCGAAGATCGGCCGCATCCCGGTGAGGGCCGCACCCACCGCGACACCCGCGCCGCCCAGTTCCGAGATCGGCGTATCCATCACCCGGTCCGCGCCGTAGCGCTCGACCAGATCGCCGGTCACCTGGAAGGCGCCGCCATAGACGCCGATGTCCTCGCCCATCAGGAAGACGCGTTCGTCCATGTCCATGGCGATCGCCATGGCTTCCTGGATCGCCTGGGCGTAGCTCAGTTCACGCACCATCGCGTCCATCACGCCTGCTCCGTATACACGTAATTTCCGGTCTCGCTGACATCAGGCGACGGGCTCGCCTTGGCGAACTCGATGCCGTCGGCGATTTCCTTGGCCACCGCTTCGCGGATCGCCTCGATGCCCTTGTCGTCAATGAACCCGAAGTCGCGCAGCTCGCTTTCGAACAGGGTGATCGGATCGCGGTTCGACATCCAGTCCTCGATCTCCTCCTTGGTGCGATAGCGGTTGCGGTCGCTCTTGGAATGGCCGCGATGGCGGTAGGTCTTGGACTCGATCAGCGTCGGCCCCTCGCCCGCGCGTGCGCGCTCGACGGCCTTGTAGGACGCCTCGGCGACCTCCGAAAAAATGTTGCCGTTGACGATGACGCCGGGCATCGAATAGGCGGCGGCGCGCTCGGCGATGTTCTTGACCGCGGTCGAGCGGGCCGTCGACGTCGACATGCCGTAGCCATTGTTCTCGCACACGAAAATCACCGGCAGCTTCCAGATCGCCGCCATGTTCAGCGCCTCGTGGAAAGCGCCCTCATTGTTGGCGCCGTCGCCGAAGAAGGAGACCACGACCTTGCCGGTCTTCATCATCTTGGAGGAGAGCGCCGCCCCGACGGCGATCGGAATGCCGCCGCCGACGATACCATTGGCGCCCAGATTGCCCTTGGCCACGTCGGCGATGTGCATCGAGCCGCCGCGTCCCTTGCAGTAGCCGGTGGTCTTGCCGAAGAACTCGGCGAACATGCGCTTGACCTCGGCGCCCTTGGCGATGCAGTGGCCGTGGCCGCGATGCGTCGAGGTGATCTGGTCATCCTCGCCGAGCGGCATGCAGATGCCCATGGCGCTGGCTTCCTGCCCGATCGACAGATGCATGGTGCCGTGGATGAGGCCGCGCGTGTAGCTCTCCTCCGCGCCCTCTTCGAAGCGGCGGATGAGGTACATCTTGTAGAGCACCTGTCTGAGCTGCTCGGCGCTGTACTGGCGATAGACGAAGGGCAGGTTGGCGCGGCTGTCCGCGACGGCTTTGCTGGCTGCGGCCATGATCACACCTCCACGGTTCCGTAGACGAGCTTGTCCTGGCGCGCGCGCAGTTCGGCGATCTTGGAGCCGGGAGCCGGGGCGGCATTGGCGTAGGTGATGAGCTCGCCCTTCTTGATCGGCGCCGTCACCGAACCGCCTTGCAGCAGACCGCAGGGAATGGCCCTGGCGGCATGTGCTTCCGGCGCCGTCATGATCCAGGCGCGGTAGCAATATTCGCCGATCGCATCGAGCTTCTCGCCCGGCTTCATGTCCTTCTTGGCCACGGCTGCGACTTCGGCCACCGGCTTTGCCAGCGGCACCATGTCGGCCTTGCCGTAGAGCACGACGCGGGCGCAGGTCAGGGGCACTTCGAGCGAGGTCAGATGGTAGGGCCGATGGAAGGTGAAGTACGGGCCCTTGCCCATCTTCAAATCTTCCATGCGCTCCGAAATGCGCGGATGCGACATGTCGGCGACGACGAACACGCCGGGCGCGACACCCTTGCCGACCGAATAGTCGACGACGCCGACCTTCGACAGCACGCCGCCGTCCTTCTGCGGCACCAGCACCTTGGACAATTCGCCGAGCGTCGCCGCCGGACCATGCATGCCGGCCTTGTCGGGCACCAGCCCGGTGGCGTTGGCGATCGCCGCCATCTCGACCATGGTCTTGGAGCCGTCGACGAACTCGACCAGCATACGCACATTCATGTGCCGGCGCTTGGCTTCCTCTTCATAGTCGGGCGGCGTGGCGTCGATGTTGAGCGGATTGTTCTTGCCCTTGCCGGCGGCGACGATCGGATGGCCCATCGCCGAGACGAATTCGATAAGCTCCATGCAGGAAGACGGCTCGTCGCCGGCGCCCAGCGAATAGGTGACGCCGAGCCGGTCGGCCTCGCTCTTGAGATAGGCGCCGATGGTGACGTCGGCCTCGACATTCATCATCACCAGGTGCTTGCCGTGCTCCATGGCGCGCAAGCCGATCTCGGCGCCGACGGCGGGAACGCCGGTGGCGTCGATGACGACGTCGATCAGGTCATTGTTGATGACCAGGCTGGCGTCGTTGGTGACCGCCACCTTGCCGGCCTCCATGGCGGCCGTCATCGCCGAGGCGTTCGACACTTCGCGCGCATGCCCGGTTTCCTGGAAGGCGATATCCACGGCCTTGCTGGCGGCGGGCAGGTTCAGCTCGGAAATGGCGCCGATCTCGATGCCGGACATATGGGCGACGCGGGTGACGATGTCGGTTCCCATCTCGCCCGAACCGATCAAGCCGATGCGGATTGGCTTGCCCGACTTGGCCCGCACCTCGAGATCACGGGCAAGGCCCGTCAACGAAACATTGGAAGCCATACCGCTCATTCCTCCCGTAATGCTGCTATTCAATCACCTGACGGGTATTGAACATCTGTATTTCTGTCAAGACTAATGTCCAGATTCGTAGCACTTTTGTACCCTTTCCAGCATCACGAGCAAGGTGGGAAAACCGGCAAATCCGACAACCAAACGCTCGCGACGGTTCGACGCATTCGGGCCCGGAAAAACTTCAACCGTGAGCGCGCTTGATGGCGAGAGAAGGGGCGCCCCCTGCTTAAGTGCTAGCCAACCGGAAAATCGTGGAAATGGATGATGGTGCTGACCGGAATGCCGCGCCATTTGCCGGCGATCAGCCGGTGGACACGTCCGGCGAAGATGTGACGGACACTGCCATGGCGTTGGAATAGCTCTTGAAGGGCATCGGCGTCGGTTAGCGTGACCTCGTCGAGCACCGGCATGTGGATGCCGAACGGCGGGTGGTGCATAAACAGGAGGACCGACCGGTCCGGTGCCTCTTGCAACCGCTTGCCGGCGCCTGCGGCATCAGCCGGGAACAGAACGCCTCGCCTGGGCTTTACTGTGCCGTCCAGCCGCCGTCCATCGGCAAGGTCGTGCCGGTGATCTGCCTGGCTGAATCCGAGCACAGGAACAGCGCCAGGGCGGCAAGGTCCTCGACGGCGACGAATTCCTTTGTCGGCTGTGCGGCCAGAAGCACATCGCGCTTGACCTGTTCCTCGGTCATGCCGCGCGCCTTCATGGTGTCGGGAATCTGCTTCTCGACCAGCGGCGTCCAGACATAGCCGGGCGCGATCGCGTTGACGGTGATGCCGTCCTGCGCGACTTCCAGCGCCACCGTTTTGGTCAGGCCTGATATGCCGTGCTTGGCCGAGACATAGGCGGATTTGAACGGCGAGGCGACGAGCGCATGCGCCGAAGCCGTGTTGATGATGCGGCCCCATTTGCGGCTCTTCATGCCAGGCAGCGCCGCTTTTATCGCGTAGAAGGCCGACACGAGGTTGATGCGGATGATCGCTTCCCATTTGTCGTCCGGGAATTCCTCGATCGGCGCGACATGCTGGATGCCGGCGTTGTTGACCAGGATGTCGAGGCTGCCGAACGCCTCTTCCGCCTCATGCACCATGGCGCTGACCGCCGCGCCGTCCATCATGTTGGCGTCGGAGTAGCGGCATTTGACACCGAAATCCTTCTCGATGCCGGCGCGCTCCTGCTCGATGGTCGTGGCGTCGCCCAGGCCGTTGATGGTGAGATTGGCGCCTTCGGCGGCGAAGGCGCGGGCGATAGCCAGGCCGATGCCGCTGGTCGAGCCGGTGACGAGGGCGTTTTTCGAAGACAGGGAAGCCATGGCGATCTCGCGAGAAGTGGGAGGGAAGATGACGATATAATTGTGCGTCGCAGCATGATAATGACAGAGCCTCGCGCAAAGAAAAAAGCAGCGCCGGCGACCGGCCTGCCTTTTTTTCTGAAAGTGCCTGCCCCGGCTCAGAACACCTGGTGAAAGATGAAGAACAGCACGAAGGCCAGCGTGATCGAGCACGGCAGCGTCAGCACCCAGGCCAGCAGCAGGTTGCGCACCGTCGACCATTGCAGGCCCGAGCCATTGGCGGCCATGGTTCCGGCGATGCCGGACGACAGCACATGGGTCGTCGACACCGGCAGGCCGAGCCTGTCGGCCATGCCGATGGTCACCATGGCGACGAGTTCGGCCGCGGCGCCCTGGCCATAGGTCAAATGGCCCTGATGGTCCGTCAGGGTCGCTTGGCCCGGGCAGGACCGACATCGGGCGATCCGGCGATTTCCAGCAGCGACGACACCAGCAATTGCCGCTCGTCTGGGGAAAGCACATCCGCGTCGAACAGATTCATGCTGCGCAGGCCCTCGATGGCGAGATAGCAGACCAGCAGCGATTTGAGATCCGGCGTCTCGCTCTTCAGTCGTTGGAAGAGTTGTCGCTTGAACGTCTTTATGGGCGACATGAAGTCCGGATCCTCGGCGATCGCCGAAAATATCCACGACGCCGATGGCTGCTTGTCCTCGCAATCCTTGGCCGAAAGCCTGATGTAGACGGCGAGCGGATTTGCGCCATTGTCGTTGCTGCTGGCGGTCTCCAGCGCCTGCTCGAACTCGCGCAGATAGCCTTCGACCAGGCCCTGCATCAATTTGGCCTTGGTCGGGAAATTGTAGAGCAGTCCGCCCTTCGATACGCCGGCGCGGCTGGCGACGGCATCCAGGGACAGGCTACCGGGGCCGGATTCCCGTGCGACGTCCGCCGCCGCAGCGAGAATCCTCTCGCGCGAGTTCGTTCGTTGGGCTTTCATGGCGCCTCCCATCGCAAGCTTAGGCCCAATTGACAAGACCGTCCAGACGGTACAGTAAGACCGCGGTCATTTGAAATCGGGGCCCGCAGTCGATATGTGTCCCGATATCCGCGCTTCGCGCCGGATTTCGACTGAGGGGACTTCCTTGTTCAAGCGCATACTCCGTTTCGTTATCATCATTCTTGTGTTGGCCGTGCTCGTCATCGTGGTCGGCGGCATCGTCGGGTTCAATTTCCTGCGTGACAACGGCATCAAGCAATATTTCGCCACGATGAAGCCGCCAGCGGCAACCGTGTCGACAACCATCGTCAAGCCGTCGAACTGGACGCCGGGCATCGAGGCGATCGGCACGGTCCGCGCCGTGCGCGGTGTCGACCTGACGGTTGAGACCGCCGGCATCGTCAAGGAGATCCCCTTCCATGCCAACGAGAAAGTGGCGGCCAATGCGGTGCTGCTGCAGCTCGACGACGCCGTAGAGCGTGCCGATCTCGCGGCACAGAAGGCGCAGGCGGCGCTCGATCAGACATCGCTGACCCGTGCACTCGAACTGACCAAGCGCGGTGTCGGCTCGGACTCGACCTTGGACACCGCACGTGCGGCCGCGTCCGCCTCGGCATCCCAGGTCAACAGGCTTCAGGCAGTGCTCGACCAGAAGCAGCTGACGGCGCCCTTTGCTGGAACCGTCGGCATCCCGAAGATCGATCTAGGCCAATATCTGGCGCCCGGCACCGCCGTGGTGACGCTGCAGGATCTCGACACGATGCGGGTCGACTTCACGGTTCCCGAACAGCAACTGCCGCTGCTCAAGATCGGGCAGACGGTTCGGCTGGGCCTCAGCGGCGGCGACATGCCTTTTGCCGGGACCATTCGCGGTATCGATCCCAAGATCGACCCGTCCAGCCGGCTGGTGAACATCCGGGCGGAAGTCGCCAATCCCGAAGGCAAGCTGACCCCCGGCCAGTTCGTGCAAGTGCGTGTCGAACTGCCCGAGGAGCAGAATGTGCTGGCGCTGCCGCAGACGGCGCTGACCACCAGCCTCTATGGCGACTACATATTCGTGGTGCACCCGGCAAAGCCCGCCGAGGCGCAGTCGACCAAGCCGGAGACAAACCCCGCCGCGGCGGCGACCGACAAGCCGGCGGACGCCAAGCCCGCGGCCGATGCCAAACCGGCCGAAGCCGCGAACCCTGCCGCGGATGCGGCAAAACCAGCGGACAAGGCCGCCGCCGATCAGGCCAAGCCGGCCGCGGGGGGCGAGCAGCCTGCCCTGGTCCTGTCGCAGGTATTCGTCAAGCCCGGCCGCCGCAACGAGGGCATGGTCGAGATCGTCGAGGGCCTCAAGGCGGGCGATGAGGTTGTCACGGCAGGTCAGAATCGCCTCTTCAACGGCATGTCCGTCAACGTCGACAACACCATCGATCCAACCAAATCGGCGAACAAGCAGGCCGACCAGCAATGAGCGTTTCCGATCTCTTCATTCGCCGCCCCGTCCTCTCCACGGTCCTTGCATGCATGATCCTGCTCCTGGGGTTCCAGGGCATATTCAGCCTGTCGATCCGCCAGTATCCGAAGGTTGACGAAACCGCGATCACCATCACGACGGCCTATCCGGGCGCCAGCGCCGACCTGATCCAGGGCTTCATTTCCGCTCCGATCGCGCGCGCCGTCGCCTCGACCGAGAACATCGATTACGTCACGTCGTCGAGCCGACCGTCCTCCAGCACCGTGACGGTGCAGATGAAGCTCGGCTCCAACCCGGACGTCGCGCTGACCGAAGTGCTGTCCAAGGTCCAGGGCGTGCGCGGCACCTTGCCGGACGCCTCCAAGGATCCCGTCATCGTCAAGGGCACGGGCCAGCAGTTCGCGATGATGTACATCTCGATGCAGAACCCGAACATGACCAAGGAGCAGCTGACCGAGTATATCGAGCGCGTCATCAGGCCCCGCATGTCGACGGTCGAAGGCGTCGCCGACGTGCAGATCTTCGGTGCCCAGGAATACTCGATGCGCGTCTGGATCGATCCGGTCAGGCTCGCCGCGCGCGGCGTGACGGCATCGGAAGTGCTGACGGCGATCAACAACTCCAACTTCCTGTCGGCGCCCGGCAACACCGAGAACGAATATGTCGTCTCCTCGATCACCGTGCGCTCGACGCTGCAGACGCCGGAAGCCTTCGCCGAGCTGCCGCTGCGCTCGACCGACGGCAATGTGGTGCGGCTGCGCGATGTCGCCCGCGTCGAACTGGGCGCCGAGAATACCGACACTAGGGTTTCTTTCAACGGCAAGCCAGGCACCTTCCTCGCCATCTTCCCGACCCCGGCTGCCAATCCCCTGACCACGGCGGCGGCGCTCACCAGGCTGGTGCCTCAAATCCAGGAGACGTTGCCGAAAGGCATGACGATCGAGATCGTCTACGACGCGACCGGGCAGATCAGCGCCTCGATCGACGAAGTGTTCAAGACCATCGGCGAGGCCGTTGCCATCGTCGTCGTCGTCATCCTTCTGTTCCTTGGCTCTTTCCGTTCGGTGATGATGCCCATCGTCACCATCCCGCTGTCGCTGATCGGCGTCTGCTTTCTGTTGTTCGCGGTGGGCTATTCGATCAACCTTCTGTCCCTGCTCGCCATGGTTCTGGCGATCGGCCTCGTCGTCGACGACGCCATCGTGGTGGTGGAGAATATCCACCGCCACATGGAAGAAGACCACATGTCGCCGATGCAGGCGGCCTTCAACGGCATGCGCGAGATCGCCACCGCCATCGTCGCCATGACCATGACGCTGGCCGCGGTGTTCGCGCCATTGGCCTTCACCGGCGGCCTGACCGGCGCGCTGTTCCGCGAATTCGCCGTCACGCTCGCCGGCTCGGTGGTGCTGTCGGGCGTGATCGCCATCACCATCACGCCAATGATGTCGGCGCGCCTGCTGAAGTCCGGCACGCCAGGCCGTTTCCAGCGCATTGTCGACGGCACTTTCGCGCGGGTCGAGCACGTCTATGAGCGGGCCGTCACCGGGTCGCTCAACTATCGCCCGCTGACGCTGATCATCGTGCTGGCGCTTGTCGGGGTGACCGGCTTCATGTTCACCAAGACCTCAACCGAACTGGCGCCGGAAGAAGACCAGGGCTTCCTGCTCTCGCTTGTAACGGCGCCGCGTTACGCGACATCCGACTACACCGAGACTTACGTCAACCAGATGCTCGGTCTGGTGAAGGATATTCCCGAGACGCGGGCGCAGTTCTCGGCCGTCGCGTTCGGCGGCACGACGAACAGCGCGTTCGTCGGTTTCGCCTTCAAGGACTGGGCGGAGCGCAAGCGAAACTCGAAGGAGCTGCAGGCCGACATCACAGCCCGTCTCGCCAAGGTGGCGGGCGTCCAGGCCTTCGTCTTTGCGCCACCGACGCTGCCGGGCTCCGGCGGCGGCCTGCCCATCGCCCTGGTGGTGCGATCGACCGGCGACTCCTCGGAAGTGTACGACGTGGCCGAGAAGATCAAGAACAAGGCACAGGCCTCCGGCCGCTTCATCGTCGTGCAGAATTCGATGGCCTATGACGCGCCGCAGGTGACGGTGACCATCGATCGCGACCGCGCCGCGGCGCTGAACCTGCCGATCGCCGATATCGGCCGGACGCTGACGCTGCTGGTCGGCGGCGCCGAAGTGGCGCAGTTCGACCGCGACTCCAACAGCTACGACATCATCCCGCAGGTGCCGAAAGAATTCCGCGACAATCCCGAAAAACTCGGCGAGTACTTCGTGCGCAGCGTAACGGGCGAGATGGTGCCGCTGTCTGCGGTGGTGAAGATCTCGACCAATGCGTCGCCGGCCGCGATCGAGCAGTTCAACCAGCTGAATTCGTCGACGATCTCGGCGCTGCCGCTGCCCGGCGTCACCACGGGCGATGGATTGAAAGTCCTCGAGGACATAGCCAGGGAGAGCCTGCCCGACACCTTCTTCATCGACTATTCGGGCCAGTCCAGGCAGGAGAAGGAACAGGGCAACACGATCCTGATCGCTTTCGGGGCGGCCGTCATCGTCATCTATCTGGTGCTGGCGGCGCAGTTCGAAAGCTTCCGTGATCCGCTGATCATCATGATGGCGGTGCCGCTGTCGATCTTCGGCGCCATCGTGCCGCTCAATCTGGGCCTCGGCACACTCAACATCTACACGCAGGTCGGACTGATCACGCTGATCGGCCTGATCACCAAGCACGGCATCCTGCTGGTCGAGTTCGCCAACCAGCAGCGCGAGATCCACGGTATGCGGCGGCGCGACGCCATCATCGCTTCGGCCAAGGTGCGGCTGCGGCCTATCCTGATGACGACGGCGGCGATGGCGCTTGGCGTGGTGCCGCTGATCACGTCCAGCGGCGCCGGCGCCGCTGCCCGCTATTCGATGGGCCTGGTCATTTTCACCGGCATCCTGGTAGGCACCATGTTCACGCTCTTCGTCGTGCCCATGTTCTATACCTTCATTGCCAGCAAGGACTTGCCCCAGCTGGCCGAGAAGCCGGATCCCAAATTGATGCCGGCATTGCCGAGCTGATGGAAACGGCATTGCCGAACTAACAAAAACTAACAAAGAAAAGAGGCCGAAACGTCCCGGCCTCTTTCTTTGGCTGTGCTCGATTACCGCGGGAAAATGTTCCGGCGGGAGCCCTGAACGGATATGGCTGCTGTGCCGATCCGTTGCCAGCCAGCTACTTGACGATGACGATGCTGGTGTTGGCCGGCCCGAAGGTTTCGACGAGCTGGTAGAAATCGGCGGCATTGTCGGGATGCAGCCGCACGCAACCATGCGAGGCCGGCCGGCCAAGCCGCTTGATGGCATAGGTGGCGTGCACCGCATAGCCGCCGCTGAAGAACACCGAATGCGGCATCGGCGCGTTGTCGTACTTCTTCGAATACCACATTTCATGCATGCGCGTCGGCTTGAACGAGCCGGTCGGCGTCACATGCGCCCTGTCGCCGGTGGAAACCTTCCAGGCGAAGGCCGGGCGGCCGTCGACCGAGACTTCCATCACCTGTTGCGAAAGCGAGACGCGCGCCACGATCTTGTTGGCGGCATGCGCGGTACCCGTGCTGGCGCCGAACAGAAGCGCCGCACCCGTCAGGGCAGCGGCGGCGGTGATGTTGATGAGCTTGGCGGAAATAGCAGTATGCATGATGTCCCTCTCTCTGCCGGGCTGGCCGGCCCCAAATTCGATGAGCGGCTTATCCCTGCATCATGTTTCGGAGAGATTTCGTGAAATGCTCGTTTGTGTTTCGAATATGTTTCCTCTGGTTAATGGGCCAAAGTTTCCAAATGGCGAACATTGACGCTGTCATCCTGGACAGGAGTAGGCACATAGGTATCCAGCCCGAAACGAAAGTTCGGATTAGCCAAAATTGAAAGGTTGGAGCCCTATTTCGAAACAGAATCTGCAACAAAGCGCATTTTCGGCGGCATGAAGCGGATACAGGCCGTCGGCAAAGTTGACGTAACGAAAGCAGACGGCAACGACCACGGGAACGAAAACGAACATGCGGTCCTGGTTTCTCGGGATCAGCATCGCAGCAGCAGCCATTAGCGGCGCCGGCACGGTTGCCGACGGTTCCATGGCCAGCCTCGCGGCGATGAGTTCGAGTGAGATCTCAACCCTCTATACCGTCCTGTTTTGTGCCACGGTCTGGATTGTTCCAGCCTGCGCATCGTCCGGCTCAAGGCCCACTGGCGGGTTGGCCTTCGGCTGCTGGCATTGCGCGGCCCCTCCGGCAACTTGCTGCTGAGAGGACCGAAGGCCCGCGCCGTGACGGGGGGCTCCGTAGACGGCGCGGGCACTTCGGGAGTTCCTGAAGTATGCCGAGGCGTCACGCGCCCACCCAAGACGGGCGTTGGTCTTCGGAAAACAAGCTGCCGCAACATGATTTACTGGGGATTGACGCAATGAAAACGAAACTTGCAGCCTCTGTGCTTTCGGCACTGCTCTACGCACAGGGCCTGCTCGGCTTTGCCGGGCTCGCCACCGTGCTCTTGAAAGAGCGCGCGCATGCAGGCGAGTTCGCGGCAGGCAGCGACATGCCGCCGGGGCCATCGCTACTGGTGGTGCGCTGAGCGCAGGGCAATCGGGCCCGAGGTGAAAACCGGTTTGGAAATCCGATGCTCAACCAGAGGAATTGCGTGAGCGCCCGGCCGTCAATCGGCGAATTGCGCCGGCGGATCGAAACGGTAGCCGGCGCCGCGTATGGTGATGATGGCTTCCGTATCGAGCTTGCGGCGCAGCCGCACGATGCGCGAATCGATCGAGCGGTCGAAAGCGTCGACATTCTCGGCCGGCGCCGCCGCGATTATGTCGTCGCGCGTCAGCACCTTGCGGGGACTGGCCAGGAACAGCCGAAGCAGCGCCACCTGGCCGGGCGAAAGCTGCTCCTCCGTGCCCGAGCGGTGCATGACGATGGCCGACCTCAAATCGACGGTCGCGTTCTCCAACACGATCAGTTCCTGGGCGGCCCTGCCCCGCCGCGTCAGCAGGCCGCCGACGCGGGCGGCGAGTTCCCTGACATTGAGCGGACTTTCGATGACGTCGGCCGCGCCGAGCTCGAGCGCCAGCACCTTGTCGACGAGGTCGCACGGCCGGCAGATCAGGATGAAATCCGGTCCGCCTTCACCGCCCCCGCCTTGGCTGCCATAACGCCTGAGCAGATCACGTCCCTCCGCCTGGCTGAGGCTGTCACCGACGACGACGACGTCGACGCCCTTTCCCGCCAGCATAGATTCCGCTTCCCAGGGCTGGCGCGCCTGACGCACGTCGTGGCCTCGCCGCTCAAGGTGATCGGCGAGTTCGGTCGCCACCACGTCGGCGACGCAGATAAGCCCGATAACGGCGCGTGCAGCCATGTTTTCCAACCATTTCCTGGCAACCCGATATGAGTGCTGGACATCATGTTTATACCCAATCTACTTTCCACCGAAAGTGGGAGCGAGCGCATCGTGCGGGCAAGAATTTTAATTGTCGAGGATGAGCCCGATCTAAGAGAGGCGGTCGCCGAATATCTCGGCGCCGCCGGCTATGACGTGGCGACCGCCGAAACCGCGGCCGCCGCGCGCAGCCTGGTCGAAACGCAATCATTCCACCTCGCCATCCTCGACATCGCCATGCCGGGTGAGGATGGGCTATCGCTCGGCCGCTGGTTGCGCTCGAGACTGCCGATCGGCATCATCTATGCCACCGCCGCCGGCACCGCGCTTGATCGCATCGTCGGACTTGAGCTCGGCGCCGACGACTACATCGTCAAACCCTACGAGCTGCGCGAGGTGCTGGCCAGGGTCCGCAGCGTGCTGCGCCGGGTTCCGCAGCACGCGCCGATGCACGGCCAAAAGGCGAGCGATCCCCGCCGCTCCGTCGCTTTCGGCTCCTTCCAGGCTGATCTCGACGGCAGGCTGGTCACCGGCGCCAACGGCGCGGTGATCGACATGGCCAAGAGCGAGTTCGACGTGCTGGAGGTTTTCCTGACCCGCGCCAACCGGCTGCTGACACGTGCTGCCATTTCCGAAGCGATCGGCCTCACCGAAGATCCGGAATCCTCGCGCGCGGTCGACATTCGCATCATGCGCCTGCGCAAGAAGATAGAAACGGATCCGGCCAGCCCGAAATTCCTGCGCACGGTGCGCGGCGAAGGCTATATCTTCTCGCTGCCGGCCGGCGACGGCCACTAAGTGGGCGCGGGGGATTGCTCCCGCGCCTGTGCTGGTCTGTGGACGGATCCGTCGCAATACTTGTCGCCCAAAAACGCTCTTGGTTTTGGGACAACGCATAAAAACAAGGATTTGAGACGCGGCGCATGAAATCCGCTTGGCACCGCAACAATGGCTGAAAATGACCGCTGAAGCAGCAGGCACGGACATGCAAGACGGCCGGCAAGGCGCGGCGATGGCGGCCGTGCGCGTGGTGCGGCGGCTGCGCGAGGCCGGCGACTGGCAGCGCGAGATGGAAGCCATACTGGAAACGCTTTGCCACGCAATGGACTGCCAGCGCGGCATCCTGTTCCGCCTGCGCGAACTGCCCGGCCAGGGATTTGCCCAGTCGGTGGCCGCCTACTGGATCGATCCCGTGCTCGGTGGCGAGTTGGCCTCGCCGACGGTGATCGTGCAGTCGATCATCAACGCCGATCCGCTGCTGGAACGGCTGCAGGAGGATGAACGGCAGGGCAAGATTTTCGCCGGCCATACGCGCGACCTGGACGGCTTCCTGAGAGCCGATTTCGAAAAACAGAGCATTAAATCGTTCCTGTCGGTGTCCGTGTTCGCGCATGGCCACCTATGGGGGACGCTGGCGGTCAATGACTGCATCGAGGAGCGCGAATGGACCGACGAGGAAGAAGCGACGCTGCACATCATCGCGCTGGCCATCGGCGACGCGATCGAACGCTCGCCCTCCGACGCCCACGCCAGCGAGGTCATCCGCCGCACCATGCTGCAAGCCTCGCTCGATGCCATCCTCGTCATCGACGAGACCGGCTCGATCGTCGAATTCAATCCGGCCGCCGAGAAGATGTTCGGCTTCCTGCGCAGCGATATCCTCGGCAAGGACCTGCTCGACACCATCGTGCCGATCTATTACCGCAAGGGCTATGCGTCGGGGGCCGAATACATGTCCGGCCGCGGCGCGCCAATGGTCGGACAGCGGCTCGAGACGGTGACCCAGAACGCCGCCGGCGAGATTTTCCCCATCGAACTGACGGCGACCGAGATGCGAGTCGCCGACCGCCGCCTGATCTTCGGCTCCATCCGCGACCTGCGCGACAAGCTGCGCGCCGAGGAGGAGATCAATCGGCAGCGCGAGAAGTTGCACCAGAACGAGAAGATGGCGGCGATGGGTTCGCTGCTTGCGGGTGTCTCGCATGAACTCAACAACCCGCTGGCCGTGGTTGTCGCCCAGTCGACGCTGCTGCACGAATTCGCCTCCGATCCGCAGACCAAGGTTCGCGCCGAGAAAGTGCGCGCCGCCGCCGAGCGCTGCGGCCGCATCGTCAAGAGCTTCCTGTCGATGGTCCGGCTGCATCCGACGGAGCGGGCCGAGACGGACCTCAACCAGGTGATCCGCGCGGCGCTCGAGGTGACCGCCTACGGCGCGCGCTCGAGCGGCATCATCATCGACACCGATTTCGCGCCTGGCCCGTTGCTGGCCATGGCCGATGCCGATCACGTCACCCAGGTGGCCGCCAATTTCCTCATCAACAGCCAGCATGCGCTGGCAGGCATAGGCGGCGACCGGCTGATCAAGGTGCGGACCTTCCGCAGCGAGCGCGGCGATCCCGGTTTCTCGGTCGAGGACAATGGGCCTGGCGTACCGGAAGCGATCCGGTCCCGCATCTTCGAATCCTATTTCACCACCAAGCCGGTCGGCGTCGGAACCGGCATCGGCCTGTCGATCTCGAAATCGATCATCGAGCGGCACAATGGCAATGTCTGGTTCGAGGAAGTGCTGCCAAGTGGCGCCCGTTTCGTCGTCCAGCTGCCGGCCATTGTAGCCGGCGTCGCCATCGCCGGCGAGAGCCAGCCGCGATCGAGCGGGCTGCGCCACGCCTTGATCATCGATGACGAGCCCGACGTCGCCGGTTCGCTCTCCGACATACTCGAACTGATGGGCATCAAGTCACGGATCGCGCCCCTCTGGGACACGGCCACAGCCATATTGGCTGGCCACATGCCGCCCGACATCGTCTTTTCGGACCTGCGCATGCCTGGAACAAGCGGCATGACCATCTATCGAGAGTTGCTTGCCGAAAGACCGGAACTGGCGCGGCGTTTCGTGCTGGTCACTGGCGACCTGATCGGCGCCAAGGCCGAAATCGAGGCGCTGCCGCTACTGCAGCGTCCGCAGATCCTGGAGAAACCGTTCAGCACGCTGGATGTGCGCAGCGTCCTGTCCGCCATTGCCGACCAGGTGGTTTCGAAGGGATAGACCGCACCAACCGGTAAAAAAAGCCCCCGGCCGACATGCGGCGGGAGCCGAAGGGAGCGCTGGACGCGCTCGGGGAGCGCCGCGGCACGTTCCAAAGCGGAGCCGCTTCGGAACCATGTTTCAGCCAAAACTCAGAAAATATTCGGCGTGTTGGTCAGCGGCGCGGCATTGGCGATCATCCGGACCGCACGGGCTTTGTGGGCTCCGGACTGCTCGGCTATGGCCCGCAGGCAATCGACGCTCTCGGCGCCCCAAGCCTGACCCTTGCAGGCAAAGTCGATCATCGGCATCGGCAGGCGTGCGGTTCTGGTGGTGGTCATTGCGCCGCCGACGACGTTGGCCGGTGGATTGAGCGAAGCAAAGGCCGGGCCGACCGTCGGCGCGAACGCCATGCCGGCGAAGGCGCAAGCAGCCAGCGCCATGAACATCGCCATGGGGTGGTCGCTGGCGCGCTGGCGCAACGCCAGCTTCGGGCGGCGGCTAACGCGCTCTGGAGCCTGGGACCGGCGGTCGTTGCTGGCAATCTGAACTTTCGCATGCATCATCATCCCCTTCGTTGACTTTCTTTTTTTGATAAAACGAACTTAGTCGCGCTCTGTATCAGCGGAAAGCTGGCGTGAATCTGACATTGTAACCGCCTTGAAACGGCACCCGCGGCCAGACCCCACCAACTGGCATCACGCGCCCGCTTGCCGATCCCGGCTCGGCGGATCGGCAAGCGGGCAAGACGCGCGGCGACGCCTTTTGCCTCGGCTTCCGCCGTGGCAGGATTTGCTTCGAAACCTTGCCGGAACCAAGCTTTGAAACCCGGGCTAACGCCCGGATTCTCCGGGGTTTTCGGGGCCAGCCGTCACATCGGATTGGATTGAAATCGGCGCGCCAATTTTCTTTCGAAAATATGCTCGTTTCCACAAGCCATTGCATTTCAATGAAAAATATGATTATATTGAACGGATATTCAATAAAAAGAAGAGACGTTTTATGAACCCGCATCTCCGTGACGTGGCCATTCCCAACGATTGGGACCGGCGGGGACTGCCTGGCTGGAGCTACCATTCCGATGCCCTCCTCGAACTCGAGAAGGAGCACGTTTTCCGCAACCATTGGCAAATCGCCGGACATGTCAGCGACATCCCTGACGCAGGCGACTACCTGGCCATGGACGTCGTCGGCGAACGCGCTCTGATCGTGCGCGGCAAGGACGGCGTCGTGCGCGGTTTCAACAATATGTGCCGCCATCGCGGCAGCCGTGTCGTCGCCGACAGCCAGGGCAACTGCAAGAACGCGCTTGTGTGCCCATTCCACGGCTGGGTCTACAATCTCGATGGCACGTTGCGCGGCGCTGCCCGCCCGCGTTCCTTTCCCGATCTCGACAAGACCGAGTTCGGCCTGATGCCGCTCGATCTGGAGGTCTGGATGGGCTTTATCTTCATTCGCTTCCGCGCTGGCGGCCCGCAGCCCTCCGTCGCCGAGCTGATGAAGCCGATCGAGCCCGAATTCTCGCACTACAAGGCCGCCGACATGGTGCCCTCCTGGGGCATCTGGACCCAGAAAACTCCGGT
Source organism: Mesorhizobium sp. B264B1B (assembly GCF_020165765.1). Classification (NCBI taxonomy): domain Bacteria; kingdom Pseudomonadati; phylum Pseudomonadota; class Alphaproteobacteria; order Hyphomicrobiales; family Phyllobacteriaceae; genus Mesorhizobium; species Mesorhizobium sp. B264B1B. Next base: position 49,331 of record NZ_JAIUIS010000008.1, read on the forward strand.
CAACTGGAAGTCGGTGCGCGACGTCGACAATGAGGGCTATCACGTCGCCATGGCGCACCCGGCTCTGCAGGACCTCTATGGCGCGACCTATTTCGACGAACCCTTCGTCAACGGCGTGTCGCGCTCCTTCGCCAGCTACAACCCGCATGCCGGCCGTCGCTGGAGCGTGAGGAACTACGTCAAGATCGCGCCGGAGCCGGCGCATCTGCCGGACTATCTGAAGAAGGCCTGGGTCTATTATGGCATCTTCCCCAATGCCGTCCTCTCGGTGATGCCGGAATCGGTGCAGTTCTATCAGGAGTTCCCGCTGTCGACGGGTGAGACCCTGCTGCGCGGCGCCATTTACCGCTATCGCGACGAAAGCCGCGAGCAGGCTGCGGCCCGCTATCTCTCCTTCCGCATCGACCGCGACACCATGTCGGAGGATGTCCAGCTTTCGGTGTGGTCGAACGAATCCATGCTGTCGGAAGCCTTCGAGGGTTTTTACCTCTCCGACCTCGAATACGGAGTGCGCACCCACCACGACCATCTGCGCAGGCAGATCCCCGTGCTTGGGCTCGAAACGGCGCCGGAGGAGAAGGACATGTGGAACTTGAACGACGCGCTGCGGTCGCGTGGATAGGCGACGCCGATAATTGGCGAAACCATCGGTGAGAGCGCTCCTCTCCCCGTCCTATGCGGGGCGAAGAAAGAACGTCATCCCCGCCACACCCCTTCTTTCCTGAGATCATCCATCGTGCGCGAAATGCCCTCGCGCAAAATGCCGACCATGTCGTCGATCTGCTCGCGCGTGATGACCAGCGGCGGCGACATCACGCACATGTTGATCAGCGGCCGCACCAGCAGGCCGAGCTCGTGGCAATGCGCGTCGATGCGTTTGCCGACATCCTTGTCGAGCTGCAGCGGGTCCTTGCTTTCGCGGTCGGCGACACATTCGACGCAGCCCATCAATCCCAGCCCGCGCACCTCGCCGACCAACGGCAATTCTTCCAGCGTCTTCATCTGCGCCTGGAAGTAGGGCGCGACCGCTTGCGTGTGGGCAAGTACGCCCTGCTCCAGAAGGTCGAGATTCCTGAGCGCCACTGCGCAGCCGACCGGATGGGAGGTGTAGGTCAGGCCATGGCCGAACATCGCGTCGGGATGGTTCGACCGGCGCAGTTCCTCCAGCAGCCGTTCCGATATGATGACGCCGCCGAGCGGGAAATAGCCTGACGTCACACCCTTGGCGAAGGTGATCATGTCGGGATCGATGCCGAACACATCGCCGGAGGCGAAGACATGGCCCAGCCGTCCAAAGCCCGTCACCACCTCGTCGGAGACATAGAGGATGTCGTTGTCGCGGCAGATCTCGCGGATGCGCTTGAGGTAGCCGTCCGGCGGCACGATAACGCCGCCGGAGGCCTGCACCGGCTCGCCGACGAAAGCGCCGATCCGGTCAGCACCGACTCGCGCGACGGTGTCGCGGAACTGGTCGACGAGGAAGTCGGTGAAATCAGCCATGCTCATGCCCTGCGGACGACGGAACGGATCGGGCGAGGACAGCTTGATCACCAGCTCGTCGGCGCCGTCCATCCAGTCGCGGTCACGCGGGCGGCCATTGAGCGAGGCCGACAGATAGGTCGAGCCGTGATAGGCGCCGCCGCGCGACAGGATCAGCTTCTTCTCCGGCCGGCCCCGCACATTGTTGTAGAACTGCATGAAGCGCAGCGCCGTCTCCACCGCCGAGGAGCCGCCTGTGGTGTAGAAGACGTGGCTGAGATCGCCAGGCGCATGACCTGCTATGCGACCGGCAAGTTCCGCCGACGGCGCGTTCATCGTGTACCAGGGCGTATTGTAGGACAGTGCCATCGCCTGGTCGTACATCACCCTGGCGAGCTCCTCGCGCCGATGGCCGACATTGACGCACCACATGCCGGCCGGCCCGTCGATCAACCGCTTGCCGGTGCCGTCGGTGATGTAGATGCCGTCGCCTTCGCCGATCAGCGCGCGCGCTTCCGCGCCGACCGAACCGGCATACGGCCAAGGCTGGACGAGATGGCGCCTGGCCAACTCGACGGCATCGGCAGCTCCGGCTCCGGCCATTTCGCTCGCCTTCAGGTCCCTCGCAGCCGCCATCGTCATCTCCACATCACTTGTCGAATTCAGGATTTCGAAATTTGGCCGGCAATGCTGGAAATTTCCGGCATAATCCCCACAATTTTGAATGTCCGTTCAATCAATATCTCAGAAATAGCGCTTGATTTCAATCCGCGGATGCGGGCATGATGAAAGAAAGCCGGCAAGCTCGGAGCGCGATCAGCAAAACTGGTCACCGGTTTTGCGTTCGATCGCGCTCCAAAACAAAATTGGGAACAAACAGCCGGCGCCAGTCCAACGGGATACCGCATGGCGGGACGCTCCAGGCCAGCAACCGAGATCACAGCCGGAGCCCTGCCCCCCGGAGTCTGGCAATGACGGCGGCGGTGGAAGGGTCGCCCCCGTTGCGCATGACGCGGGCCAGACGAAATGCCCTTCTGCAATCCGAACCCGTGCAGGGCTTTGCCCTGATCAGCCCAACCTTTCTCTACGCGCTCATCCTCCTGGTCCTGCCGATCCTGGTGGTCATCGCCCACTCCTTCTGGACGCAGAACTATCTGACCATCGACCGCACCTTCACGCTGGAAAACTACCGCGTCGCCCTGACCGAGCCGATCTATCGCGATCTGTTGTGGCGCTCGCTGTATATCTCGCTGACGGTCAGCTTCTTCACCGTCGTCCTGGCTTATCCGATCGCCTATTTCATTTCCTTCCACGGCGGCCGCCACAAGAGCCTGTGGCTGTTCCTCATCACCATCCCGTTCTGGACCAGCTATCTCCTGCGCGTGATGTCGTGGAAGGTCATTCTCGGCTATAACGGCGTCTTGAACTCCGGGCTGATCGGCCTCGGCATCATCAACGAGCCGTCGACGGCGCTGCTCTACAATTCGAGCGCCGTCATCATCACGCTGACCCACGCCTGGGCGGCCTTCGCCATCCTGCCGATCTTCGTCTCGCTGGAGAAGATCGACCGGACCCTGGTGGAGGCGGCTACGGATCTCGGCGATGGTCCCTTTCGTTCGTTCCTTCGCGTGACTTTGCCGCTGTCGGCGCCAGGCATCATCTCGGCGGCGCTGATCGTCATGATCCCGACGGTCGGCGACTATGTCACCCCCAAACTCGTCGGCGGCAAGGACGGCGTCATGATCGCCAACGCCATCCAGGCGCAGTTCGGCAAGGCCTCGAACTGGCCGCTGGGCGCCGCCCTTTCCGTCACCACCATGCTGGTCGTGACGTTGATGGCCGGCGCCACGGTGCTGGTCATCCGTGCCGCCCAGAGGCTTGCGCGATGAGCGCGGCGCGACGTCTGCTGCCGGGCGGCTGGCTGTCGGCCTACGCCTTCCTCTATGTCGGCTTCCTTTATCTGCCCGTGATCTTCCTGCCGATCTTTTCGATCAACACTGCGGCCACACCGAAATTCCCGCTGACCGGCTACACCCTCAAATGGTACGAGGACCTGCCCAACACGCCGGCGCTGCTCGACGCCACCTGGAACAGCCTGATCGTCGGCGTCTCGGCGTCCGTCCTTTCGACGGTTCTCGGCATCCTCGCTGCCCGCTCGATCACCCGCTACCGCTATCCCGGCCGGCGGGCCATCAACGGTCTGATCATGGCGCCGCTCGTGCTGCCGGAAGTCATCGTCGCCATCTCGATGCTGCTGGTGATGCTGCAGCTCGGCTTGAGCCTCTCTCTGTTTACCGTCGTGCTCGGCCATGTCCTGGTCTGCATCCCCTATTCGATGACGGTGCTGACCTCCGGCTTCGAGGGTTTCGATCGCAGCCTCGAGGAGGCCTCGGCCGACCTCGGCGAGAGCGCCTTCGGCACCTTCCGGCGGGTGACGCTGCCGATGGTGGCGCCGGCAATCATCTCCAGCCTGCTGGTCTGCTTCACCATTTCGCTGGACGAGTTCATCATCGCCTTCTTCCTGACCGGTACCGAGGCGACGCTGCCGATCTATATCTGGGGCCAGTTGCGCTTCGCGGCGAAACTGCCGGGCGTGCTCGCGCTCGGCACGCTGCTGCTGGTCGCCTCCTTCCTGCTGATGACCGTCGCCGAAATCCTGCGCCGCCGCGCCGCCAGACGCACGAAGAACGAGGGAGGGCTTTATGCCTGAGCAGGCCCCATCCGCACGAACCCTGTCCGAACGGACGATGATCGAGATCAACGGCGTCACCCGCAGCTACGGCGCCTTCAAGGCGCTCGACGATGCGTCCTTGACCATTCGCGAGGGCGAATTCTTCTCGCTGCTCGGCCCGTCCGGCTGCGGCAAGACCACGCTGTTGCGCATGATCGCCGGCTTCGACAACCCGACGAGCGGTTCGATTTCGGTCGGCGGCCAGCCGATGGAAGGCATTGCGCCCAATCGCCGACCGACCAACATGGTGTTCCAGAGCTATGCGATCTTCCCGCATCTCAATGTCGAGCAGAACGTCGCCTATGGCCTGAAGCGGCTGAAATTGCAGGGCGGCGAGGAGAAGCGCCGCGTCGAGGAGGCCTTGGCGCAGGTGTCGCTAACCGGTCTCGGCAAGCGGCTCGCCACCGAACTGTCCGGCGGCCAGCGGCAACGCGTCGCGCTCGCCCGCGCGCTGGTGATGCGGCCCAAGGTGCTGCTGCTCGACGAGCCGCTGTCGGCGCTCGACAAGAAGCTGCGCGAGCAGATGCAGGTCGAACTGCGCCGCCTGCAGCAGGCTGTCGGCATCACCTTTGTGCTGGTCACCCACGACCAGTATGAGGCGCTGGCCATGTCCGACCGCATCGCCGTGATGTTCGGCGGCAGGATCGCGCAGGTCGCCTCGCCCAAGGAGATCTACCAGCGGCCGGTCAACCGCCAGGTCGCCGACTTCCTCGGCGGCATGAATTTCGTCAAGGCCGAGATCGTCGAGGAGAACGGCGCCTCGCTGGTCGTCGACACGCTGGGCTTCGGCCGTGTGAAGACCGACAAGCCGAAGGCCTTCGTGCGCAATGGCGGCGGCGCCACGCTCGGCATCCGCCCGGAGCGCCTGCGCGTCCTGTGGGACAATGCGACGGCCAAGTTCGAGGTTGCCGGAAAGGTGGTCGAACGCCACTATTTTGGCGAGATCACCCATTTGATCGTCGAGATCCCCGGCCTGGAAAAGCCGCTGTCGGTAACCGAGACCAACGATTTCGGCGCCGACGATATTCCGGTCGGCACTTCGATTCGCCTCGCCTACGATCCCGAAGCCCTGGTGGCGGTGGCGGATTGACGGTCCGCGATGATCTTTCGCGCCGCTATGCGACCGGCAACGATCGCCCCTTCGACATAGCCGGGAAATGACGGCGACAGCTCCGACGATGCGAAATGAACAGGCGGCGCGCCGGCCAGGAGCACAGGTTCGGCATCGGTCGCCGCGACGTCGACGATGAGGTCGCTGTAGCCGCCGCCGCTCCAGCGGTCATGCGTCCAGTCGCGCTGGCTGAAACCCGCGATTTCGGCCGCGTCGGGACCGAGGGCTTCCACCAGTTTCCCGGTCACTTCGGCGCGCAGTGCCGTCTCGCCAAGCTCACCCCAGCGCAAGGCGAGCGGGCCGCCGACGAAGACGACCAGCGCCGCGTGGCCTTCATCCGGACTGGCATCGCAAGCGAACAGCCCCGGCGGGTCGCGCCACATCACCATGCCGCTCAAGCCGCGGCGGCGCCAGAAGGCAGCGGGGTAGCGCACTAGCACCTTGATCACGGCGCCGCTTTCCCAAACGCCGAGCGCCTTCGCCAGGGATTCGGGCAGGGCGGGTGCGAAGCCCAGTTTCGCCGCCATGACCGGCGGCACCGCGACAAGTGCCGCCCGCGCTTCAATGACACCCGCCGCCGAGACGATGCGAACGGCTTGCGGTCCATGCTCGATGCATGAAACGGCCGCGTTGAGCCACAGCCGGTCGCCGAGATCGCTGGCCAGGTCCTCGGCCACCGACTGCATCGTCTCGCGCAGGAAATACTGGAGCTCCGGCACCTCATTGGTGATGCGCCGATCGTTGTCGATCAGGTGCCAGAGCGGCAGTTTCTCCAGCGTCAGGCACCACAGGCCTTCGATCATCGAGCGGAAGGCTGCCTTGGCGGCATCGGCATCGTCTTGCCGGTCGAGCCAGGCGGCAACCGTCAGCCCGGCAATCGAGGGATCGTCCGGCGCGATCGCGTTCATCCGCTCGCGGATCGCCATCGAACCAGAATAGGTTCGCTTCGCCTCGGCGGCGGAGATTGGCGGCTGGGCGACAAACGCGCCCTCGACATGGGTTTCGACCAGCATCTTGCCGCGCGCTTCGACAAGGGCCATCAGCTCCGGCATGTCCTCGCACAGGAACTGGCCGCCACTGTCGATGCGCTCGCCGGAACCGATCTCCGCCGACTCGACGCGCCCGCCGACACGGCCCCGCGCCTCGAGCAGCACGAAATCGACGCCGGCCTTTTTCAGCTCGAGCGCGGCCGACAGCCCGGTGAAGCCGGCGCCGATGATGACGACATCGGCTCTTGTGGACTCGCTGTTCAATAGCCGGCCTTGATCTTCTCGAACTCGGCGACCATGCGCTGCTTGAGCTCAGGCGGCACCGGCTGTTGGAACAGCGTCTTGTCGAGGAATTTGTCGAGATCGTCGAAGCCGCGGTCGGCCAGCACCTGGTGATCGACTGCGGCCATGCCGGCACCGTTGCCATGGCCGTAGCCGAAGGTCTTGACCATATAGTCCGACACCCCGGGCGCGTTGACCGCGTTCAAGAAATCATAGGCCTGGTCGAGCTTGCCCGGCGCATCCTTCATCAGCACATAGCCGCACACCCAGGTCGAGATGCCTTCCTTGCTGTCGCGGTTCATGGCGATCGGCAGGCCTTGCCCCTTCAGCGTCACATAGGTCTCGTTCCAGCCCCAGACGAGATCGACCTCATTGCCGATGAAGGCCTGGTTGAGATCGGTGTCGTTGGTCCAATAGAAACGGATGTTCTTGTGCACGTCGCGCAGGAAGGCGGACGCCTCCTGGAACTGGGCATCGGTCATCCCGGTCCAGTCTTTCAGCCCGATGACGAGACTCGCCAGCGCATAGGCGTCGTCGACATTGTCGCCGATGGTGACGCGGCCCTTGAACTTCGGGTCGGCGAAGATCCTGAGCGATTGCGCCTGCTCCGGCGTCACCTTGTCGGTGCGGTAGAGAAGCGAGGTGTTGCCCCAGTCGAACGGCATGAACCACGCTTTGCCGTCGTCGGTGGTGGCGAGATCCTTCATCGCCATGATGCCGGAATTGAGGTCTTTCCAGCCTGCTATCCTCGACGTGTCGAGCGGCTGCAGCAAGCCCGCCTCGCGCCACTTGACCACGCTTTGCGAACAGGGATGCGCGATGTCGGCCTTGAAGCCGGCCCGCATCTTCTCGAAGGCCTCGTCCTCGTCGCCGAAGAAGGCGAAGGTCGGCTCGGCGCCGTATTTGGCGGCATAGGCGGGGTGCAGCAGCGGGTCCTCATAGCCGGACCAGTCGAACACGACGAGGTCGCCGCCACCTTCCGCCCAGGCATAGACGGCGCCGGCGCCGATCACGCAGGCGGCGGCAAGGGCAAGGCTGCGTAGCACTGGCTTCATGGTGCGAATTCCCCCGTCGCGAAAGGCTGCCGCGAGGTTATGAGAATTCGCCTCTCTTGGCGAGCCCGCCCGCCCACCATCTCCGCAGGCGGGCGGGCGGCCGAACCGGCTCAATATCCGGCTTTGATCTTCTCGAATTCGGCGATCATCTTGAGCTTGAGCTGCGACGGCACCGGCGACTGGAACAGCGTCTTGTCGACGAATTTCTGCACGTCGTCATAGCCTTTTTCCTTCAGCACGGCCTGATCGACGCCGGCCATGCCCTTGGCGTTGGCCTGGCCATAGCCCCAATCCTTGACCAGCACCTTGGCGGTTTCGGGATCGTTGACGGCGTTCAGATAATCATATGCCTTGTCGACATTGCCGGGCGCATCCTTGAACAGCACATAGCCGCAGACCCAGGTCGAAATGCCTTCGTCCGTGTCCTTCTTGGCCTTGATCGGCACGCCGGCGGCGACCGATTGCACGGTGGCGTCGTTCCATGCCCAGGCAAGATCGACCTCGCCGCCGCTCAAAAGCTGCACCACGTCCGTTGTGTCGGTCCAGTAGGAGCGCACGTTCTTATGCACCTGGCGCAGGAAATCCGACGCCTGCTTGAACTGGTCGTCGGTCATCTTGGTCCAGTCCTTGACGCCGATGGCGAGGCTCGCCAGCGCATAGGCGTCGTCGACATTGTCGCCGATCGAAACCCGGCCCTTGAACTTCGGATCGGCGAACGCCTTCAGCGACTGCACGTCCTTGGCGTCGACCTTTTCGGAATTATAGGTGAGCTGGGTGTTGCCCCAGTCCCAGGGCATGAACCAGGCCTTGCCATCGGCGGTCGTGGCGAGATCCTTCATCGCCATGATTCCGGGATTGAGATCTTTCCAGCCTGTTATCTTCGATGTGTCGAGCGGCCGCAGCAGGCCGGCCTCGCGCCATTTCACCACGCTCTGCGAGCAGGGATGGCCGAGATCGGCCTTGAAACCCGAGCGCACTTTTTCGAACGCCTCGTCCTCGTCGCCAAAGAAGGCGAAGGTCGGCGAATCGCCGTTCTTCTCGACATATTTCGGATGGAAGCTCGGATCCTCATAGCCGGACCAGTCGAACACGACCAGGTCTTTGTCGGCGGCAACCGCCAGGGCTGCGGCCGAGGCCGCCAGCACGCCGGTCAATGCCAGGGTCAATGTCAGGCGTCGGGCCAATGTCAGCCGCTGGATTGATGTCTTCATTGCTGTTCCATCCTCTTTTATTTATCGATTGCTTCATGCCTTGCGACGGGTGGCGGCTGCTCCCTGGTAATGTTTGGGGAATGCGGCCGACAGGAATTCGTTGGCTGCCTGCAAGGCGCTCTCGCGGGTAGTGTCTTCGGTGCCCATCATCAAGCGCAGCCACAGTCCCTCCAGCGTCGCGCTGAGCGCCAGCGCCATGACCTGCGGCTCATAGGCATAGCCGCCGCTTTGCTTGAGCGTCGCGCAAAGCTCGATGAAGATGTTCTGGTAGACGGCATCGCGGGCGCTGCTCAGCGCCTGGTAGGTCGGCCGCGACTTGGCCTCGCCCCAGAAGGCGCACCAGGCCGCCAGCTTGCGCTTGTTGCAGATCGAACGGTCGAAATCGGCCGCGACCAGGGTCCGCAACTGGTCGGCGGGATCGTTCCCCGCTTTCTCCAAGGCATTGCGCCAATGCGCCGAGTACTCGTCATACATATGCTGCAAGGTCGCGATCAGCAGTTTTTCCTTGCTCTCGAAATGGAAATTGACGATGCCGCGCGACAGGCCCGCGCCATCGGCGACGTCGGCCATCGTCGTCTCCGAATAGCCGCGCTTGGCCAACGAATCGATCGTCGCCTCGATCAGCTGAAGCTGCCTGACCTCCTTGGAAGCCTTACGCCCGCGTTTCTCGGGTTCGCTCGATGCCTCGGCGGACTGCTCTTGGCGTGCTGCAATTTTCATGGGTGCGGTCATGCTCCACATCGCCGGCTAGCCGACCATCTTCGGTTTTTGCCCGCGAAGATGAGTGGGACGGTGCTCGCCACTGTCAAGCACCTTCTGCATGGCCTCCCAGGTTCGTATGTTCTTGTCGACATAGGCGGCGCCCACTGCCGCCGCGACCGTCGGATAGAGCGGCCCCTTCAGCCTTTCCAGTTCGCCCCGCGCCACCTCGCGGTACCAGGGATTGCGGTCGCGAACCGCGATCTCGGCAAAGCCCGCCTGGCGCATCGCCTGTGCGTAGCGCGCCGGCGAGGCCATCGCGAAGGACAGCCCTTCGGCGGCGACATAGGCCTTCATCTCCGGTGATGGTTCGCCGTCATGCGAGATCATCCAGTTTGATGCCGCAAAGGCGCCGCCGGCCTTGAGCACGCGGAATATCTCCGCAAACAGCGCATCCTTGTCGGCGACATGCAGCAGCGCATCCTTGGAGAAGACGACGTCGAACGACTGATCCTCGAAAGGCAACCGCCCAGGCGGCGCCTGGATGAAGCTGGCGCGGTCGGCAAGCCCGCGGGAGGCTGCCCGGCGCCTGGCCGTTTCGATCACCGGCCGCTCGACATCGAAGCCGGTGACGTGCGCGGCGCCATGCCGTTCGACCAGATGCAGCGTGATGCCTCCGGACCCGCAGCCGATGTCGAGCACGGTCTTGCCTGCGAGCGAAAGTCCCTCGAGCACGCGGTCGACTTCGTCGGGCCCGCCCGGCGACAGGTAGCCGTCGCCCCACAGCGCCTCGAGGAAGCGGATGGCGGCTCCGTCATACTCCGGCTCGGCCTCGGCCGTTTCGATCATCAACCCTCGATCCCCAATCGACGAATGTCCGTCTCGAACGCCTGCAAAGCCTAGCCCATGTCTGGGAAAACGCAACATCATTTGTTGAACATTCATTCAATATAGCTGGACAAAACGACGACTACCATGCCAAATTTCGCGCATTGAGGGGACGGATTACGCCAAGATGAACAGCGGATCGCATGGAAAGACTGGGCCAAAATGAAAGCTTGGGATGCGATCGTCATCGGCGGCGGACACAACGGACTGGTCAATGCCTGCTATCTCCAGCGCGCCGGGCTCGACGTGCTGGTGGTGGAGAAGAATCCCTGGGTCGGCGGCGCCGCCACCAGCCGGGAACTGACGCCGGGCTTCCTCTATTCCAACTGTTCCTATGTTTGTTCGCTGTTTCGCCCTGAAATCATGCGCGACCTCGAACTGCCGCGCTTCGGCCTGCAGGTTATTTCCTATGAGGGCGGCGCGGTGTTCACCAGGGATGGCGATTATCTCGCCAATTACCGGGACCATGATGCACACCGGCGCGAATTTGCGCGCTTCTCGAAACGCGATGCCGAAGCCTACGACCGTTATGCGCGCGACGTGACGCGCCAGTGCCGTTTCATCCAGCCGCTGTTGATGCGCACCGCGCCCGACCCGACCAGTCTGCGGCCGCGGGATCTGGGCGAGCTCCTTTATCTGGGCAAGAAATTCGCGGGCCTGTCGGCGGAGGAAATGGCGCTGACGCTGCGCTTCTGGACCATGTCGATCTCGGACTTCCTCGATGAATATTTCGAGACCGATGTCATCAAGGCCAATTTCGCTTTGTCCGGCATCATCGGCACGGCGCTCGGGCCGATGTCGCCCGGCACGGCTTATGTGCTGCTGCACCACTATATGGGCGAGGTCGACGGCTCGGTCGGCGCCTGGGGCTATGCGCGCGGCGGCATGGGCGCGGTGACAAAAGCGCTGGCGGCATCCTTCAGGGCGTCGGGTGGAACCATTCGCACCGGCGCCGAGGTCGACCATGTTCTGGTGAGCCGCGGCAAGGCCAAGGGTGTGGTGCTGGCTGGCGGTGAGGAGATCCGTGGCAAGCTCGTCGTCTCCAACGCCGACGTGAAACGAACCTTCCTGAAACTGGTCGAGGAAAAGGAACTGCCCGAGATTTTCCTGCGCCGGGTCAGGAACTTCAAGATCCGAGGTTCGTCCGGCAAGGTCAACATCGCGCTGGACTCGATGCCCGAATTCCCAGCTCTGCCGAAGGATTCGCCGGTTTATCGCGGCGACATGCATTTCACCGATTCGATGGAGCGGATGGAGCGCGCCTATGACGACTGGAAGGCCGGGCGCTGGTCGGCCGACCCCTTCCTCGACATGGTCATCCCGACGACGCTCGACCCGACGATGGCGCCGCCGGGAAAACACTTCATGAGCTGCTTCGTGCAATACGCGCCGCCCAAGGTGAACGGCCATGAATGGACCGACGCCGATCGCGACGGATTCGCCGAAAGCGTGATTGCGCAGATTGCCGACTACTCGCCCGGCTTTCGCGACCGCATCGTCCACATGGAGGTGCGCACGCCGCGCGAAATCGAGGCCGAGGTCGGGCTCACCGAAGGCAACATCTTCCAGGGCGAACTGACCTTCGACCAGCTTCTGTTCAACCGCCCGGTGCCGGGCTACGCGCAATACCGCTCGCCGGTCGGCGGTCTTTATATGTGCGGCTCCTCGACCCATCCCGGCGGCGGCGTCATGGGCGCGCCCGGCCGAAATGCCGCGGCCGAGATCCTGCGCGATCTCGCCAAATCGACCTCGCATATGAGCCCGGCCCATGACGTCATATGATGCAATCGTCATTGGCGGCGGCCATAATGGCCTCGTCACTGCTGTCACGCTGGCGAAGGCAGGGCGCAAGGTGCTGCTGCTGGAAGCGGGAGCCGATCTCGGCGGCGCCGCGCGCACGGAGGAATTCGCGCCGGGTTTTCATGTCTCGTCGATCGCCCATCTGCTGAACCGCCTGCATCCCGACGTGGTGAAGACGCTGGAGCTGGAGAAGCATGGCTTGCGGATCACCCCAGACGACTTCGCGCCGTCGGTTGCGCTGTCGATGGACGGCTCCCCGCTGGTCCTGCACCGCGCCTATGGCGAAATGCTGACCGGCGCAAGTTCGTCGGAGCAATCGGCGTGGAAGCAGTTGCGCGCGCAGCTGCTGCGCTACGCCGGCATCCTGGAACCCTTCCTCTCGCGTCGTCCGCCCGAGCTGGCCGGCATGTCGCTGCTGGAGACAGCGGCGCTCGGCCAGGCCGCACTGGCGCTGAAAAGGCTCGGCAAGGAAAACATGCGCGATTTCCTGCGCGTGCTTTTGATGAACGTCGCCGACCTGCTCGACGAGCAGCTTGCCGACATCAGGCTGAAAGGGCTGCTTGCCTTCGACGCGACGCTCGGCAGCCATCTCGGTCCGCGCTCGCCCACCTCGCTGCTCGGCCTCTATTACCGGCTGGCCGGCGAGGCCGGCGGTGTGGCCGGCGCGCAGATAGTGCCGAAGGGCGGCATGGGCGCGGTGATCGCCGCCATCCGCGCCTCGGCCGAAAAGGCCGGCGTGAACGTCCGCACATCGGCGCCTGTCGCAAGGATCATTGTCGAGAAAGACCGCGCCGTCGGTGTCGCATTGGACAATGGCGAGGTGCTGCGCGCCAGGACGATCGTCTCCGCGACAAATCCGGCGACGACTTTGCTCGACCTTGTCGGTCCACGCGAACTCGACACCGGCTTCGTGCGCAAGGTGAACAACATCCGCATGAAGGGTGATGTCGCCAAGCTTCACCTGGCGCTCGACAGGCCGCCGCAATTCACAGGTGCCGATGCCGCCGGCCACAGGGGGCGGCTGGTTATCGCCCCCTCGCCCGATCATGTCGAGCGCGCCTTCAATCCATCCAAATACGGCGCGTTCTCGCCCGAACCGGTGATGGAGATCACGCTGCCAAGCCTCGCCGATCCATCGCTCGCGCCCGACGGCGCCTGCGTGCTGTCGGCGGTGGTGCAATACGCGCCCTATGCTCTGAAAGAGGGATGGGGCGCCGGCAAGGCGAAATTCCTGGAGGCAATCATGGCTCAGCTCGAAGCCTACGCGCCAGGCATCGGCAAGACGGTGCGCCACACCGAGCTCTTGACGCCCGCCGACATCGAAACGCGCTACCGCATGCCGGGCGGCCACTGGCACCACGGCGAGTTGCAGGCCGACCAGATGCTGATCTCGCGCCCGGTCTCGGGCTGGTCCGGCTACGACACACCGCTCGACGGGCTGTTTCTCGCCGGTGCCGGTTCACATCCCGGCGGCGGCGTCTCCGGCGCACCTGGATTGAACGCCGCTCGACGCATTATTGCGATGAAGGGGTAAGGCGATGTTTCAGTTGGCGGCAGTCGCGTTCTACGGCGAAGGATCGCCAGCATGAATCAGCAACCATCATCCGCCCGCATCGCCGCCCAATCCCACTTCCGCACGTTGCGTCTCGGCACGCCGTTCCAGCCGCGCATCGATGCTCTGGCCAAGACCCAGGATTGGTACAACTGGGCGGGCTACCGCGCCCCCCATTCGCTGTGGGACGAGGAGCTCGAATATTTCGCCATTCGCAGCCAGTCGGCGCTCTTCGACATCTCGCCGATGACCAAGTACCGCGTCGAGGGACCGGACGCCGAGGCCTTCCTCGACCGCGTCACGCTGCGCGACGTGACCAGGCTGAAGCCGGGCCGCGTCCATTATACCGCGTGGTGCGACGACGAGGGCTTCGTCCTCGATGACGGCACGCTGTTCCGGCTCTCGCCAACGCGGTTCCGGCTGTGCTCGCAGGAGCGGCATTTGCCTTGGCTGCTCGACAGCGCCATCGGGTTCGATGTGACGGTGGAGGAAGAGACCGAAGCCGTCGCGGGCCTGGCACTGCAAGGTCCGACCTCTTTCGCCGTGCTGCGTGATGCCGGTTTTGCCGATGTCGAAAAGCTGAAGGCATTCGACCTCGCCGAATTCCCGCATGATGGCGAAACCGTCACCATCTCGCGCACCGGCTTCACCGGCGACCTCGGCTATGAACTGTTCATGCCGGTCGACAAGGCGCTGAGCCTGTGGGACCGGCTGATGGCGGCCGGCGAACTGCGCGGCATCCGCGCCATCGGCTATGCCGCGCTCAGCCGCGCCCGGATCGAGGCCGGGCTGATCGTCGCCAATGCCGACTTCACGACGGCCGAACACGCCATCCGCGCCGACCGCTTGCGCATGCCCGATGAGATCGGGCTCGGCTTCATGATCGACCTGGAAAAGGCCCATTTCAACGGCCGTCGCGCCATCTTCGAGGCGCGCGCCAAGCGCAAGCTGCGGCATGTGCTGGTCGGGCTGGAGATCGAAGGCAACATCCCGGCCGAACACGCCATCGTCTATCACAGAAAGAGCCAGGAGGTCGGGCTGGTCAGCGCCGCCATGTGGTCGCCGATGGCCAAGCGCAACATCGCCATCGCTTCGCTGGTGCGACCATATGGTGATACTGTCGTCGACGACCTCTGGGTCGAGATCTACGCAATGCGCGAGCTGCAATACCAAAAGCTGATGAAGCGGGCCAAGGTGGTGCCGCGGCCGTTCATCAAGCTCGATCGCCGCACCGCCAATCCGCCGGCGGATTTCTGACCATGGACGAGGAAGCCGACAAGCAGCAAGAAGAGGCGGCCGAACAGTGGGAACTGGTCAACACGCCGCTCGGCGAAAAATGGTCGGGCCGCACACGCTATGCCGCCGCCATGTTCTTCTACAAGCGCGGCGAGATGAGCGCCGAGACGCTTGAGGTCTACCGCATCTGCGCGCGGCTCGATTCGGAAAACCCGCTGCCGATCATCCGCGACCGCGGCGTCGGCAAGGACTGGCTGAAGCGCATGGGGTTCGGCTGACCTGCCTATCCTATGGTTCTTTCCAGCATGGCCAGCCAGTTTCGGTAGGCGATCTTTTCGATCAGCGCGCGGCCGAAGCCGCGTGCGGCGAGCGCATCGATGAGCTTCGGCAGACCGGCGGCGTCGCCAATGACGGCCGGGATCATGGCTCCGTCGAAATCGGAGCCGAGGCCAACCCCATCCTCACCCAGCGCCTGCAGCAGGGAATCGATGTGGCGCACCATGATGTCGAGGCCGGTATCGGCATTCATCTTTCCGTCCTCGCGCAGGAAGCCGGTGGCGAAGTTCAGCCCGACCATGCCGCCGGTTTCGCGAATCGCGCCGAGCTGCCAGTCGGTGAGATTGCGTGAGTGGCCGCAGATCGCATGCACGTTGGAATGGGTCGCGACCAGCGGCGCATCGCTGAGCGCGGCGACGTCACGAAACCCCTTCTCGTTGAGATGCGACAGGTCGATCATGATCCTGAGTTGGTTGCAGGCCTTGACCAGCGCCTTGCCGGCATCGGTCAAGCCGGGACCGGTATCGGGCGAGGACGGAAAGCGGAACGGCACGCCATGGCCGAAAGCGTTCGGGCGGCTCCAGACGATGCCGAGCGAGCGCAAGCCGGCGGCATGCAGCACGTCGAGCATGGTGAGTTCGGGATCGATCGCCTCGACCCCTTCGATATGGAATACCGCAGCGATCGACTCGCGCGCCATGGCGCCGCGCACATCTGCGGCATTGCGGCAGACGCTCAGCGCTCCGGCCCGTTCCAGCCTGAACAGGATCGAGGCCATCGCAATCGTCGAGGCCAGCGCATCGCTGTGCGGGAGTTCGGGCGGCAAAGGCTCGGCATCGCTGGGCGTCGACGGGACAGCGCCGCGCCGGCCTCTCTCGACAGGCGGCGGGAAGATCGCGAACATGCCGCCGGCGAGCCCGCCGGCCCGTGCGCGCGGCAGGTCGATATGGCCGCCCGATTTCCCTTCCATGAACAGCTTTTCGACGTCCGGGTCTTTCGACTGATAGAGTCTGAGCAGCGTGTCGTTATGGCCGTCGAAGACGGGAACGAGATCGGTTTCGGTCATGAAGGGATCATTCGGTTCGATGTGTCGCACGCTGCCCGCGATATATCATATCTACTTAGGCAAGATGGGCCGAGCGTGCAAATGCCAAAGCCGTGCTGGCCTATCAGACTGTTTTACTCCCGCGGGTCCCGAATGGTAAAGCGCCGGCTGATCCTACCCCTTCAGCACGTCGGCCCACTCCGGATGGCGGCGGAACTGGGCGTTGGCGAAGGGACAGAGCGGGATGATCTTCTTGCCCGCCGCGCGCGCGTCCTCGACGGCGCGGGTGACGAGCCGAAGCCCAGCACCCTGGCCGCGAAACGCGTCGGGCACTTCGGTGTGGTCGATGATGATCTGGTGCTCGCCGATCCTGGTGAAGGTCATCTCCGCCTCGGCGCCGCCCGGACCACGCAGCACGTAGCGGCCCTTGGAACCACGATCTTCGAGTTCGATCTCCGGCAGTTGGTCAGGCATCACTTACTCCTTGGGCCACGCCGGCAAGGAGCTGCCGCGCCGCCTCGATTTCGTTCGGCCGCACTTCGTGCCCGCCTTCATGCCACTCCACTGTGACATCGGCGCCATCGGCGCGCAAATAGGCTTCGAGCCGCGAAGTCAGGTTCGGCGGACAGATCGGATCCCGCCTGCCGGCGGTCACCAGAATGCGGCGCCCGGCAAGACTGCCGTTCACCTCCGGTTCGAACGGGATCAGCGGGTGCATCAGCACCGCCGCGTCGAACAGGTCAGGGGCTTCGAACAGCAGCGACGCCAGGATGTTGGCGCCGTTGGAGTAGCCGAGAGCGTGTATCGCCGACGGCTTCGCCGCTGCTATCTGCGCCTTGACGAAGCCCGCCATCTTCCGAGTCGCGCGCGCCAGGTCCTGCATGTCATAGACGCCCTCGCCGGTGCGACGGAAAAAGCGCGCAGCGCCTTGTTCAGACACATCGCCGCGTGGCGAGATGATGGTTGCCTGGGGCGCGAGATCGCGCCCCAGCGAGACGAGCTGGCCCTCGTCGCCTCCGGTGCCATGGAAGACGAAGAGCAGCGGACCGCCCGGCGAACCGGGCAGCACCTTGTGGATGTAGCTGTCTGTGCTCATGACCCCGCCCCTCAGTCTTCCAACTTCTGCAGATGCTTTTCGAGATAGGGCCGCAGGTGCTGATGCTGCGCCGGCAGCTTCAAGGCTTCACCGAGATGGGCGGTGTCCTCGTCGCGGTCGAAGCCCGGCTCGTTGGTGGCGACTTCGAACAGAACGCCGCCCGGCGTGCGGAAATAGATCGCCCAGAAGTAATCGCGGTCGATCACTGGCGTCACCTGGTAGCCGGTATCCATCAGCGCCTTGCGCACTTCGAGCTGCCTGGCTCGATCCTCGACGGCGAAAGCGACGTGATGGACCGAGCCCGCGCCGAGATCGGCAAAGGCGGCACCGGGTAGCGATTCGATGTCGACGACGTCGGCGCCATTGCCGTTCCTGATCGCCAGCCGCCGGACATTGCCGGATTTGTCGACCTCCTCATAGCCCATGAACTTCAAGAGTTCCTCGGTGGCGCCGCCATCCTTCAGGCGCAGCGACACGGAGTGAAAGCCGCGGATCGCCTCGTCGGCGGGAATGCCGCCCTTCGCCCATGGCGCGCGCGTGTCGGCCCTGTCCTCGACGAGCGCGAAACCGTCGCCGTCCGGTCCGGCGAAGGCCAGACGCTTCTCGCCAAAGGTCTCTTCGCGCGACAGGCCGGCGATACCTTCCTCGGCGAAGCGCCTTTCCCAATAGGCGAGCGTGCCTTCCGGCACCGAATAGGCGGTGGTGCCGACTTCGCCGACGCCGTGACGGCCCTTGCCGATATTGGGAAACGGAAAATAGGTCATCACCGAACCCGGCGTGCCGAGCTCGTCGGCATAGTAGAGGTGGTAGACGTCGGGCGCGTCGAAATTGACCGTTTTCTTGACCCGGCGCAGGCCAAGCTTCCCAGTGAAGAACTCATTGTTCTGGCGGGCATCGCTGGCCATCGAGGTGACGTGATGCAAACCCTTGATCTGATCGAGCATGAGTGCTGCTCCCTTGTTCTGTTGCGGCCCCTGCCGCTGTCCTCGCCAATATGAGCATCGGCCTGTTCCCGTCAAAGGCGACAAAGACGGGATGGACTGTACTCTGGAAGTGAACAATCGAAAGCAGTTTGTTCACCGATCCACCAGCAGCCCAGGCTTGCGCCGGGGCGGGATTTCGGTTCCATGAGCGACGCTCGCACATTAGCCAAGGATTATCGCCAGTGACCGGAAAAGGCAGGCGTCCGAACGTTCTCCTGATCACCTGCGACCAATGGCGCGGCGATTGCCTTTCGGCGGCCGGCCATCCCCTGGTGAAGACGCCGAATGCCGACGCATTGGCAGCGGAAGGCGTATTGTTCAAGCGGCACTATGGCGGCGCGGCACCCTGCTCGCCGGCCCGTGCCTGCCTCTATACCGGCCTCTACCAGATGAATAACCGGGTTTGCCGCAACGGCACGCCGCTCGATGCCCGTCACGGCAATATAGCGCTTTCGGCGCGCGCGCTGGGCTACGATCCGACGCTGTTCGGCTACACCGACGTATCGCTGGATCCGCGCCGGCTCGCTCCGGCTGATCCGCGGCTGCGAAGCTATGAAGGCGTGCTTCCTGGTTTCACGGTGCGCCAATTGCTGCCAGAGCATCAGAAGCAGTGGCTGTCATGGCTGGGAATGCAGGGCATCGATACCGACGCCGGCTCCCCCGCGATCCATCGACCGGCGAACGGGGCAGGCGACGCCGGCTCCGTGACGACTGCGCCGCCCGTCTATTCGAAGGAGCAGACGCCGACGGCTTTTCTTGCCGGCGAATTCATCCGATGGCTGGGCGAACAGGATCATGCCGCGCCCTGGTTCGCGCATCTCTCTTTCATCAGCCCACATCCGCCCTTCATCGCGCCTGCACCATACGACGCGATGTACGACCCCGCCGACGGCCCCGGCTTTCGCCGCGCGGCAGGCTGGCAGAAAGAGGCGGACAGCCATCCCTATCTCGCCTACGATTTCGGCAGGCAGAAAAAGCACAAGTTTCGACCTGGCGCCGCCGGCAGCGTACATGACTGGAGCGAGGATGATTTCCGCCGCATCCGCGCGATCTATTACGGCATGATCTCGGAAGTCGATGCGCAGCTCGGCCGTATCTGGCAGGCGGTCAAGACGGCGGGCGCGTGGGACGACACGGTCATTGTGCTTACCTCCGACCATGCCGAGATGATGGGCGACCATTTCATGCTGGGCAAAGGCGGCTTCTTCGACGCCAGCTATCATATCCCCCTGGTCATCCGCGACCCACGTCACGGCCACACCGCAGGCGTGGCCGTCGACCGCTTTACCGAGGCGGTGGACATATTGCCGACCTTGCTCGACCTGCTGGGCGGCGAACCGGCGCCGCACCTCGACGGTCACTCGCTGCGGCCGTTCATCGCCGGCGAGGAGCCGTCGGACTGGCGCGACGCCGCGCATTGGGAATTCGATTTTCGTTCGATCGCGAAAGGCGAAGCCGAACGGCATTTCGGCCTTGCCTCGCGCCAGTGCAATCTCGCCGTGATCCGCACGGAAAAATTCAAATATGTGCATTTCGGCGGCGGCCTGCCGCCATTGCTGTTCGATCTGGAGAAGGATCCCGCCGAGCTCGCCAATCTGGCCGCCGATCCCGCCTATCTCCCGATCAGGCTCGAGTTCGCCGAACGGCTGCTTGCCTGGCGGGCCGAACATCTCGACCAGTCGCTGACGCTG
Source organism: Mesorhizobium sp. B264B1B (assembly GCF_020165765.1). Lineage (NCBI taxonomy): Bacteria > Pseudomonadati > Pseudomonadota > Alphaproteobacteria > Hyphomicrobiales > Phyllobacteriaceae > Mesorhizobium > Mesorhizobium sp. B264B1B. The sequence goes on from NZ_JAIUIS010000008.1 coordinate 69,455, forward strand.
GCGGAGCTGACCAGGGATGGCATTGTGGGCTATGCAAGTAGGGCAGTAGGGGAATAGGGAATCCCTATTGCCCTACTGCCGTTGTTGCTATCTCACGATCATCCGCTGCTGCTCGCGGTTCTGCGCATAGCTGCCTTTGTCATAGGCGGCCTGGGCCTCGAGCTGCTCCTTGGTGAAGGTCGTGTAGAGATATTTGTTACCGTCCTTGTCGGTCATGAATTTCAGGTTGTCCATACCGACGGCGACTTCCTTCTCGCCGACGCCGAGGAAACCGCCGACATCCACGATGACCGCGTCGGTCTTGTTGTCGGGCGTCAGCACGACATCGCCGATCTCGCCGACCTTGACGTCGTTGGCGCCATAGACTGTGGTACCCTTGAGATCGTCGCCCCTGACCTCTCCGACAGGCATTTCGGTCAGTTTGGATTTGTCGATCGCTGCGGTCTTCGTCTGGTCGGGAGCGGTCGCATCAGGCGTGGAGGCGGACGGGGCCTGCGCCGTCTTGTCCATCGGAGCCGTATTGGTTGTCGGCGCGACGGCCGGGGTGGACGCAGCAGGTGCGTTGGATGCGGTCGTGACCGGAGCCGGATCATAAGCCTTGCGGTTGAAGTCCGGCAATGCCTGCAGCTCTTCCTTGGTGGTTTGGGCCACCAGCCAGCGGTCGCCGTTTTTCTCGGCCCACTGGGCCTTGCCGAAATCATAGGTGACGTTCTTCTCGCCGATGCCGAGGAAGCCGCCGACGCCGATGACCAGTGATTGCGCCTTGCCTTCCTTGGTCAGGACGATGTCGTTGACGTTGCCGATGTTCTGCGCATCGTCGCCGGTCCCGTTATAGACGCTCTCACCGATGATATTGGTGGCGAGATTGCCGTCGGCGCGCTTCACCGGTTCCGCCGGAGCCGCGTTCATGTCGACTGGCGCCTGGGCGGTATCGCTCGGCGCGGATGTTGACGGCGCCTGTGCCGCTGTCGATGCGGCCGGTGTCGGAGCATAGGGCTTGGTGTCGAACTCCGGCTGCGCCGTCAACTGGTCCTTGGTCGTCTGGGCGACCAGCCAGCGGTCGCCGTTTTTCTCGGCCCACTGCAGCTTGTCGTAATCGAACGCGACATTCTTCGTCCCGACGCCCAGAAAGCCCCCGACGCCGATGACTATGGATTTGGCCTGACCGTCTTTGTCGAAGACGATGTCGGTTACTTTGCCGATATTCTCGGCATTGTCGCCGGTGCCGTTATAGACCGATTCACCGATGATGTTGGTGGCGATGCTGCCCTCGGCGTGCACCACAGGAGCGGCGGGTTGCTCCGCGCCAGGCGCAGCCGGTGTCGGAGTTGTCTGCGCATGCGCGCCCGTCGCCACGAACATGGCAAGAGCAGTCGTGGCTAAAAGATTGCGGATCATGATGGTGTCTCCTCGTGCCTGATTTCATGCATGCCGCACCGGCCTCCGCCGTCACCGGCGACGGGCGAACGCGGCATTCGCCTGATCACAACGTCGTGACTGCGCCCATTGTTCCGACAAAAGCCAGGACGCATATTCTCCGCACACGCGGCTCGCAACTTGCGTCCTGCAAAGGGAAATTCGCCGCATCATCCGGAACCTTTTTGCTACTTGCGCCGTTCAGCCGACGGCTGGAGCTTCTCCGGCTCGGAGTTTTTTTGAGAACACGGAGGGGACATGCGGTTTGCGGCGGTGCTGAACCGGGACGGTGGCACCTTGCGCACCCTCGACCTGGATAGCTTTCGCGATCGCATGCGCGACCTGCTGGAGGCGGCAGGCCATTCCATCGATATCGACGTGGTTGCCGGCAAGGACATCGTGCCGGCATTGGACAACGCGGCTTCGCGTCGCGGCATCGACGTGGTTCTCGCCGGCGGCGGCGATGGCACGATATCGGCGGCGGCGGCGCGGCTGATGGGCAAGAAAAAGGCGCTGGCCATATTGCCCGCAGGCACCATGAACCTCTTCGCGCGCGGGCTCGGCATCCCGCAGACGCTCGATGCGGCTTTGCGATCCTTCGCCGATGGCGAGGTGATGGCGGTGGACATCGCCACCGCCAATGGCCGGCCTTTCGTGCATCAGTTCTCGATCGGCATGCACGCCAAGATGGTGCAGCTACGCCAGAACATGGAGTTCGGCTCCCGGCTGGGCAAGATGCGGGCATCCGCGAAAGCGGCTTGGCAGACGATCAAGAATCCGCCGGCGATGACGGTCACCCTGACCATTGGCGAGGCCGAGATCACGGCGCGAACCACCGGCGTCGGCGTCACCAACAACCTGTTTGGAGAGGGTCACCTGCCCTTTGCCGACAATCCGGCGGGCGGCGTGCTCGGCATTTATGTCACGGTCGCGCGGCAGCGCGCCGAACTGGTCAAGTTCTTCTTCAACGTCGCGCGTGGCAAATGGCGGGACAATGAACATGTCGAAATCCATCAGACAGAGCGGGCTGTGCTGAAGATCCGGTCGGCGGCCAGGAAATACCGCGCCGTCCTCGACGGTGAACTTATCAAGCTCGAGGACGAAATTACCATCGAAATCCACCCGGGCGCCTTGAACGTGCTGGTGCCGCGGCACGCCATGCGGGCAAAGGCGGCCTGATGCAGGGGCAGCCGACGAGGAACAGAAGACTAGCCGCTCGGAGCGCTGCCTTGTTCGGTGGTCGGGGATTTCGTGTACTCGCCGTAAATCTCGACGATGCCCCAAACGACAAAGGCCAGGAGAAGTCCCGCAATCAGGATCCGCAAGCCGTGCCAGCCCCAGTGTCCCTGACGCGCTTTGTTTTCAGGAATGGTCTTGGGCATAGCCGGCCTCGATGCGATGTGGACGCGTTGAGCGTCTCTGGCAAAACATCTTCGGGTAACGGTTCCTTGCTACGAAGGTTCCGCGTTTGGCCAAGCCCTTCGCCGGCAAGTCGGGAAGGCGAAGTCGGAGGGCTCGCGAGGAAGCGTTGGGGGCGCTGGTGAACAAGGCGGCGAAATTGGCGCCGGGCCTTCCGGCCGAAGTAATGCACGTCGTCAACGACGCCGGCCGGCTGGCCGTGCTGCACGGCTTGCAGGCGCTGGATACGATGGCTGACGCCGACTTCGACGGCGTCAGCCGCCTTGCCGCGGCCGCCATGCGCGCACCGATCGCGCTGGTTACGCTCGTCGACGTCGAGCGGCAATGGTTCAAGTCGCGTGTCGGCCTGGACGAGATCGAGACCGCAACCGACATCTCCTTCTCCGCCCATGCGATTGCCGCGGGCGGCGAACTGATGGTGGTACCCGACGCGACCTTGGATCCGCGTTTTAAAGCCAACTCACTGGTCACGGGCAAGCATCACATCCGCTTCTTTGCGGGCGCGCCGGTGACCGTCGCCGGCGCCAGGATCGGAACGCTCTGCATTTTCGACCGCAAGCCCCGTCCCTATCCATCGCGCGTCAGGCTCGACCAGTTGAAGGCGCTGGCCGGCCTAGCCGCCAGTCTGTTCACGCTGAAGGATGCGACGCGCAGCGGCGCCATCGCCGAGGCGGCGCTGGTTCGCGAAGAAAAACGGCGCGCCATAGCGCTCGACGCGGCATCGCTTGCCAGCTGGGCCTGGGACATCCGCACCGACATGATCGAATGCGATGGTTTGCTGCCGGAATTGTTCAATCTGCCGCGATCGAACCGGTTGCGGGCGCGCGACATCCTGATGGCAATAGATCCACGCGACGTCTATCAAACCGAAACCCGCTTCCGCGACGCCTTGGCCGGCGGCGACGACTATTTCGGCGAGTACCGCGTGAAAGGCTTCCATCCACCCCGCTGGCTGGCGACGCGCGGCCGCGTCATCGAGCGCGATGGCGACGGCAAGCCGACGCTGATCTTCGGGGTCAATTACGACATATCAGAACGCAAGCTTGGGGAGGAAAGGCAAAGGCTGCTGCTTCGCGAACTCAATCATCGCGTCAAGAACACGCTGGCGACCGTTCAGGCGCTGGCGACGCAGACCGTGCGCCATGCCCGGCAGCCGAGCGCTTTCCTGGAAGCCTTCGGCGCCCGGCTCCAGGCACTCGGCATCGCCCATAATCTGCTGTCCGACCGGGAATGGCGCGGCATCGGCATCCATGAACTCGTCCAGATCGAGGTGAGGCCCTTCGACACCGCCGAGCAACTGCGCATGACGATCACCGGTCCCGATCTGTTGCTGTCGCCGGACCAGGCAGTGGGGCTGGGCCTGATCTTGCACGAACTGGCCAGCAACGCCCTGCAATATGGGTCGCTGTCGGCGACATCCGGCAAGGTCGATCTGAGCTGGAAGACACAAGGCAGAAAAAGCGACCGGCGCCTTGTCTTGACCTGGCGCGAAAGCGGCGGTCCTGCGGTTGCCCCGCCCGAGCGGCACGGTTTCGGCTCGATCCTGATCCGCCGCAGCCTGGCCAAGGTCATCTCCAGCGAAGTGGCGCACGAGTTCCGGCCGGAAGGCGTCTTTGCCGAAATATCCATGCCGCTGGAGGATCTCTCCAAGTGACCGGCCCACCTTTAATCCGGGCCCAGCCTTCATCCGGTCAGCCTCAATCAGGATCGCCGCCAGCCGGCCCGCCGGGACCTGGTTTCACGTTCTCGCGGTAGATGGCATAAGCCGCCAACGCCACGGCGGGACCGAGAATGGCCCCGAGGCCGCCCTTTCCCTTGAGCAGCGCCGGCAGAGCGGCCAGTGCGGCGGTGACCCCGATTGCCGTCATGTCCGCCTTGCGCCGTTCTGCCCGGCGCCGTGCGCGCGAGCCGGCCGAGAAGCGATAGATCAGCAAGATCAGGCCCGCGACGATCAGAAAGCCGACGCCGAATCCCAACGCCGCAGCGAGCGGCCCATAGCGGTCCGCAGCCCAGATATAGCCGGCCCCGATCAGGAAGCCGAGACCGCACAGCGCCGCAAGCGCGGCAAGCGCATAGACAATTGCAGCCGTGCGCGCGCGGCGCATGGCTGCAACGGTTTCGCCCGAAGCCAGGCCCGAGACAAGGGAAGCCAGCAATCCCATTTGAGCGGGACTAGCGGCGCGCCAGGAGCGCAAACAGGAAGCCGACGCCGGCGGCGATCGCCAATGAAGTCACCGGCTTCTCGCGCACGCTTGCCGCTATCTGCGCCTCGATATCCCTGGTGTTGCTGCGCAGGCTGTCAAAGGCTGCCTCGCCTTGGGCGCGCAGATGCTCGACACCTTCGGCGGCGGCACGGCGGGCGGTGCCGTATCCATGCTCGCCTGTCTTGGCCAACTGCTTCGTAAGCTTGTCGATATCGGCCTTCAACTGCCTGATATCGGCTTCGAGGTCCGAGTTCGCCCGCGCTTCGCTTGCGTTCTTTCCTGCGGCAGCTGCCATCGCTTAACTCCCTGTGATTGCTGTGGTTTCAACGCGCTGCATGTCTCAAGGTTCCGAGCCCCTCGGATAAACGGGCATGATCCCGCAAAGCGGGTGTCGGTTTGCCGAAAAGATCACGCTCAATCCAATGGATAGAGGCCATCCTGGTTCCATCGATCTGGACCCTAGCTCAAAACGGGTCCTCCTGCATCCGGTCAGATCAGCGGCCGCCGTTCCTTGCCCAGCCCCTCCCAGCCGGCAAGCTGCTTCAACCCTTCATGATCGATGATCTCGCAGCCGCCATCGCGCCAAGCGATCAGCTTGCGATCCATCAGCTTGCGAATCGTCTTGTTGGTATGGACCAAAGACAGGCCGAGGGTATCGGCGATGTGCTGCTGCGTGAACGCGATCCGGGTGAACCGCCCGCCATTGAGGCCAACGGCCTTGGCCCGGCTGCCGATGAAGGCGATGAGATAGGCGGTGCGCTCGATCGCGCTGCGGCGGCCGACGCTGAGCAGGTTCTCATCCAGCATCCGCTCCTCGCGCGACGCGATCCAGGTGATGTCATAGGCCAGGCCCGGATGGTTGCGGAAAAGCTCATACAGGGACTCCCGCTCGAACACGCAAAGCAGCATCGGCGACAAGGCTTCGACGGAATGCTGCATTTCGCCCATCACGCCGCCTTGCAGCCCGATGAGATCTCCGGGGACGGCGTAGTTGAGGATTTGACGGCGGCCATCCGACAACAGCTTGTAACGGAAAGCCCAGCCCGACAGCACCGTGTAGAGATGGGCGCTGCGGCGTCCTTCCACCAGCACCGTTGCGCCCTTGTCGACCGCGAGCTCGCCTTTCTTCAATTTGTCGATGAAGGCCAGTTCCGATCTCTCGAATTTGCGGAAACCGGCAGCGGCCGCAGTGGGCAATTCTCGCAATCGTACCGGCGGCTGGAGGAAGCAAGGCCGTTCTGGATTGACATTTCGACCGCTCCTCGAGAGCCGCGGGCTCAGCCGCTGCGTTAGCATGTCTTTTTTAAATGACAGCGCGTCAAATAGCGATCATGACTCGCTGCGTTTCAAGGAGCCATTGCCTGTGTCGCCTTTGCTTGACGGATTGCGCATTCTTGTCCTGGAAGATGAATTTCTCATCGCCATGGATGTCGAGCAGCTTTGCCGTGATCACGGCGCCGACGACGTGGTGCTTGTCCGTGACCTGGCCGAGATCGATGGCCGACAGGTTGCCACCCAATTCGATGCGGCGATCGTCGACCTCATGCTGGGGGGCACTCCGACTTTCGACTTTGCATCGCGCCTGCGTGAAACGGGCGTGCCCTTCGTCTTTGCCTCCGGTTATTCGGATGCGGACGAGATCAAGGTTGCCTTTCCAGGGATAAGGCTGGTCAGCAAACCTTATTCGGGCGAAGATCTTGTGGAAGCGGTGGCCCGGGCCTGCGGACGAGTCCCGCCCGCCTGACGACGTCGCATCGCGTAAGAGTCAGAGCGGATGCGATGGCGATTCTGTCAGCCGTTTCGATGCGACGCTTTTTTAGTGCGCCGCCGTGCCCGTGACCTGTGCTGAGATCGCATCGGGACCGTACTCGTCTTCGCCGGAGATTTTCAGTATCTCCTGCAGGCGCGTGCGGGCTCGGCTGACGCGGCTCTTGATCGTCCCGACCGCGCAACCGCAAATCTCGGCCGCCTCCTCGTAAGAGAAGCCCGAGGCGCCGATGAGGATGATGGCCTCGCGCTGGTCTTCGGGCAGCTGCTCGAGCGCACCGCGGAAATCCTTGAGGTCGAGCTGGCCGTGCTGGGCGGGATGCACCGCAAGCCTGGCTGTCATGATGCCGTCGCTGTCCTGCACCTCGCGGCCGCGTTTGCGCATCTGCGAATAGAACTCGTTGCGCAGGATGGTGAAGAGCCATGCCTTCAGGTTGGTACCGGGCTGAAAGCTCTCATGCTTGTCCCAGGCCTTGACCAGCGTTTCCTGCACGAGGTCGTCGGCCTTGTCGGCATTCTGCGTCAGTGACACTGCGAAGGCACGCAAGCTCGGTATTGCCCCAAGCAGATCGGTCTTGAAGCCTTGTGAGACCGTTGCCATGCCTCAGTCCTTTTTCTGTGCGGGCTCGGCCCGCTCCAGTTGGCTGAGCAACTGCGCGAAACGATCCGGCACATCGTCGGAGACCAGCTCGTCGTAATACTGCTTGAGTTTGCGTCCGATTTCGGAATTCGGCCCGAGCGGGTCGCCCACGCCGTTCCGGCGCCTGATTGAGGCGCCAGTCAAGACATCTTTCGTCATTTCCTTCATTTCGCCCTTTAATCCAGCCCCATAGCCGCTCAACATAACTCAACACAACACAAGCGGCATCCTCGTCTGGTTGCCCATCCCCAATTCAAACGCCGTTCAGGCGTATTAGTTCCCGGGGCCGGAACTTTTTGCGAAAGCCCGCGTTTGTGTCGTTGGGGCTTGCAATGGGGCTTGACCTGCATTTTTAGTCAATCACGTCATCTGAGGGAGACGTCCGTCATGAGTTTATCCGCCACCATCGCTCCGCACCTGCCGTTCCTGCGCCGCTTCTCGCGTGCCGTATCGGGATCGCAGGAGAGCGGCGACGCGCTGGTTGCCGCGATGCTTGAGGCCATCATCGCCGATGTCGACATTTTTCCCGAGGCATCCAGCGACCGAATCGCGCTGTACAAGGTCTTCGCCAAACTGTTCACGTCCGTCGCCATCCGCGTTCCACAAGAACAGGCGCAATCGGCATGGGAACAGCGCGCTGCGGCCAATCTCAATGCGATCGCGCCGCTTCCCCGCCAGGCCTTCCTTCTGGTGGCCGTTGAGGGTTTCAGCGAGGATGAGGCGGCCGAAATTCTTGGCGTCGGCGAACAGGAATTCTCAGAACTGCTTGCCCAGGCGAGCAACGAGATTTCCCGTCAGGTGGCGACCGACGTGTTGATCATCGAGGACGAACCGCTGATCGCCATGGACATAGAGGAGATGGTCGAGAGCCTGGGCCATCGGGTCGTCGGCACCGCCCGCACCCATGCCGAAGCGGTGACGATGTTCGGCAAGACGCGGCCGAAGATGGTGCTCGCGGACATCCAACTCGCCGACGGCAGCTCGGGCATCGAGGCGGTGAACGAGATTCTGTCGTCGACTTCCGTGCCGGTGATCTTCATCACCGCCTTTCCCGAGCGTCTCCTGACCGGCGAGCGCCCCGAACCGGCTTTCCTGGTGACGAAGCCGTTCAACCCGGACATGGTCAAGGCGTTGATCAGCCAGGCTCTGTTCTTCGACCGGCAGGCGAAAGCAGCCGCATAGCCATGCGCAACTGAAGTCGCAAACGCGCGCAAAAGCAGGGCGCGACCAGCCGGAAGGTTCCGCTGGCCGCGCCTTGCTTTTCCGCGCCACGATGGTGCGCGGGGGGATCGTCTTTTTCGGCGAAAAGTGGAACAAACCGCATCCACCCACGTTTTTCTCACATAGTTGGAAGGAGATGGAACCATGCTTTACTGGGCGCTCGTATTTCTTGTCGTGGCAATCATCGCCGGCGCGCTTGGTTTCGGCGGCATTGCCGGTACATCTGCCGGGATAGCGCAGATATTGTTCTTCATCTTTCTCGCTTTCCTCATCATTTCGCTTCTCGCCGGCCTGTTCAGACGGGCCTGAGAGTTATCAGGCGAACACTGGAAGCCGCACCCCTCAAACGGTTTCCAGCCACCGCCGGGTGGTGTCCCACAAGGACGCCGCCCGGCGGACCGCTTTTGGGCGTCTGGTTCCCGTAAAACCTGCCTTGGAACCCATTGGACGGTGAGCCGTTCAGCCTGAGTTGGGTGAACAGGTCGGATGCGTTCCAGGGCTCGAGATACCAAGAAGAACGAGCGGGGGGACGAGGTCATCGCCCTGCATCCCGCCGAGAGCGGCATGCAACTTGGCCGGGCGCTTCTCCACGCACTGCACAATGCCGGTATTTCCGTCCTCTACCAGGACCGCGACATGAAAACCGTCTGGGCGCGGAACATGCGTGCGCCCTGGGCCGCCGACAGCAGCGAGGGCGACGGCATCCTGCCGCCGGCACAGGCCGACCGCATTGGCGCTGCCAAGCGCAACGTCGTCGCAAGCGGCGATCCGCAGCGCCTCGAGATCGGCGTCCCGATGGAGGACGGCATGCGCTGGTTTCAGGTCTGGATCGACGCCGACCATGGCGAGGCCGGCGACGTGCAAGGTGTCGTCACCACCATGGTCGAGACGACCGAGCAGCGACGCCGCGAACAGACGCTGACGACGCTGTTGCGCGAAGTCACGCACCGCTCGAAGAATTTGCTGGCAATCATCCAGAGCATCGCCACCCAGACGGGACGCTATTCCGACAGCATCGGCGATTTCCTGACCCGCTTTCGCGGCCGGCTCCAGTCGCTGGCCTCCTCCCAGGATTTGGTAACCTCCTCCAACTGGCGCGGTGCTGCCCTTCGCGAACTCGTCGCCGGTCAGGTCGGCCGCTACGGGACGGACGCGTCGCACAGCCTTCGCTTCCGCGGCGCAAATCCTTACCTCAACCCCAACGCCGCGCTGCATATCGGCCTTGCGATGCATGAACTGGCCGTCAACTCGGTCAGCTATGGCGCCCTGTCGCGGCCGGAGGGCTTCGTCGAAGTGACCGCCGTCCTCGACACCGCCGCCGATGGCGGCATTGCCCTGTCGCTGACCTGGGCCGAAACCATAGGAACCGACAGCAACCAAGAGGGCAAAAAGCGCTTCGGCAGCGTCGCACTGGAACGCGTAGTGCCCTCTTCCCTGAACGGAACGGCGCGCCTCGAGATCGCGGATGGTCGCCTCGAATACCATCTCGTTGTTCCGCACGGCAATTTCGAGACGGAGTAGGCGACCGCCATTTTTTAACCGGCTGTTCACCATAGAAGCAGATGCTGTTTTTGCCAGATACCGATGGAACTGCCGAGCCGACGAGCAGGCTTTCGAGGGCTTTGCCGCAGCATAGTGGGGAGGAGCGCCTTGACGGTCGCCGATATCAACAGACTCGAGCAGGCCGCTCGCATTTCGATGAGCGAATTCCAGGATCCCGAGACATCCACGGCATCGCCGGTTGCTCATGGCATCCTGCCCATCGTCGCTCCGGCGTTGGCCGCGGCAATTGTCCTGATCGCCCTGTCCCAGCTGGCCTGATCCCGCCCCCACGTTCGCGCGCGCACATCGCTCGGGTTTTTCGGCGGCCGAGGCATCGGAAAGCTGCGCCCAGAAAAAGACTCTCTTCACCAACAATAAATTGGAGCAGCAAAGGTCGTTTTTTCATGCTAAGTGACGGCTGGAGCTTATTAAAGTGAGGACACGAAGTGAGGAGTGACCCTATGCGGAAAATTCTTATTGCCATGGCTGCCGTGGTCGCCGTCAGCGGCTGTACCTCGACCGAGCAGGATGTCGTCGGCGGTGGCTTGATCGGCGCCGGCGTGGGCGGCTTGGTCGGCGGCGGCAAGGGCGCGCTGATCGGCGCGGCCGTCGGTGCCGGCTCCGGCCTGCTGGTCCGCAACCTGCGCAATGGATACTGCCAGTATCGCGATCATCGGGGTCGCATCTACACGGCTCGCTGCAACTAATTGCGAGCAAGGAGCGGATCGGCGATCTATCGACGCTGAACCGCTCCGAGCAACTTGAATCGCGCGCTGTCGGGCTCATTCGCGAACCCGGCAGCGGTGCGGCAATTTATTGGCCGCCGCGCGAAGCCTGGAGCGATTCCGCCAAGCCCGATGGCATTCACGCCGGCAGCGGAATCCTGATTTCCACATTCAATCCGTCATCGCGATAATCGCGGTGGATCGTGCCACGCAGCTCACGCGTGACATTGAGGTCAATCAATTTGGTGCCGAAGCCGGTCGTGGCCGGGGCGTCGACCTTCTTCTGCCCGGTTTCCTGCCAGCTCAGAGCCAAGACCCGGTCACGCCCGCGCCCTTCGACCGACCATTCGATCCTGAGGGCGCCGACCGTATTGCCGGCCTCGCCGTATTTCAGCGCATTCGTTGCCAGTTCGTGGAAGGTGAGGCCCAGTGCCTGCGTCGTGGTTTCGTCAAGCAGCACCTCCGGCCCGGACAAAAGCTCTTCCGGCAGCTCCTTTCCGAACACTTGGCCAAGCTCGATGCGCAGGAGATCGCCGAGATCCGCCTTCTGCCAGCGCGAGCGCGTCAGCATGTCCTGGGACGCGGCCATTGCCTGTAGCCGGGCCGAGAAAGATGCCGAGAACTCATTGACGTCGCTGGCACGTGACGCGGTCTGGCGCGCGATCGCCAGCACTCGCGTGATCGAATTCTTGATGCGATGCTTCATCTCCTGCAGCATCAAATCCTTTTCGAGCAGGCTCTTTTCCGTCGTCTCATGCAGCAGCGATGCTGCCTCGTAGGCTCGCTCCTGATAGCGCGCGACAAGCGCGATGGCGCCGGCCAGCAGCAACCCGAACAGGCCGAGCATGACTGGGATGGCCCGCGACGATGGCTGCGAGAAGGCGCTTGTCGGCCTGAACTGCACGGTCCACGGACGGCCCGCCACGCTGATCTTGCGGGTGACCAACAGCCTGTCGCCAAAGCCCGACACGGGCGGCGTCTCCGACCGGAACAGCAAATGATCCGGATCGACGCCGCCATCGTAGATTTCGGTGTTGACCGGCAGCAGCGGCGCGCGGCTGAGCGCGATCTGGAACAACTCCCTGGCCCGGAAGGCCGCGTAGAGAAAGCCTACCGTCGAGGATCGCGATGCGTTTATGGCATCAGGTGCGGTCTCGACGTTGAGCCGCACGAAGACGAGAAAGCCGGTGAAGGTCTGTGCTGCACCCGTGTCCTGGCCGAGTTGCACCAGCCCGCTCGCGTGCTGCTGGTCATCTGCCATTGCCTTCTCGATTGCCGCGCGCCGCACGGGCTCGGTGAACATGTCATAGCCGATGCTGGCCTTGTTGGACGGATCGAGCGGCTCGAACAGCACAACGGGCGTGCGCCATGGCTGCGTCGTATCCGGATAGATCGCACGCCTGACGCCCTGGTCATGCAGCATGTCGCGTTCGACCGTTGCCTCGTCGCCTGCTTTCACCAGCCGGAGAAAGCCGATGCCGCGCAGGCCGGCGAAATTGGTATCGACATTGAGGGCATTGAAGAACGCTTTGAACTCGCTCTGCGAGATGTCGCCATTGCGGGCGTCGAACAAGGCTTGCGACGAGCGCAGCAGCGACAGCTGCAGGTCGATCCGGCTCTCGATACGGTTGAGCGCATCGTCCGCGGTCGCGTCGAACTTGATGCGAGCCGCCTCTTGCGTCGCGAAATAGGCGAACCCCGCCATTGTCATGCTGATCAGCGCAACGGCAACGAAAGCGACGATTGGAAAAAGCTTCTTCAACGGACAATGCGGCCTATCAGCATGTGAGCCCTTTATGGGCAAGTCGCCCGGTCAACACAATGGCAAGGCCAAGCCATCCCGCCGGCTGGCATATCACCTGATCGGCAGATCGGTAACGGGCTCAGGCCAGCAGGCTTCAGGCGGCGATCTTCAACGCGCCTGGTCCGGGAATGGCGCCAGGCGGACATTTGCCCAGGATGATCATGCCCAGCACCTCGTCCTGCGTCACATCGGTGGTGCGGGCAGTGCCGACGACCTGGCCGTTTTTCATGACGCACACCCGGTCGGCCAGTTCGAATACGTCGTGAATGTCATGGCTGATCAGGAAGATGCCGATGCCGTCGGACTTGAGCTGCCTGACCAGTTCCCCGACCTGGGCCGTTTCCTGCGGTCCAAGTGCTGCCGTCGGCTCGTCCATGATCAGGATGCGGGCGTTGAACAGGATCGCGCGTGCGATCGCCACCGACTGCCGCTGTCCGCCCGACAGCTTGATCACCGGCTCCTTGAAGCGCTGGAAGCGGGGATTGAGCCTGCCCATCACCTTGCGCGCCTCGGCCTCCATGGCGACATCATCGAGCGTGCCCCAGGCGGTCCTCAGCTCGCGGCCGAGGAACAGGTTGGCGGCGGCGTCGACATTGTCGGCGAGCGCCAGGGTCTGGTAGATCGTCTCGATGCCGTATTTCTTGGCATCGCGTGGGTTGGAGATCGAAGCCTCTTCGCCGTTGACGAAGATTTGGCCCGCGTCACGCTTGTAGGCGCCCGACAGGATCTTGATCAGTGTCGACTTGCCGGCGCCGTTATGGCCGAGCAGGGCCACGACCTCGCCGGGGAAAAGATCGATCGAGGCATCGTCGACGGCGCGAATGCCGCCGAACGCGATTGAGATGTTGCGCATGTCGACCAGCGGGTTGCCGGCGGGAGCGATCCTGTCAGCCATGATTGTCCTCCTCCCTCAAACGCGTTTGCGATAGACGGTGTCGAGCCACACCGCGATGACCAGCACGGCGCCGACGACGATGCTCTGCAGAGGCGAGTCGACGCCGAGCAGCACCATGCCGGATTGCAGCGACTGCATCAGAAGCGCGCCCAGCATGGCGCCGATGATCGTTCCCGAACCGCCGGCGAGCGACGTGCCGCCGATGACGGCCGCCGCGATCACCAGCAATTCATCGAGCGTTCCGAGCACGTTGGTGGCCGAGTTCTGCCGGGCCGACGAGATCGCGGCGGCGATCGTGGCCAGCACGCCCATGATCATGAACACTTTCATCGTGATCCAGCGCGTATTGATGCCGGCGAGGTTGGCTGCTTCCGGATTGCCGCCAATGGCAAAGACATAGCGACCAAAACGGGTGCGTTTGGTGATGAAGGTCATGACCAGCCCGACGGCGATGGCCATCAGCACCGGTATGGCGATGCCGTGGGCGATGAACAGGCCGCCCTCGGGCACGGTTATGTTGTTGGCGGCTGCATATCTGTTCACGATGCCGACAGGCCATGGATAGGAATTGGCCAGCCAAACCGCGCCCATGATGACGGCGCAGGTGACCACGCCGATCAGCGTCTCGGCCCAGATCGGACGCAGCGGGAAACGGAAGCGCTTGCGCTGTACCCGCCCGTTGAACAGCGCAAGCACCACCGCAAGGCAGGCGGCGATGCCGACCACCCAGCTCCAGGTCGCGCCGATCGATCCGGCCGGGCCGCCGCCCATCAGCTGGAACGTCGCGTTGAGCGGCGCCACCGTCTGGCCGCTGGTAACCCACCATGCCGCACCGCGCCAGACCAGAAGCCCGCCCAGCGTCACGATAAAGGCCGGCACTTCGAGATAGGCGATGACAAAGCCCTGGAAGGCGCCGATCAACAGACCGAGCACCAGGCCGATGACCAGCGCCAGCACCCAGATCCATGGGTTGCCAAGCTCAAGCCCGACGAAGCGCACTAGGAAATGCACTTGGGCGAAGCCCATGACCATGCCGATCAACCCTTCGGCGGAACCGACGGACAGATCGATATTGCGCATGACGATGACCAGCACCATGCCGCAGGCCATGATGGCGACGGCCGAGGTCTGCACCGACAGGTTCCACAGATTACGCGGCGTGAGAAAGGTACGGCTGTCGAAATCGAGCGGATTGACGCCGAGACGCAGGCTGGACAAGACATGCAACCCGATCCAGATCAGCAGCAGCGCGCCGATCATGCCGAGCATGCGCGTGTCGATCTCGGTCGCCTTAAGGAACCGGGCGACGGCGCCGAGTTCCGACGCACGCGCGGTGTCGGCCTGCGGGTTGGACGTCGTATCGGTCATGATTTTCTCCCGCCGGCCTGCCCGTCCGATGCGGGATGCCGGAAGCCAGCCTAGAAGTTACCCGCCCGGGGCGGAAAAACAAATTTTCTTGAAAAAACGCCGCGGCTTGGCAGCCGCGGCGTTCATCGCATGAAATGGAAGATCAGTTGCAGGCCGCTACGCTGCCCGCCGCGACGCCGGCACAGACCTCGTCTTTCTTGATCCAGCCGGCGTCGATGACGACGTTGAGATTGTCCTTGGTGATCGCAACCGGGGTCAGGAACAGCGATTTGACGGTGTTCCCACCGGGCGTTGTGAAGTCCTTGACGCCGGCGATATCGGTCATCTTCTTGCCGTCGGCCAGCTGCGAGGCGATCTCGGCGGCATTCTTGCCGAGTTCACGCGCGTCCTTCCACACCGACACGGTCTGCGTGCCGAGCGCGATGCGGTTCAGCGCCGCGTGGTCGCCGTCCTGGCCCGAGACCGGAACGGTACCGGCCAGGCCTTGAGCCGTCAGCGCCGCGACGACGCCGCCGGCAGTGCCGTCATTGGCCGCGACGACCGCGTCGACCTTGTTGTCGTTGGCGGTCAGGAACTGCTCCATGTTCTTCTGCGCATTGGCCGGCAGCCAGCCATCCGTATAGGCTTCGCCGACATTCTTGATCTTGCCGCTGTCGATGGCGTCCTTGAGCACTTCCATGGAGCCCGAGAACAGGAAATCGGCATTCGGATCGGCACCCGAGCCCTTGATGAAGACGTAGTTGCCTTCCGGCTTCACCTTGAACACTTCGCGGGCCTGCATGCGGCCGACTTCCTTGTTGTCGAAGGTCAGATAGAAGACGTCCTTGTTCTCGATCAGGCGGTCATAGCCGACGACCGGAATGCCTTCGTCGAGCGCCTTCTGCACCGCCGGGCCGATGGCGGAGGCGTCCTGCGCCAGGATGATCAGCGAATTGGCGCCCTGGGAGATCAGGCTCTCGACGTCGGTGAGCTGCTTGCCGGGATTGGACTGGGCGTCGGCGGAAATATACTTGTCGCCGGCGGCTTCGATCGCCTTCTTCATGGCGGCCTCGTCGGTCTTCCAGCGCTCTTCCTGGAAGTTCGACCAGGAAACGCCGATGACCTTGTCCTTCGCCTGCGCGACCGACGCGAGCGTCAGCGACATGGCGACACCCGCCAGGATGGCGGCTGTGAATCTCTTCATCTTAATCCTCCCTGCGCCGCGTATGGCGCGACCAAACAGGCCCGTAGGCCGGCACAAAGGCTCTATTTTTTCGAGCCTCGAAAAAACACTGGTCCATCGTCGGAACGCTGTCAACGTCGATTCTGATGTATTTTGATGTCCTCGTGAATTTTTTTCGAGCTCCGGAATAAATAATGACAGCCAAGGCCGGTTCTGCCAGTATTTGACGGTCGTCGGGATCCTGGGGAGAGAACGCGGCGACGGGGAGGATGCGAGAAACATGTCGGTCGGAATCCGCCACGACGATTTGCGCCGACGCAACCGGGCGATGGTGATCGCGGCCGTGCGCCGTGCCGGGCAGCCCTCGCGCACCGAGATTGCCGCGACCACCGGGCTCAGCCATTCCACCATATCGGCGATCTCCTCCGACCTGATTGGCGAAGGCATCCTGGCGCAGAGCAAGCCGAGCGAGGCCGGTGCGCTGAAACGCGGCCGGCCGCAGGTCGGCCTCAGCCTCAACCCTGAAGCCGCGGCGGTGATGACCGTGGTGCTGTCGCTGAATTTTCTCTCCGTCGCCGTCATCGACTATGCCGGCCAGGTGATATCTGAAGAGCAGCGCCGGCTGGACACGCTCACCCTGTCGCGCGAGGCGCTGATCGGCGAATGCGTGGCCATCGTCAGGCGGCGGTTCGAGGATCCCGACCTCGACGTCGGCAGCATCGCCCGTATCGCGCTGGCGATCCAGGGCATCACCGACACGGATGCGCGCACCATGCTGTGGTCGCCGATCACGCCGCAGACCGACATCGCCTTCGCCGACATACTGGAGGCCGAGTTCGGCATTCCCGCCACCATGGAGAACGATTGCAACATGATGGCGGTGGCGCTGCGCTGGCGCGATCCCCAGCGCTACCGCGACGACTTCATCGCCATCCTTTTGTCGCACGGCATCGGCATGGGCTTGGTGCTGAAGGGTGAACTGTTCACCGGCACCCATTCATCCGGAGGCGAGTTCGGCCACATGATCCATCGCCCCGGCGGGGCGCTCTGCCGCTGCGGGCGGCGCGGCTGCGTCGAGGCCTATGCCGGCAACTATGCCATCTGGCGCAACGCGAGGCAGCTTGGCGAGGACACCGAGCCCGTCGACGTCAGCGACGCCGACATGCGCACCCTGGCGGCCTCGGCGCGCGAAAAGGACGGGCCGGAGCGCGAAGCCTACCGCAAGGCCGGCGAGGCGCTGGGTTACGGCCTTGGCAGCCTGTTCGCGCTGATCGATCCGGCGCCGGTCGCCATGGTCGGCGTCAGCGCCGCCGCCTTCGACCTGATCGAGCCGGCTCTGCGCGAGGCCATTGCCCAGACCGCCGGCGGCCAGCACTCGAAATCGATTTCCTTCGACACCGAGCCGAACGAACTGCCACTGATCCGCGAGGGCTGCGCCATGCGCGCGCTGACCTTCGTCGACCAGGAGATTTTCGCGCCGGGGGCACAGGCGAAATCAGGCGTGGGCGAGAACGTTGCGTGACATATCCCTAGTCTTCGCGAATCGCATACCCCGCGCCCCGAATGGTGCGGATCACGTCAGGCATGCGGCCATTGTTGACCGCCTTGCGCAGCCGGCCGACATGCACGTCCACGGTGCGCTCGTCGATATAGATCGTTTCGCCCCAGACATTGTCGAGCAGTTGGCTGCGCGAGAACACGCGGCCGGGATGTCGCATCATGAATTCGAGCAGGCGGAACTCGGTCGGCCCGAGCCGGATCTCGCTTTTCTTGCGGTAGACCCGGTGCGATTCACGGTCGAGCACGATGTCGCCGACCTTGAGCACGCTGGACAGAACTTCGGGCTTGGCGCGGCGCAGCAGCGCCTTGACGCGTGCCATGAATTCCGGCGTTGAGAACGGCTTGACCAGATAGTCGTCGGCGCCGGTGGAGAGACCGCGCACCCGGTCGCTTTCCTCGCCGCGCGCCGTCAGCATGATGATCGGCAGCCGCTCGGTCTCGGGCCGCATGCGGAGACGGCGGCAGAGCTCGATGCCGGACACCGCCGGCACCATCCAGTCGAGCACAAGAAGGTCAGGGACATTCTCCTGCAAGCGGATCTCGGCTTCGTCGCCGCGCGTCACCACCTCTACCTGATAACCCTCCGATTCCAGATTGTAACGGAGCAGCACACCCAGCGGCTCCTCGTCCTCCACCACCATGATGCGTGGCGCGATCATCGACTGGTCACCCCTGCCGTCAAGCCGCTGGCGCCGACATCGCCGTCTCGTCCTGCTTCGGGCGATTGGCGGGCAATTGCGTGCCGGTCAGCACATAATAGGCATTTTCGGCAATGTTGGTCACGTGATCGCCGATGCGCTCGAGATTCTTGGCGCAGAACAAAAGATGCGTGCAGGCGGTGATGTTGCGCGGATCCTCCATCATGTAGGTCAGCAGCTCGCGGAAGACCGACGTGTATTTGACGTCGATGCGTTCATCGTCGGCGCGCAGCTTCGCAAGTGCCGCGGCATCGCGCGCCGCATACTCCTCGATCACGCCTTGCACCTGGATCAGCACAAGCTGCGCCATGGCGTCGATGGAGTGCGACAGGTCGCGCGGCGTGGCGGCAAGGCCGACGGTGCCGACGCGCTTGGCGATGTTCTTGGCGAGATCGCCGATGCGTTCGAGATCGCCCGCCATGCGGATCGAGCCGACGACATGGCGCAGATCGTCCGCCATGGGCTGCCGCTTGGCGATCAGGGTGATGGCGCGGTCGTCGAGTTCGCGCTGGCGCGCGTCCATGATGGCGTCGTCGGAGACGACGCGCTGGGCGAGCGCGTTGTCGGAATTCAGGAGCGCCTTGGTGGCGCCGCCGACCATCGATGAGGCGAGATCGCCCATGTCGCGGATCAGCCTGCTGATCTGTCCGAGATCTTCGTCAAAGGCTGCGACTGTGTGTTCGGCCATGATCTTGGTCCTCGTATGCCTGGGATCAGCCGAAGCGGCCGGTGATATAGTCCTGCGTGCGCTTCTCGCGGGGCGATGTGAAGATCTTCTCGGTGCGGTCGAACTCGACCAACTCGCCCAGATACATGAACGCGGTCTGCTTCGACACGCGCGCCGCCTGCTGCATGTTGTGGGTGACGATGACGATCGTATAGTCGGCCTGCAGCTCATCGATCAGCTCCTCGATCTTGGCGGTCGACAGCGGATCGAGCGCCGAGGCAGGCTCGTCGAGCAGGATGACCTCCGGCTTCACCGCCACCGTGCGGGCGATGCAGAGGCGCTGCTGCTGGCCGCCCGAAAGGCTGAGGCCGCTGGCGTTGAGCTTGTCCTTGACCTCGCTCCACAGTGCCGCGCGCTTCAGCGCCTGCTCGACACGGCCGTCCATCTCCGCCTTGCTGAGCTTCTCATAGAGCCTGACGCCGAAGGCGATGTTCTCGTAGATCGACATCGGGAACGGCGTCGGCTTCTGGAACACCATGCCGATCTTGGTCCTGAGCAGGTTGAGGTCCTGCGAGCGGTCGAGGATATTCTGGCCGTCGAGCAGCACCTGGCCCTCGGCGCTCTGCCTCGGGTAGAGCTCGTAGATGCGGTTGAAGACGCGCAGCAGCGTCGACTTCCCGCAGCCCGAAGGCCCGATGAAGGCGGTGACGCTGCGCTCGGGCAGCGACAGGCTGATATCCTTCAGCGCCTTCGACTGGCCATAGTAGAAATTGAGATTCTTGACCTCGATCTTGGCTTTCTCGACCGCGACTTCGGGCGTGTTCAATTCGGTGGACAACATCGGTTTCATCTGTCCTCTCTGCGTCCGGTAAGGCTGCGGGCGAAGATGCTCAGCCCGAGAACCGTAAGGGTGATTATGAGTGCGCCGGTCCACGCCAGCTGCTGCCATTCCTCGTAGGGGCTGAGAGCGAACTGGAAGATGGTGACGGGCAGGCTGGCCATCGGCGCATTGAGATTACTCGACCAGAACTGGTTGTTGAGCGCCGTGAAGAGCAGCGGCGCCGTCTCGCCGGAAATGCGGGCGATGGCCAGCAATATGCCCGTGACGATGCCCGACAGCGCCGCACGGTAGGCGACCGAGCGGATGACCACCCAGCGCGGCGCGCCGATCGCGGCGCCGGCCTCGCGCAGGGCGTTCGGCACGAGGTTGAGCATGTCCTCGGTGGTGCGCACGACGACCGGGATGACCAGGATGGCCAGCGCGACGGCACCGGCGATCGCCGAGAAATGTCCCATCGGCCGCACCAGCAGCTCGTAGACGAACAGGCCGACGATGATCGAGGGTGCCGACAGCAGGATGTCGTTGATGAAGCGCACGACGGTGGTGAGGCGCGAGAAGCGGCCATATTCGGCCATGTAGGTCCCAGCGAGGACACCGATCGGCGTGCCGACGATGACGGCGATGACTGTCATCATGATACTGCCGTAGATGGCATTGAGCAGGCCGCCGGCATCGCCGGGCGGCGGTGTCATTTCGGTGAACACAGAGAGCGAAACACCCGACAGGCCCTTATAGAGCAGTGCGCCGAGGATGAGCGCCAGCCAGGCCAGGCCGATGCCCGCCGCCGTGACGCATAGCGTCATCATCACGGCATTCCTGCGCTTGCGTCGATTGTGAAGCGATGTGGCCGTCGACATCGGTCAGGCTCCCGTGCGGCTGTCCATGCGCAGCAGCATGTAGCGCGCAAGGGCAAGGATCAGGAAAGTGATGACGAACAGGATCAGGCCGAGCGCCACCAGCGAAGACGTATAGAGATCGCCGTCGGCTTCGGTGAACTCGTTGGCGATGGTCGCCGAGATCGTCGTGCCGGGCGCGAACAGCGAGCCGCTGATGCGGTGGGCGTTGCCGATGACGAAGGTTACCGCCATGGTTTCGCCGAGCGCGCGGCCGAGGCCGAGCATGACGCCGCCCATGATGCCGACGCGGGTATAGGGGATGACGACGCGGCGCGTGACCTCCCAGGTCGTGCAGCCGATGCCGTAGGCCGATTCCTTCAGCACCGCCGGCACCGTGTCGAAGACATCCTTGGTGATCGAGGTGATGAAGGGCAGGACCATGATGGCAAGGATCATCGCCGAGGTCAGAAGGCCGATGCCGTAGGGCGGGCCGGCAAACAGGCTGGAGAGTCCCGGCACGTCGTGGAAAAGCTTGATGATGAAGGGCTGCACCGTCGTCTGCAGGAACGGCGCGAACACGAACAGGCCCCAGATGCCGTAGATGATGGAGGGTATGCCGGCAAGCAGCTCGACGGCGATGCCGATGGGGCGTCGGAGTGGCCGCGGGCAGAGTTCGGTAAGGAAGATGGCGATGCCGATGCCGATGGGAACGGCGATCAGGATAGCGATGGCGGCGGTGACGATGGTTCCGTAGATCGGGGCCAGCGCTCCGAAATTCTCGGTGACCGGGTTCCACGATTCGGTCGTCAGGAAGGAGAACCCGAATTTCGACAGCGCTTCCCACGAGCCGGCAAACAGCGAAATCGCCACGCCGCCGAGGATGAGCAGGACGAGGATGGCGGAAAAGCGTGTCGCCGTTCGGAAAATCGTATCGGTGAGCGCGAAGCGTCGGACCGTCGCTTCCCTGGCCCGCATGGCGGCCGACGATGGCATGGCTTCGGAGACGGCGGTCATCTGGCCCTCGCGTTTCAAGGAAGACAGGGAGGGCGCCGTGAAGCGCCCTCCTCGTTCAGCAGGGATTACATGGCGGAATAGAGCGGCTTGCCGTCTTCGCCGACGATGTCCTTGGCCCACATGTCCTCGACGCTCTTGACGACCGCGTCGGGGATCGGAACGTAGTCCAGCGCCCCGGCCATGTCGTCGCCCTTGGCGTAGGACCAGGCGAAGAACTTGAGCGCTTCACCGGTCGCCGCCACGTCGCCGGGCTTCTTGTAGACCAGGATCCAGGTCGCCGACGTCATCGGCCAGGATTCGGCGCCCGGCTGGTTGGCCAGGATGACGCCATAACCAGGCTGCGAGCTCCAGTCGGCATTGGCCGCCGCCGCCGAGAACGCCGCCGCCGTCGGCTCGACCTTCTTGCCGTCCTTGTTGATCATGTCGGCATAGGTCAACTTGTTCTGCTTGGCGTAGGCGTATTCGACATAGCCGATCGAGCCACCGGTCTGCGAGACGTTGTTGGCGACGCCTTCATTGCCCTTGGCGCCGATGCCAACCGGCCATTCGAGCGCGGTGTTGACGCCGACCTTCGACTTCCAGTCGGCGCTGACGTCGGCCAGGTAGTAGCTGAAGTTGAACGTGGTGCCCGAACCGTCGGAGCGATGCACGACGGCGATCGCCTGGTCGGGAAGCTTGACGTCGGGATTGAGCTTGGCGATCGCCGCGTCATTCCAGTTGGTGATCTTGCCGACGAAGATATCGGCCAGCGTCGGGCCGTCGAGCACCAGTTCGCCCGGCTTGATGCCTTCGAGATTGACGACCGGAACGATGCCGCCCATCACCATCGGGAACTGTGCAAGTCCGGTGGATTCGAGATCCTCACCCTTCAGCGGCGCATCGGAAGCGCCGAAGGTGACGGTCTTGGCTTTGATCTGCTTGATGCCGCCGCCCGAGCCGATCGACTGGTAGTTGAGACCGATGCCGGTCTCCTTCTTGTAGGCATCGGCCCACTTCGCATAGATCGGGTAAGGGAAGGTGGCGCCGGCACCGGAGATGTCAGCTGCCATTGCCGCGGAAAGGGTGAGGGTGGACGCCGCAGCCATTGCGATCGCAACGGCCGCCGAGCGGATGAAATGTCTCATATGGCCTGCTCCTGTTCGGAAGATGGTCTCTCGGCGCCATTCCTTGCCAGCGCCCGCTGAGGCCAATAGCGTTCGATTATAACAGTCGCATGACAGTTTCGTGTCAGCCCGGTAACGCGTCGCCGGCGCTTGGAAAGGCGATGGCGATTAGCGGCTGCGGCATGGCGCCGGTTTGCCTTCGGGAATCAGGGACTTGCGCTATCCGGCCACCCAAACAGCCATCGGATTCGGCATGGACCGCTGATCGAAGAAAAGCCGGACGGGAGCGCGTTGCTCGAGGCCAGAGGATGTCTTGGCCGGGCCATCGCCAAAAACAGGTCCGTTGGGGTAGATTGACGCTGCTTCATACTGGCGGTCGCTGCTCCCGCCCGTAACTAGAAGAGAGCGGAAATTCAATGCCGTCATTGTCCCGGCTGGACGCCGGCTTTGAT
The DNA here is from genome assembly GCF_020165765.1 of Mesorhizobium sp. B264B1B. Classification (NCBI taxonomy): domain Bacteria; kingdom Pseudomonadati; phylum Pseudomonadota; class Alphaproteobacteria; order Hyphomicrobiales; family Phyllobacteriaceae; genus Mesorhizobium; species Mesorhizobium sp. B264B1B. Next base: position 92,789 of record NZ_JAIUIS010000008.1, read on the forward strand.
ATGGTGCGATCGCACCATAGTCTTGCTCGAAGGGCTGCGGCCGGCCCCGGGTGATTCTCGCCGCAATCCGGCCGAAGGCGCAAAGTCTATCCCGCGTTGCGCCGGGCCTGGCGACCGGCGCCGACCCAGCGCTCGACCTTTTCGAGCAGGGCCCTGGGGCTGATCGGCTTGGGCAGATAGTCATCCATGCCGGCGTCCAGGCAGCGTTCGCGATCGCCCTTGAGCGCATGCGCGGTGACCCCGACGATCGGCACATGCGTGCCGGTTTCCTCTTCCAGCCGGCGGATGGCGGCGGTTGCCTCGAGCCCGTTCATCTCCGGCATCGAGACGTCCATCAGGATCATGCACGGATTGAGCCTGCCGAAAGCGTCCAGCGCCTTGCGGCCATTGCCGACGATCTCGAAACCGTAGCCGGTCTCGCCGAGGATCTGGGTGAAGACCATCTGGTTGACCTCATTGTCCTCGGCCACGAGGATGTCCAGCCGCTGCTCGCCGCCAGTCGCGGCAAGCCGAGGCCTGACCGGCGGCGGCTGCAGCAACGCGCGTTGCCCTGCCGCCGGTGGCGGTGACTGTGGATTGTTCCCGCCGCCTCCCTCGACAGCAAGCGGCCGGGCGACATCCGTGGCGTGGCGATGCCGCTGGATGGTGGCGACCAGCGTTTCCAGGAGCACCGAGGAGCGTGCGGGCTTGATGAGTTGGGCATCAATGCCGAGATCGCGGTAACTGGTGTTGGCCAGCGACTGGTCGACGGAGGTCAGCATGATGATCGGCGTGTCGGCAAGCCCGGCGGTGTTGCGCACGACACCTGCCATCTCGGCGCCGCTCATCTCGGGCATCTGATAATCGAGCACGACGCAATCGACCGGCACGCCGTAGGCGGCGGCCGCGATCAGCACTTTCAGTCCCTCGGCGCCGCTCTCGGCCGCGCAGGAATCGAAGGTCCATGACGTCATCTGCTCGGTCAGGATGGCGCGGTTGACGGCATTGTCGTCGACGATCAGCACCCGCGCGCCGGTCACGTCCACCGGCATGATGCGCTGCGCGTTCTGTTGTCCGGCCCTGGGCAGCGTGACCGTGAACCAGAAGGTCGACCCCTTGCCTTCGGCGCTTTCCACGCCGATGTCGCCGCCCATCAATTCGACCAGCCGCGAGGTGATCGCGAGCCCGAGCCCAGTGCCCTCATGCCGCCTCGTCGAGGAGGTGTCGACCTGGCTGAATTTCTCGAACACCTGTTTCAGCTTTTCCTCAGGGATGCCGATCCCGGTGTCGGTGACCGAGATCGTCAGCCTGGTTCCGTCCGGCACACTTTCGCCGGTGACGTCGACGAGCACATGGCCTTCTTCGGTGAACTTCACCGCATTGCCGAGCAGGTTGGTGACGATCTGCCGGATGCGGCCGACATCGCCGATGAACAGGCTTTCGAGCCCAGGCTCGATGCGCACGATGAGCTCGAGGTCCTTTTCCTTGGCCCGCGTCGACACCAGCGTCGCCACGTCCTCGATCGCCTCGGCGAGATTGAAGGGGGCGGGATCGAGCACCAACTGGCCGGCATCGATCTTGGAGAAATCCAGGATATCGTTGATGATGGTGAGCAGCGCGTTGCCCGATTTGACGATGATGTCGGTGAAGGTCTTCTGCTTCGGATCGAGATCGGATTTGGCCAGGAGTTCGGCCATGCCCAGCACGCCGTTCATCGGGGTGCGAATCTCATGGCTCATATTGGCGAGGAATTCCGACTTGGCGCGGTCGGCAAGTATGGCGCGCTGGCGCGCCTCGCGCAGTTCCGCCTCGCGCAGCTTCAATTCGGTGATGTCGGTGGTCGACCCGATCAGGTAGAGCGACCCGTCGGACGCGATCATCGCGCCCTTGCGGGCGAACTGGTGGCGCACGCTGCCGTCCGGGAGCATCACCGTCTCCTCGACCTCCTGGGTTTCGCCGCTGCGCAGCACCGCGAGGTCGCCATTGACGAAGGCTTCGCCGTCGGGCCCGAAAATTTCGATATCGGTCTTGCCGATCGCGTCCTGCTTGCTGAAGCCGGTGAGATCGCACCACCCCTTGTTGACGTAGAATTGCCTGAGATCGGAGCGTTTGGCATAGATCGACACCGGCACGTTGTCGATCAGGCTGCGGAACACCTCGTTCTCGCGCATGCTTTCTTCCAGCGCCCGCTCGCGCGCCTTGACCTCGGTGATGTCGGTGCTGGAGCCGACCAGATGCACCGATCCGTCCAGCGCCACCAGCCGGCTCTTGCGCGTCATCAACTGCCGCACCGTGCCGTCGCGATGGGTGACGGGCTCCTCGACCTCCCTGACGCTGCCCGTGAGGGCAACCTCGGTATCGTCCAGGCTGTAGCTTTCTCCATCCCCGTCGCCGAACAGCTGCCGATCGGTGCGGCCGATGACGTCTTCCTTGGCGAGCCCGGTGATCGCGCACCAGGCCTTGTTGACGAACTCGATGCTGAGGTCCTGCGCCTTGATGAAGGCGGCCACGGGCAGTTCGTCCAGCACGTGCCGGAACAGGTCGATCTGCCGCATCGAATCGTGCAGCGCCTTTTCGCGGCTCTTGATCTCGGAGATGTCGACGCGCACGCCGATGAACGTGCCGTCATCGGTGCGCATGTCATAAACCTGGTACCAGCGGCCGTCGGGATTGAGACGTTCGAAGGATGAGTATGGCAGGTGGTAGCGGGCGAGGATGCTGTCCAGCCAGCCATCGAGATCGCCATCATAGAGCGCATCGACCCGCGGATCGCCGCTCGAGCGGAAATAGCCAGCCGAATGACCGAGCGCCAGCGCGTCGCGGAAGGTGCGGCCGGGCTGCCATGCCGGCTTCAACGCCGGCAGCGTGTCCTGCATCTTGCGGTTGGCGAAAACGAAATTGTCATCGCGGTCGTAGATGATCACGGCGGCCGGCAGCGATTCCAGCACGCTGGCCAGGTGTTTGCGGGCGTCCTGCGCCTCGGTCTCACGGCCCTTCATGTCCGAGACGTCGAACAGGAAGCCGGCCACGTAGTTGCGGCCGCTTGCCATTCTAACGCGGTTCTTCCTGACGACGCGCGAGCGGTCGACGCCGTCGACCTCGAAACTTTCCTCCACCTCGTAAGGCCGCCCGGTCGCCAGCACCTCGCGCTCGCTTTCCTCGAACAGCGCGACCTCGGCCGGCGCGAGAAAATTGCCGCCGGGCTTGCCAAGCATGGTTTGCGGGGTCTGGCCGAACAGGCCCGCAAACGCTTCGTTGACGAAGACGAAGCGCAGATCGTCATCCTTGACGAAGATCGGATCCTTGACGCCGTTGATCACCGCTTCCGCCAGTCGCGCCTTTTCCAGCGCGTCGGCCAGCTCGGCCTCGCGATCCTTCATGTCGGTGACATCGACATAGGAGATGAGCCGCTTGCCGCCGGCCAGCGGGGCCAGCGACGCAACCAGGGTACGCCCGTCATTGCGCGGCAATTGTCTCGAGCCGGCGACGCCGGCCCTGATCTCGGCCTCGCGCTCGGCGGTATGACGCTGCCAGGCAACGTCGTCGGCGCCGTAGGAATCGGCGGCGCGGCTGGCCTCCATCAACTCGCGGAAGCCCGAGCCGATCCCGGCGCACTGGGGATCGATTTTCCACAAATTGTAGAAGGCCTGGTTGATCACTTCGGCGCGCAGGTCGGCGTCGAGGACCATGATCCCGATCGGCATCGAATCGACCATCGTGCGAAGGTCGGGAAGGCCTCCCGAAGACGCCTCTCCTTGCTGCTTCTGCTCCAGTTCTTCGAAGGCGACGGCCAATCCGGTGACATTGCGTCCAATGCCACGATAGCCGGCGAATTTCCCCTCGTCATCGAAGCGTGGAAAGCCTGAGGTCAGCACCCAGCGGCAATCGGCGCGACCTCCCTTCAGTTCGTAGACAAAGTCACGGAACGGCCGATGTGCCTGCAGATCCTCCAGATGCATTGCTGCGCTGCGGTTGCCGTTCAGGACCTGCTTCAGGAAATCGAACCGGAAGCGGCCAAGCACAGCGGCCGGGTCGATGCCCGTGACCGCCTGGTAGTTGTGCGAAAGCCAGGAAAAGCGCAGCTCGGCGTCGGTCTCCCAGATCCAGTCCGAGCCCGTTTCGACCAGCTGGCGTAGCATGGCCAAATCCATGCCTGCGGTGAACGAAGCCGCGTCGTTCACCGCCATTTCGCCCGACCCGCGCTCGCCGCGCACGCCGGCTGTCTCGTTCGCTTCAGCCATGCCGTCCCCACCCCGAATCCAAGGCCGAACCCTCCCTCCGCGGTTCGTCGGCGGAATGTGCCCGAGAAGCATTAACGATCCGCTAACCTTAACAAGCCGTTGCGCACCGGACGGGCCCTGGCCTGCGCCATTGCGCCCGGTTGTCGGCCTGATCGAAGCCGCGCTATAAGCCAATATTGGGGTGTTGCTGATGTTTGGACGGATTGTGCCTTGCTTGCTGAGCGCGGCGCTGCTTTTCGGCAGCGGCTGTTCGCGCAGCTATGACGGCACCGTCGTCATTCCGCGCCCGCTCGATGCCCGGCGTTTCTGGGACCGGCCGCCGCCCAATGTGGAATACGGGCCGTCCGGAATGGAAAACGGCGCTTTTCCGGCGCCGCCACAACCGCCAACCCGGTTTTCCGAGCGCAGGCCCGCGCCGCGCGCCGCACCGAGACGTCATCTTTCAAGAGTTTCGAGGCCACCTCCGCCGTCCTCCGATGAGGAAAAGCCCCTGGCATGCAGGAATGTCAGCGAACCCGGAAAGAGGGTTCGCATGGTCTGCGACTGATGGGTGCCACCCAAAACTGACCTTGGCTGAGAAACCGGCGCCTACAACCGGGGGCGGATGATCATTCGGCTGGGAAGAAGGCCGGGCCGACTATTCTCACCGGCCGCTTGCCGGCCTCTATCGACTGATGCTGGGCCGCCCCGGAGGCTTCGGCGTCCGCCGCGGGAATTGCCGCGACGCTGCCGAGGTCCGGCTTGGCCGACGGCAAGGGGATGATGGCATTGGTCATGTTTGTGGGCGTTACCGTTCGGGCCCTCAATTCGGCGACCCTGCTGTAGTAGCGTTTTAGGTCACATGCCTTGAAATTGACGTCGTCGCGGTAGCGGAATGCGGTCGGCAGATCGGTGTAGGGCTTGCGCGTGTCGAGAGAGACCATCTTTTCGGTTTCGAGGCTGACGTCGCTGAGCGTATAGAGGTCGACGCCCGGCTCGTCGCAGATGTAGCGGCATTGATCGGCCATATCCTTCACATCGTCGCTGCCGGCGAACTGCGACTTGGGTGCTGGGAAGAAATATCCATCCGAAAGGCGCACGCAGAACAGCATCGCGTTGCCGGCGCCCGTTGCCCTCGCCGCTGGCGCCGCCGCAGACACCGATTGGGTCTTCGCCGCCGCGCGCTTTGCCGCTGGCGCGCAGCCAAGCGCGACAAAGCGTGCCCGCAGCCCCGACATGTCCCGGCCTGAATTGGAGGCCGCAGCGATCTGGCGCTGCACCTCGCTCCTGTTCCTGGCAAGATCGGCGCATGCGTTGAAGAAACCACCGAGGGAATTTTTCGCCGTACACTTGCGCTGCCTCTCGATGCCTTGGATCGCGGCAAGCTGGCGGTGCAACTGGGCAAGCTCGGGGCTCGTGCCGCCGCCACGGCCGGCCGAAGACAACTGATTTCTTATTGCACTGCAACTGTCGGCATAAGAACTGGACATGCCGAGCGCGAGCACGGTCAGGGTGACGAACGCGATCATCATGGGGGACCAGAAACGGATCATCGGAAGGACGCGGTCCTTGTTGCTGAGAACCTGGAATGACAACTCTTTCGACTTCGGTAAGCTTTCGCTAAATGAGTTTTATCTAATCTTTCTAGTCTCCATGCATTGAGAGACTTGTCTTTAGTTTAATAGAAGAACCTCTGTGAATTCAATATTGCATTTTTATTTCAAGGTTGAGACGAACTGCAAAACAATGCAGCCGGACCGACGGCTGGCAGGCCTGCCGAATCACTCCGGCGTTACCGGAAACGGGCCCTGAAACCTTTGCCCGTCCTTTCGCGTTGAAGCGCGAAGGAGAACGCAGATGTCGATCCAGGTCACGGTATCGGAACTGACAAGAAATCTTTTTCATTCCCTGGGACTTGATCCGAGGCCCCTGAGCGCCGAGCAAAACCTGCTGCTGGAATGCTATCTGGCCGGGCAAATCCCGGAATCGGCTTGGAACGACTACGTCTTCGAGACACCCGACCTGGCGCGGCACGCCGAGGCGCGGCGTACCAGCCACTGACCGGTGAAGGCGGTGCTGGGCGAGATGGTTTGGTGGTAGTCGCTACCTGAGCGGCTGGCTGGCAGACGTTTTCCGTCAGGATTGCGTAAAAAATTGAAGCGGGATCGGCGATCCGAACGCCGAACGGCTCTAGCGCATTAAGCCGCGGCGCGCCCTGCGCGGAGAGTTGCGGAAAACAGCTATTGGCCGATCTTGGGAGATACGAATTGCAAGGTGAACACGTTGCCGGCAATCCCTTGCGCCAGTTGCGGCGAAAGGCTGAGCGGCGTGCAATTCTTCACCGCGGTCATTGCGGCGTCGATGAACGACTTTCGCGCCTTGTCGTCGCCGGCCACCTTGGCGGCGGTCGGCCGTGGCGGACCAAGCAGCGTGCCGTCGCGCTTGAAGCTGAAGCTCAGAGTGACGATGGAATTTCCAGCATCCGCCGGCGGCGTCCAGCATGCCTGGATCGCCGTGCCGACTTCGTCCATCGTGTTGAGCTGGGCGGCAGCCGACGGGCAGGTGGCGCCAATCGCCAATGCGCCGCTAATCAGGAGCATTCCAGCGGTTCTTTTCATTGCAATTCCTCCACCGTCGACCCTTCCGGCCGCCCGCGTGCGATCGTCAGGATTGATGGTAGGGCTGGAGATGGCAAGGGCAATATGCTTTGGCGAAAGCTCTTGCCGAAAGCATTGGAGGCAGCCCTGCCCGCAGCGGCCGGCCAAAAAACAAAAGGCCGGCAGTGGGCCGACCTTTGTTTTCACCGCAGCGCCAGTACATCCGTGGTCGCGGGTGAATTGTCTCCAATAGACAGATTATAGGTAAACGAAACGTTAATCGAAGCCGCCATGCCATAGCTCCGAGCCCGGCTTTTGCCAGCGCTCCATGCGGTCATATGCGCGCATATGACGAAGCTTCCGCGGAGGCCTTGAACATTGTTTGATGCTGGAGGGATCATCAACGGCTGAGCCGTCGCCTTCTTGGTACGCCCAAGGGGAATCGAACCCCTGTTCCCGCCGTGAGAGGGCGGTGTCCTGACCGCTAGACGATGGGCGCGTTCAAGAACCGGCGATATAGGCTGGCGGCGGAGAAAAAGCAACTGGGGTCCGCCGGCTTTCCCGGGATCAAGAAAAAGCTGGCTGCTGCTAGCGTTTTGGCTCGATCAGGTCCCATAGATTGCCGTGGAGATCGGCGAAAACCGCCACCGTGCCGTAGGGCTCCAAGCGCGGTGGCTCGCGAAATTCGACGCCCTTCGCCACCATCGCCGCATGATCGCGGGCAAAGTTGTCGGTTTCCAGGAAGAGAAAAACCCGCCCGCCGGTCTGGTTGCCGATGCTCTTCCTTTGTGCCTCGTCGGAGGCCTGGGCCAGAAGCAGCCGCGCGCCGCGCCCGCTGGCCGGCGCGACCGTCACCCAGCGCTTGCCGCCGCCAAGGTCCACATTCTCCAGGAGCACAAAGCCCATTCGCCCGACATACCAGTCGATTGCTTCGTCATAGCTGTCGACGACCAGCGCAACGGTGGCGATATGACGGTTTTCGGCAAAGCCGGTCATTGCGCGCCGGGCTTCATTTGTTGCGGATTGCGAAGCGGCCGATTATGCGCCGCTCGCCCATATCGTAGACGAAGATCGTGCGGCTGCCATCGACAAGTTCGGCCTCGATCGAGACGCGATTGCCGGATAGCGACTGGCTGACCACCCTGGCGCCGACCGGCAGCACGATGTCTCCGCTGAGCGGTTCGCCGGCGGGCACCTGGATGTCGCCGGCCAGCGGCGGGCTCACCGGCGCTGCCTTGCGTGATTTGTAGACAATCGCCGCGATCACCACCATAAGGGCCAGCAAGAGCAGGCCGAGATTGATGGCCATGAAGCGGATGAGCCTGCCGCGCACCTTTTCGATCTCGGGGTTGAGCGGCTTTTCCCCGCCTTCAACAACGGCGTCTTCGTCGGCGGCGGGGCGGGCCATGGCAAACATTCCGGAACGATTCTCGATGAGCGCTCATAACGAAGAGGCCCCCGGATTGATAGAGGACCAATTCATGCAGGCAGAACCGATCGTGCTCGTGGCCGGCGCCGACGATGCCGGCCAGCGCATCGATCAGTGGCTGGCAGGCAGGCTCGGCCCGGAAATGTCGCGCAGCCGCGTGCAGATGCTGATCAGGCAGGGCGCGGTCTTGGTCGACGGCAAGGCCGTTGTCGAGACCAAGCGCAAGATGTCGCCGGGCGAAACTGTCTCGGTCGCCATGCCGGAGCCGGAACCGGCGGAGCCACAGGGGGAAAACATCGCCCTCGATATCCTCTATGAAGATGACGAACTGATCGTCATCAACAAACCCGCCGGGCTTGTCGTCCATCCCGGCGCCGGCAATTGGACCGGCACGCTGGTCAATGCGCTGATCCATCATTGCGGCGACAGCCTGTCCGGCATCGGCGGCGTGCGCCGGCCGGGCATCGTTCATCGCCTCGACAAGCAAACCAGCGGCGTCATGGTCGTGGCCAAGACCGACCGCGCCCACAAGGCGCTTTCGGAGGCCTTTGCCGATCACGGCCTGACAGGCGATCTCGAGCGCGCCTACCTGGCGCTGGTCTGGGGCATACCGCAGCGGCCGGCCGGAACGGTGGATGCCCCACTCGGCCGCGCCGCCGACCGTGTGCGTCGCGCCGTAGTACCCGAAGGACGCGACGATGCCCGCCACGCCGTCACCCATTTTGCGGTGCAGGAGCGCTTCGGCGAAAACCAAAAGGAATTCGCAACCGCAAGTCTGGTTGAATGCCGGCTGGAGACCGGCCGCACCCATCAGATCCGCGTCCACATGGCCCATATCGGTCATCCGGTGCTCGGTGATCCCGATTACGGCCAAGCCTTTCGCACCAAGGCCAACCGGTTGCCCGAACCGCTGAGAAGCCAGGTCAAGGCCTTCTCCCGGCAAGCTTTGCACGCCTGGCTCCTTGAATTTCGCCATCCGACTACCCATCTATCGATGAGGTTCGAGGCACCGATACCGAGGGACATGGAGGAACTCGTCGGCGGCTTTCGCAGTCTCTGAATCCGCCGCCCGGCAAGCTTCAAATCAACCATCAAAAAACCTGACTGGCGTTGTTCACTTCAGCGTGACACACTGTTTCGTGTTGAACAAATGCCTGTCTTTTCTGGTTTTGTTCCTGTATATATCTGATGTCGCGAGCGAGCCTTTGGTGCTCGCGTCACATGCCCGCCGCGTTTCGGGGGCATCACTCCAATAGAGAGGGGGCGCTATCATGGCCCAGTCACTACCCAGTATCGTTTCCGGCGAAGGCGGCCTCAGCCGCTACCTGGAAGAGATCCGCCGCTTTCCGATGCTTCAGCCGCAGGAAGAGTACATGCTCGCCAAGCGTTATGCCGAGCATGAGGACACTTCCGCAGCGCACAAGCTCGTCACCAGCCATTTGCGGCTCGTCGCCAAGATCGCCATGGGCTATCGCGGCTACGGCCTGCCGATTGGCGAAGTGATCTCGGAAGGCAATGTCGGCCTGATGCAGGCCGTCAAGAAATTCGAGCCAGAGCGTGGCTTCCGCCTCGCGACCTACGCCATGTGGTGGATCAAGGCCTCGATCCAGGAATACATCCTGCGCTCGTGGAGCCTGGTCAAGATGGGCACGACCGCCAACCAGAAGCGTCTGTTCTTCAACCTGCGCAAGGTGAAGGGCAAGATCCAGGCGCTTGACGACGGCGACCTCAAGCCCGACCAGATCGCCGAAATCGCCACGAGGCTGAACGTCTCGGAAGCGGAAGTCGTGTCGATGAACCGCCGCCTGTCGGGCGACGCCTCACTCAACGCGCCGATCCGGGCGACGGAAGGCGAGTCCGGCGAATGGCAGGACTGGCTGGTCGACGACCACGAAAGCCAGGAAGAGATGCTGATCGAGCAGGACGAGCTGGAAAACCGGCGCGGCATGCTGTCGGGTGCTCTTGCGGTGCTCAACGAACGCGAACGGCGCATCTTCGAGGCGCGCCGCCTCGCCGATGAGCCGCTGACCCTGGAAGAACTGTCGGCTGAGTTCGACATCAGCCGCGAGCGCGTGCGCCAGATCGAAGTGCGCGCTTTCGAGAAGGTGCAGGATGCCGTCAAGGCCGCCGCCAAGCGCCAGACCCAGGCGCTGCGCACCATCGAGGCGCAGCCGGCGGCTTAAAGCCGGCATCGGCAACAAGATAAAACGGCGGCGTCAGGAGACTGGCGCCGCCTTTTTGTATACCGCAGCGGGTGCTGTGATTGCTTCAAAGCCCATCCAGCGGAAACTTCAGATACCGTCGGCCATTGGCTTCCGGTTCCGGCAGGCGTCCGCCATTCATGTTGACCTGCAGCGCATGCAGGATCAGCCTCGGCATCGGCAATGTCCGGTCGCGCGCCTCGCGCAGGGCAACGAACTCGGCCTCGCCGCGCGCGGCGGCAAGATGTATGTTGTCGGCTTTCTGCGCGGCAACCGTGCTCTCCCATAACGCCTGGCGCCCGCCGGGCTGATAATCATGGCCGACAAAGACGCGCGTGTCCTCCGGCAGGGCCAGAATGCCCTGGATCGAGTGCCACAGGCGCGCGGCGCTGCCGCCGGGAAAATCCGTCCTTGCCGTGCCGCTGTCGGGCATGAACAGCGTGTCGTGAACAAAGGCTGCATCCCCGATCACATAGGTGATCGACGCCAGCGTGTGCCCGGGCGAGAAAAGCACCCTTGCTGGAAGCGTTCCCACCCGAAAAACCTCGCCGTCGCCGAACAGCCGGTCCCACTGCGAGCCGTCGGCGGGGAAATCCGGCCAGTTGTAGATCGCCTTCCACAATTTCTGGACCTCGACGATCCTCTCGCCGATCGCCGTCGGCGCCGCGGTCCTTTGCTTCAGGTACTGCGCGGCCGAGAAATGATCGGCATGCGGATGGGTGTCGAGAATCCATTCGACGCTCAGTCCCTCCGCCCTGACGAAATCCAGCAGCGCATCGGCATTGGTTGTCGAAACTGCGCCGGACTTCTCGTCGAAGTCGAGGACCGGATCGATTATGGCACACCGCTTCGTCACCCGGTCGGCGACGACATACTGGATGGCGCCGGTCGGCTTGTCGTGGAAACCGGTGACCTCAGGCTTTGCCGAACCTATGTCCAATCCGACGTCCCCTCCGTTAGCCAGACAGGAATGATTTTCTCTGCCAGAGCAACATAAGAGCATGCTTGTCTAGCGGGGCCCTGCCGTCAAGCACGCCTTGCCAGAAAAGCGACGGAAGTCGAAAAATGCCGGCCAGGCAACTGGAGCAATTCCAAGCGGTTTCCCGGGAAAGGCGCGTGGCGCTTTGCCCAAGGAATTGCGCAAAAACAAAGAGATGGTTCGCCGTTTCCGTGAACCGGAGAGCCGCTTTACGCGGAAGGCTGCTTGGTCTTCCTGAGATAGGGCAGGATGGTCTCGTAGGCGCCGAAGCGCTTGATGGCGTCCTCGTTGGAAACGGCCGCGGTGATGATGACGTCCTCGCCCTGTTTCCAGTTCGCCGGCGTCGCCACCTGGTGCTTGGCGGTCAACTGCATGGAATCGACCGCGCGCAGGATCTCGTCAAAGTTGCGGCCCGTGGTCATCGGATAGGTCAGCACCAGCTTGATCTTCTTGTCGGGCCCAATGACATAGACCGAACGCACGGTGGCATTGTCGGCGGGCGTGCGGCCTTCCGAGGTCTCGCCGGCACCGGCAGGCAGCATGTCGTAAAGCTTGGCGACCTTGAGATCCTTGTCGCCGATCAGCGGATAGTTCACCGAATGGCCGGTCGCCGTCTTGATATCGTCCTGCCATTTGCCGTGGCTTTCGACCGGATCGACCGAAATGCCGATGATCTTGACGTTGCGCTTCTTGAACTCGCCCTCGAGCCCCGCCATCGTGCCCAACTCGGTCGTGCAGACGGGAGTGAAATTCTTCGGGTGGCTGAACAGCACCGCCCAGCCGTCACCGATCCACTGGTGAAAGCTGATCGGTCCTTGCGTGGTCTCGGCGGTGAAATCCGGGGCGATATCGTTGATGCGAAGGCTCATGTTGTTTCCCTACCCTTGAAATGTTGCCGGCAACGGCTGGCGAGCGCTCAAATCTTTTTAACACCTCGGCGGCAACCCACAAATGCCTAAAGCCACAGGCGCCCGTCACGCCCGCGAAAAAATTTCTCTTCTTGCCGCCAAGTTCGGCAGGAATTTCCGAGGAGACCGCTTATGCCTTGTTGACGGCCAGCGTCGCCGCAAGATCTTCCATGCGCTGCGCCAGCGCGCCAAGCGCGTTGGTCAGCACGCTGTCGCTCTTGTCGGCCTTGGTCAGCGCCTCGTCGCGGGTCTTGCGCAAGGTCAGCACTTCGCTTTCCATGCCCTTGACGCGCTTCTGCAGCTCCGAGAGTTCATCCATGACCATGATGCCGGCCATGACCGTCAGCCGCTGGTCGCCGATCTCGCCGAATGAATCCTTCAGATGCGAGACGTAGCGGTCGAAACGCTCGGCGAGATCGATCAGATGCTCTTCCTGGCCTTCGTCGCAGGCCATCCGATACTGCTTGCCGTCGATGGAAACCGTGACCTGTGCCATCAGCCTACCTATCCAACACAGCGCGGATGGTTTCCATGGCGGTCACCAGTCGTCGCGACACTTCCTTGTTGGCATCCTCCAGCCGCTCGGCGCGCGCCTCGGAACTGTCGAGCTCCTGCGCCAGCCGCGAGCGGTCGGCATTCATCCGCTGCACCTCGGCCTCGGCTTCCGAATAATCGCGCTCATGCTCGAGCTTGGCCGCGACGGCGTTTTCCAGGCCTTCCATGGCCTTGCCCAGCCTTGCGATGACTTCCTTGAGTGTCGTTTCCCCGGTCATGGCCTCGTCCTGTGCCCTGCCCATCACCGAATCGCTCGCGTTCAGAACGCGTTATCTCTGAAACATTAGGCACCGGGTGAAGGCGACGTCAACAAAGCTCTCGCGACTGTCCCCTGCTAACGCTAATATAGGCCTGCCCGCGGCATCACAAGGCCGGCAAATGCGCACCGGTTTGTTGACTAAAAGTGCGCGCCTGCTATGTGTCGCGCACGCTTTTCAAGGGCTCTCCCAAGGCCCCAAACCCCACCCCGGAGGAACCATGACGTCGCGTGAACAACATGACCGGATGGCCAATGCGATCCGCTTTCTCTCCATGGACGCGGTCGAGAAGGCGAACTCCGGCCATCCCGGCCTGCCCATGGGCTGCGCCGACATTGCCACGGTGCTGTTCACCCGTTTCCTGAAATTCGACGCCAAGGCGCCGCATTGGGCCGACCGCGACCGCTTCATCCTGTCGGCCGGCCACGGCTCGATGCTGCTCTACTCGCTGCTCTACCTGACCGGCTACGAAGACATGACGATCGACCAGATCAAGCACTTCCGCCAGTTGGGCTCGAAAACCGCCGGCCATCCCGAATATGGCCACGCCGCCGGCATCGAAACGACCACCGGCCCGCTCGGCCAGGGCCTTGCCAATTCTGTCGGGTTCGCGCTCGGCGAGCGCATCATGAACGCCGCCTTCGGCAACGACCTCGTCAGCCACTACACCTATGTGCTGGCCGGCGACGGCTGCCTGATGGAAGGTGTCTCCCAGGAGGCGATCGCGCTTGCCGGGCACCTCAAGCTCAACAAGCTGATCGTGTTCTGGGACAACAACAACATCTCGATCGACGGCCCGGTGTCGCTGGCTGACAATACCGACCAGGTCGCGCGCTTCCAGGCTTCCGGTTGGAACGCCAGCCACATCGACGGCACGGATCCGGAAGCCGTCGCCTATGCGATCGAAGCCGCCCGCCATTCCGACAAGCCGACGATGATCGCCTGCAAGACGACCATCGGCTTCGGCGCCCCGACCAAGGCCGGCACCAACAAGGCGCACGGCTCGCCCCTCGGCGCCGACGAGATCGCCGGCGCGCGCAAGTTCTTCAACTGGGAGTCACCCCCCTTCGAGGTCCCAGCCGACATCCTCGATGCCTGGCGCACCGCCGGCACGGCCGGCGCCGAGGCGCGCGCCGACTGGGAAGGCCGCCTCGCCAAGGCCGACGCCAAGCTCAGGGCAGAGTTCGAGCGCCGCGTTGCCGGCAAGCTACCGTCCAACTTCGACGCCGTCATTGCCGACTACAAAAAGAAGCTCTCCGCCGACAAGCCGAAGGTCGCCACTCGCAAATCTTCCGAAATGGCGCTGGAAGTCATCAACGGCGCCGTGCCCGAAACCATCGGCGGCTCAGCCGATCTCACCGGCTCCAACAACACCAAGACCAGCCAGACCAAGAACATCACGCCGGACGATTACGGCCAGCGATATGTTCACTACGGCATCCGCGAACACGGCATGGCTGCCGCCATCAACGGGCTGACGCTGCATGGCGGCCTGATCGCCTATGGCGGCACTTTCCTGTGCTTCTCAGACTATGCCCGCCCCTCGATGCGACTGGCCTCGCTGATGGGCATCCGCTCGATCTTCGTCATGACCCATGACTCCATCGGTCTCGGCGAAGACGGCCCGACCCATCAGCCGGTCGAGCATGTGGCGGCACTGCGCGCCATCCCCAACCACAACGTGTTCCGTCCGGCGGACGCGGTCGAGACCGCCGAATGCTGGCAGTTGGCCCTTGAATCGGAAAAGACGCCGTCAACGCTGGCGCTGACCCGACAGAACCTGCCGACCGTGCGCACCGAATTCACAGAGAAGAACCTGAGCAGCCAGGGCGCCTATGAGCTCGCCGCCGCCAGCGGCGAAGCCGCGGTGACGATCTTCGCCACGGGTTCGGAAGTCGAGATCGCGCTCGGCGCCCGCGACCTCCTGGAGAAGCACGGCCATCCGACCCGCGTCGTCTCGGTTCCTTGCTTCGAACTGTTCGATAAGCAGAGCGAGGACTACCGCCGCAAGACGATCGGCAATGCGAAGGTGAAGATGGCGATCGAAGCCGGCATCCGCCAGGGCTGGGATCACCTCATCGGCTCCGATGGCATCTTCATCGGCATGACCGGCTTCGGCGCCTCGGGAACGATCGAGCAGCTCTATCCGCATTTCGGCATCACCGCCGAGGCGGCCGCCAAGGCGGCGGAAGCCCGCCTGCATGGCAAGTAAGGCCGTGCTTGTTGCCCAAAAGTGTATCTCGATTTTGGGACAGCGACATGTATGAAACAAGAACGCTCGGCGAAACCGCGTACAGCGGTTCCGCCGGACTGGCCTGACCTAATCGATTTAAATCCACGTCGCCGCGGCTGGATTCTTTCCGCTTCCGCCGCTATGAAGCTGCGGACCAATCGTCTGCCCTCCAGCTCCCAAGGAGAGAAAAATGACCGTCAGAGTTGCCATCAACGGATTCGGCCGCATCGGCCGCAACATCCTGCGCGCCATCCATGAATCCGGCCGCAAGGACATCGACGTCGTCGCCGTCAACGACCTCGGCCCGGTTGAAACCAACGCCCACCTCCTGCGCTACGACAGCGTACACGGCCGCTTCCCGCACGAAGTATCGGTTTCCGGCGACCAGATCACCGTCGGCAAGGAGACGTTCAAGGTCACCGCGATCAAGGATCCGACCCA
Organism: Mesorhizobium sp. B264B1B; assembly: GCF_020165765.1. NCBI lineage: Bacteria > Pseudomonadati > Pseudomonadota > Alphaproteobacteria > Hyphomicrobiales > Phyllobacteriaceae > Mesorhizobium > Mesorhizobium sp. B264B1B. Next base: position 108,588 of record NZ_JAIUIS010000008.1, read on the forward strand.
GCTGCCGTGGAAGGAGCTCGGCGTCGACATCGCGCTCGAATGCACCGGCATCTTCACCGCCCGCGACAAGGCAGCCGCACACCTGACCGCCGGCGCCAAGCGCGTCCTCGTTTCGGCGCCCGGTGAAGGCGCCGACCTCACCGTCGTCTACGGCATCAATCACGACAAGCTGAACAAGGACCACATCGTCATCTCGAACGCGTCCTGCACCACCAATTGCCTGGCGCCGCTGGCCGCAGTCCTGCACGAGACGGTCGGCATCGAAAAGGGCATGATGACGACGATCCATTCCTACACCGGCGACCAGCCGACGCTGGACACCATGCACAAGGATCTCTACCGCGCCCGCGCCGCGGCACTCTCGCAGATCCCGACCTCGACCGGTGCCGCCAAGGCCATCGGCCTGGTGCTGCCCGAGCTCAAGGGCAAGCTCGACGGCATCTCGATCCGCGTGCCGACGCCGAACGTCTCGCTCGTCGACTTCAAGTTCATCGCCAAGCGCTCGACGTCGGCGCAGGAGATCAACGAGGCGGTGATCGCCGCCTCCAATGGCAAGCTCAAGGGCATCCTGTCGGTTACCCATCATCCGAACGTGTCGATCGACTTCAACCACGACCCGCACTCCTCGATCGTGGCGCTCGACCAGACCAAGGTGATGGACGGCAACTTCGTTTCGGTGCTGTCCTGGTACGACAATGAATGGGGCTTCTCCAATCGCATGGGCGATACCGCGGTCGCCTTCGGCAAGACCATCGCCTGATCGCGGGCCCATCTTCCAGAGACTTGAAACGCCCGGTTTCGTCCGGGCGTTTTCGTCGGAGTGCTCGGCAACGCGTCGCTTCGCTCCTGCTAAGCCCAAGGACGACGAAGTTGTGGGGCTTCGGCCCAAAAAACCGCTCTCCCGCCTTGCGCCGGCCATGCCTTCGCCCCACTCTTCCTTGAATCGAGAGAAGAGGCAGGGGACAAGTCACGGATGGAGCATGCGATCTATCTCGTCACGCTGGTGGGCACCGCGCTTGTCGTCGTCGCCGCGTTTTCGAGCCTGATCGCCTTCCGCTTCGGCGCACCGCTGCTGCTTCTGTTTCTCTGCATCGGGCTCGCCACCGGGACCGATGGCCTCGGCATCGAGTTCGACAACGCCCGCATCGCCTATTTTGCCGGCTCACTGGCGCTGGCGGTGATCCTGTTCGATTCCGGCTTCGGCACGCCTCTCAATGCCTTGCGGCAGGCAGCCGGGCCGGCGCTGTCTCTGGCCACATTCGGCGTGATCCTCACCACTGGCCTGTTCGGCGCCGCCGCCTACTATATGCTCGATCTCACCTGGCTGGAATCCTTCCTGCTCGGTGCCGCCGTCGCCTCCACCGACGCGGCCGCCGTGTTCTTCCTTTTGCGCGCCGGCGAGATCAATCTGCGCGAGCGCGTGCGCTCCACGCTGGAGGTGGAGTCCGGCACCAACGATCCGATCGCCATCTTCCTGACCATCACCCTGGTCGAGATCATAGCCGCCCATGCCGACCCCGAGGCCAATGTCCTGGTCACCAACCTCGTCCTCGGCTTCCTCATTAACATGGGCCTGGGCGCCATTGTCGGCGTGCTGGGGGGCCTCGCCATCGTGCGCCTCGTCGACCGGCTCAATCTCGACCATGGCCTGCTGCCGATCTTCGTGCTGACCCTATCGCTGATGGTCTTCGCCGCCGCCGGCGCCATCGGCGGCTCCGGTTTCCTGGCGGTCTATCTTGCCGGTCTCATCGCGGGTAATTCCGACATCCGCGCCGTCACCATCCTCAAGCGCTTCCAGGACGGCATGTCCTGGCTGGCGCAGATCATCATGTTCCTGATCCTCGGCCTGTTCGCGACGCCCTCGCAATTCCCGGCGATCATGGTGCCGGCGGTGCTGCTTGGCCTGTTCCTGATGTTCGTCGCCCGGCCGATCGCGGTCTGGCTTTGCCTGGTCCCGTTTCGTCTGCCGCGCCCCGAAGTCGCGTTTGTTTCCTGGGTCGGCCTGCGCGGCGCCGTCTCGATCCTGCTTGCCATCACTCCCTTGCTCGGCGGGCTGGAGAATGGCCGCACCATCTTCAACGCCGCCTTCATCATCGTCCTGGTGTCACTCGTCATCCAGGGCTGGACCGTTGGTCCGCTGGCGCGCCGTCTCGGCCTGATCGTGCCGGCGCGGCTCGGACCTCTGGACAAGGTCGAGCTCGAACTGCCGGGCTCGGCCCATCACGAACTCCTCGCCTACCGCGTCGCGCCGGGCAGCCCGGTGGCGCGCGGCGAGCGCATCCCTCGCTGGGCGCGGCCCTCGCTGGTGTTGCGCGACGGACGCTCGATGCGTTTCCAGGACATGGGCAGGCTTGCCGCCGGCGACCAAGTCTACATCTTCGTGCCGGACCGCTATCCACGCCTGCTCGACAAGCTGTTCGCCAGCCGCGCCGTCGTCGACCCCGAGGACGCCGATTTCTTCGGCGCCTTCGCCGTCGATCCGGCGCGTTCCGCTGCCGAACTGGAAGCCGCATACGCGCCGGGCCTGAGCGAGGCGGAACAGAAGCTCACCGTCGGCGCCCTGGTCACGGCGCGGCTCGGCGGCCATGCCGAATATGCCGACCGCGTGCTGATCGGCCCGATCGAGCTGATCGTGCGCGACGTCGACGACAAGGGCAGGATCACAGGCCTGGGCCTCTCCTTCGAACCGACCGCGCCCGGGGCGCGGGTACCGGTCTTCCTCAGCGCCGGCGAGATCGCCGACCGGATCAAAGCCTTCGTCCAGACCTGGCGCAAGCCGGTGGAAACACCGATCACCGCCGCACGCGCAGACGAGAAAACCGAGCCGGCGGTGGAAAAGGCAACGACCGAAAGCTGACACGGCGATCCTTTGCGCCGCACCCATCCGCCTGCCGTGACGCTTCGCGACGTCGACGCCTTCGCCTTCGCCTTCGCCTTCGCCTTCGCCTTGAAAATTTCGCGCCCTCCCCAGCCAAGTCTTGCATCGTCGTCGGTGCGGGGTATGGTCCCGGCGATTTCTCAGCGAAAGGAACCAGCATGGCCAGCTTCAAGACACTGGACGATATCGGCAACATCAATGGCAAGCGCGTGCTGGTGCGCGTCGACCTCAACGTTCCCGTCGCTGACGGCAAGGTCACCGACACGACCCGCATCGAACGCATAGCGCCGACCATCGCTGAATTGTCAGGCAAGGGCGCCAAGGTCATCCTGCTCGCCCATTTCGGCCGGCCCAAGGACGGTCCCTCGCCGGAATTCTCGCTGGAGCCGATCGCCAGGGCGACGGCCGAGGTGCTTGGCCGTCCCGTGGGCTTTGCCGGCGACTGCGTCGGCGACACGGCGGGAAGCGCGGTCGCCGCCATGAACAAGGGCGACGTGCTGCTGCTCGAGAACACCCGCTTCTACAAGGCCGAGGAGAAGAACGACCCGGCCTTCACCGAACGGCTCGCCGCCAATGGCGATATCTTCGTCAACGACGCCTTCTCCGCTGCCCACCGGGCGCATTCCTCGACCGAGGGACTGGCGCATCTGTTGCCAGCCTTTGCCGGCCGCACCATGCAAGCCGAACTGGAAGCGCTGGAGAAGGGCCTTGGAAATCCTGTTCGCCCGGTGGTCGCCATGGTCGGCGGCGCCAAGGTCTCGACCAAGATCGACCTGCTGATGAACCTGGTCAAGAAAGTCGACGCGCTGGTCATCGGCGGCGGCATGGCCAACACCTTTCTCGCCGCACGCGGCACCGATGTCGGCAAGTCGCTGTGCGAGCACGACCTCGCCGCTACCGCCAAGCAGATCATGACCGAGGCGGCCGAGGCCGGCTGCGCCATCATCCTGCCCGTCGACGGCGTCGTGGCGAAGGAATTCAAGGGGGGCGCGGCCAGCGAAACCGTGGCCATCGCCGACGTGCCTGCGGATGGCATGATCCTCGATGTCGGCGAAAAGACCGTGAGGGCCGTTGCCGACTGGATCGACCGCGCCGCGACCTTGGTCTGGAACGGGCCGCTCGGCGCGTTCGAGATCGAACCCTTCGATCGCGCGACGATGGCGGCAGCCAGGCATGCGGCGGCGCGCACCAAGGCCGGCAAGCTGGTTTCGGTGGCCGGTGGCGGCGATACCGTGGCGGCGCTCAACCAGGCCGGGGTTGCCGACGATTTCACCTATGTCTCGACTGCCGGCGGCGCCTTCCTCGAATGGATGGAAGGCAAGCCGCTGCCGGGCGTCGACGTGCTCAAGCATTGAGACGATCAACTCGAGGCGAGCGCGCGGCGTTGCCGGGACTTTCGATCGATTGGAGCTTTCCGGCGTCATTCCTTTGGCGGTAGTGTCCTGTCAGGCGCAGAACAACACCGTCAAGGAGAAGCACGATGAGCGAACGTCTCGAAGACATTGCCGCCGCGATGGTGGCCAACGGCAAGGGCCTGCTGGCCGCCGACGAAAGCTCGGGAACCATCAAGAAGCGCTTCGACGTCATCGGCGTCGAATCGACCGCGGACAGCCGGCGCGACTACCGCGAGATGATGTTCCGCACCAGTGACGCCATGACCAGGTATATTTCCGGCGTCATCCTTTACGACGAGACTATTCGGCAGAAAGCGGCCGATGGCACGCCGCTGGTCGATATCATCAAGGCTTCAGGCGCCATCCCCGGAATCAAGGTCGATGCCGGCGCCAAGCCCCTGGCCGGCTTTCCCGGCGACACGGTCACCGAGGGCCTCGACGGCCTGCGCGAGCGGCTCGCCGACTATTACAAGCTCGGCGCCCGCTTCGCCAAATGGCGTGCCGTGATCGACATCGACAAGGCAAAGGGCGTGCCGTCGGTCACCTCGATCAGCGCGAACACCCATGCGCTCGCCCGCTATGCGGCCCTTTGCCAGGAAGCCGGCATCGTGCCGATCGTCGAGCCGGAAGTGCTGATGGACGGCGCCCACGACATCGACACGTGCTATGAAATCTCGAGGGCGACGCTGACGAAGCTCTACGACGAGCTCTACGCGGCCCGGGTGGTGCTCGAGGGCACGATCCTGAAGCCCAACATGGTGCTGGCGGGCAGGAAGTCGGGCGCGGTGAGCAGCCCTGAAGAGGTCGCGCAAAAGACCATAAAACTGTTCCGTGAGGCCGTGCCGGCGGCGGTGCCGGGCATCGCCTTCCTCTCCGGCGGCCAGGAGGACGAGGAAGCGACCGCCAACCTCAACGCCATCAACGCCATCGGCCCGCATCCGTGGAAGCTGACCTTCTCCTATGGCCGCGCCCTGCAGGCTGCCCCGCAGAAGGCCTGGAGCGGCAAGGCATCCAATGTTGCCGCGGGTCAGGCCGCCTTCACCCACCGTGCCCACATGAACCACCTGGCGGCGCTTGGACAATGGAAGCCGAGCCTGGAGCAGGCTGCCTGACCACGGTTTTCCGTCTCTATCGGACCCGGGCCATGCGCCCGGGTTTTGCTGCGCTCCGCCGGACTTGGGATGAAGCGCCTCCATCCCTATTTCTCTCCAGCGCAGCCGGCGCGATGTCGGCTCATGCCCGTCCCGAACGTCCTTGGGATGAAGCCAGGGAGAGGTTCATGCATCGCAACAAGGTCGTTTCACGCGAGGATTGGTTCCGGGCACACAAAGCGCATCTGGCGCGCGAGAAGGAATTGACGCGATTTCGCGAGCGCATCGCGGCGGAACGGCGCGAACTGCCTTGGCTGAAGGTGAGAAAGGACTACGTCTTCGAAACCGAGCAGGGTCCAAGATGCCTGGCCGAACTGTTCGCCGGCCGCAGCCAACTGATCGTCTATCATTTCGTGTTCGGGCCCGGGTCGACCCATCATTGCGAAAGCTGTGCGTTCGTCGCCGACCACATGGACGGTGCCAATCAGCATCTGAGACACCATGACGTGTCGCTTGTCGCGGTGTCACGCGCGCCGCTCGCCGAGCTGCTGCCCTACCGAGAGCGCATGGGTTGGAAATTCGACTGGGTCTCATCCTATGCCTCGGACTTCAACTTCGACATGCAGGTGTCGTTCACCGACAAGCAGATCGCATCCGGTGAAGCGATCTACAATTTCGAGACGCCCGTTCTGAAATCGAAAGACCTGCCGGGCACCACCGTGTTCTACCGGGACGAGACCGGCGACATCTTCCTGACCTTCATGTCGCGCGCCCGCGGCAGCGAACAGCTGATCGGCGCCTATCAATATCTCGACCTTGCGCCGAAAGGCCGCGACGAGACCGGGCCTTATAGAACCTTGATGGACTGGGTGCGGCTGCATGACCAGTATGGAAACAGGTCGCAAGCGGACAGGGCTTAGGCATTCAGCGATCCCATCGAACATTGGACGCTTGAAGGCGTCCGCCACCGGTGCAAGGATCGTTCACCTCCGGCGCAACATGCGTTAATTGCTGCTCGATGCGACGCTTTCCGGCTCTCCTCACCTGGCTCGCCTTCCCTGTCTATGTCTGGCAAGGGCTTGGCGTACGCCGACGCACCTCGCGCATGCTGCCCGCGCAAGGCCCGGTCATGCATGAGATCGCCGGCGGCCAGCCGGCGGTCTGGCTGCTGGTGCTGGGCGATTCCTCCGCCGCCTCGGTCGGCATCGAAAAATCCGAGAATGGCCTGGCCGCGCAGCTGGCCGTCCTGATCTCGCAGCGAACCGGCCGCGCCGTGCGCTGGCGCGCCGCCGGGTTCAATTCGGCGACGTCGGGGCAGATCCGCGACCACGTCCTGCCCAATCTCTCGGCCGATCCGTGGACGCATATCGTGCTCGCCATTGGCACCAACGACACCAAGAATTTCCACTCCGTGCCCCGCTTCAAGAGGGCGTTCGGCGGTCTGCTCTACGCCCTGCGCGCTAAATGGCCTGAGGCCCGCGTGGTGTGGTCTCCTGTGCTGGAGTTCACGCAAGCGCCAGCCATGCCGCCGCTGCTCGGCAAGATCCTGGAAATTCGCGCCGGTGAGATGAACCGGATGGGCAAACGTCTTTGCCTCGAACGCGGTGCGGTGCCGGCGCCGCGCTTGCCGATCACCAATCCCGAAGCCGGCTTCGCCTCGGACGGATTTCATGCATCGGAAGCCGGTTACCGGGCCTGGGCCGAGCACCTCGTCGGCTGCGTGATCGAAGAGTGATTGCCGCCGGCTCGTGCCGGCCCGATATTCCATCCTGCGCATTCCAGGCTTCCTGGAACTGCGCTACGTCCAATGTCCAAGCACGGCCGTTATCGAAATGGCCGCCATGGCCAGGAGCGCCAGCTTCCAGAAGTCGCTGCGCCGTTTCAGCCCCGGCCAGCCGAGCGGCTTGATCAACTGGATGACCATGATGCCAAGGATGACGAGGGCGAGGAGTTTCGACATGCCGCCTTTGACCAGCATCGCGGTCGGCTGTCAAAGCGCGTCGTTCGTCGCTCGAATAAAATAGGCGCCGCGATCCGGACTGGAACGCGGCGCCAGCCTTTGATCGGGGAACGATCTACTTCAGCGGCTTGAGGCCGGCCTCGATCGAAGCGCGCTTCGATTCCAGGAATGGCGGCAGGGCCAACTTTTCGCCCAGCGTCTCCAGCGGTTCGTCGGCGGTGAACCCCGGCCCGTCAGTGGCGATCTCGAACAGGATGCCATTCGGCTCGCGGAAATAGAGCGAGCGGAAATAATAGCGCTCGACCTCGCCGCTCGACGGCAGACGGAATTCGGCCAGCCGCGCCGTCCATTGATGCAGCGTCTCCTGGTCCGGCGCCCTGAAGGCGACGTGATGAACCGCACCGGCACCTTGCCTTGCCGGCGCCAGTCCCGGCTGCACCAGGACGTGCAATTCCGCCGCCGGCCCACCCTCGCCCATTTCAAAGACCTGAACCTGGCCCTCCGGCGAGGCATAGTCTCGGACCTTGCGCATGTTCATCACTTGCGTCACCACTGCTTCGGTATTGGTGAGGTCGGGAACGCTGATGACGATCGGCCCGAGCCCGCGGATCTGGTGTTCGACCGGCACGCGGCTTTGCGCCCAGGGGCGGCTGTCGCCCTTGCCGTCATCGCTGACGAGGCGCAGACGCTGGCCCTCGGGGTCCTCGAAATCCAGGCTGGCGTAGCCACCGATGTCGGCAATCTCACTCGTGACGATATTTTCGTCAGTCAAGTGTTGCTTCCACCAGGCAAGGCTGTCCTGGCCACCAACCCTGAGGCTGGTCCGCACAATGCTGTGGGTGCCGCGTCGCTCGCGGCCGACCGGCCAGTCGAAGAAAGTAAGGTCGGTGCCCGGCGTCGCTTCGCCATCGGCATAGAAGAGGTGGTAGGCTGAGGTATCGTCCTGGTTCACCGTCTTCTTGACCAGCCGCAAGCCCAGCACCCTTGTATAGAAATGAAGATTTCCACGCGCATTGGCGGTGATGGCGGTCAGATGGTGAATTCCTGTCAGTTGAAGGCTCATGGTCGTCTCCCTGTTTTTGGGGAAGAATTTTCTCCTTCCATATCAGAACTTCGGATCCCTGGCTGGAGACCACGTATCCTGACAGTCCGTCGCCAAAGGCTGAACAATGGATCATGACCAGGCATGCATTAGTGAACGATCTCGGCCTTCTAAACCTGCTTCGGGCCGCGGTCTGATGCAGTGAAAACGATACCTTCACAGGGATAACGCACCGATCGCAACTATTATCCAGGCCCTGCCATCCTCCTGACAGACTGCTGTCAGGAGGGGTGTGCGATACTGTCTTCATTCACAGAGAGGAGACTAGCCATGACCGGTTCCACCATTCTGCGCGGCATGCAGCATTATGTCGGCAAGATTCGTACGATGCGCAACGAGATCCGCACCCAGCGGTTTATCAACTCGCTGCCGGCGGACATTCGCAAGGATATCGGCTGGCCGGACATGTATGCCGAACGTCGCCTTCGCGACAATTGAGACGAATTTTTCGGCAAAGCGGTTGGATGTAGGCGCCCCAACGCCCAGATGATAAGTCCGGCACGCGAGGGACGGAGCGAGCGTATGCCCAAGCAGAAGACAATCGGCCTTCTTTTCATAGACGGCTTCGCCGACTGGGAATATGGCCTGCTGGCCGCCTCGGCGGTCGAATGGTTCGGCGCCCGCGCAGTTTCGCTGACACCCGATGGCAGGCCCGTGAGCGGGATCAGCGGTTTCCGGCTGACGCCCGACCGCTCGGCCGGCGCCGATGAAAATGCCGATCTCGATGCAATCGCCGTCATTGGCTCCGACCGATGGGCGGGCGAGGCGCCGCCCGAGGTGGCGGAATTGCTCAGGGATGTTGCGATGCGGGATGGTGTCGTCGGCGGTATCTGCGCTGGAACGCTGGCGCTGGCCCGGGCCGGCATGTTCGAGAAGGCGAGGCACACCAGCAATGGCCGTGACTGGATCAACCGCCACATTGCTGGCTATGCCGGCGATCACAATTATCAGGACGTGCCGCATGCCGTGTCCGATGGCAAGATCGTTTCCGCGCCAGGTTCGGCGCCCGGCACCTTCGCGCTGGCTTTCCTGAAGACGCTCTATCCTGAACGAAACGGCGAACTTGCCGAGATGCGGACGCTGTTCGCCAGGGAGTATGCTGAACCCTCCTGACAGAATGGTGTCAGGAGCGCCATGCCATAGATGCGAGCGGTGAACAGGACGAGCGATGAAGAGCTGGACCGACAGATTGAACACGCCGGGGGTCAACGGCATCAGACCGGCCCCGCGCACGGTGGCAGATGGAGTCGAAGACCAGACGACGCTGGTGCCGACGGCGCAACAGGTCGACGAATTCATCCGCTCGATTCCCGAAGGCGTCGAGATGGACGTTCGCGTGCTGCGCACGGCGCTTCCCTTTGAACGTGGCGCCGAAGTGACATGCCCGGTCGCGATCGGCTATCATCGGCGTACCGTTGCCGAAGCAGCCATTGAGTATCTCGGGCGCGGCATGACGCTGAGCGATGTCGCGCCTTTCTGGCGCGAGCTCGATGCCAATGACGCCGACAACGAGGAAATTGTCCTTCGGCGCGGAATTTGTGGCCGCGCAGCGCAAGTGCGAAGGCTTGAAACCATGATGCATGCCGCCGAGTGTTCTGCGGTTTCGGAATAAAGGCATGCGCAAGAACACGATGCATGCAGCCCAACCGGTTTTGGGCGACATGCATAGGAACAACATCGAGGGACCATACGATGCGACGCGCCGACAGGCTCTTCCAGATCGTGCAGCATTTGCGCGGTGGCCGTCTGGTCACCGCGCAGAAGCTTGGCACATGGCTCGAGGTTTCCGAGCGAACCATCTATCGCGACATAGCCGACCTTCAGTCGACCGGAGTGCCGATCGATGGGGAAGCGGGCGTCGGCTACATGATGAGGGAGGGTTTCGACCTTCCACCGCTGATGTTCACGCGTGACGAGATCGTGGCGCTGGTCGCCGGCGCCCGCATGGTGCGTGCCTTTGGCGGTGCGGCCATGGCCCGGGCCGCTGATGAGGCTTTGGTCAAGATCGGCGCTGTGCTGCCCGATGCCGAAAAGGACCGTATCGCCCGCACCGAGATCCACACGCCGATGTGGGTGGTGAGCGACGCCGCGCGCGAAGCGATCGACCTGATCGAGCGCGCCATAGAGAAGCGCCAGGTGCTGACCATCGACTATTCGGACGAAGCTGGCCGCGGCACCGCCCGCGACATCAGGCCCTTGGGCCTTTGGTTCTGGGGCAAGGTGTGGACACTGGTCGCCTGGTGCGAGATGCGCGACGATTTCCGCGCCTTCCGCATCGATCGCATCGCCTCGGTGGTCATCGCAGGCCGCGTCTTCAAGCCGGAGCGCGGCAAGCAGCTCGCCGATTTTTACCGGGCGGTGGAACGCAGCGAGGATTACGGCATGGCGCCGGACCGTGCGGCGCGAAGCTGAGATCTCCAACCCGTAAGTAAAAAAGCCCGCTCGAAGCGGGCTTTTCGGTCGAGTTCGCGAGAATTCTACTCCTCGTCGTTATCCCTGTCCTTCGACTTCAGAGCCGAGAGCTTGGCGAACACGGCGTTGGCGTCGAGTTCGGCATCCTCGTCCTTCGGCTTTTCGGGAGCCGGAACCAGGCGCTCGGTCAGCGCCGCCGGCAGCAGTGTGTCGCCGACCGGCTGTGCCTGCTCGCGGCCGCGCGATGCGCGGTTGACTTCCATGTCAAGATCGATCTGCGAGGCGAGACCGAGCGTCACCGGGTCCATCGGCTGCAGGTTGGCAGAGTTCCAGTGCTTGCGCTCGCGGATCTGCTCGATCGTGGACTTGGTGGTGCCGACGAGGCGCGAGATCTGCGCGTCCTTCAATTCGGGATGGTTGCGCACTAACCAGAGAATGGCGTTCGGTCGGTCCTGACGCTTCGACAGCGGGGTGTAGCGCGGCCCCTTGCGCTTGGATTCCGGCACCCGCACCTTGGGGTCCGAAAGCTTCAACCGCTGGTTCGGATCCTTCTCGGCACGCGCGATCTCGTCGCGGGTCAACTGGCCGGTCATGATCGGATCCATGCCCTTGATGCCTTGCGCCGATTCGCCGTCGGCGATCGCCTTGACCTCGAGCGGATGCAGCCCGCAGAACTGTGCTATCTGCTCGAAGGAAAGCGCGGTGTTGTCGACCAGCCAGACAGCGGTCGCCTTTGGCATCAGCAGCGTATTGGCCATTTTAAAAATCCTTCTCGTTCGCCCGCGTTCCCGCGCGGGCGGTGGTTTAGAGCCACCAAAATGGGAAATTCGCAGGTTATATAACCGCTCTCCGGCGGTTCCGCAATGTTTTTGGGAAGGCGTTTTTGGGAACGCCCGTCGATCTGGCAACCACACCGGGGCAGATCAATCACGGGCGGCATGAAAATGGTGCCGCGAATATGTTTGGGGTCCAGAAAGACAAAACCCGCCGGACAGGTCCGGCGGGTTCGGAGCCGGCGACGAGCAAGCGTCTGCGGCGGCTCTGCTTTGCGACCCCGCCTTGCGGCGGGGCGGTTCTTGAAGTCAGATCGCCTGGCGGGCGATCTTTTCGATGTCGGCGCGGTTGATGCCGAGATCGCTGAGCTGGCGCGCGTTGAGGCGGTTCAGTTCGCGCACGGTCTCGTTGTACATACGCCAGTTACGGAAAGCGCGGATCGGGTTCATGTCAGTCCTCCAAATGGGGTGTTCGTTTCAATGATGCTCAAATAGTCATCATCGAGCGGCACTTGAATGGCTGATTTTGCATAGCAATGATGCAAATGCTGCATTGCACCATTAAGCTTTTGTTCAGCTTGCAGGCAGGGGCCGGGTCGCGGGTATGAGCCCGCCTCGGCCAGCCGGGCATCGGCAATGTTGCCGTCAGCCGACGTCGAGCACGATCTTGCCGATATGATCGCCTTCCTCCATACGCTCATGCGCCCGCCAGGCATCGGCAAGCGGGAAGATCATGTCCATGACGGGCGCGATCCGGCGCGTGCCGAGCAACGGCCACACCTGCGCTTCGAGCGCGGCTGCCAGCGCCGCCTTGAACTCGACGGTGCGCGGCCTCAGTGTCGAACCGGTATGAACAAGCCGCTTGACCATGATTTTCGAGAAATCGGCGCTCGCCACCGCGCCGCCTTGCAGGGCGATCTGGACGATCCGGCCCTCGACCGCCGCGGCCTCGTAGTTGCGCGCCACATAGTCGCCGCCGACCATGTCGAGGATGACGTCGGCACCCTTGCCGCCCGTCGCTTCCTTGACCGCCGCGACGAAATCCTCCTCGCGGTAGTTGATCGCCCGGTCGGCTCCGAGCTTCAGGCAGGCATCGCATTTCTCCTTGTTGCCGGCCGTAGTGATGACATGGGCACCGAAGGCCGATGCAAGCTGGATCGCCGTTGTGCCGATACCCGAAGAGCCGCCATGAACCAGCAGCGTTTCGCCTTTCTTCAAGCCGCCGCGCTCGAACACATTGTGCCAGACGGTGAAATAGTTTTCCGGCACGGCCGCCGCTTCCGTGTGGGTGAAACCGGCCGGCAGCGGCAGCACGCTGCCGGCATGAACCTTGACATATTCGGCATAGCCGCCGCCGGGGGTGAGCGCGCAGACGCGCTCGCCAAGGCGCCAGCGAGAGATTTCGTCGCCGAGCGCGGCCACTTCGCCCGACGCCTCCAGGCCCGGCAGGTCCGACGCACCGGGCGGCGGCGGATAGGCGCCCTTCCGCTGCTGCACGTCGGGCCTGTTGACGCCGGCGGCGCGCACCTTGATCAATATCTCGCCGGGACCGGGCACAGGCACATCGCGCGTCTCCGGTTTCAGCACCCTGGGCCCACCCGGCTCGGAGATCGCGATGGCCGTCATCCTTGCCGGAATTTTAGATCCGCTCGCCATGAAATCTCCCGTCTTTCCTCGCCGCATTCTTGCCGGCTGTTTGCATCGACGCCCCTGCCCTATGTATGCTCATTGGCAAATCAGGCAAATGGCCAATCGGTATGGCGGAGGAGGAGCACAAATGGCGATCTTCGACGACGAACCCAAGAAGAAGGCGCGTCCGCACGAGATCGGGCAGGACCTGTCGCTGCTCTCCGTCGGCGAGTTGTCGGAACGGATCGGCATCCTGCGTGACGAGATCGCCCGGTTGGAGGCTGAACTCAAGTCGAAGGACAGCACCAAATCCGCGGCCGAGGCGCTGTTCCGCCGCGGATAAGGCCGAAAAGACCCGCCTCCGAAAAGCCCGAATGCGACTGTCTTCAGACTCTGCGTCTCTCCTCGATTTCAGCCGGATCAAAAAATGCTCGCAGCCTACAGACCGATCCTTTCGCTGCTTCGGGGCACCGCCTTCCTTTTGGCAGCGTCGGGATTGCACGGCTTGCTGTTGCCGCTGCGCGGCCAGGTGGAAGGCTTCTCCACCGCATCGCTTGGCCTGATGGGCACAGCCTGGGCCGGCGGCTTCGTCACCGGCTGCTTCTTTGCACCACGTATCGTGCGCCGTGCCGGCCACGTGCGCGCCTTCGGCGCCTTCGCCGCGTCCGGCGCCATCGTTGCGCTGCTCACCGGACTGGTCATCGACGAATATGTCTGGATCCTGTTGCGCGCCTTCACCGGCTTCACCATGGCCGGCGCCTTCATGGTCATCGAAAGCTGGCTGAACGAAAAGGCCACCAACGAGAATCGCGGCACCGTTTTCGGCCTCTATATGATGGTCACCTATGCCTCGATCATGGGCGGGCAGATGATCGTCGCCGGCGGCGACGTGAAATCGGCCTCACTCTTCATGATCACCGGCATCCTGTTCTGCCTGTCACTGATCCCGACCGCGGTATCGACCGCCTCGCACCCCAAGCCGCTCCAGGACGTCAAGCTCGACGTCAAGGGGCTCTACGCCAACTCGCCGGTCTCGGCCATCGCTTGCGTCCTCATCGGCATCGCCAACGGCGCATGGGGCACGCTTGGCGCCGTCTATGGCGCCCGCATCGGCATCTCCACCGCTGAGATCGCCTTGATGATGAGCCTGGTGGTGGTGGCGGGTGCCGCCATGCAGCTTCCGGCCGGGCGTTTCTCCGACAAGACCGACCGGCGCTTCGTGCTGGCGGGTGCCGCTTTCGGCGCTGCGCTGTTCGCGCTCTTGATCTTCCTGTTCGAGCCGCGCTCCGGCGTCTTCGTCATCGTGTTCACCGCCGCCTACGGTGCTTTCGCCTATACGCTCTATTCGATCGCCGTGGCGCATGCCAACGACCACGCCAGTGCCGAGGACTTCGTCAAGGTTTCGGGCGGCCTGCTGCTGCTCTATGGCTTCGGCACCATGATCGGACCCTTGCTGGCGGCCGCCCTGATGGGCTGGATGCGTCCGGAGGGCCTGTTTCTGGCGACCGCCTTCGCGCATCTTTCCCTGGCAGGCTACACGCTGCTGCGCATCAGCCGCCGCGCGCCGGTGCCGATCGAGGACCGCGACGCCTTCAAGACGCAGCCCGCCGACCGTTCGGTGACGCCGGAAGCATTGCGGCTTGACCCAAGAAGAAAAGCAGAAGCAAACGGTTGAGATTCGAAGAACTTTGCCCCACAAATGAGGCATGATGCTTTCCGACGCCTTCATGGCGATCGCCGATCCCAACCGGCGCCATCTCCTGGAAGAACTTCGACGCGGTCCCAAAACCGTTAATCAACTGGCAGCCGGGCTGCCGGTCTCACGTCCGGCCGTATCGCAGCATCTGAAGGTGTTGCTCGATGCCGGCCTTGTCCACGCCAAGGCCGAAGGCACGCGGCGCGTCTATACGGTGAGCAATGCCGGCTTCCTGAAACTCAACATCTGGCTCGACCAATTTTGGGAGACTTGATCGTTCCTGTTCAAACGACCGGTCACGCACCACGATCAGCCATCATTATAGGGGAAGAGCTTGAAATAGGGCTGCGCCTCCTCAATCACCTGGGCGAAGGCCGGCCGCTGCAACAGCCGGTCATGGTAGCGACTCACGGCAGGATATCTGTCGCCGAATGGCTCGACCTTGTTGGCGTAGAACAGGGCCGGCGAGGCCGCGCAATCGGCCATGGTGAAGGCGTCGCCCACAGCCCAGTTCCTCGACGCCATCTCCTGCTCGATGATCGCGTAGGAATTGCGCAACTGGTCGCGCGCCTGTTCGACGCCGAACGGATCGGTCCTACGTTCCGGGCGCAGCCGGTCCCCGACGATCTTCTGCATCGGTTCCTGCACATAGAGATCGTAAAAGCGATCGGCCTGGCGAACCGCGATTGCGAGGTCGATATCGGCGGGAACGAGGTCGACCGGTCCGGGATAGTGCGCGGCCAGATACTCGATGACGAGGGTCGACTCCAGCACGGTGCGGTCGCGCGCATCGTCACGCAAAGCGGGCATCTTGCCCCAGGGCGCTATCTTCAGGAAGGCTGCTCGCGACTGCTCGTCGCCGAGATCGACGATGACGGACGCGAACGGCGTGCCGTTCTCGTAGAGCGCGATCAGCGGCTTCCAGCAAAACGAGGCCAGCGGATGATAGTGAAGCGTCAGGGACATTTTTGCTCACCTGTCTCGGGGTTCACGTCGTCTAGTACCGAAATGTTTACTTAACTATTGCCCAAACTTGTGGCGTCAGGACCGCGCTTTGAGTGCCAATCGGCCCGGATATGAGCAACGATGCCGGCGACGATCACATCCCAATCGTCCGGATGCAGTTCGTGGCCACCGCCTTCAACCCGGAGAAGTTTCGCGCCGGCGACCGCCCCGGCCAGCGCTTCGCCATGCTCGACCGGAAAGATGGGATCGGCCGTACCATGGATGACCAGCAGCGGCGCGTTCATCTCGTGCAGTCGGCCCCTCCATCGGTCACTATCGCCCTTGAGCAGGAAATGATTGGTCGCGCTGAGCAGGCCGGCGGGGCGATCATAGTCCCGCTCGATGAAGGCTTTCATGCGGCCCTCGTCGAAGGGATGTGCTGTGCTGGCGATCGCCTTGGCATCTTTGATCATGAAGTCGATGACCTGACGGCGATCCGACCAGTCAATGTGCGCGCCTTCAGCCGAATGTTTGATATAGGCATCGCTGGTCTGCGGCAGGTACGAGGTGTCCACCCCCATCGGCGAGCTGCTGATCACGGTCAGCGACGCGACGCGGGACGGATGCTTGAGCGCCACGAGCTGCGCGATCATGCCGCCCATCGACATGCCGGCGATATGCGCCTTGTCGAGGCCGTGGCTGTCGAGAACGCCGATCGCATCGTCAGCCATGTCGTCGAACGTGTAGGGCGGCTCTCCCGGCGGGTATTTGGTCGAGCGGCCGGTATCTCGATTATCATAGCGGATTACGAACAGTCCCGCGGCGGCGAGTTTCCGGCAAAACGCCTCCGGCCACCACAGCATTGAGGCCATCGCTCCCATGATCAGCAGCAGAGCGGGGTCGGCGGGGTCGCCAAAGGCTTCGGATATGATAGTGGGGCGTCCGGTCTTCGTCATCGCGTGGCCTCCTCATCTGCTTGCATTTTGCAATCGGTTGCACCATAATAAAACCGATACAATAATGCAACCGGTTTTGGAGAAATCGAATGAACATCGATCGCCGCTCGGGTTGCCCGATCAATCTTTCGCTGGAAGTGTTCGGCGACCGCTGGAGCCTGATCATCCTTCGCGATATGATTTTTGGCGGCAGGCGCCATTTTCGCGAGTTGCTCAACGGGTCGATGGAAGGCATTGCTTCCAACATACTGGCCGACCGGCTGAAGCGGCTGATGGATCTGGGCATGCTGACCAAGGCCGACGATCCTTCGCACAAGCAGAAGGCGATCTACAGCCTGACCGAAATGGCGATCACCCTGGTGCCGATCCTGGCCCATCTCGGCGCCTGGGGCCGCGTCTGGCTGCCGGTCAGCGAGGAATTGTCGATCCGGGCCGAGCTTCTGGAAAAGGGCGGGCCGCCGCTATGGGAGAAATTCATGGGTGAGTTGCGCCACGAGCATCTCGGCACGCCCCTCGATGCAGCGTCCGGCCCCTCTGTACGCGCGACCCTGCAGGCCGCCTATGAGGCCGTGCTCGCCAGCAAGGCTCTCGGCGGCAACCCGGCCGCGTGACCAACTATTTTCCCCGTTGAATGGCCGGCTCTGCTACAAGAGGCCGAAAATCACGTCACGAGATTGGAACAGACTCTTGGTTGAGAACTCTAGGGATACTGCCCGCGCGCGCGCCGATCTGCGCTTCAAGAAGCAGGAGGAAGCGGCCACGGTCCGACAGAAGGCGATGGCCGAGTATGTCGCCGAGAGCGATGCCCGCAAGGTCAAGACCGACAAGCTGCGGGCGCTGCGGCTGGCCAAGGAAGCCGAAGACCTTGCCAACGCGCCGGCAGTGCCCGCCAAGAAGCCCGCCCGCGCCAAGAAGAAGTAGCACGCCGCTCCCGGTTGCTTCGTTGCCGGCCCTGAGCCGGTGGCCGTTGATCGCATTTGGTGGATCGCGGCATAGGCGCGATCCGGATCGGCGCGTTCACCCCGCTTTCCACGAAGCAATTTCAACCGGAACCTGGATTGCCTCGTCCGGCTGGCTGCCGATGATTATCCGTTCAAACAGGAGATCGCCATGACCGCACTGCCGCTCGACAAAGCCCTCGAGATCATCGATGCCGCCTTCACCAAGGGCGCGGAGCTCAAGCTCAGGCCGCTCGGCGTCTCGGTGCTCGACGCCGGCGGCCATCTCGTCGCCTTCCAGCGCCAGGACGGCGCCTCGTTCCTGCGCCCGCAAATGTCGGCCGGCAAGGCCTATGGCGCGCTCGCCATCGGCATGGGCTCGCGCCGCGTCGAGGCCTTCGCCAAGGAGCGCCCGCATCTCATGACCGGCATCTCCGACGTCTCGGGCGGACGCGTGTTGCCGGTCGTGGGCGGCGTGCTGATCCGCGACAAGGCAGGCAGCATCATAGGCGCGGTCGGTATTTCGGGCGACAGCTCGGACAATGACGAAGCCGCCGCCATCGCCGGCATCGAGGCCGCCGGCTTCACCGCCGATCCGGGCTGAGGCTAATTCAGGTTGATATCCCTGCTCGCCGACCGCATCGACACCGAGAAGCCGGCGAGCACGTCGAACAGCGCGATGATCATCAGCGTGAAGAAGACCGAATGCGCGGCGCCCTTGACCAGTAGGAACTCGACCAGGAAGGCCACGAAGACCAGCGTCGACAACAGATGGTCCATGATCGAGGCGTTCGTAGTGCGCGCCGATTTCACGATCTCGACGAAGAGGAAGATGAGCCCGATCAGCACCATAAGGTCGCCGAGCGTCATCGAGAACACCCCGCCGGACATCATGCCGACGGAAAAGACCTCGCTTGCCCAGGGATCGTCACCGCTGCCGAATATTCCGAGCAGCCCGAGATTGTAGAGGACAAAGGGCACGATCAGCAGCGGGACGGCACCGAACATCTGGCGTCTCCATTTGGGGCACCCCTTTGTAGAGTGCGCCACCGGCACGCCGTCAAGAATTTTCGCAGCACGCCCTAAACACGCTAGAAGACCGAATGCAACAACGATGTCAGCCGGTTGTCCGGCCGACATCTTTGAAATTGAGCCGCGGGATGCGTGAACGCGCACCCCGCTCGCGATCAGCGCTTGAAGTAGCCGGCGCGCACGGCCGCGCCGATGACGTTGAGGATGATATGGCCGGCCGTCATCGAGGTGATCTCGTTGACGTCGCGCGCCGGCGCGATCTCGACGATATCCATGCCGACCAGCCTTCCTTTGCCGACCAGCCCCTTGATGAGCTCAATCGTCTGCCGGTAGCTGACGCCGCCCGGCTGTGGCCCCTCGACCGCCGGCATCACCGCCGGATCGAGGCCGTCGGCATCGATGGTGAGATAGTAGCGACCGCCGTCGGGAATTCGCTTCAGGAGCGCGGCGGTGCCGATGTCCTGCCATTCATTGGTGGTGATGATGTTGGCGCCATAGGCGCGGGCGGCCTCGACCTCCTCGGTGCGCGCGCTGCCTTGGCCGCGAACGCCGACTTGGAAAATATCCTTGATATGCGTCATTTCTGAGGCCCGGCGGATGGTGCTGGAATAGCCCTCCTTGACCCCGTTGACGTTGTCACGCCAGTCGAGATGGGCATCGAGCTGGACCAGCGTGATCGGACCCTCGCCGTCAAGCGCCCGGAAGATCGGGATCGGAATGCCGTGGTCGCCGCCGATTGTGATCGGCAGTGCGCCCGCGGCGCGGATCTTGCGGATCGCCGCTTCGGCTCTGCCGTAGTGCCCGACATGATCGGCCGCCGCGCCGGGAACGTCGCCGACGTCTACCACCTTGATGTCCTTGCCGTCGAAGACTGGCCCACCGATGTCGAAATCATAGCGGTCGAGCGCCTGGCTGATCCGCTGCGAGGCGCGCCGCACCGCGGTCGGCGCATTGGTCTGGTCGTTGATCAACTCGTCGATCGTGTAGGGATCGCCATAGGGCATGCCGATGATGGCGACATCGGCCTTCAGCGTGTCGAGATCCTCGACCAGCGGAAACTTCATGAATGTCTGGAAGACATCGCGCGGCGCGGTGGTGAGTTTGGACATGGGGTCTCCTCTGCGTTGAAGCTTTTTTGGATCAGGCGCCACGGCGGGCTGCGAGATGAGGCTGCAGCCTGTGCTCCAGGCTGCGCGAGATCGCTGCCACGAAGGCCGTCAGCCCCCAGTACAGCAATGCGATGGCGGTGAAGATCTCCACCGGCGAGAATGTGCGGCCAATGATGTTCTGGGCCATGTAGGTGAGTTCCGGCACGGTGATCGCCGACAGGATCGCCGATTCCTTGATCAGCGTGATGGTGAGATTGGTGGCCGCGGGCAGGATGTAGCCGAGCACCTGCGGCACCAGGATCTTGCGGAAGATGGTCAGGTAGCGCAGTCCCAGCGCGTAGCCGGCCTCGACCTGGCCGTACGAAATCGACTGGATCGCGCCCCTGATGATCTCGGCCGAATAGGCGCTGGCATAGGCTGACAGCGCGCCGATCGAAACGACCACGGGCGAGAGCCTGACACCGAACATCGGCAAGGCGTAGAACAAAAGGAATATCTGGATCAGGAACGGGATATTGCGGAATATTTCGACATAGGCTGAGACGATCGCCGTCGGCACCCGTCCGCCGCGCAGCCGGATAAGCGCCAGCACGGTGCCGAGCGCGAAGCCGAACGGCAATGCGACAGCGCACATCAGCACCGTGTTGCCGAAGCCCTTGGCGAGGATCTGCCAGTTGTCCGCTATGACGGAAAAATCGAAGGTCATGCGCGTACGCCTTGCGCCTTGCGTTCCAGGCGCTTGGTCAGCACGCTGCATGAGAGCAGCACGACGAAATACAGCACCGCCGCGATGCAGAAGGCCTCGACCGGCCGGTAGGTGACGTTCATGATGTTCTGCGCGGTGCGGGTCAGTTCCACCACCGCGATCACCGACAGGATCGAGGATGCCTTCACCAGCATGGTGAACTCGTTGACCATCGGTGGGATAATGGCGCGGAAGAGCTGCGGCAGGATGACCTTGAACCAGGTCACGGCAGGCTTCAGCCCGAGCGCCTTGGCCGCCTCGTACTGGCCGGCGGGAATGCGCGTCAGCCCGGCGCGCAGGATTTCGGCGACGAAGGCCGCGCTGTTGAAGCTGAGCGCCAGCACGCCGGCCAGGAGCGGCGGCAGGTCGATACCGACGAGGCCCGGCAGCACGTAGTAGACCATGAAGATCTGCACGATCAGCGGCGTGCCTCGGATGAAGCTGGTGTAGACCGCGCCGATCCAGCGGATCACGCGCCAGCGCGACCTGCCACATGCGAGCAGGCCGAAGCCGATCAATGTGCCCACCAGAAACCCCAGCGCCGAGACGCTCAGCGTGATGCCGGCGCCGGCCAGGAATTCCGGCAGGAAGGTCAGCGTCTTTGAAAAATGGAACATTTTTCAGCTCGAATGATCCCTGGACGTCCGGGCCATCCGAGACCGGCGCGTCCAATGACTGGAACCACCGGTCCGGCAGCGCCGGGCGCCTGGTTGGGGGCTTAGAGCGCGCCAGGCGGCAGATAACCCTCGTCGGGCGTCTTCATCTCGAACCCGAACCATTTGAGCTGAAGCTCCTTCAGCTTGCCGCTGTCCTTCAAGTCGCCGATTTTGGCGTTGATGAAGGCGCGCAGATCCTTGTCCTCCGGCCGCACCACCCAGGAGAGATAGGAGAATTCGCCGATCGAGCCGACGACCTTGTAGGTATCGGGAACGTTCTTCATCAGAACGGCCGCCGAAGGCGAGGCGATGACGATGGCGTCGACCTGGCCGGAGGCCAGAGCGACATGGGTCTCGGGGAAGGAGGTGAACAGCTTCATCTCGCCGACACCCTTGCCGCCTTTATCCTTGAGCTCCTTGTCATAGGCCTCGATGATGGGCTGCACGGAGGAGGCGAGTTGCGTGGCCACCACCATGCCGTTGATGTCCTCCGGCTTCTTGATGCGCTCCTCGTCGACGCGCACGACGACGACGTTCTCGAACGAACCGGTCGGCCGCGTATAGGCGTATTTCGCCGCCCGCTCGGCGTTGATGCCGGTCGAGGTCGCCATCAGGTCGAACTTCTTGGCCAGCAGCCCTGGCAGCAAGCCTTGGAAAGGCAGGTTGAGCTGGTCGAGCTTCACGCCGAGCTGGCTGACCACATAGTCGAGAATGTCCTTGTTATAGCCGACGATCTGGCCGTCGCGGACGAATTCGAACGGCTCGAACGCGGCCTCGGTTCCGACGAGGATGGTGCCGCGCTGCTTGATTTGGTCGACCAGCCCATCGGCATGGGCGGTGGCAGCGAACGGCAGGAGGAGCGGCGCGGCGGCAAGAAGGGTCAGGACGCGGCGGCGCGAAGCGGAAAGAAACTCACCCATTGTTACCCTCTTTTTTCTTCGGTTTTGCTGTGCTGGTAAGCCCGGCCGCTATGCTTGAAGACGCGACCGATCATGTAGCTCTCGGAATCCTTGATCCCGGGAACGTTGGCCAGTTCACTGACGAGGAAATCGTGCAGGCTGGTCGTGGATGGCAAAGTGAGCTGGATGATGATGTCGAACGGCCCGGTCATGGCGTAGACGCTGTCGACGAACGAGTATTCCGACAGTTTTCGAGCAACGCTGATGATGTGCTCGCGGTCGACGTCGAGCCCGACAATGGCCGCAATGCCGACATCGCTGCGCAAAGGGCGCACGACCGCCTGGATGCAGATATCCGGGTCCTCGAGCACACGGGCCATTTTCCGCCGCACCGTCGCTTCGGTGACGCCGATGCGCTTGGCGATATCCACACTCGACATCCGCCCATCGACTTTGAGTTGGGAAAGGACGGCCTGCTCGGTATCGTCGAGATCACTTGTGCTGACGAAATCCCACATCGAATTCCCAATCTGTGTCGATTTCCGACTATAAATTCAAAAATCGCATAAGAAACCGTCTATGGCAATCCCACAGATTGCGAAAAACACCAGCGACGCTGCCTCCGGCGATTGCCGCGCATCGGGCTCACGGTTCGATCATTGGGAAAAGTCGTGTCGACCGAGTCGAAGGCGATGTGCGGTATGCAATCGGCCATGCCTCGAGGATGCACGATGAGGCGGCGTCCGGGCCGATCGGAGATCAAGGCCTGGAGACGCAGCTACGCTGTCGGTCGTCGGTCCCGCCAGACGCAAAAAGACCGGCCAGCGGCCGGTCTTTTTAGCTCAAACATCAGGAAAGCTGGTCTCAGCTTTCCTTGGGCGTCAGCACCTGGCGGCCGCGATACATGCCGGTCTTCAGGTCGATATGGTGCGGGCGGCGCATTTCGCCGGAGTTCTTGTCCTCGACATAGGTCGGGGCCTTGAGGGCGTCTGCCGAGCGGCGCATGCCGCGCTTGGACGGAGAGGTTTTTCGTTTCGGAACGGCCATGGATATGCTCCACTACATGGTCAAAAGCCCCGCCCGCCCTCGTGAAAGGGCCGTGTCAGGGGCCGGAATCTGAGAAAGTCGGGTGCCTATACACGCCCGGTGCCGTTTTGGCCAGCGCTGCCCGCGAATTTTTTTATGTCGGCTACTGGAGGCAGCCGACATAAGCGCCGGATCGGCCGGCGCGCCGCTCGATCAGGTTGGCCAGCCTCCTCAGCCCCGGCCCGGGCTTGGCCGGGTTGCGGGCGATCGGATTTGGCAAGCTGACGGCAAGCAGCGCGGCCTGACGGCGCGACAGCTGTTTTGCCGAAATACCGAAATGGTGCCGCGCCGCCGCCTCGATGCCGTATATGCCCGGCCCCCACTCGGCGATGTTGAGGTAGATTTCCATGATGCGCCGCTTCGACATCACCGCGTCGAGATACACGGCCAGCGGCAACTCGACCACTTTACGAACCGTGCCCAGCGGACGAGACCACAAAAACAGGTTCTTCACCGTCTGCATGGTGATGGTCGAGGCGCCGCGCGTCCCCTCGCCGGCCAGCGCGTCGTCGACGACACCCCGCAATTCGCCGAGGTCGACGCCGCGATGGAAACAGAACTGTCCGTCCTCCGACATGATCACCGAATTGGCCAGCACCGGTGCCACGTCGTCGATCGACACCCAGCGGCGGTCATAGCCGGAGAAGGTGGCAAGATCCTTCAGCATCAGCGTCGACACCGGATGCACGAAAGACGGCAGATAGAGAAAGGTCAGCACCGTAGGGATAAGCGCCAGCACGGCAGCCACGACGATACCGCGCCGGACCCAGCGTTTGAGAGCACGACGGTTCACGCCACGGGATCTCGTCGCCATGTCCAGCTTTTCGGTTTCATGATCGACGATCGGTTCCGCCAAGTCGCCCAACCCGTGTCTCTCCCTCCCCCGGCATAATGGCGCTTGTCTTCTTGCGCAACGTCTGAGTGTCGGCTACCGGTCCGGGCCATGACGAATGACGATGAAATGGCGTTCGAAACGGCGCTCGTCGCACGGGCCGCCGCCGTCGAGACGTTGCTGCGGCGATTGCTCGACGACCGCGCGCTCACGGGCGAGATCGCGCGGCCCGAGCGCCTTATGGCGGCGATGCGGCACGGCGTGCTCAACGGCGGTAAGCGCCTGCGCCCCTTTCTGGTGATGGAAAGCGCGGCCCTGTTTTCCGCCGACGGCGAAGCGGCACTGCGCGTGGCGGCCGCACTGGAATGCGTGCACTGCTATTCGCTGATCCATGACGACCTGCCGGCGATGGACGACGACGATCTGCGCCGCGGCCAGCCTACCGTGCACAGGGCCTTCGACGAGGCGACTGCCATCCTCGCCGGCGACGCCCTGCTGACGCTTGCCTTCGACATCCTCGCCGACGAGACTACGGCGCTGCCGGCGGAGCGGCGGGCCGCCCTTGTGCTGGCGCTCGCCCGCGCCGCCGGGGCCGGCGGCATGGTCGGCGGCCAGACGCTGGACCTCGAGGCCGAGCGCATCGCGCCGGACGAGGCCGGGATCATCCGGCTGCAGGCGATGAAGACCGGTGCGCTGATCCGCTTTGGCTGCGAGGCGGGCGCGGTCGTCGCCGGCGTGCCTGCCGGGGACCGCGAAAGACTGGCCGAGTTCGGCTCGGCGATCGGGCTTGCCTTCCAGCTTGCCGACGATCTTCTCGATTTGACCGCGGATGCCGCACAGATGGGCAAGGCGACGGGCAAGGACGCCGCCGCCGGCAAGGCAACGCTGGTGGCGCTGCACGGGGAGGCATGGGCACGCGCCCAGTTGCATGGCCTTGTCCATCAGGCGCATGCGCTGCTCGAACCCTATGGCGAGCAGGCTGGCCTGCTGAAGGCAGCCGCGACCTTCGTGGCGACGCGCAACAATTGAGATCGGGGCAGACCCCGAGGCTTGGCGTGAAGGTTTCTGTTTAACGGGCCAATCGGGAGGATCAGGTTCGATGTCGACCAAATTGTTCGATCTCAGCGGGCGCACCGCCCTCGTAACCGGCTCCTCGCAAGGCATAGGCTTCGCCTTGGCCAAGGGTTTGGCCGAAGCCGGCGCCAGGGTGATCCTCAACGGCCGTGACGAGGCAAGGCTCGCCACCGCGATCAGGCAGATTCCCGGAGCGGAAAAGCTGGCCTTCGATGCTACCGATCATGAAGCGGTTCGCTCGGCGGTCGACGGTTTCGAACTGGACGGCGGAGCGATCGACATTTTGGTGAACAATGCCGGCATGCAATTCCGCGCGCCGCTCGAGGAGTTTCCCGCCGATGCGTTCGAGCGCCTGCTGCAGACCAACGTCGCCAGCGTCTTCCATGTCGGCCAGGCCGTGGCGCGCCATATGATCAGGCGCGGCCGCGGCAAGATCATCAACATCGCCAGCGTGCAGACCGCGCTCGCCCGTCCGGGCATCGCGCCCTACACGGCGACGAAAGGCGCGGTCGGCAACCTGACCAAGGGCATGGCTACGGATTGGGCCAAACATGGCCTGCAATGCAATGCCGTTGCACCCGGCTATTTCGATACGCCGCTCAACGCTGCCCTTGTCGCCGACCCTGCGTTCAGCACCTGGCTGGAAAAGCGCACGCCAGCCGGCCGCTGGGGAAAGGTCGAGGAACTGGTCGGCGCCTGCGTCTTCCTGGCCAGCGAGGCCTCCTCTTTCGTAAACGGCCATATTCTCTATGTGGACGGCGGCATCACAGCGTCGATCTGATCCGCCGCGCCGAACAGGCAGGCGCGCCAAATGCTGCCCGATCGATAACCGGTTGACGCGGAGCTGACATCACTCGTGGCAGCATTCCGCTGTTCGAAGATACGCGGCTGCGGTGGTCTCACTCCCGGCCAGAGCGTTTGGGGACCTTGCGTTTCGGGAACAATTGCACCCGTCGCGACGTTCGGGACCAGAAGCAGGAGGCAACCCATGAACGACAACAAGCATCGCAAACAGCCGAGGCCAAGCGATCGCGACTTGCGCAACGATCCCGGCATCGGCGCATCCAAAGGCACCATCAAGGGTGGCGACATTCTTGACGACGACGAGGAACTCGATGGCGAAAATACTTTTCGGGGCGATGTCGAGAACGACACCACCCCGCAAGGCGGTGTGAACCCCGACCAGACCGGCCGGACGAACAAATAGAGGGAGATATCCCATGACCGGCAAGAAGACCCACGAACAGCAGGTGCAAATCATCGAGGAGCGGGTGAACACCAAGAATGCGGACAAGAATTTCAACGCCGAGGACGAACTGAAGCGGTCGAAGCAGGAAAGAACGGCTCGCCAGCAGGGCCAGTCGCTCAGGGGCGGCGACGTCGATCTGGTCGATGCCGATGACCGTGAAATGCTTCGCGGCTCGAACCAGGAATCCCGGCATCACAAACGGCCCGCGGATTGAAATAATATCCGAAGCTTGACCGTCCCTTGAAGTGGCCGCGGCCCTTCATCTCGGCGCAGCCGGCAGGCTACATGGGAGGCTGCGGGAATCCGAAATTCTCGGTCGCCAGAACGAAATCTTAATGTAAATCAAGCGTAATCCCGACCGTTAAAATAATGCGTATGTGTTGGGGTTGCGCATGCCGGAATATTCTTCCTTCATACGGTCCATCCGGAGCCGTTATCTCTCGGGATTGCTGATCTTCGCGTTGGCTTCGCTCGCGATCATGCTCGCACTTGATCGCGTCAATTCCTTCCGCCACCAGATCGATGCCCTGAGCAGCAACCTTGTCATCTTTACCCGCGATCTGCGCAACGCGACCAGCTTCGCCGAGACGACGGGAACCGCCTGGCGAGCGGAGACGCGCGATGCGCTGACCGCGTCGGCGCGCGGCCATTCGGAACGCCTGACCAGCGAGATTGGGACGCTTGCGGCCCAGATCGCTGCATTGCGTCCACGCCTGTCGACAAAGACGATCAACGAGCTCGAATCCGCTTCGGTCAATGGCGACCTGTTCTGGTCTCCGCGCGACATGATTCGAAACTTCAACCTGATGTCGGTGGCGCAGAAGGTCGATGAGTGGAGCTATCGCGAAATCCGCAACCAGAACGACCTGTTTGCCCAGCCGATGCTGGTCCGCGTCCGCACCGCCATGGACGACGAGCGCCATTTGGCCGACGCCTCCAGTGACCGGCTGCTGCTGTGGGCGAGCGGATTGCTGTTCGCGGTGCTCTCCATCGCCGCTTTCTGGATCTTCCGGCCGATGGAGCAAGCCATCCGCCGCGCCTTCGCCGAATCCGCCGAGTCGCTGTTCAAGGCCGAGGCGGCCGACCGCGCCAAATCGGAATTCCTCGCCAATATGAGCCACGAAATCCGCACGCCGATGAACGGCGTGCTCGGCATGGCCGAGCTGCTGGCCAAGACCGAGCTGACCGCGCGCCAGAAGACCTTCACCGACGTCATCGTCAAATCCGGCAATGCGCTGCTCACCATCATCAACGACATCCTCGATTTCTCCAAGATCAATGCCGGCCAGCTCACGCTCGACCCGGCGCCGTTCCGCCTTGCCGAGGCGGTCGAGGATGTGGCCACGCTCGTCTCCGCCCATGTCGCCGAAAAGAACCTCGAACTGATCGTGCGCGTCGACCCGCGCCTGCCGGCCTACGTCGTCGGCGACGCCGGGCGGTTCCGCCAGATTGTCACCAACCTGCTCGGCAACGCGGTGAAGTTCACCGAGAAGGGCCATGTGCTGATCGACGTCGGCGGCGAAACCGTCAATGACGTCGTCCAGCTCAAGTTGCGCGTCGAGGACACCGGCATCGGCATCCCGGCCGAAAAGTTGCAGAACGTGTTCGAAAAATTCGCCCAGGTCGACGGCTCCTCGACCCGCCGTCACGAGGGCACCGGCCTTGGTCTCGCCATCGCCGCCCGCCTCGTCGACCTGATGGCCGGCAAGATTGGCGTCGAGAGCGAGATCGGCCGCGGCTCCGTATTCTGGTTCGCGGTGCCCCTGCCCGTGCATCGTGCCGAGGCTCGCGACGAGATCGTGCCGGTCGACGTCACCGGCGCCCGCGTTCTGGTCATCGACGACAATCCGGTCAACCGCGAGATCCTGCTCGAACAGCTCAGGAGCTGGAGCTTCGACTGCGCCGCCGCCGAAAGCGGTGCGGTCGGCTTGGCTTTCCTCGACCGCGCCTGCCAGCTGGGGGCCGCCGTCGATTGCATCATCCTCGATTACCAGATGCCCGGTATGAACGGCGCCGATGTCGCGAAAGCCATCGCCGCCGACAGCCGGCTGTCGGCCATACCGGTCGTGCTCCTGACCTCGGTCGACCAGGTCGATTTCGGCAAGATGATCATTGATTTCGGCATTGCCGCGCACCTGACCAAGCCGGCGCGCTCCGCGGTCCTGCTCGGCACCGTCATCTCGGTCGTCCAGAAAGCCCGCTCGCAGGTCGGCAGGGCGCAGTTCGTTCGCGAACCCGTACCGGCGCTGCCGCAGGCGGCGCCGCCCGCCTTTACCGTCATCCGCGGCCCGGCAATGCCAGCCGTCCCCGTGCCGGAACCGACGGTCGCGCCGAATGGTCCGATCGACATCCTCATCGCCGAGGACAACGAGGTGAACCAGCTGGTGTTCGGCCAGATTCTCAACGGGTTGGGCTTGAGCTATCGTATAGCCGGCAACGGCCGCACGGCGGTCGAGATGTACCGCTCGTTGCGCCCGAGGCTGATCCTGATGGACGTCTCCATGCCGGAGATGAACGGTTACGAGGCGACCCGCGCCATCCGGGCGACGGAGGCCTCGGATGGCAGCCACATTCCGATCATCGGCGTCACCGCGCATGCGCTGAAGGGCGACCGCGACAAGTGCATCGAAGCCGGCATGGACGACTATCTGCCGAAGCCGGTTTCACCCGACCGCCTCGGCGCCAAGATCGGCACCTGGCTCAGCGAAACGGTGGTGGCGAAGACGGCATAGCTATACCGTCGACGCCTCGGACGCCGCATCCAGATGATAACGGCGCATCCAGTTGAGGCTTGTCTCGTCGGCAAGCCTTGCGACGCCGGGTCTTATATCCCCAGCATCCGGTGCCTGAACCCCCAAGGCGTCGCAAACGGACGCCAACGTTGCAACCGGATCGCTCGACAGGCGCTCATAGCCGATCCGCAGCGGGATTACCTCTTGCTCCGCGAACCACATGTTCCAGGCAGCGTCATAAGCTCCGAGCTCGGCAACCTCATCCTTGATCCGCCCGAAATCATATTGAGGTTCCCGGGGAGGCCCCACCCTTTCCAGCTCGGTTCCATCAGGAGCGACATGCCAAAGGCCGGTTTGCTGCGCCTTGACCAGCGATACGGCCTGCGCAAGCTTGTCCTCGCGTGACAGATGTATGTAGAGAACACGGCCAAACGCCCTCTCGAAACGAGCTTTATCCGAGACAAGCCCCGGGAAAATCCGGTCGAGTATCGCTGAAAGCTCATCCAGATTCTCTCGCATCAGGCGCAGGCCGAAAATACCGGTCCCATCCTTGCCGGCGGCGATGGCCGCATTGAGATAGGCGGCATTGAATTCGAGTTCGCCCATCGTGTCGCGGCCGGGCAGCCCCCACTCTTCGGCCCATTCGGGCACGTCCTGCCGCCGATAGAACGAATGAGGATCGCCCGCCGCCTTCGTGGAGGCCAGGAGTTTGCACAGCAAAGTGCTTCCGGTCCTGGGCGTGCCGCAGATAATATATGCGTCGACCATCCTGCGGCCCTCATTGCTCGTCGAAGGCAGGGCAATGCCGGCCAATCCAGGGTCGCCTATAGCCGCGGCCGGCATTTTTTATCGCCCCTTCACCCGCAACGACACACCCTCTACCGGTTGCGCACCACCACGCATGCCCCGCCGACACTTTGCAGTTTCTGGCAGATAGCGCCGGCGGCGGCACGGTCGTCGACCCCGATCCTGACCGCGTAGATGCCGCGCCGGCCGATCGGCGTGCGCACCCGGCTGACCACCGGATCATGCCCGCCTAGCAGGGCCGGGAAGCGGCCTCTCACCCTGAGCCACTGGTTGATCGCGGCGCTGCGGCGGAAATTGCCGGCCACCTGGATTCCCCACGGCTTTATGTTGATGGAAGCCATCGCCACCGTGCGCGACATGATCACCGGGAGCTTACGGCAGGCCGCGACGAAATCGGATTTCGCGTCGAGCGGTCGCACGCTTCCGGCATAGGCGCGGTCGGCGAACTTATCGACCGGCTCGCCCATGATGTCGAAGACATAGCTTTCGGTTTCCATCGGCAGGAAGCCGCCCGAGCCCAGCCAGCGCGAGACCCGGTTTTCGCCGGCATTGTAGGCGGCGGCCGCCAGGCCGAGATTGCCATAGCTGGTCTTCATCTCGGCGAGGTATTTCGCCGAGGCCGGGATCGCCTGGTTGATGTCGAAGGAATTGGCGAGCCCGCGCATCTTGGCGGTCCCCGGCATGAACTGGGCGATTCCTTCGGCGCCGACCGGACTGACGGCGTTGGGATCGAACCGACTTTCCTTCCAGATCAGCCGGGCGAAGAAATCCCTGGGCAGGCCGTTCTGGTCGGCATGAGCCTGGATCAGGTTGCAGACCTTGTCGATCAGCCGCTGCTTGGCCGATTGCGGCGGATCGGCCTGGGCCAAGGTGGGCCACCCGCACAGCAGGATTAGCGCCACCGGGAGGAAGCGCAGCATTCGACCTACTCTGCCGCGGCCTTGCCGCGACCAAATCGTTGTTCGATATAGTCGGTGACCATCTTTTCGAAATCCTGCGCGATCGAGGGTCCGCGCAGCGTCGCCGCCTTCTTGCCGTCGACGAAGACGGGCGCTGTCGGCGTCTCGCCGGTGCCTGGCAGCGAAATGCCGATATCGGCATGTTTGGACTCGCCCGGGCCGTTGACGATGCAGCCCATCACGGCGACCTTGAGGTTCTCGACCCCTGGGTATTTCTCACGCCACGCCGGCATGTTTTTCCTGAGATCGGCCTGGATGTTCTGGGCCAGTTCCTGGAACACGGTCGAGGTTGTGCGGCCGCAGCCGGGGCAAGCGGCGACGATCGGCACGAATTGCCTGAAACCCATGGTCTGCAGCAATTCTTGCGACACCTGTACCTCGCGCGTGCGATCGCCGTTCGGCTCCGGCGTCAGCGATATGCGGATGGTGTCGCCGATGCCTTGCTGCAACAGGATGCCCATGGCGGCGGATGAGGCGACGATGCCTTTCGAGCCCATGCCGGCTTCGGTGAGGCCGAGATGCAGCGCATGGTCGGAACGGCTGGCGAGCTCGGTGTAGACGGCTATCAGGTCCTGCACGCCGCTGACCTTGGCCGAGAGGATGATCTTGTCGCGGCCAAGGCCGATCTCCTCGGCCATCTCGGCCGAGAGGATCGCCGACTGCACGATCGCCTCGCGCGTCACTTGCTGTGCGGTCAACGGAAAGCCGCGGGCCTGGTTGTCGTCCATCAGCCGGGTCAGGAGTTCCTGGTCGAGCGAGCCCCAGTTGACGCCGATGCGCACCGGCTTGTCATGTTTGATCGCCATCTCGACGATTGCCCCGAACTGCCGGTCCTTCTTGTCCTTGAAGCCGACATTGCCGGGATTGATGCGGTATTTGGCCAGCGCCTCGGCGCAGGCCGGATGATCGGCCAGGAGCTTGTGACCAATATAGTGGAAGTCGCCGACGATGGGCACGTTGATACCGAGCCGCGCCAGCCGCTCCCGGATGCGCGGCACGGCGGCGGCGCTTTCATCGCGGTCTACGGTGATGCGCACGATCTCGGAGCCGGCGCGATGCAGCGCCGCGACCTGGGCGACCGTCTGGTCGACATCGGCGGTATCCGTATTGGTCATCGACTGCACGACGACGGGAGCACCGCCGCCAACCACCACGCCGCCCACATCGACGCCAACCGAGGTGCGGCGCGGGAAGGGAAAGGAATAATATCCGGTCATGCCGGCAGCCTTTAATCTCTGGAGCGCCGCGCGTCCACTTGGACGCACAAAAGCGCGCTCCGGGCCGATGCGCTGAAGTCCGGGCATGAGGTGGAGGAGCAAAGATGGCTTGTCAATGGCGACAGGTCGCCACTGGCCGCAATCGATGCCGCCGCCGGTTGCTCGGCGCCCGACTTTTATCGCTCGCTTGCGTCGGCCAATCGGCTACCTGGCGATTGGCAGGCCCCATCGCTTTGTCTTTCCCGGAACGAGTCCGTCATTTCGGGGAGGAGCAAGGAGAAGAGCGACGCAGCGCAGTCCCAGAATCCAAGCCCTGACCTCAGAGCGCCGCGGCAAGGCGGAATTCTGCTCCGCTGCACTCTTCGGTCAGTTACGGTAAAGGGGAGCCGCGACGAGCTTCGCCCCTGCTCGTCCTGGGACTAGGAAGTCGGAAGGCCTCTGCCTGGTACGAATATCTGTGATGGTCGACCTGAAACCGAAGATCAAAACCACCAGTCCGGCGGCAATTGCCGCCGG
The DNA here is from genome assembly GCF_020165765.1 of Mesorhizobium sp. B264B1B. Taxonomy (NCBI): domain Bacteria; kingdom Pseudomonadati; phylum Pseudomonadota; class Alphaproteobacteria; order Hyphomicrobiales; family Phyllobacteriaceae; genus Mesorhizobium; species Mesorhizobium sp. B264B1B. Next base: position 141,275 of record NZ_JAIUIS010000008.1, read on the forward strand.
CAGGAAAGACCCGAATGGTGAGCGGTTATGTCAGTGGGGCATCAATGCGTCGTGGGTTTGGCCCTCAGTTTTTCAATCTCGTCCTTGATTGCCAGCTTGCGTCGCTTGAGATTCACGATTTCGAGGTCGTCCACCGACGGGTGATTCATCGCGTCATCGAGCTCGCGTTCGATGTCGCCGTGTTTCCGCTGCAACTCATCAAGATGGGATGCAAGAGACATGATTGGTTCTCCCTTTCATGGTTTCCTCGATTGCAGCCGCCAAAGGCTCGTCCACCGCAGGCTCGCTCTGTGACGGCACAATGACAGTGTGCCACCTTCGCGCAGCGATGTCGAATGATCCGTGGTAGCATTCCACGGCAATGTGAAATGTGATATGGGCTGCGCGCCGGTGGCAAAAAGAGCCGCCCCCGCCCAATCAGGCCCAGTTTTGGGCGCCGCAGACGTGCAGACGGTAGAGAATGTCCGATCAGGAACAGGCCGATATTCGCCTCGAATTTTCCCGGCTGAAGCAGGAACACGCCGATTTCGACGCCGCTATCAATGCGATGATCGCCATGAACTGCGACCCGCTGCAGATCCAGCGCATGAAGAAGAAGAAGCTTGCGCTGAAGGATCGGCTGATGAAGCTGGAAGACAGGATCATCCCGGACATCATCGCCTGACTTCAGGTCCAGGCCGCGATCGAAAGCCGCGCCGCGCGTTCGCGCAACAGGGCCAGGAGTTCGCCTGTCTTCTCCTGCGACGTGTCGATGGGCACCACCAGGCACATCGTCGCCTCGACGGTGCCGGGTGCTGAAAACACCGGCGCGGCGAGGCATTTCGTATAGGCGTCGACGAGCCCCGAAGTGATGCAATAGCCGGTGGCTCGCGCCGTCGCTATGTCGGCGATGAAATCGTCCAGCCGCAATCTGCGGCCATCGGGCAGGATGAGATCGTCTTCCGATATCATGGCCTCGATCCGGGCCTGTTCGAGGCCGGCGAGCAGCAGCCTGCCTGACGCGGTCCAGGGCAGCGGGATCTGCAAACCGGTGGCGGAGCTGATGCGGAACGGCCGGGTGCCCGGGCTCGAGTGGACGATCGTGTAGCGGCCGCTCTGCAGCATGCACAGTTCGGAGGTCTCGCCGGTCTCGCGCGACAGGTTGTCGACCTCCTGGCGTCCTCGCCTCAAGAGGTCGTTGCCGCGCACATAATCCATTCCATAGAGATAGAGCTTCTTACCGAAATAGACGCGGTTGCCGTCGCCGGCCATCTCCAGGAGGCCCGCATCGACCAGCGATCGCACCAGTGTGTAGGTGGTCGAACGCGGCGCGTTGACCCCCTTGGCGAGGTCGCCGATACCGATGGCGCGCTGCGTCGAATGAAGGAACTCCAGAATCTCGAGCACCCGGTTGAGGCCCTTCTCCCGAGAGACCGAAATCTTTGCGTCCGCTGAGACCGCCAAGGCGCTGCCATCTTGCATTGTCGATTCCTGATGTTAGTATCTGTCTTGTACAGGATACACTAGTCCCTTGTAAGAGACAATTTCTGTAACGATCCGGGTGCGCGTATTGCCTGTGCGTAGGGGAACACAACACGAAAGGAGGTCGCTGTGGACGACACATCCAAAAGGCGTGATTTTCTGAAACTGGGTATGGCCGGACTGGCAACGGCCGGCGTCATGAGCGCGGCGGCAACGGTCGACGTCCAGAAGGCGGCGGCGCAGGCTGCGCCCGATAGCCTGCTACGCACCGTGCTGGAGCGCGGCAAATTGATTGTCGGCACCGGAAGCACCAATGCGCCATGGCATTTCGAGAACGACGCCGGCGAACTCGTCGGCATGGACATCACCATGGGGCGCATCCTGGCAAAGGGCTTGTTCGATGACCCGGCCAAGGTCGAGTTCGTCATGCAGGACCCGGCGCAGCGCATTCCGAACGTGACGACGAACAAGGTCGACATCACCATCCAGTTCATGACCATGACCGCGCAGCGCTCGCAGCTGATCAACTTCTCCAGGCCTTACTACGTCGAGGGCGTCGCCTTGCTGACTTTGCCCGGCGCCGAGAACAAGACCTTCGACAAGCTGCTTGCCGCAGGCTCCGCGACGCGCGTTTCCATCCTGCAGAATGTCGACGCCGAATCTTCGGTGCATTTTGCCTTGCCGGAGGCGCAGGTGATGCAGATCGATACACAGGCCAACGTGCTGCAGGCATTGGAATCCAAGCGTGCCGATGCCGCTGCCGTCGACCTCTCCACCGTGCGCTGGCTCGCCTCGCGCAATCCGGACAAATACTTCGATGCCGGCAAGAGCTGGTACTCGATGCTTTATGGCGCGGCGCTCCGGCAAGGCGATCTCGATTGGCTGACCTTCGTCAACCAGACCTTCACCATCGCCATGTTCGGCCATGAAACGGCGCTCTATGACGCCGCGTTCAAGGACTATTTCGGGCAGGAGCCGCCGGCGCGCCACCCCGGCTTCCCGGTTATCTGACGTCATCGGCGGAAGGGCGCCGACCCTTCCGCCTTTTTTCCTGGCGACGCGGCCAGCTTTGCGTCACATCGGGAGCACTGAGGCCGACGCATGGGTTATGCGCTCAATTTCAACCTGATCTGGCGGCATTTCGACAAGCTGTGGGGCGGTCTGCTGCTCAGCCTGGAGCTCGCCGTCATCTCGATCGCCATCGGCATCGTCATCGGCCTGGTCCTGGCGGTCTGGTACGTGTCGGCCGGACGCATGGTGCGCGGCATCATTGCCGCCTATGTCGAATTCATCCGAAACGTGCCGCTGATCCTGCTCGTCTATCTCGTCTTCTACGGTCTGCCGACCGTGGTCGACATCGCCTACAGCGCGCAAACCTCGTTCGTCGCCACGCTGGCGCTCTACAGCGGCGCCTATCTGGTCGAGGTGTTCCGCTCTGGTCTCGAAGCGGTTCCGCGCGGCCAGCTCGACGCCGGCAAGGCGATCGGCCTGACGCCCTGGCAAAGGCTGCTGCATGTGCGCCTGCCGACCATGCTGCGCATCACGCTGCCGGCGCTTTCCAACACCTTCATATCGCTGTTCAAGGACACCTCCGTCGCCTCGGTCATCTCGGTGCCCGAACTGACCTTCGGCGCGCAATGGATCAACTTCAACACCTTCCGCATCGTCGAGGTCTATCTCGTCGTGACGGCGATGTATCTGCTGACCGGCTACGCCCTGCTTTACGCGCTCCGGCTCGTCGAACGCTGGTTCAAGGTGGTGCACTAGCATGCTTGGCCAGATCGCCTACGCCTTGCCTTTCCTGGCTCAGGGTTTTGCGCTGACGCTTTGGGTGTCGCTGCTGGTCGTGACGTTTTCGCTCGTCGCCGGCGTCGTCCTCGGCGTCGGCCTGGTCTACGGCCCGGCGCCGGCGCGCTGGGCGGTTCGCATCTTCAGCGACACCATTCGCGGCATACCGATCCTGGTGCTCATCTTCTTCGTCTATTACGGGATGCCGGCCGTCGGGCTTCACCTGCCGTCCTTCTGGGCTGCCGTGCTGGCGCTGACCTTGTTCAAGACGGCCCAGGTCGTCGAATACCTGCGGGGCGCCGTCGGCTCCATTCCGAAGGGACAATCGGAGGCCGCAATGGCGATCGGCCTGACCTTCCGCCAGCGGCTGGCCCATGTCATCTTTCCGCAAGCGTTCAGGCGTTTCCTGCCGCCCTGGATCAATGGCGTCACCGACGCGGTCAAGGGCAGCGCGCTGGTCTCGCTGCTCGGCATCACCGATCTCATGCAGGCCATCAACCAGGTCATCGGCCGCACCTATGAGGCCATGCCGCTCTACATCCTTGGCGCCCTCATCTACTTCGCCGTCAACTATGCGCTTTCGCTTGCCAGCAGGCGGCTGGAGCGGCGTTTCTCCTTCATCCGGGAATAGCAATGTCCACAAGCTCGAACGATGCCCAGGCCCTTCTCGACATCCGCGATGTGTCCAAATCCTTTGGCGCCGTCCAGGTCCTGCGCTCGGTCAGCCTGCGCGTGGCGCGCGGCGAGGTGGTGACGGTCATCGGGCCCTCGGGCAGCGGCAAGACCACGCTGCTGCGCTGCGTCAACTTCCTGGAGAGCTATGACAGCGGGTCCATCCGCATCGACGGCAAGGAGGTCGGCTTCCGAGAAACCGGAGCCCGCCAGCGCCGCAGCGAACGCGACCTTGCCGCGATGCGCGCCGAGACCGGCATGGTGTTCCAGAGCTTCAACCTGTTTCCGCATCTCACCGCCGCCGGCAACATCATGCTCGGCCTCACCAAGGTGCGCGGCAAAAGCACAGCGGAGGCGCGCACGATTGCCGAACACTGGCTCGGCCGCGTCGGTCTTGCCCATAAGGCCGACAGCCTGCCGGCGGAGCTCTCCGGCGGCCAGCAGCAGCGCGTCGGAATTGCGCGCGCCGTGGCCATGGGGCCGAAAATCCTGCTGCTCGACGAGATAACCTCCGCCCTCGATCCGGAACTCGTCGGCGAGGTGCTTGAAGTGGTGCGCAGCCTCGCCGAGGACGGCATGACGATGGTGATGGTCACGCATGAGATGGCCTTTGCCCGCGACGCCTCGAGCCGCATCGTCTTCATGGCCGATGGCGGCGTCGGCGCCGTCGGCCCGCCGAAGGAGATCCTTGCTGCGGACGCCGACAATGAGCGTCTGCGCAATTTCCTGGCGCGCTTCCGCGCCTCGCACTTCTGACATCGGATGGTTGACGCCATCCCAAGGAGCCTTCTTCCATGACGCCTTACACCAGGCTCGCCGAACTCGGCCTCACATTGCCCGAGCCGCCGACGCCCATCGCCAACTTCGTTACCCATGCCGAGAGCGGCCGGCTGATCTTCCTGTCCGGCCAGGGACCGCTGCGGGCCGACGGCTCGCTCTGCACCGGGAAGGTGGGCGAGGATGTGACGGTGGAGGAGGCTTATCAGCATGCCCGCCTCACCGGCCTCAACCTGCTTGCCGTCATGCATGCTGCCGCCGGCGATCTCGGCCGCATCGTGCGCGTCGTCAAGCTGCTCGGCTTCGTCAACGCCACGCCGACCTTCAGCGACCACCCCAAAGTGGTGAATGGCTGCTCCGATCTTTTCGCCGACGTTTTCGCCACGATCGGCGGGCATGCCCGCTCGGCGATCGGCGTCGGCTCCTTGCCGGGAAACATCACCGTCGAAATCGAAGCGGTCGTCGAGATCGCTGCCTGATCTGTCATCCACGGGATTGCTCACATGAAAACATATTCAGACACCGGCTCCAACACGACGATCCGCGAACGGCTCGGCCTTCGTCCGATCATCAACGTCTCCGGCACGATGACGGCGCTCGGTGCGTCGATCATTGTGCCTGAAGCGATCAGCGCGATGTCTGAAATGGCATCGCAATGGGTGGAGATGGACGATCTGCAGCGCGCCGCAAGCGCCGTCGTCGCGCGCCTCACCGGCGGCGAGGCCGGCTTCATCACCGCCTGCTGCGCCAGCGGCATCACCATGGCGATCGCCGGCGCGATGACGGGAACCAACCTGCTCGCCATCGAACGCCTGCCGGACGACACCGGCGACCTCAAGTCAGAGGTGATCATCCAGCTTGGCCACATCGTCAACTACGGCGCCCCGATCGACCAGTCGGTCCGCGTCGCCGGCGCCAAGGTGGTGCCCGCCGGCACGGTCAGCGTCACGCAGGACTATCATGTCCGCGACGCGATCAACGACCGCACGGCGGCAGGGCTCTATGTCGTCGCGCATCACACGGTGCAATACGGCATGCTGTCGCTGGAGGAGTTCTGTGAAATCTGCCACGCCAGGGGCGTGCCGGTGATCGTCGACGCGGCTTCCGAATATGACCTGCGCGGCTTCCTGGCGCGTGGTGCCGACATCGTCATCTACAGCGGCCATAAATTCCTGAGCGGCCCGACCAGCGGCATCGTCACCGGACGCAAGGATCTGGTGCGCGGCGCCTATCTGCAGAACCGCGGCGTCGCCCGCGCCATGAAGGTCGGCAAGGAAAGCATCGCCGGCACCATGGCCGCGCTCGAGGCATGGGAGAAGCGCGACCACGCCGGCATCCGCCGGCGCGAAGAGGCCGCCCTCAACCTTTGGAAGGATGCTCTGCAGGGTATCCCGGGCATTGGCGCGGAGATCATTCCCGACCCGACCTCCAACCCGCTCGACCGCCTGCAGGTCTTCGTGCTGCCGGAAAGCCGCTTCACCGCCGCCGGCCTTGCCTCGGCGCTTGCCGGTGGATCGCCGCCCATCATCGTGCGCAATCACGAGGTCGAACGCGGCCATTTCTTCCTCGACCCCTGTAATCTTCATCCCGGAGAGGCGGAGATCGTCACCGAACGGCTGCGCGCCCTGTTGACCGCGAAGGACCGGCCCGCCGACGCCATGAAGATTGCTCGCAAGGTCTCTTCCGGCGCCTTGCGCTGGCCGGATTGAGCGCCAAGCGGACCAACGAACCCAAAGCACCGGCTGATCACGTGACCGTGAACAGCCGGATGCGTACGCCGCGGGAATAAATCTCGGCCGCAACGGGTCTCCTCGACATAGGCCGCTACAGGCGTTGAGGAGATCCGCATGTCCGTCATCATGAACACGACAGCGAACATGGCCGCGGCGTCGGCGGCCGCCATGTGCTGGAGCGCATGACCTCAACCGGCCTCTCTCCCATGATGCACGGCTTTCCCATTGCGCTTGACACTGGTGACGCAGATGAATTCACTTTCGCCACGGCAGGCGGCTTTGCCTGTTGCCGAGGGTTTCGCCCGCACGGGCGGGGCGAGACCGCCGGTATTGCTTGAAAGCGCACGGCCTGTTCCTCGTGGAGTATCGGATGGTGCTGCTTTGAGCGAGAAGGCCGGAGCCGAGCGCTTCAGCGAGGTGGTGGTGCCTCATCTCGGTGACGCGCTGGCGCTTGCCCGCTGGTTGACCGGCAATGGCGCCGATGCCGAGGACGTCGTGCAGGACGCCTGCATAAAGGCGCATGCGGGCATATCAGGCTATGCCGGCGGCAATGCCCGCGCCTGGCTGCTGACCATCGTGCGCAACACCGCCTATACCTGGATGTCGCGCAACCGGCCGCGCGGCATGTTGGCCGTCGGTGATCTCGGCGATCTCGACGAGATGGCGGCGGCACACGGCATCAGCGTGCCGGACGAATATGGTCCGGAGGCAAGCCTGATCGCCAAGGCCGACACGGTGGCGCTTGAAACGGCGATAGCAGCCCTGCCGCAGCCGTTTCGCGAGACGCTTGTGCTGCGCGACATCAGCGGCCTCAGCTATCGCGAGATAGCGGCCATGCTCGGCGTGCCGATGGGCACGGTGATGTCCAGGCTGGCCCGCGCGCGGAGCCTGCTTATGTCTGACCTGGGGAGAGCGCCATGACCATGCATGACGATGGACTGCCCAATGATCCGGAAGGCATCAGGCTGATGATCCACGCCCTCGTCGATGGCGAACTTGATGCAGCGGCCGCGCTTGCGGTGGAGCGGCGCATTGCGGCCGATCTGCGGCTTGCCTCAGAGCATGCCCGCATCGTGGCCTTGCGGGGCGCGATTGGCCGCCTGCCGCGCCCAGATGTCAGCGACGCGTTTCGCGCGCGCATTGCGGCCATTGGCGCCGCGCCCACCGCACAGCCGGCAGGCGAAACGGCCAAGCCGCAGCAGGGCCCGCTGGCGCTCCCGGGGGTGCTTGCCCCAGGCGGGGGAGGCCAGAGGCGAAACGCCGATACGCGGCTGTCGCCGAGTCGAGCGCGCCGCTTCGGCTCGTTCGACTGGCGCGCTCTTGCCGCCTCGATCATGATCAGCGCGGTGCTGGCCAGCGGAGCAACGCAATGGGTGATGGTCAACGGCGCGTCCGACAGCTTCGCCGCGGCGGTCGCCAGCGGCCATCGCCGCAGCCTGCTTGCCGCCAGCCCGATCGACATCGTCTCGTCGGATCGCCATACGGTAAAACCCTGGCTCGACGCCCGGATCGGCGTGTCGCCGCCGGCACCGGATCTTGCCAAGGACGGTTTTGCGCTGATCGGCGGCCGGGTCGAGGTGATTTCCGGCCGCCCGATGCCGGCACTTGTCTACCGCCACCGCGAGCATCTGATCACGCTGGTCGCCGAACCGCAGCAGGGCGGCAAGGTCAGCGAGCCTGACGATCTTTCCTCGGGCGGCTTTTCGCTGGTGCAGTGGAGCGACGGCGCCTTCTCCTACTGGGCGATCTCCGACATGGAGCGGCCCGAACTCGACGATTTCGTCGCCCGCTTCCGCAAGGCTGCGGCATAGGCCGATTTCCCGGCCGGACACCGGCAATGCCCCGCATCCTTGCCGCCGCCGCCGAATTCCGCTAAGGCGCGCCTTTGTCGCCGGGAGCAGAAGCTTGGACGATCAACGCGCCGACGTCGCCATTATCATGGGCAGCCAGTCCGACTGGGCGACCATGCGCCATGCCGCCGAGACACTGGAGGCGCTTGGCATCCCGCACAAACGGCTGATCGTCTCGGCGCACCGCACTCCCGACCGGCTCTACGCCTTCGCAAAGGGCGCCAAGGCCGCCGGCTACAAGGTCATCATCGCCGGTGCCGGCGGTGCGGCGCACCTGCCCGGCATGACGGCGGCGATGACACCGCTGCCGGTGTTCGGCGTGCCGGTGGAATCCAAGGCCCTGTCGGGACAGGATTCGCTGCTGTCCATCGTCCAGATGCCGGCCGGCATTCCGGTGGGGACGCTGGCCATCGGCAAGGCCGGTGCGGCCAATGCGGCTCTGTTGGCCGCCGCCGTGCTGGCGCTCAACGACGACAAGCTTGCCGGGCGGCTCGATGCCTGGCGCGCCTCACAGACCGCCAAGGTCGCGGCCGAACCCACGGACACGCAATGAGCCTGCCCGCCGGATCGACCATCGGCATCATCGGCGGCGGCCAGCTCGGCCGCATGCTGGCAATGGCGGCCGCTCGCCTCGGCTACCGCACCGTGGTGCTGGAGCCGCAGCCGGATTGCCCCGCGGCACAGGTCGCCAACCGTCAGGTCACGGCCGCCTACGATGACCCCGCCGCGCTTGCCGAATTGGCCGAGGCAAGTGCCGTCGTCACCTATGAATTCGAGAACGTTCCGGTTGCCGCCGCCGAGGCGCTCGCCGCAAAGGTGGCGGTCTATCCGCCTGCGCGCGCGCTTGATGTGGCGCAGGACCGGGTGACCGAGAAGACATTTCTCAACGGCATCGGCATTGCCACGGCGGATTTCCGCGCGGTCGACAATGACGGCGAGCTGACCGCAGCGCTGAAATCCTTTGGCGGCAGCGGCATATTGAAGACGCGGCGCATGGGCTATGACGGCAAGGGCCAGCGCGTCTTCCGCGACATGCAAGCCGGCGGCTTCGCCGGCACCTGCGAGGCCATGGGCAACGTGCCGCTGGTCCTCGAGGCCTTCGTTTCCTTTGAGCGCGAAGTCTCCGTCATCGGCGCGCGCGGCATCGATGGCGTCGTCGCCACTTACGATCCGGCCGAGAACGTCCACCGCAGCGGCATTCTCCACACATCGACCGTGCCGACCGCGATCGCGCCCCGGACAGCCGAGGCGGCCCGGACGGCGGCGGTGAAGATCCTGTCGGCGCTCGACTATGTCGGCGTCATCGGCATCGAGTTCTTCGTGCTGGCCGATGGCTCGCTGCTGGCCAACGAGATCGCGCCGCGCGTCCACAATTCAGGCCACTGGACGGAAGCCGCCTGCACCGTTTCGCAGTTCGAGCAGCATATCCGCGCCGTGGCCGGCCTGCCGCTCGGCGACCCGCGACGCCATTCCGACTGCGTGATGGAGAACCTGATCGGCGACGATATCTTGCGCGTTCCGGAATTGCTGGCGGAGCCAGACCTGATGTTGCATCTCTACGGCAAGGCCGCAGCGCGGCCCGGCCGCAAGATGGGCCATTTCACCCGGATCAGCCGCCGCGCCTGACAGCAATCTCGACGCCGCGAGCTACCGGGCAGGAAAACTCGGCGCATGTCGTTCCCAAGTCACGTGGCGACCACCACATCATACCAGCCGGAGCCGAGCCATTGGCCGATTGCGGATATTTGACGACACCGGGCATTCATCTCCGCTACCGGGCATGCTTGCGGTTGACACGGACAAGGCTCCTCGTTTATGAGCCACCCACAGTTCAAAGGCGCGTCTTCTGGCGCGCCTTAAAATTTCGACCCGGACTGGGTCCACACCGACAGGCAAGACCATGAAGATCAAGAATTCGCTCAAGGCGCTGAAGGCGCGTCATCGCGACAACCGTCTGGTTCGCCGCAAGGGCCGCGTCTACATCATCAACAAGACCGCCCCCCGCTATAAGGCGCGCCAGGGCTGAGCTTCGTCGCGAGGCTTTTGCCTCCGCAGTTGGTGTTTATCGTCGGTCCGCCGGCCGTTCACGCTAAAATCAGTTTGACGTTCCGCCGCCCGGGACTAGATTCGGGCGATGCGGATTCTTTTTGCATTTTTGACGGTCCTTCTTTTTTGCAGCGCCGTCTCGTTGCCGGCTCGGGCCGATGACCGGGCCGCTGTGCAAGCGGCCCCGGAGCCGGCGCCTCCGGATGCCCAGCCAGTGCCGCAAGCCCCGCCTCCCGCAATGAACAGGGAGGCCCGGCTCGACAAGCTGTTTGCCGATCTCAAGCGCGAGCGCAACGAAAAGGCGGCAGAGCGTATCGCCGGCATCATCTGGAGCGAATGGTCCCAGTCGGGCAGCGCCTCGATCGACCTGATGATGCAATGGTCGCAGAAGGCGATCGAGAACCAGAAGTTCGACGTCGCGCTCGATTTCCTCGACCAGGTGGTCACCTTGCAGCCGGCCTATGCCGAGGGCTGGAACCGGCGCGCCACGGTGCATTTCATGATGAAGAACTACGGCAAGTCGATGTCCGACATCGACCATACGTTGCAACTCGAACCACGCCATTTCGGCGCGCTGTCGGGCCTGGCACAGATCATGACCGTGACCGGACGCAAGCAATCGGCGCTCGAGGCCTGGCAGAAGGTCCTTGCCATCTATCCGATGCTGCGCAGCGCCCAGGATCAAGTCGGTACGCTTTCGGAAGAACTCGCCGGCGAAGGCATTTGATATTTAAGGCAGTAGGGGAATAAGGCAGTAAGGCAGTAGGAAAGAGATCGCCCGGAAATACTTGCCCTACTCCCCTACTCCCTCTCGTATATCCCACATGAACCTGCTCTATGCCGCCTTTGCCTTCCTTCTGGCACTTGTCTTTGGATTTGTCGGCATCACCCGCGTCGGCTCCTGGCTGATCGAGCGCCGCAACCCGGCCGTCGGCGAATTCGTCGACATCGATGGCGCGCGCATCCACTATGTCCACGTTCCTGGCCCCGCCAAGGCCGACCTGCCGCCTGTTGTCTTCATCCACGGCGCCAGCGCCAATCTCAGGGATCAGATGCTGCCGCTCAGGCCGTTGCTTGAAGGGCGCGCCGAATTGCTGTTCTTCGACCGGCCGGGATTCGGTTGGTCGGGACGCGGGCCCGGCAACAACGAGGATCCGTGGTCGCAGGCCGACACCGTCGCCGCGCTGATGGACCATCTCGGTATGAAGCAGGCTATCATCGTCGGCCATTCCTTCGGTGGCGCGGTGACGACCGCCTTCGGCCGCGAGCATGCCGACAAGACGCTCGGGCTGGTATTCCTGGCACCGGCAACCCATCCGTGGCCCGGCGGCGCAACCGCCTGGTACTACGACCTGACCACCATTCCGGTGATCGGCCGGCTGTTCTCCGAAACGCTGAGCTATCCGGCAGGAATGCTGCGGATCGCCGACGCTACGACCTGCGTCTTCTCGCCCAACAAAGTGCCGGACAATTATGTCGCCGAGGCCTCGATCCCGCTGGTGCTGAGACCGTCGGCCTTCCGCGCAAATGCCAGCGATGTCGTCGGCCTCTACCGCTATGCGCTTGGGGCCGCGCCGCGCTACGCCGAGATCAAGGCGCCGACCGTGGTCATCTCGGGCGATCGAGACAAGGTCGTCTACGCCCATATCCATTCGGTCGGCCTCGAGCGCAACATTGCCGGCGCCGAACTGGTCTGGGTGCGCAATCTCGGCCACAAGCCGGACTGGATCGCGTCTGATCTGGTCGTTGGCGCCATCGAGAAGGCCGCCGGCAGGAGCGTGGATCTGGAGGCGATGGCAAGGGCGGTGGAAGCGCGGATCGCCGGCGATGCCTATGGCGTCGGCAAATGCGCCGACCTCAAGGAACCCGAAGCGGAGTTGGCGCCGACCTGATGTGCGTCTTCCGAAAACGGTCGTCGAAAAACGGTATCGGGGCCAGAGCGGCATGTACGTCCTGAAACACGGCATAAAGAAAAATCCCGAAAAATTCTGGGCGCTGCCGGATCGCATCTTCTTCGGTTACGGCGCCTGCCCCATCCTTGCGGGCGTCTTTCTTAGTTATCCTCCCCTGGACGGATTTTACGGCGAGCGGATCATTCCAAGCGGGAACCATTACGGAAACCATATCTATGTGACCAACGGCGTGATCGCCTTCGACTACCATGGCTATTCCAGCCGCGAACGGCTTCTGGAACACCACAAACGAGGATGGGTTCGCACAGCGCCGACTGGCACTGCACGCTGGAAAAGGTCGATTTCGATCTGCTCGACACTGCCGAACTTAAGCGGCGAAAGATGCGGGGACCGGATCAACATCTGCAAGATCCCATACCCCGCGCGTCGCTTCCTTCAGCGCATTGACCACGCCGCAGCGGCAACAAGAGCTCTCAAGATCGCAACGCGGTGAAGCCCTGGGGCGGGCTTATCGGGTGCCCAAGTCCGAACCGACATAGGCGATGCGCAGCATATTGGTCGAACCGGGCGTCCTTAGCGGCACGCCGGCGGTGATGATGACGCGGTCGCCGGGCTTGCCGAATTCCTCTTCAAGCGCGATGCGGCAGGCGCGATCGACCATGTCGTCGAGATCGGTGGCATCGGGGGAGACGACGCAGTGCGTGCCCCACAGCAGCGACAGCCGCCGCGCCGTGTTGACGATCGGCGACAGGGCCACGATCGGCACCTGCGGGCGCTCGCGCGCGGCGCGCAGGCCCGTGGTGCCGGAAGCCGTGTAGGTGATGATCGCCGACAGTTTCAGCGTCTCGGCGATTTCGCGGGCCGCCAGCGAGATCGCATCGGCGCCGGTTGCTTCAGGCTCGGAACGCTGGGCGTTGATGATGCCTGCATAGGTCGGATCGGTTTCCACCTTGGTGGCGATGCGGTTCATCATCGCCACCGCTTCCACCGGATAGGCGCCCGCGGCCGATTCGGCCGAAAGCATGATGGCGTCGGCGCCTTCGAAGACGGCGATCGAAACGTCGGAGACTTCCGCGCGGGTCGGCACGGGCGCGGTGATCATCGATTCCAGCATCTGCGTGGCGACCACCACCGGCTTGCCGGCGCGGCGCGCTGCGCGCGTGATCTGCTTCTGGATCCCGGGCACGGCTTCCAGCGGCATCTCGACGCCGAGATCGCCGCGCGCGACCATCAGCGCGTCTGAGAGTTCAATGATTTCGGCCAGACGGGCAACCGCCTGCGGCTTCTCGATCTTGGCCATGATCAGCGCCCGGCCGCGTGCGATCTTGCGCGCTTCGGCCAGGTCCTCCGGCCGCTGCACGAAGGACAGCGCTATCCAGTCGACGCCGGTGGCGAGCACCGCGTCGAGATCCCTGCGGTCCTTCTCGGTCAGCGCGCCGACCGGCAGGTCGGTATCGGGCAGGCTGACGCCCTTTCTGTCGGAAATCGTGGTGCCGGCAACGACGGTGCAGACGATCGCCTTGCCGTTGGCCTTCACCGCTTTCAGCTCCAGCTTTCCGTCGTCGATCAGCAGCCGGTGGCCGGCCTCGACCGAACTCAGGATTTCGGGATGCGGCAGATAGACCCTGGCCGCGGTGCCGGGCTCGGGATTGTCGTCGAGCGTGAAGGTCTGGCCGACGGTCAGCACCTCCTTGCCGTTGGCGAACTTGCCGACGCGCAGCTTGGGTCCTTGCAGGTCGGCAAGGATGCCGATCGGCCTTCCGACCGTCTCCTCGACGGCGCGGATGCGTCCGACCAGCGTGCGCATCAACTCGTGATCGGTATGGCTCATGTTGATGCGGAACACATCGGCGCCCGCTTCGAACAGCTTCTTCAGCATTTCCTCGGAAGAGGAGGCCGGACCGATGGTGGCTAGGATCTTGACCTTGCGGCTGCGTCTCATTGACTGTTTGTTCCCGGGGCGGCTGGCGCGCCTCCCGTTGCGGGGTCGTCGGTTAGCTGGACCATCCAGCTTGCCTGCTCGCCCGTGTCGTATTCCTGGAATCCGGCGCGCTGGAAGCCCCGGGCGACGCAATCGGTGACGCCGGCGATCTTGAACTCTTTTTCAGCCACGCACATGTTGATCGGGCCGTCCCAGCGTCCGCCGCGTTCGGCGTCTTCTGCATAAAGATAGTAAAACCTTGATGACAGCGGCCCTTCGATCAGCGTCTTGCAACTCGATCCTTCGATGTGCCACCAGCCCTCGGTGATCCAGCCGGCCTTGGCACGATAGCCGATGCCGACGCCGACCAGGTTTTGCGTCGCGTTGCAGACGCGGAAATCAGCGCGGGCGGGCGAGGCCGCAACCATCGCGGACAAACCCACGGCGAGCGTCAGGAGCGGCATGGCGAAGGCGAAGCGCACGCGCCGCCCGCCGGCGGAACTCATCCTGAAACCCCTCAAGAACCACATCAGCATCTCTCTGCGCCCCTTTTCGGAAAAGTCCGGGCGCATGTCAACGCGCCGTTTTGTCCAATTCCAATCGATTTAAGAAGGCTCCCGGCGCGCGATCCGTCGCCCCTTGCCAGATTTCAGCGGAAACCTTGGCCAAACAACGGCATTGCGCCCGCGTCGTCTTCGTGGAAAGACGATAGCATCCTCCCCGGAAGCCAGCGAACAGACCATTTCCCGCCAATGACCCGATCCACAGTTTTCGCGCCTTTCGATGTCGTCGAGGGCGACCGCAAGCGGGGCATGGTGCTGTTGGCCGACCATGCCCGCCGCGACCTGCCTGAAGACTATGGCAGCCTTGGCCTGCCGGCGGCGGCGTTCGACCGCCACATCGCCTATGACATCGGCGTCGAGGCGGTGACGCGCGAACTCGCTGCCTTGCTCGATGTGCCAGCGGTGCTCGCCAATTTTTCGCGGCTGCTGATCGATCCCAATCGTGGTGAGGATGATCCAACGCTGATCCGTCAGCTCTATGACGGCACCGTCGTGACAGGAAACTATCCACTCGCCCCGGAGGAGCGCGAAAGGCGGCTTGACCGCTTCTACCGGCCCTATCACGACGCCGTCGGCGCCACGATCGCCTCGGTCGCGCAGGCTTCCGGCAAGGCACCCTTCATCTTCTCCGTGCATTCCTTCACGCCGGTCATGCAGGGCAGGCAGCGGCCGTGGCATGTCGGCGTACTGTGGGACCGCGACGACCGCGTGGCGCGGCCGCTGATCGACATGCTGGCCGCTGACAAAAACCTCGTTGTCGGCGACAACGAGCCCTATGACGGCGCGCTGCGGGGCGACACCATGTTCAGGCACGCCATCGTCAACGGCTATGCCCACGCGCTGATCGAAATCCGCCAGGACCTGATCGCGACCGGCGGGGATGCGCTTTCGTGGGCTGAGCGTCTGGCGCCGATCGTTGACGCGATCGATCGCCGTCCCGATATACACCAAGTGAAGATGTTCGGCTCGCGCACCGGGCCGTTATGAGGAGGTTTCGATGACCGAACTCAGCGACGAACAGAAACGCGACTTCGAGGCCGCCGCCTTTCGCCGGCTGGTGGCGCATCTGCGTGAGCGTGGCGACGTGCAGAACATCGATTTGATGAACCTCGCCGGCTTCTGCCGCAACTGCCTGTCGAACTGGTATCGCGAGGCCGCGGAAGCCGAAGGCGTCGATCTCAGCAAGGACCAGTCGCGCGAGATCGTCTACGGCATGCCTTACGCGCAATGGCAGGCGCTGCACCAGACCGAAACCTCCGACGCCAAGAAGGCCGAATTCGAGGCCAGGCGACCCAGAGACCACTAGGTGGTCTCTTACGTCCTCGATTTTCTTGAGCGTTCGGTTTGGCCCAAATGCTTCCCGAGCGCAGCGCTTGACTGGAAATTGAATCGATCTAATTTGCCGCGCAAAGCCACTTTCTGACCGGATTCGCCTATGAACGCGTCGAATGCAATGCAGACCGCCATTCGCGGCCGCTGGGCCGTGGCGGCCATCTTCCTCGCCAACGGCTTCCTGACCGGCAGCTGGGCGCCGCAGATTCCGGTGTTCCTGACCCGCCTCGACATTTCCAAGTTCACTCTGGGGCTTTTGATCCTGCTGTTCGGCGCCGGCGCCGTCACCGCCATGACCTGGTGCGGTCACCTGATTTCGAAACACGGCTCGCGCACCGTGCTGCGCTGGTTTGGCCTCTGCGGCAGCCTCGGCCTGCTGGTCGTGGCGCTGGCGCCCAACGTGCCGCTGGCTGCCGTCGCCATGTTCATCTTTGGCGGCTCCATCGGCGGCATGGATGTCGCCATGAACGCCAATGCGGTGGTGGTCGAGCGGCGGCTGTCGCGCGGGATCATGTCCTCCTCGCATGGCTTCTGGAGCCTCGGCGGTTTCGCCGGCGGTGCCCTTGGCGGCTTTGCCATCCAGAATTACGGCCACCTCGCCCACGCCGCGGTCGTGACGGCGCTTGCCTTAGCGGCGATCGCGGCGGCGGTGCCCTATATCGTCGCCGAGGGCAGGCCGCAGGCTGCGGAGCATCATAAATTCACCTTGCCGGGAAACCCGCTGGTCTACCTCGTGGGCCTGATGGCGCTGCTGACGATGGTCTCCGAAGGCGCGGTACTCGACTGGGCAGCGCTTTATCTCAGGCAGGAACTCGGCGCCGATCTCGCCATTGCCGGTCTCGCCTACGCCGCCTTTTCCGGTGTCATGGCGATCATGCGTTTCTTCGGCGACGGCGTGCGCAATCGTTTCGGGGCCGTGACGACGTTGCGCGGTTCGGCGATCATCGCTGCCGCCGGCATGCTGATCGCAGGCCTGTCGCCCTCACCCTGGCTTGCCATCTCCGCCTTCGCTCTGTGCGGCTTCGGCATCGCCAATATGGTGCCGATCATCTTTTCGGCCGGCGGCAACCAGGAAGGCATGTCATCGGGCACCGGCATGAGCGTCGTCACCACCATGGGCTATTCCGGCATCCTCGTGGCGCCCTCGGCGATCGGCTTCGTCGCCGAGCATTCCAGCTTCGGCCCGATCTTCATCGCCATGTCGGGTCTGCTGATCGTCGTCCTGCTGATGGCCGGATTAGCTCATCGCGCCGAATTCGCTCCCGAAGCGGCGCCGGCCGAATAGCGTTTCAGTTCCTCGTGAAGGAAATCCGCCACGCGTCGGATGCGCACGCTGGTGCGCACGTCGCGATGCATGGCCAGCCACACCGGCAGCTTGGGCAGCGGCAGGCCCGGCAGCACCTCCTCCACCAGGGGGTCCCGCTTGGCCAGCGGCTCCTGGCCGAGGCCGATGCCGTTTCCCGCCCGCACCGCCTCCCAAAGCACGATCTGGTTGTCGGTCCGGAAGCGAAAACTGTTCCGGGTGACCGATATGCCGGAATGCGTAAAGCCTCGGATCATCTCCTCGCTCCGGTCGAAGCCGATCAGCGCGTGGTCGAGCAGGTCGGCCGGCTCGCGCGGGCGGCCGCACCGGTCGAGATAGGCTAGGGAAGCACAGGCGCAGAGCGCGATATCGCAGACCTTGCGCGCCACCAGCTCGTTCTGTGTCGGCTTGACCATGCGGATGGCGATGTCGGCATCCCGGCGCAGCAGGTTCTCGACCTGGTTGGAAGCGACGATCTCGACCTCGATGCCGGGCTCCTCGACACCGAGCCGCGCCATCATGTCGGGCAGCACATAGGCCGCCACCACCTCGCTGGCGGCGATGCGCACCGTGCCTTCGATCGCTTCGACCGAACCCAGCGCCAACCGTGAAAAGGCACTCGCTTGCGCGCTCACCGCCTTGCCGCGCTCGAAGAGAGTGGCCCCGGCTTCGGTCAGCGCGTAGCCGCTTCGCCCGCGCCGGAACAGGATGACGCCGAGCGCTTGTTCTAGTTCCGAGATGTGGCGGCCAAGCGTCGGCTGGCTTGCCGATAGCTTTCTCGCCGCGGCCGACAGGCTGCCGGTCTCAGCGACCGTGACGAAGCTCTTGATCAGGTTCCAGTCGATATCAGCCATTCACAACTGAATATCAGAACTGCACACATGGTCAATTTCAATTCATTGGTAAGGCAATCATATTCGGCCTGCAAACATCGATACGCCCTGCAATAAGCCAATCAGGAGTAACCCAAATGACCAGGATTGCACTCACCGCCGCTGCCCTCCTCATCGCCGCCAACGCCGCTTTCGCAAGCAGCGACAAGTTCGGCTCGAACAATGCCAGCCAGACGCCTGTCGCCAGCAAAGACAAGACGATCACCACATCGATCGAGAAGTCGAATGCAATCATCCGGAAGCCGGTCGTCCAGGGCAGCAACCGCGACCTCTTCGGCAACCGCTGAACAGACGCCGAGATATCCCCAAGGCGGTGGGCTTGTCCCGTCGCTTCACAGCAAACAGGAGACGAAGAATGACCAAGATTGCAATCCTCGGCGCCAATGGCCGGCTCGGCCGCGTGGTCGCCAAGGCCTTCATCGACGCGGGCTATGATGTCCGCGCCATCACCCGCACCGGCAAGGTGCCGGCTGAGCTTGCAGGCGCGACGGCCGTCGCCGGCGATGCGCTGGACCGCGAGTCTCTGATCCGCGCGACGCAGGGCGTCGACATCATTTTCAACGGCCTGAACCCGATCTACACCGGCTGGGGCAAGTGCCTGCCGATGGCCGAGAATGTCATGACCGCCTGCCGAGCCAACGGCACGCTGCATCTCTTCCCCCGGCACCGTCTACAATTATGGCTCGCCGATGCCGGCGGTGATCACGGAAGACACGCCGTTCCATCCGACGACCGAGAAAGGGCGGATCCGCTGCGCCATGGAGGAGCTGTTCCGCCGTGAAGCTGAGGCGGGTCGGGTGCGCACGATCATTCTGCGCGCCGGCGATTTCTTCGGCGGCACCGGCAACGGCTCCTGGTTCGACCTCGTCGTCGCCGCCAAGATGAGCAAGGGCATCTACACTGCGCCCGGCCCGGCCGATCTGGTGCATGAATGGGCCTATCTGCCGGATTTCGCTGTCGGTTTCGTCGCACTGGCGCGCAATCTCGACAAGCTCGGCTCTTACGAGGCGCTGAATTTTCCGGGCCATGCCGTCACCGACATCGAGATCAAGACGGCCGCCGAAAAGGCGCTCGGACGCAAGCTTAAACTAAGCTTCATGCCCTGGTGGGTGCTGCGCGCCGGCAGCCCGTTCGTGGCGATGTGGCGCGAGATCGTCTCGATGTCCTATCTGCGTTTCGAGGCGCACCGGCTGGCCTCGGCGCGGCTGAACGAGATCATCGGTGAAATCCCGCACACCCCTCTGAACCAGGCGGTGCACGAAGCCTTGCAGGATATCGGCGTCGCCGTCGCGCCGGCCTGGCACCAAGCAGCGTGATTGCCGAGCGTGCCGAAAAGACGGGAACGGCGGGCTCGGCCGCAAATCGTTGCCAGTCAGATCCGGCCCATCAGAAGCAGGATAAGCACCACGACGAGGACGACGCCGACGATGCCCGACGGCCCGTAGCCCCAGGAGCGCGAATGCGGCCATGCCGGCACCGCGCCGATCAGGATCAGGATCAGGATGATGATGAGAATCGTGCTGATCGTCATTTTAGAGCCCTCGCCGTCTGGTTGAATCCGAGGGAACAATGCAAAAGGCCGCCCGGTAGTTCCCGGGCGGCCTTTTGACCTGCCTTGCGAAACCGCTCTATTCGGCGGCCTTCGGGAAGGCGACTGCCGGCTCGGCGTCGCCATCGGCCGCTGGCTCCTGCGGCGAGATCTCTCGCTTGCCGCGTCGCAACAGCCGGCTGAACCACCCTCGCCGCGCGCCGGGCTTGACCTTGGCGCGGGTGAACACCATCAGCATCGACGGCGTCACCACCAGCGTCAGCACGGTGGCGAAGGACAGGCCGAACACGATCGCCGACGACAGCGAAATCCACCACTGCGTCGAAGGCGCGTTGATCGTCGTCTCATGATGGAAGATCTCGAGACCGAGGCCGAAGGCGATCGGCAGCACGCCGAGGATAGCCGAAACCGCCGTCAGCACCACAGGGCGAGCACGCTCGCGGCAGGTCTGCAGCACAGCTTCCATCTTGTCCCAACCCTCCTCGCGCAGCCGGTCATAGGTGTCGATCAGCACGATGTTGTTGTTGACCACCACGCCGGCCAGCGCGATGACGCCGATGCCCGACATGACGATGCCGAACGCCTCGCCTGTCAGAAGCAGGCCCAGGAACACGCCGATCGTTGCCATGACCACGCAGGACAGCACCAGCCAGACGCTGGTGAACTTGTTGAACTGCGCCAGCAGCACCAGGAAGATCAGGAAGATCGCCGCGCCGAAGGCCTTGCTGAGGAAGGCGCTCGCTTCCGCGCTGTCCTCGTTGGAGCCGGCGAGCTTCCAGCGTATGCCGCTGCCGAGATCCATGTCCGAGACCGCCTTGGTCACCTGCTCCTGTACGGCGGCGACCTGCGCGCCGGCGGCGACATTGGCCTGCACCACCACGGTGCGCGCGCCGTCGATGCGGTTGAGGATGCCGACCGTCGGCTCGGGCTTGCGCACGACGAAATTCGAGATCGGCACCGATCCTTGCGACGTCTGCACCCTGAGTTCGTCGAGCGTCGACAGCGTGCGCCGGTCTTCCGGAAGGCGCAGGCGGATGTCGACGGCATCGTCGGCGCCCGCCGGCCGGTATTCCGACAGCTTCAAGCCGTTGGTCACCAGCTGCACCACGGTGCCGACCGAGGTCGGGCTGATGCCGTATTGGGCGGCCTTGGCGCGGTCGACCTCGAGCGCCCAGTCGACGCCGGGCGGCGGCAGGCCGTCCGAAATGTCGATGACGTTGGGCACCTTGGCGATCCGCGCCGCCACCGCGCGCGCCTTGTCGTCGAGCCCCTTGGGATCGGCGGCCGAAAGCCTGATCTGGATCGGCTTGCCGGTCGGCGGACCTGCCTCCGGCACGCGCACCTCGACATCGACGCCGGGAATGCCGGCCATGACGCCGCGCAGGTCGCTGAGGATCTGGTTGGCGGACTTGCGCTCGCGCCAGTCGACGAATTCGTACTGGATCACGCCGACGACGTCCTCGGGAATGTCCTGGCCGCCGCCCTGAGTCTTGCCGGCGCGTGTATAGACCGATTTCACGCCCGGCCAGCCGAGCAGCCTGTTCTCCGCCGTCCTGGTGGCGGCATCCATCTCGGCCAGCGAAAGATTTCCGCGCGCATGCACGTAGAGCAGGCCGTAGTCCGGCTCGACGCTGGGGAAGAACTCGACGCCGGCGCCGTATTTCGAATAGGCGTAGCCGACGCCGAACAGCAGCGCCACGGTGAGCACCAGGACGGTGATCGGGAAGCGCACCGCCTGCTTGACGATGGCCATGTACCAGCCGTCGCGGTTGTCGTCCTCGTGATGCTTCGGCGCCTTGGCGAAGATCGCGCCCAGCGTCGGCGCGAACACCAGCGCATAGAGCATCGAGGCCGACAGCGTGACGATCAGCGTGATCGGCATGTATTTCATGAAGTCGCCGATGATGCCGGGCCAGAACAGCAGCGGCGAGAACGCGGCGATGCGCGTCATCGTCGCCGCGATAACCGGGCCGGCCATGCGCTTGGCGGCGAGCGCGAAGGCATCCGCCTTCGGCATGCCTTCGCTCATGCGCCGCTCGGCGAACTCGGTGACGATGATGGCGTCGTCGACCAGCATGCCGACAGCCAGGATGAGGCTGAACAGCACGATCATGTTGATCGTGTAGCCCATCATGGCAAGCAGCAATATGCCGATCAGGAAGGACGATGGTATGGCCAGCCCGATGAGCAGCGAGGCGCGGCCCGACAGCGCGTAGAGAATGACGATGAACACCAGGATCACGGCGATCATGACGTGGTTCTGGAGGTCACCCAAGAGCTGGTTGACGAAGACCGACTTGTCCTGCGTGTAGGTGACATGCATGCCTTCGGGCATCGTCTTGATGAAGGTGTCGGACACCTCCCTGACATGGTTCAGCGTGTCGATCAGGTTGGCGCCGATGCGCTTCTTCACCTCGATGGCGATGGCCGGCTTGCCGTCGAGGCGAGTGACCGTCTCGGCGTCCTTGAAGGTCGAGCGTATGGTGGCGATGTCCTTGGCCTGCACCACGGCGTTGGGTGTGGCGACGACCGGCAGGTTGGCCACGTCCTCGGGCGTCTCGATCAGCGACGGCACCTTGACCGCGTATTTGCCTTCCGAGCCTTCGAGATTGCCGGCGGCGACCAGGCTGTTGGAGGCGCCGACGCCTTGCATCAGCTGGTCGAGCTGCAGCCCGTAGGAGGACAGCTTCACCGGATCGATGACCACTTCGACCAGATCGTCGCGCGCGCCCTGCAGCGAGCCTTCCAGCACGCCCGGTACCTCTTCGATACGGTCGCGCAGTTCGCGCGCAGCCGCCGTCAGCAAGCGCTCCGGCACGTCGCCCGACAGAGTGACGACGAGGACCGGAAACTCGGAAACGTTGACCTCGTTGACCGTCGGCTCCTCGGCCGCCTGCGGCAGGTCGGCCTTGGCGTCCTGCACCTTGCTGCGCGTGTCCTGGAGCGCCGTGGCCAGATTGGTTTGCGGCTGGAACTCGACAAGCACGTAGCCGCCGCCCTGGAAGGCGGCCGAGCGCATCTCCTTGAGGCCCTTCAGGCTCTTCAGCTTGCTTTCCATCGGCCGCAGGAGAAGGCGTTCCGAATCCTCCGGCGAAATGCCCTGGTAGATCAGGCTGATATACATCATCGGGATCGGAACGTCGGGTTCCGCTTCCTTGGGCGTCGACTGATAGGCGACCCAGCCCGCCGCCAGCAGGAACAGCAGGGCGGATATTGTGAGGCGGGCGTTGTGGATTGCGAGTCTGACGATATCCATGACTTGATGCCTGCTGTTTCTTCGGAAGCGGCGAACTGGCGGGAGGCGCCGGAGATCCCGACGCCGGGCTTTGCGCTACTGCGTACCGGCGGTGGCTTCGCCGATCAGCTTGTTGATGGTCGCCTGGTCGGCCTCGACGGGCTTGACGATATCGCCTTCCTTCACCAGTTCCTGGCCGGCGACAATGATGCGCGCATCTTTCGGAATTCCGCCGAGCACGAGACCGTTCGGCGTGTCGTCCACCAGGTCGATCGGGTAGAAGGCCACCTTGTCGTCGCTGCCGACGGCGCGGATGCCGAGATCACCCTTGTCACCCAGCGTCACCACCGAACGCGGCAGCAGAACCGCATCGGTCGGCTCGGCGCTGAGCGTGATCTCGGCCGTCATACCGGCGGGGATGCTGCCATCCGCATTGGGGATCGCCACTTCGACACGGAAGGTGCGGGTCTGGGAGGAGGCGTCGCGGCTGATATACCGCACGGTGCCGGTGACCTTCTGGTCGTTGACCAGGCGCACATTGGCCTCTTCGCCGATCTTGATGTAGCGCAGGTCGCGTTCGCTGATTTCGCCGCGGGCGATCACCGGATCGAGCTTGAGGATGGTCGCCACCTCGCCGCCTTGCATGACCGAGCTGCCGAGTTCCACCGGCACCCTGTCGATGACGCCGTCGAACGGCGCCTTGACCTCGTTGCGGTCGAGCTCGGCCTGCGCGGTCTCCAGCATTGATTGCGCCGAGGTCAAATTCGAGCGCGCCGTGTCGAGCTGCAGCTTCGGCAGATTGCCGGTCTTGGCCAGCCGTTCGGCGGCGTCGAGCTCGGCCCTGCGTTGCGCCAGCAATTGCTTGGCGTTGTCGACATTCGAGATTTTCTCTTCGGCCGCCAGCATCAGAACCAGATCGCCCGTCTTGACGTGCTGGCCTTGGCTGACCGGCAGTTTGTCGATGACACCGGCGACGCGCGTTGCCAGCACCGCGCGCTTGTCGGCCTCGGTCAGCCCCGAAATGCGGATAGCGCGCGCATAGGTCTTGCGCGGCGGCGTCACCACCGCGACGGTGCGCGGCGCGGCTTTCGGCTCGGCTTGCGCCGTGTTCGGCTTGCCGGCCTCCGGCGTCTTGGCCTTTTCGGCCTCTGCCGCCCTCTGGGCGTCGGCGGCGGCACTGCCAACGGATGAAAACTCGCCCGTCGCCATCCAGGCGGCGAAACCGATGAGCACAACAATGGCAGCAAGCTTGTGAAACCTGATTTTCGGCATCGTCGTTTTTTCCACTGCGGGGTTTGGCCGGGACTGCGTCCTCCTCGAGGAGCGCGTCGCCGATATGGGTGCGCGCCAGGCCGTGTTCAAATTGCCGTGATCGGCGAAGCGCGCTTCTACATCAAGTTTGCAACGCAATATAGTCGGAAAGTTGCAGCAGCATTGCGAAGCTGGACAGAGTATAGCCCTCGCGAAGCATTTTTTTGCCCAACTAGGGTGCGGCTTTAGCGGGGCTCGTTGGCGACCGATGATCGGCCGTTGAAGGCCCGGTGCCGCCGGGCCTGCGTCTGCTCTCGGAGGCACGACGCCGGCGCGAGGCGATTTTCAACCCCACGCGGGTTTCGAGCACGATGATAACCTCGGCCTGACGGACCATCCCGGCGTGCGACATTTCACGCAACACACTGGAATTGCTTGAAGAACGGACCGTTCAACTCTGATCCAGATCGTCGTTCCCTGGTCAAGCCGGATGCTCCAGGAGCGAGGACGGGTCGCCTCGATGCGTCTGCTCCATCGCGTTCCGCCGTCTAGGCTTGAGACATGATATAGCCTCGAACAAAACGCCTGCTGGTGCTGTTCGTGGCAGTATTCCTCGCCCGCCAGTCACCGTTCCGGATACGGTCGAGGGATGGCGCCCAACAGCGGCGCCCGCACGACACTGGCAGCAGGCGTCAGCATGATGATGCGCGCCTCACACGCGATGGTTGTTGCTGGCGCCGGAAGGAACTTGCTGGCACCGCGCGGCAGATCACGCCCGTGTGACGGATGCGGGTTCAGGCCCGGCGACGCTCCGCTTCGGGGTTCTTGCGCGCGGCCAGGAATTCCTTCACCCGTCGGCCAGGTGCCGGACCCCGCACCGGCTTGAAGCCGTCGTCGAGCTCGCCGGAGAGGTCGAGCGTCGGCCGCTTGCCGACGGCATCGTAGTTCTCCTCCAGCCAGTCGCTGGCGGCGGTGCGGCCAAGATCGCGCAGATAGGCCAGGAATGCCC
Source organism: Mesorhizobium sp. B264B1B (assembly GCF_020165765.1). Taxonomy (NCBI): domain Bacteria; kingdom Pseudomonadati; phylum Pseudomonadota; class Alphaproteobacteria; order Hyphomicrobiales; family Phyllobacteriaceae; genus Mesorhizobium; species Mesorhizobium sp. B264B1B. The sequence goes on from NZ_JAIUIS010000008.1 coordinate 166,571, forward strand.
ATTCGGCATTGACCTTCGATGATGCCGACAGGTCCTTGAAGGCCTCATCGGCGTCGATGCGGTGCATGCGGATGTCCCGGTACTCGCCCCGCGGCAGGCGGCCGGCGGCGATCAGTTCCTTGACGAAGGCGATCGAACGGAATTCGCGCAGCAGCCCGGCGTTGAAGGTGATCTCGTCGATGCGGTTCTGGATCTCATTGGCGCTTTTGGGCGTTCCCTCGCGCACGACCGGATTGATCTGCACCAAAAGCACGTCCTCGGTGGCAGCCGTCTTGAAGAACGGATAGAGCGCCGGATTGCCGCCATAACCGCCATCCCAATAGGGCACGCCCTTGATCTCGACGGCGCGGAACAGTTGCGGCAGGCAGGCCGAGGCCATCACTGTGTCGAGGTCGATCTCGCCATCGGAAAACACCCGCAACTGCCCTGTCTCGACATTGGTGGCCGAGATGAACAGTTCCATCGACTTGCAGGCGCGTACATTGTCGAAATCGATCCCCTGCGCGACCACGTCGCGCAGCGGATTGAGGCCGAGCGGGTTGGCGACATAGGGCGAGAACACGCGCGACATGGTGTCGAAGAAGACATAACCCGGCGTGTTCTCGATCGACCAATTGCCCCAGGCGACGTCCCACGGCATGCGCTGCACCGGGCTGAACCGGCCCTTCGCCGCCACCGCATGCCAGAAGTCGTCGAGCTTCTTGCGCGCGCCTTCGACGCCGCCGCGAACGAAGCCGTCGGCCAGCGCCACCGCGTTCATCGCGCCCGCGCTTGTGCCGGACACCGCTGCGATCTCCAGCCGGCCATCCTCCAGAAGCCGGTCGAGCACGCCCCAGGAAAAAGCCCCGTGGGAACCGCCGCCCTGAAGCGCGATGTTGATCTTCTTCTTTTCCTCCGCCTCGCCGTTCTTCGTCATGGCGTTCCTGTCGATCCGGTGCCTGACTTATTGCGCGCGCCCGGGAATCGGGGCGTCACCGTCACGGCAGACCTATGTTGCAGTGCAGCATATAAGGACACACCAAGGCAAGAACACGAGCACGGTCGCGTGATCGCATGAAATTTCGATCATGCAGAAACACCCCTCCGCCTCGCGACAGAAGGGTGGCGCATCTTCGAAACAGATTTGATGCTCAGGCGACGAGGTCCGGCATCGGTCCGACATAGCGCGACAGCGGCCGGATCAGCCGTCCCGTCGTCTGCTGCTCGCGCGCATGCGCGACCCAACCGGCGACGCGCCCGGCCGCGAAGACATTGCTGAAGGCTTGGCTGGGAAAACCCGCCGCTTCCAGCACCAACGCGGTGTAGAACTCGACATTGGTCTGCAGCGAGCGCTGCGGCTTGGTAATCCGAAGCACATCGAGCGCCGTCTGTTCGACTGTCTCGGCGAAGGCCAGCCGGCGACCGGTCTCGCGCTCGCCGCCGAGCTGCCGCACCACCGCCTTCAGCACATCGGCGCGCGGATCGCGCACGCGGTAGATGCGGTGGCCGAAGCCCATGATGCGTTCACCACGCGCGATCTCGCCGCGCAGCCAGCCGGCGGCGTCGCCATGCGCCTGGATGGCGTCGAGCATCTCGATGACAGGGCCGGGCGCGCCGCCATGCAGTGGGCCCTTGAGCGCCCCGAGGCCAGCCAGCACCGACGATGTCAGCCCGGCCTGCGTCGAAGCGACGATGCGCGTGGCGAAGGTCGAGGCATTGAGGCCATGGTCGCAGACGGTCACGAGGTAAGTGTCGAGTGCCTTTGCCAGAACCGGCGTCGGCACGGAACCGTCGAGCATCCTCAGCATATCGGCGGCATGATCGGCCTTCCCATCCGGCGCGACCGGCTGCTCGCCGTGCTGCAGGCGCAAGAGCGCCGGCGTCAGCACGGCGGGCGCCGCGATCAGCCGAAGCGCGTCCGTCAGCGTCTCGCCGTCCGGCAGCAGCGCCATGCCGGCGCGCATGGCGCTATAGACGTCGAGCGGCGCCAGCAGGGGCAGGCAAGACAAGAGCCGGTCGAACACCTCGACGCGCGCCTGGTCCAGTCTCGCGGCCAGTTCCGCGTCTCCGGGAAGGTCGTAGAAGAAGCCGTCGAGAAGCAGGCGAACGACCTGCGGATAGTTCCATCGCCCGGCCAGTTCCGGCAGGAAGTACCCCCGGATCGTCAAGCGGCCGCCCAGCCCATCCACGTCGGACAGCACCGTTTCCGCCGCCACCACATCATCGAGCCCGTTCGCCATGGCTTTGTCTCCTTGAGCTTTTCCGACACTAAGGATAAGGATGGGCAACACGCGCATCAATCTTGATCAACATAATCAATATGGGACCGACATGTCCGAATGGCTGTCGCGGGACGAGGCGCTGGAACGGCTCAAGGTGCGGCCGCAGACGCTCTACGCCTATGTCAGTCGCGGGCGCATCGGCATGCGCCCGGACAGTGCCGATCCACGCCGCAGCCAATATCGCGCCGACGATATCGCGGCCCTGATGATGCGAAGAGAGCGCGGACGCAGCCCATCGGCCATCGCCGAAAGCGCCATCGCCTGGGGCGAACCCTCGCTCGTCACCTCGATCTCGACCGTTTCGCACGGCCACCTTGTCTATCGGGGCCGCGACGCCGTTGCGCTGTCCGAACATGCCACGCTCGAAGAGACCGCCGCCGTGCTGTGGGCCCTGCCTGAGCCGGTGGGTTTCGAGGCTCCGGCCTCGGATCAATCCCAACAACTCGGCCGAGCCCCGGCCTTCATGCAACTTGCCATGCTCGCCGGCCAGGCGCGGCCTTCACTAGGGCGCGGCGCCGCCTCGCTGTGCGCCGACGCCGCGCGCGCGATCGGCGTGCTAGCCGGCGCTCTTGGCGCCTCGGCGGGATCAGATCCGGTGCACATGCGGTTGGCGCGAGGCTGGTCGGTGGATGAAGGCGGGGCGCAGGCTATCCGGCGCGCCCTTGTGCTGCTTGCCGATCACGAACTCAACGCATCGACCTTCGCGGCGCGCGTCGCGGCCTCGACCGGAGCCTCGCCCGCCGCCTGCCTGCTCGCGGGTCTGGCGACACTTTCCGGTCCGCGGCACGGTGGCGCCGGCGAGGCGGTGATGCAACTCGCGGACGATGCGGCGCGGCACGGCGCCGATGCGGCGATCCGGCGCTGGCTCGGCCATGACAGGCCTTTGCCAGCGTTTGGCCATCCGCTCTATCCCGAAGGCGATCCCCGCGCCACGGCGCTTTTGGCGGCCATCGACAACACCGACAGAACATTGCGATCGCTGGAAATCGCCGCCATTGCCGCGACCGGCGCCCGCCCGAACGTCGACTTTGCCCTGGCCGTTCTGACGCGCAGCCTCGACCTGCCGCGCGATGCGCCGTTCCAGCTGTTCGCGCTTGGGCGCAGCGTTGGCTGGGCCGCCCACATGGTCGAACAGGCAATGAGCGGCGGCAGCATCAGGCCGCGCGGTCGCTATGAGGGATTATTGCCGTAGGATCGGAAGAAAAGCGCTGCGCGCTCACGACATGGTGTCGAGCTTGCGCTGCATGGCCGCGATCTGGTCCTTCAACTGCTGCAGATCGTCGGGTTTTTCCGGCGTTTCCTTCCTGGCCGGTTCGGCGGGGGCCGCCGCAGGTGCCGAGCCTGCCGGCGGGAAAGGCGTGAACAGCCGCATGGCATTCTGGAACATTTCCATGTTGCGGCGCGTCTGCTCCTCCAGCGCCTTGATCGGCGTGGCCATCTTCATCATGTCGAGTGGTGACTTGCCGATGGCGCCCTTCATCTGCTCGCGGAAGCGCTCCTGTTCCTTGGAGAAGGCGATCATCGACTGTTCGAGGAAGCTCGGCACGATCATCTGCATCTGGTCGCCGTAGAAGGCGATCAACTGGCGCAGGAACGGGATCGGCAGCATGTTCTGCCCGTCCTTGTTCTCCAATTCGAAGATGATCTGGGTCAGAACCGGATGCGTGATGTCGTCGCCGGTCTTGGCGTCCTGCACCGTGAACTCTTCGCCCTTCTTGACCATTTCGGCCAGGTCCTCGAGCGTCACATAGGTGCTGGTGCCGGTGTTGTAGAGCCGGCGATTGGCATATTTCTTGATGACGATCGGATCGTCTTTCGCAGCCATCTGCATCCTCCCCGGACACCGGCGCGCCTGAGTAAGCCGCCGGTAACGATTGCGCCCGTTCAAAGGATATGCGCAAAAGCGTCACAATTCCAAGCAGTTTGTGCAGTGCGGGATTAATTATCGCTGCATGGCCGGTGAAATATGCTGCGCAGCAGCGGACAGCTTGATGTCGCGGCCATGCGCAGCTTGCTTGCGACGCATGGGTGCCCTGCCGATTTCCGGTTTGACTCGGGGTTGGGAAAGGGCAAGAAAAGTCTTCAATGACAGAACATCAGCTTGAAGTTTGGAGAACAGAATGCCCGCTTCCAATGCCATCGTCGTCGCCAGCGCGGCGCGCACACCGGTCGGTTCCTTCAACGGCGCTTTCGCCGCCACCCCGGCTCACGAGCTTGGCGCCGTCGTCGTAAGGGAATTGTTGTCGCGCGCCGGCGTCGAGGCGGCCGAAGTCGACGAGGTCATTCTTGGCCAGGTGCTGACCGCGGCCCAAGGGCAGAACCCCGCCCGCCAGGCTTCGATCCTCGCCGGGCTGCCCAGGGAGACCACCGCCTGGGGCCTCAACCAGGTGTGCGGCTCGGGCCTGCGCGCCATCGCGCTCGGCATGCAGCAGATCGCCACCGGCGATGCCAAGGTGGTTGTCGCCGGCGGCCAGGAATCGATGTCGATGTCGCCGCACGCCCAGCATCTGCGCGCTGGCGTCAAGATGGGCGACTACAAGATGATCGACACCATGATCAAGGATGGACTGTGGGATGCCTTTAATGGCTATCACATGGGCAACACGGCCGAGAACGTCGCCCGCCAGTTCCAGATCACCCGCGAGGACCAGGACCAGTTCGCGCTGGCCTCGCAGAACAAGGCCGAGGCCGCGCAGAAGGCCGGCCGGTTCAAGGACGAGATCGTCGCCTTCACCATCAAGGGCAAGAAGGGCGATACAATTGTCGACCAGGACGAATACATCCGCCATGGCGCGACGCTGGATGCCATGACCAAACTGAAGCCGGCCTTCGACAAGGACGGCACTGTGACCGCCGCCAATGCCTCCGGCATCAACGACGGCGCCGCCGGCGCGCTTTTGATGAGCGAAGCGGAAGCTGCCAGGCGGGGCATCACCCCGCTGGCGCGCATCGTCTCCTGGGCGACCGCGGGCGTTGACCCGGCGATCATGGGCACCGGTCCGATTCCCGCCTCGCGAAAAGCGCTGGAAAAGGCCGGCTGGTCGGTCGGCGATCTCGACCTGATCGAGGCCAACGAGGCTTTCGCCGCGCAGGCCTGCGCGGTCAACAAGGACATGGGCTGGGATCCCTCGATCGTCAACGTCAATGGCGGCGCCATCGCCATCGGTCATCCGATCGGCGCCTCTGGCGCGCGCATTTTCAACACGCTGGTCCACGAGATGCGCCGAAGAGGTGCCAAGAAGGGTCTCTCCACCCTGTGCATCGGCGGCGGCATGGGCGTCGCCATGTGCGTCGAAGCGCTCTAAAAGAGAAGTGAATGGGGAGTAGCGAATAGGGAAGAACGGCGTCGGCGCAATGGGATATCTGATCCCTGCTCGTCATTCGCTACTCCCTGTTCACTCTCCCAACCAAAGGGAGGGAGCGCATGACCAAGGTTGCAATCGTCACGGGCGGATCGCGCGGCATCGGCGCGGCAATATCGATGGCGCTGAAGGAAGCCGGCTATTCGGTTGCCGCCAACTACGCCGGCAATGATGAGGCGGCGAGCAAGTTCACGGCCACAACCGGCATCAAGACCTACAAATGGTCGGTCGCCGACTACGACGCCTGCGCCGCCGGCATCAAGCAGGTCGAGGCCGATCTGGGCCCGGTCGCGGTGCTGGTCAACAATGCCGGCATCACGCGCGACGCAATGTTCCACAAGCTGACGCGTGAGCAGTGGAAGGAGGTCATCGACACCAATCTCTCCGGCGTTTTCAACATGACGCATCCGCTGTGGAGCGGCATGCGCGACCGCAAGTTCGGCCGCGTCATCACCATCTCCTCCATCAATGGCCAGAAGGGCCAGGCCGGCCAGGTCAACTACTCCGCGGCCAAGGCCGGCGACATCGGTTTCTCGAAGGCTCTGGCCCAGGAAGGAGCCCGCGCGGGCATCACCGTCAACATCATCTGCCCAGGCTATATCGCCACCGAAATGGTCCGGGCGATCGACGAGAAGGTGCTCAACGAACGCATCATCCCGCAAATCCCGGTCGGGCGCCTCGGCGAGCCGGAGGAGATCGCGCGCTGCGTCGTCTTCCTCGCCTCCGAGGACGCCGGCTTCATCACGGGATCGACCATCACCGCCAATGGCGGCCAGTACTTCGCCTGAGGTCTCGCCGGGCTGCCGGCTTCCCGGTGCCGATTGAAAGGGGGCTCGTTCGCCATCCGCTTCGGATGTCCGTGACGCCGTCCGATGACGGCTGTCGGTCTGCTGTTCCAATCCGGCACGCAAAGGTTAATGGCGGCAGCGGGTATTGTGCAAAACTACCTGGACAAGCTGTGCATTGTCGGTGGAAAACCTGTGCGCAACACTACATCTTGTCGTGAACAAACAGGGAAAATCCCGACATCGCCGATTCGTCGCCCTTTCGTTCCATGTTTGGCCGCAATGTTAACGAGAGCAGTCGCAATCGCCTGTCAAACTGTTAATTTCTATTAAGAAAGTTCAACAATTTCATAAGCTTGGATGAAGCAAGGCGGGCTGCCACACGGCTTTGCCGGCGAAAGTTAACGGCGGCTCTCGCCTAGCATGAAACGGGCCAATTCCGTGATTCAGCATGTGGTGAGAATCATCAGCCACAACTCCACATCTAGCCGTGAACAAAACATGAATCCGGGCGAGTCAGCGATTCGTCGCCGATTCGTTCCAGACTCGTTCCAACCCTTAATCAGCAGCCGAACCGAAGCTTGACGAAGGCGGCTTCGAGCCGCCAGCGGAACATTCCGCTTTCGCTTCGCGCCTGAAATCCCTATGTGTCGCCTGTCATACGCGCCACCCGAGGCGTGCTCCCGACAATGAGAGGCCAGAAAGCCTTATTTCCGAGCCGATGAACATCCATCCGAAACCCACCGAGCCGCTGATCCTGTCGGGTCGCGACGTGACTGCCGTGCTTGGGCCGACCAACACAGGCAAGACCCATCTCGCCATCGAGCGCATGGTGGCGCATGAAAGCGGCATCATCGGCCTGCCGCTCAGGCTCTTGGCGCGAGAGGTCTATACCCGCGTCTGCGAAAAGGTCGGTGCCCACAAGGTGGCGCTCATCACCGGCGAGGAGAAGATCCAGCCGCCAGGCGCCAGATATTCGGTCTGTACCGTCGAAGCCATGCCGCGCGAGACCGATGCCGCCTTCGTCGCCATCGACGAGGTGCAGCTTGCCGGGGACCTCGAGCGCGGCCACATCTTCACCGACCGCATCCTGCATCTGCGCGGCCGCCAGGAGACGCTGCTGCTCGGCGCCGCCACCATGCACGGCATCTTGCAGCGCCTGTTGAAAGGCGTCTCGGTGGTGACACGACCGCGGCTGTCACATCTGGCCTATGCCGGTTCGAAGAAGCTGACCCGCTTGCCCCGGCGCACAGCGATCGTCGCCTTCTCCGCCGACGAGGTCTATGCCATCGCCGAACTGATCCGCCGCCAGCAGGGCGGTGCGGCCGTCGTGCTTGGCGCGCTCTCGCCCCGCACCCGCAACGCCCAGGTGGCGCTGTTTCAGTCGGGCGACGTCGATTATCTCGTCGCGACCGATGCCATCGGCATGGGCCTTAACCTCGATCTCGACCATGTCGCCTTCGCCCAGAACCGCAAGTTCGACGGCTATCAGTATCGCAACCTGACGGCGGCCGAACTTGGCCAGATCGCCGGGCGCGCCGGCCGGCACCTGCGCGACGGCACCTTTGGCGTCACCGGCCAGGTCGACCCGCTGGACGAGGAATTGGTCAAGAAGATCGAAAGCCACGACTTCGACCCCGTGAAGGTTCTGCAGTGGCGCACAGCGCGTTTCAATTTCGCCAGCCTCGACGCGCTGAAGCGCTCGATCGAGACCAATGCCCCGGTGGAGGGCCTGACCCGTGCGCTGCCGGCAGTCGATGCGCAGGCGCTTGAGCACCTGTCGCGTGACGAGGACATCAGGGCGCTCGCCACCGACGCAAGGCGCGTCGCGCTGCTGTGGGAGGCCTGCGCGCTCCCCGACTACCGCAAGATAGCGCCGGCCCAGCACGCCGACCTCATTGCGTCGATCTACATGGACCTCGCCAGGCATGGCCATGTCGACGAGAATTACATGGCCGAGCAGGTGCGCCGCGCCGACACCACCGAGGGCGACATCGATACGCTGTCGCATCGCATCGCCCAGATCCGCACCTGGACATTCGTGTCGAACCGGCCCGGCTGGCTGGCCGATCAGGCACACTGGCAGGAAAAGACGCGCGAAATCGAAGACAGATTGTCGGATGCGCTGCATGAGCGGTTGACGAAACGCTTCGTAGACCGCAGGACTTCCGTCCTCATGCGGCGCCTTAGAGAAAATACCATGCCTGAAGCCGAAATAAGCCCAACCGGAACCGTCCTCGTCGAAGGCCACCATGTCGGCGAGTTGCAGGGGTTCCGTTTCACCGCCGATCAGAGCGCTGGCGGCGAAGACGCCAAGGCCGTGCGCGCGGCCGCCCAGAAGGCGCTGGCGGCGGAGTTCGAGGCACGCGCCGAACGCTTCGGCGCCTGCGCCAATGGCGACATCGCGCTCGGTTCCGACGGCACGCTGCGCTGGATCGGCGCGCCGATCGGCACGCTTGTTGCCGGCGAGGACGCGCTGAAGCCGCGCCTGGTGCTTTTGGCCGATGAACAGCTGACCGGCCCGGCGCGTGACAAGGTCGCGGCGCGTGCCGAGCGCTTCGTCAATTTCCAGATCGAATCCCTGCTGAAGCCGCTGGTCGATTTGAAGAATGCCGAGCAGATATCGGGTATCGGCCGCGGCATCGCCTTCCAGCTGGTCGAGAATTTCGGCCTTATCAATCGCCGCGACATCGCCGAGGAGATGAAGTCGCTCGACCAGGAAGGCCGCGCGGCATTGCGCCGGCTGGGCGTGCGCTTCGGCGCCTATCATGTCTTCGTGCCGGCGCTGATCAAGCCGGCGCCCGCGGGATTGGTGACGTTGCTGTGGGCGCTGAAAAACGACGGCAAGGACAAGCCCGGCTTCGGCGACGTCGTCCATGCGCTGGCATCGGGCCGCACCTCGGTGGTCATCGATCCGGCTTTCGACAAGGCCTTCTACAAGCTTGCCGGCTACCGCAATCTCGGCCGCCGCGCCGTGCGCATCGACATTCTGGAACGGCTGGCCGACCTGATCCGCCCGGCGACCAACTGGAAGCCCGGCCTCGGCCAGCGTCCGGATGGCGCCTATGACGGCCAGTCTTTCATGGTGACGCCGCCGATGATGTCGATTCTCGGCGCCACGGCCGATGACATGGAAGAAATCCTGAAAGGTCTTGGCTACCGTGCCGAGCCGAAGCCGGCGGCCGAAGTCAAGGCACGGCTGGAAGCGCAGGACAATGCCGCCCGGGAAGCCGTGGCGGCCAAGCTGGCAGCGGAAGAGGCCGCGCGCGCCGAGCAGGCCAAGGCGGCGGAGGCGGCTGCGACGGACACGCCTGAGGACACATCGGCGGAAGATCCGCAAACTGCGACTGCCCAGACCGCCGTCGAAATTCCTGCTGAACCCATTGCGGAAGCGGCCGAAACTGTTGCGGAAGAACAACCCGAAGTTCCAGCCGAAGCGACGCAAGAGGTTGCGCCTGTAGCAGAAGCCGTGCCTGAGACTTCTGCCGCCGAAAGCGCCGACGCTCTCACCTCCCCCTCGACGGGGGAGGTCGCGGAGCGAAGCGAGGGGGGTGACAGCGCCGACGCTCCCCAACAGGGACAGGATGAAGCCGGCGTGCCCGCCGCGGAAGCCGAAGAGCCTAAGCCGATCCTGTTGTGGCGGCAGGGTCGCTTCGACCAGCGGCCTCGTCACCGTCACCACGAGAACCGCGCCCGGCCGCGCAACGGCCAGGCGGCGCGCTCCGATGCCCCGGCGGATGCCGCTGTCGGCCAGCCCGGCACCCGGCCCGCCCATGAAGGGCGCCGCGATGGCGCCGGCAAGCCGCGTTTCGATCGCTCGAAGTTCAAGCCCAGGCCGCAAGGCGAAGGCGGGGAACGGCGGGAGGGAAAGCCGCAGGGCGAGCGTTCTGACCGCCGTGAGGGCCGGCCGGGCGGCAGTCCGGAAGGCAAGGGCGGCCCGCAAGGCGGCAAACCCTCGTTTCAGGCAAAACCGCGCGAGGAGCGCCCGGTGCGCTTCGATCCCGACTCTCCCTTCGCCAAGCTCGCCGCTTTGCGCGACCAGCTGAAGAAATAGCCGCACAGGATCCGATGGTCGCCCCGATGGCCACCGACCGCCAGCGTATCGACAAATGGCTGTTCTTCTCGCGCGCGGTGAAATCGCGCTCGCTGGCCGCCAAACTGGTCGTGGCCGGCCGGGTGCGCATCAATCGCGACAAAGCAGCGCAGGCCTCCGACCTGGTCAAGCCTGGCGACGTCCTGACCATCACGCTGGAGCGGCGCATCTTCATCTGGAAGGTGCTCGATGCGGGAAGCCGGCGCGGCCCCGCCGTGGAGGCACGCACGCTCTACGAAGACATGTCGCCGCCTGCCGCACCGACGGGCGAGGCGCCTCCCGACGCGATCCCAGGGCTGCGCGAGGCCGGAAGCGGCCGCCCCACGAAGAAGGAGCGCCGCGAGACCGACCGCTTGCTTGGCGACGACTGACCGCCGGTGCACGGAGGCATGTATGTTCTTCCACGCCGCCGACACAACGGTCCGAGCACATGACCGATGCCCGCCATTGCCGAGCCGTTGGAATTCCATTCCGGCAATGCCGGCATGGCCGGAATGGCCGCCCTTGCAAGCGGGCGCCAAAGGCGTTACCTCACGGAAAAAGCCAACAAAAACGGGACGTCCCGGAGCAGATCGATGACCTATGTCGTGACCGACAATTGCATCAAATGCAAATATATGGACTGCATCGAGGTCTGTCCGGTCGACTGTTTCTACGAGGGCGAGAACATGCTCGTCATCCATCCCGACGAGTGCATTGACTGCGGTGTCTGCGAACCGGAATGCCCCGCCGACGCGATCAAGCCCGATACTGAGTCGGGCCTCGACAAATGGCTGCAGATAAACACCGAATACGCTGAGAAATGGCCTAATATCACCGCCAAGAAGGAGCCGCCGGCCGACGCCAAGGCCTTCGATGGCGAGGCCGGCAAGTTCGAGAAATATTTCTCGGCTGAACCCGGAGAAGGCGACTGACAGCGCTGCCGTTTCAACCGGCATGACGCGGCGTAAGAGGTACGGCCTATTAACCGCCTTGACAGGCGGCGTGAACCTGTGGCCTTCGCTTATGCAGCAAAACCTTGATTCTTCCGACTTTTTGTGTTACATGAGCGAAACATGCCGGTGACACAACGTCGATTTATGGCGCTAACGCCCCAAATCACTGAAAGGTGAAAATCCCATATCGGACCAGAGCGATCTGGGCCAGGCGATCGCAATCGTGCGGTTTGCCGGTCCCGGCTTTTCCGGTGGGTTCATCTGTTGTGCGGCTAATGATCGGTAACCCGATCGCGCGAGTTCAGCCGGCACCGCCGCCGGCCCACAACAAGGAGTTCAGGGCGTAATGGCAACGATCACCCCGCAGAAGAAGTCCACCGCTGCACGTCACGGTTTCAAGACCGGCGAGTACATCGTCTATCCGGCGCATGGTGTCGGCCAGATCGTCTCGATCGACGAGCAGGAAGTGGCCGGGCACAAGCTGGAACTGTTCGTCATCGATTTCCAGAAGGACAAGATGCGCCTCAAGGTGCCGGTCGCCAAGGCAACCTCGATCGGCATGCGCAAGCTGTCGGAAGAGGATTATGTCGAACGCGCACTGAAGGTCGTGCAAGGCCGCGCCCGCGTCAAGCGCACCATGTGGTCGCGTCGCGCGCAGGAATATGATGCCAAGATCAATTCCGGCGACCTGATCTCGATCTCGGAAGTTGTTCGCGACCTCTACCGCGCCGACAACCAGCCGGAGCAGTCCTATTCCGAACGCCAACTCTACGAGGCCGCGCTCGACCGCATGGCCCGTGAGATCGCCGCGGTCAACCGCATGTCGGAAACCGAAGCCGTGCGTTTGATCGAGGTCAATCTCAACAAGGGCCCTAAGCGCGGCGCCAAGGCCGACAATGAGGAAGCCGAGCAGGAAGAAGCTGCCTGAGGCCTTGCGCCTTTTGAGTTTTTGAAAAACCCGGCCTTGCGCCGGGTTTTTTGTTGCAGGCAATATTTGGAAAGTTGGTGCACGCCCCTGGGCGTGGAATCGTCACAGGAACGTTACGCGGGTCGCTTCCTTCTTGCCTTGGGCGAAACCGGCACGGGCCGCGGGGATGCGGGTCGCCAGATCCATCTGGTTGGTGCCCATTGCGGCGCGGGAATCGACGTCAGGCGTGATCACCACCACCTCGCTGCCCTGCTGGCGCAGGGCTTCGACCTCGCTTGCAAGGTCCGCGCCCGGCGGTCTGCGCAGGCCCTCGAACTGGCCTTCCGGTAGCGGCCCGCTCCGTCCGCTGAACGGCGAGAGCACGATCACGTTCGCATAGCCCGAGGCAAGGTCGGCATTATCGGCGGAGCGCACGCCACCGGAGATGTAGCGGACGCCATTGATGCTGTGCGTTGGCCCCGCACCGGGCAGCGCGGTGCTCGCGGTGGCCGCGTCAACCAGATCGACGCCGGAATCGCGGTCGAACGCAGCCAGTTCACCGGTAAGCGCGTCGACGGCCACCAAGATCATCGGCCTTTCCGGCCATTCATGGCGAGGCAATCTGGCGGCGACCAGCGCGCGCCGCTGTTTGGCCACTTCCGGTCCGAATTTGGCATCGCTCTCCAATCCGAATGCGCCCATCGCCCGTTGCAGATCGGCTGCCGAGGTAGCGGCGGCGGAAATGGAACGCATCCGCTCGAATACACTATCCATCGGCGGCAACGGCGGTTGACGGCTCGGTCCGGCCGGTTGAACCGGCAGCGGGGACAGCACCGCGGCCAGCAGCTCGCCCGGCGGTATGCCGCTGCGCACCTGCACTGCCGCATTGGCGCCTGCCGAGGTTCCGATCACCAGATCGGCGGCCTCGGTCAGATCGACACCAGTGTCGGCGAGGCCCGCGATGATGCCGATCAGCCAGGCATTTCCGGCGGCCCCGCCACCACCGAGAACAAGAGCAACGTTGCGAACCATCGGCCCCCACTATTGCAGCGCATGGACACGCCCGTCCATCGAAATAGAAACACCGTGCCTGACGGCGGCTCACGAGGATAAATGCCCGGCAGGGAGCAAGCGCAGCGCAGGCCTAGGACGAGAAATTGCCGCCTTCTCCCCCACCCTCCTTCTCCGCCATTTCCTGCTTTAGCGTCGCGATGAACCGTCTTGTCCGTTCGCGCTCCGGATTGCCGAACAGCACCGCCGCGGGGCCCTTTTCGACGACAATGCCAGCCTCGAGGAACACCACCTCGCGAGCGATCTTTGAAGCAAGCCGCAGATCGTGCGTGGCCATCACCATCGTCGTCCCCTCGCTGGCGAGCCGGCCGAGCACGTCCACGACTTCCTGCGCCAGTTCCGGGTCGAGCGCGGAGGTCGGCTCGTCGCACAAAAGCACCTTTGGCGACGGCGCCAGCGCCCGGGCGATCGCTACCCGCTGCTGCTGGCCGCCCGACAGCGTTGCCGGCCAGGCATCGACCTTGTGCGCCATGCCGACCTTTTCCAGCAGCGCGAGCGCCCGTTCGCGCGCCCGTGCGTGGGGCCACTTCAGCACCGTCACCAGCCCTTCCATGACGTTCTCGATCGCGGTGCGATGCGGGAACAGTTGGAAGTTCTGGAACACCATGCCGGTCTGCAGCCGCAGCCGCTGAATGTCCCGGGCCGCCACCTTCGCTCCCGGATGGAACTCCAGCGCCTGATCGCCGATACGCACTGTGCCCGAAGTTGGGATCTCAAGCAGGTTGATGCAGCGCAGCAGCGTACTTTTGCCACCACCCGAAGGACCGACCAGCGCGGTGACGCTGCCTTCGGCAATGGCAACCGTCACGCCCTTCAGCACGAGATTGTCGCCGAAGCGCTTTTCGATGTTGGCAAGGTCGATCACGAGCGCGCCTCCAGGAACCCGCCATAGCGATTGAGCCGTGCCTCCAGCCGCGTCTGCAAGGCCGACAGCACCGAACTCATCGCCAGATAGAGGATCGCCGCCTCGACATAGAGGATCAGCGGCTCATAGGTGGTGGCGACGATACGCTGCGCGGCCTGGAACATTTCCGGCACGGTGATGGCGGCGGCCAGCGACGTGTCCTTGACCAGCGAGATGAAGGTGTTGGAGAGCGGCGGCACCGCCACGCGCCCAGCCTGCGGCAAGATGGTGCGGCGCATCGCCTGGCTCCAGGTCATGCCGATCGAATAGGCCGCCTCCCATTGCCCCTTTGGCACCGCGCCTATCGCCGCGCGAACGATTTCCGACGAGTAGGCCCCGATATTGAGCGTGAAGCCGATCAACGCTGCGGGAAACGCGTCAAGCAGGATGCCGACCGAGGGCAGGCCGTAGAAGATCAGGAACAGCTGCACCAGGAGCGGCGTGCCGCGGAATATCCACACGTAGAAGCGCGCCACCGCGACCAGGGGCATTGGCCCGAAGAGCCGGATCAGCGCGGTTCCAAGACCGACGCTCAAGCCAAGCACAAAGGACAGGAGCGTCAGCGGTACGGTGAAGATCAACGCGGCCCACAGCAGCGAAGGCAGCGATTCCAGCATGAGTTGCAGCCAGTGCGGCACGAAAGGGCTCCTTCTTGCGACTGCCGTATATCACGCGAAAGGCGGCGGGCCGTCAAAACGGTCCGCCGCCGGGCGATGTCGCGCGGGCCAACGGCCCGGCCGTAAATTACTTCGAAACGTCCTGTCCGAAATACTTGTCTGCGATCTTCTGATAGGTGCCGTCCGCCTTGATGTCGGCCAGCGCCTTGTTGATCGCGGCAACCAGTTCCGGATCGCCCTTGCGAACGATGACGCCGGAATAGTCGGCGTTCTCTTCCTGGGCCGCGATCTTCACATTGGCATCCGGCTTGTGCTTCTTGAAATCGAGGAAGGACAGGCTGTCATTGATGGTTGCGTCGGCGCGGCCAGTCAGAAGCAGCTGGATCGACTGGTCGAACCCGTCGGTGCCGACCAGTTCGGCGCCGTTGGCCTCGGCAAGCTTGCCGAAATTCGAAGTCAGCGACTGCGCCGACTTCTTGCCTTTGAGATCGGCGAAGCTCTTGATATCGGTGTTGTCGCCGCGCACGATCAGCACTGCCTTGGAGGCGATGTAGGGGTCGGAAAAATCGTATTTCGCCTTGCGGGCGTCGGTGATGCCGACTTCGTTGATGACCGCGTCATAGCGGTTGGCATCGAGGCCCGCGATCAGCCCGTCCCATTTGCCCTCGAGGAACTCTACCTTCACGCCGAGCTTTTCGCCGATCGCCTTGGCGATTTCGACATCGAAGCCGACCAGCGCTCCGCCGGCATCATGATAGGTAAAGGGTGCGTAGGTGCCCTCCGTGCCGACCTTGATGACGCCGGCCTGCTTGATCTGGTCGAGATTGGCGCCGGCATAGCCTGCGGTAACAGCCAGAACCTGCAAAGTTCCGGCGACGATGAGCGACTTGAGCCATTTCATTTTTCTGTGATCCCGTCCTGGCCTGATATCCGGCATGGTGTGAGTGCTGGAAATTGACAGATGTGAGTTGAAAAAATAAGGAATGGAATTTCAAAAACGTCCATTATTCGGAATGAGATTCTACAACTGACGTTTCTGGCGGTGCATCGAACCCGCCCTGAGTTTTTTCGCGCAGCTTCCACGCCGCGCCGCCGGCGGCGGAACCTTTCCCGCGCATGGCACGTTTTGCCTTCGTTGTAGGGCAGGACGCCGCCATTTCAAGTCGAGGCGGCTGCCGGGCTTCGAAATGAAATCCGTATCGCCTGAGCCAGGGAGCGCCTCATGATGGAAGACACGGCAGGACGGATTATGGTCCGCGCGGCAATGAGAGCTCCCTATCTCGAACGCGACGAGGAGTTGCGGCTGGCGCTGCGCTGGAAAAAGGACAACGACCAGAACGCGCTGCACAGCATCACCGTGGCGCATATGCGCCTGGTCATTTCCATGGCTTCCAAATTCCGCCACTATGGCCTGCCGCTTGGCGATCTGGTCCAGGAGGGCCATGTCGGCCTGCTCGAGGCCGCGGCCCGATTCGAGCCGGAGCGCGAAGTGCGGTTTTCGACCTATGCGACCTGGTGGATCCGGGCCTCGATGCAGGACTACATCCTGCGCAATTGGTCGATCGTGCGCGGCGGCACCAGCTCGGCGCAAAAGGCTCTGTTCTTCAACCTGCGGCGCCTGCGCGCCCGGCTGGCGAACGGCGCCGCGGAGCCGCTGTCGAACAGGACGCTGTACCGCGAGGTTTCAGCGGCCCTCGGCGTCTCCGAAGCCGATGTCGCGCTGATGGATTCGCGGCTCTCGGCGCCCGACTCCTCCCTCAATGTCCCGCTTGCCGACGATGGGGGCGCGACCGAGCGGATGGACTTCCTCGTGTCGGACGATCCCTTGCCCGACGAGGTCGTCAGCGACACCATCGATATCGAACGCCGCTCGATGTGGCTGAAGGCGGCGCTTGCCGCACTCAACGCGCGTGAGCTGCGCATCATCGAGGAGCGTCGGCTGAGCGACGAGGGCGCGACGCTCGAAGCGCTCGGCGAGACGCTTGGCATTTCCAAGGAACGCGTGCGCCAGATCGAGGCCCGCGCCATGGAAAAGCTGAAAGTGGCGCTGGTGAAGCAGAACCCGGAATTCCTCGCCACCGCCGCCTAAATCCATTCCAGGAAAACTACCTAGAAGTTTCTCGTCCCAAAAACGAGAGAGCGGGTCAGCGCCGACTATCGGCTATTTGTCGGTGACGATCTTGACCTTGTCGCCGGCCGAAACCGCAGCCCCCGGCGACAGCGCGTTGAGCACCCGGAACAGGTCGAGTTTGCGGTCGACGCCGACCATCTGCGCCGAAAGCGAACCCATCGTCTGCCCCGGCTGGACGGTGACCACGCGGATATGCAGCGGCTTCAGCGCCGCCTTTTCGGCGGCACTCAGAATGCGGAACGAGCCGCTGACGGAACGCGCCACGGTGTCGAGCGACGTGCTGGCGGATGGTGCCGCCGTCAGCAGCCGGTAGACCTGGCCGCCGGCGCGGATTACCGCGATATCGAACTGCCAGCCTTCGGCGCCTGCATGCGCCGTCGCCGCCTCGTTGCCGTTGATCGTTTCCTGCCTGACGCTCGCGTCGTCGAGACCGGCCACCCAGCCGCTCCTGATATAATCGGTCAGCGCACGGTTCTTGTCGATCGACACGCCGTCGAAGCGGATCGCAATGTCGCCCGGCCCGGTCGCTGTCACGGCGGCGGCCGAATTGTCGATGATGAAGCCCTCCGGCACCGAGAAGGACACGCCCAGGCCCGGATGCAGAAAGGTCTCGCCGCGCACATACCCTTCTTCCGGCGTGTCGCCGTAGAGCAGGCCGTCTATCCCGGCGAGGAAGGCGTCGCGATCGCGGGTGCCGACGCCCGGCGGGCCGAACTGGCGGGCATGGCGTTGCGCAAGGTCGATACGCTGCGGCGTATTGGGATGCGTTGCCAGGAAATCGAGGCTGGCGTCGGTGGCGCCGCTGATCGAGCGGAAATCGGTGTAGGCCGACATGGACTGCAGGAAGCGGCCGGCGGCGTAAGGATCGTAGCCGGCTTCGCCGATCGACTTGATGCCGATCGCGTCGGCCTCCAGTTCCTGGTTGCGCGAAAACTGCGCCAGTCTCAGCTTGCCGCGGATCAGCGCCGCCTTGGCGGTCGGGCTGTCGCCGAGCACGTCGGAAACAACCTTGGTGGCGAGCCCCTCCTCGGCCTCGAGCTGCTGGCGCTGCAGGCCGTGGTTAGCGGTGACGTGGCCCATCTCATGCGCGATGACGGCGGCGAGCTCGGCCGAATCATTGGCCAGCGCCAGCAGGCCGCGCGTGACGTAGAGGTAGCCGCCCGGCAGTGCGAAGGCATTGACGTTGGGCGAATTGAGGATGGTGATACGATAGGTCTGGGTCGGGTTGGCCGACACCACCGTCAGGCTGCCTACGACCTTGGCGACCATGCGCTCGAGCTTGGGATCGGAGTATTCGCCGCCATAGGTCGCCAGGATGCGTGGATGCTGCGCCTTGGCCAGTTCGGCCAATTTGTTATTGGCCGCGACATTGTCGACCGTGATCGGTTTGTCGGAAGGCTGGAAGCCGGATTCCTGGACTTCCGGAGGTGTGAACATCTGGCAGCTTGCCAGGGCCACGACAAAGCCGGCCAGCGCCAGAAAGCGCGCCAGCATTTTCCCTCTTGGTCTTTCCGTGCCGGTCGGCAGAACGGCTTCCTTTCGGGTCTGGCGCATGCCCGCGAAAATCGGGGCGATCCTCGCAAGGGCTCATGCGCAAATCAAAGCATTACAGCATCCACGCCATACCAACGCGCGGCGGATGCTGCAGGCAAATCACGGCCTGCACCGGACCGGTACAGGGCGGACCTAGCCACACTACCTCTGTCATGGCAAGCAATCGCCCCGTCGCCAGGAGCCGGTTTGAGCGTAAATTATGTCCGCTTCCGGGCAATATCTCGTGATCCAGCCTCCCAGGCGCTTGTGCCAACATAGCGCCGGAAAACTTCAGGACCAGCCCCGGCAAAGAAATCATCCGCCTTGCCCTTGGCGGCAACCATGCCGTTGTCGAGGAACACCACCTCCTCACAAATACGGCGTGCGTCCTGTGGCTGATGCGTGACGAACAGCAGCGTCATGCCCCGCTCGGCATGCACGTCGGCGACAAGATCGAGCATGTCGTCGCGCAAGGCCGGTCCGAGTGAAGCGAAAGGCTCGTCCAGAAGAAGCACCGGGCGGTTGCGAACCAGCACGCGCGCCAATGCGACACGCTGGCGTTCGCCTCCCGAAAGTTCGCGCGGCAGGCGTCTTTCCTTGCCCGCGAGGCCGGTGCGCGCGATCGCCTCCGCGATGTCAGCGCGGTCGGCCTCGGTCAGCCGCAGCGAGGGCGAGCGGCCGAGCCCGACATTCTCTTCGACCGAAAGATGGGCAAAAAGATTGTTTTCCTGGAACACCATCGACACGGGCCGCGCCGAAGGCGGCGCCGCGCCGACATCGGCGCCGCCGATCAGCACGCGGCCAGCTCGCGGCGTCTCGAAGCCCGCCACCAGATTGAGCAGCGTCGACTTGCCCGAGCCGCTCGGCCCCATGATGGCGGTAATTTTCGACGCGGCGAAATCGACATCGAAAACGAGCGGCGCGTCGCCGTAGCTGAACGAGACCGTGTCCAGCCGCACCTCGGCTCCCCTTGTCGCACCATTGGTGGCGCCCGCAGCCATCAGTCTCGTTCCCCCCTTCCCAGCCAGCTCGCCGCCACCACAAGCGCAAGGCAGACCAGACCGAGCAGCAGCGCCAGGCCGGCGGCGTCCTCGGTACGGTAGCTGCCCATGCGCGCCAGGAGAAGGTAGGGCAAAGTCTGCACGGAATCACTGCCGAACAGTGCGATGACACCGAGATCGCCAAGCGACAGCGCCATGGCAAACGCGAAGGCGGTGGCCAGCGGCCGTCGCAGCGACGGCCAGTCGACCAGCCGCAACCGGGCCCAGCCCGCTATTGCCAGAAGCGCGCAGAGCCGCTCATGGCGCTCGCTCGCCGCATCATAGGCGGGGCGGATGGCACGGATGGCGAAAGGCATCGCCATGACTGCATTGACGGTGACGACCATGACCGGGGCTATGGCAAAGACATCGCCGACATGGCGCAGCAGAAGGAACCAGCCGGCGCCGATGACGATGGGCGGCACGACCAGGACGAAGCCGGCACCGGTGTCGGTGGCGTGTTCGAGCACGGTCCGCGGACCGGAGCGGCGCTTCAGGGCCAGCACGCGGCGCGCCATGGCGAGCGAAAGCGACAGCGCAACCGACAGCAGCGCCGACAGGAAAGCCAGCACGGCGCTGGTCAGCGTCGCCTGCCGCACCGCCGCTTCGCCGGCGAGACGACCGAGGTCGGCGCCGAGGCCTGACATCACCGTCGCCGTCATCGGCCCGGCGACGAACAAAAGGGCCAGCACGACGAGCGCGGCATTCAGCGCGGCCTCGGTCCTGCCGGCCGAGACGTAGCGGCGCGGCGCCACCGGCAGATTGGCGTCACCGGTGGTGTTGGCGCCGAGCCGCGTCAACGCCAGCACCACGACAAAGGTCAGCGCGATCTGCAGCAGCGTCAGCGCCACCGCCCGCGCGGGATCGAAATCGAAACGCAGAGCCTGGTAGATGCCGACCTCCAGCGTCGTCGCGCCGGGGCCACCGCCCAGCGTCAGCACGATCGTGAAGGATGTGATGCAGAGCATGAACACCAGGCCGGCGACGCCCGGCAGAGCGGCGCGCAGTGTCGGCCACTCGATCAGCCGGAAAGCCGGTGCGGCACCCATGCCGAGCTGGCTCGCCAGCCGCCATTGGTCGGCTTGGATGGTTTGCAGCGCTTCGAGGAACAGCCGCGTGGCCAGCGGCAGGTTGAAGAAGACATGAGCAACGAGGATGCCGGAGAGGCCATAGATGCCCGGCCAATTGTAACCGCCGACGGCACCAAGAAAGCCGGCGAAATAGCCGGCGCGGCCATAGAGCGCCAGGATGCCGAGCGCCGCCACGATCGCCGGCAGCGCCAACGGCAGGGCGAAGAGCTGGAGGATGAAGCCGCGGCCGGGAAAGCGCGGATGCCGCGACAGCGCGCGAGCCACGAACAGGGCCGGCGCCACCGACAACAGCGTCGAAAGCGCCGCCTGCCACAACGTAAAGCGCACGACGCGCAGGAGATAAGGATCGAAGGCTGCCCAGGCTCCGGAGAAATCGTTCGCGCCTTCGAAAAGAAGACCCGCAAACGCGCCGCCGATCAGGAGCCCGATCGCCGCAAGCGCGAGGATACCGGCGGAGATGCGGGGGTCAGACGCGCGCTGCACGCTGCGCCACCCAAAGGACCTTTAGCGAGCGTCGCGTTCCTTCGCGCCCCCCTCTGTCCTGCCGGACATCTCCCCCACTTGGGGAGAGATTGGCTGCTTCAGCGCTCCACCCTCTCCTGTGACGTCGCCAATTGGCGAAAGCCGTCGTGACGGCCAATCTCCCCCCTCGTGGGGGAGATGTCCGGCAGGACAGTGGGGGGCGCTGTAGAGCACTCATCATCCGATCATACGACCAAACTACTTGCTCATCACCGCCAGCCATTCATCCACCCATGCCTTGCGGTTGGCCGCGACCTCCTCGGGACTGAACAGCAAGGTTTTGGTCGGTTTGACCAGTCTGTCGAAGGCCGGATTGAGCGGCTTGTCGGTCTTGCCGGCCGGGAACATCCAGTTGGTCTCGGGGATGGCATCCTGGAATTTCGGCCCGGTCATGAAGGCGATGAACTTTTCCGCCAGCGGATTTTTGGCTCCCGTCGTGGTGATGCCGGCGACCTCGATCTGCAGATACTCGCCCTCCTCGAAGGAAGCGGCCTGGTAGCGCTCGGTGTTCTCGGCAACCATGTGGTAGGCGGGCGAGGTCGTGTAGGACAGCACCATCGGCGCCTCGCCCTTGGTGAACAGGCCGTAGGCCTCGCTCCAGCCCGGCGTCACGGTCAAGACCTTCGCCTTGAGCTTGGCCCAGGCCTCCGGCGCCTTGTCGCCATAGACCGACTTCACCCACAACAGCAGGCCGAGGCCCGGCGTCGAGGTGCGCGGATCCTGGATAACGATCTTGTCGTCGGCACTGCCCTCGACCAATTCCTTCAGGCTCTTGGGCGGCGTCTTCAGCTTCTGCGTGTCATAGACGACGGCGAAATAGCCATAGTCGTACGGGACAAAGATGTCGTCGTTCCAGCCGCCCGGCACATTGAGCCCGGTCACGGCGCCATGCGGCGCAAACAGGCCAGTGGCCTTGGCATCGGCGGTGAGATTGGTGTCGAGGCCAAGCACGATGTCGGCCTTGGTCGCGGCCCCTTCCAGCTTGACGCGGTTGAGCAGCGCGACGCCGTCGGCAACCGAGACGAAGTCGACATCGCAGCCGCATTCGGCCTCGAATTCCTTCTTCACCACCGGGCCGGGGCCCCAGTCGGCGGTAAAGCTCTCATAAGTGTAGACGGTGAGCTTGTCCTTGGCTAAGGCCGGCCCGGACAGAACCACGACCATTGCAGAGACAAGGGCGTATAAAAGCGTGCGCATCGGCGCCTCCTTCGTTCGGGTTAAAGGAATTGAGGCGTCGGACTGTCCGAAACGTCTAATCCCTCCGCCGGTACAAACCGGATCAGGTTCAGCGGGTTGGCGAGACTGCCTCTCAGCCGGTCCGCGAAATATCGCGTCCGGCACCCCGTTAGAGCGCCTCGACACATAGGCCCGGCCGGTGAACCGCGCAAGTGGCTGTTTGCCGGCCTTCCGTTTCCGCTGTCGGGCTGGTAAGGGCCACACGATATGAGCACATTCACCATCCTGCTTGGCGGCGATCTCATCCGCACGCCACGGCTCGACCGTCAGGTCGAGGGAACCCGCGTCATCGCCGCCGATGCCGGCATCGGCCATGCAAGCACGCTCGGCCTTGTGCCGGAACTGTGGGTCGGCGATTTCGATTCCGTGCCCGCCGGCCTGCCGGATGAGTTGGCCGCCGTGCCGCGCCGAACCTTCCCGGCAGAGAAGGACGCCACCGATGGCGAACTCGCGATATCGGCCGCCCTGGAGCGCGGCGCGACCAGCCTCGTGCTTGCCGGCGCCTTCGGCGGCAAGCGCGCCGACCATGCCTTCCTGCACATGGCGCTCGCCCTGCGGCTGGCCGGGGCCGGGACAAAGGTGCTGTTGACCAGCGGCGCGCAGGAAGGCATGCCCCTGGCGCACGGCACGGTCCGCTTCGACTATACAGACGGCACCCTGTTCTCGATCCTGGGTTTTTCCGAGCTTGCCGGGCTGACCGTCGCCGGCGCGAAATGGCCGCTTGACCGCGTCAAGGTCGCGTTCGGCTCATCGCTGACCATCTCTAATGAGGTCAAGGGCAGGCTCGAGATCGCGCTGGGAGCGGGGCGCGCGCTGCTGCTCGCCCATCCCTATCCCTTGCCAGAAAGCTGACATGGCGCCGCCTCTTCTCAATCTCGACGGAATAAAACTGACGTTCGGCGGCACGCCCCTGCTCGACGGCGCCGACTTGGCTGCGTCGGCAGGCGACAAGATCGCGCTGGTCGGCCGCAACGGGTCCGGCAAGTCGACGCTGCTCAAGATCGCCGCCGGCCTGATCGAGCCGCAGGACGGCGAGGTGTTCCGCCAGCCATCGGCGACCGTCCGCTATCTGCCGCAAATGCCCGACATGGACGGCTTCGCAACCGTGCGCGCCTATGTCGAGGCCGGCCTCGGTCCCGCCGACGATCCTTATCGCGCCAGCTACCTGATGGAGCACCTCGGCCTCTCGGGCGAGGAGCAGCCGGGCGACCTCTCCGGCGGCGAGGCCAGGCGCGCCGCCCTTGCCCGCGTCATGGCGCCCGAGCCTGATATCCTGCTGCTCGATGAGCCGACCAACCACCTCGATCTCTCGGTGATCGAATGGCTGGAAGAGGAACTCGTCCGCACCTCCTCGGCCCTCATCGTCATCTCGCACGACCGCCGTTTCCTTGAGCGCGTCTCGCGCGCCACCGTGTGGCTCGACCGGGGCCAGACGCGCCGGCTGGATAAGGGCTTCGGCCATTTCGAGGAATGGCGCGACCAGGTGCTTGAGGAAGAAGAGCGCGAACAGCACAAGCTCGGCCGCCAGATCGTGCGCGAGGAACACTGGATGCGTTATGGCGTGACGGCGCGGCGCAAGCGCAACATGCGCCGCCTGGGCGAATTGCAGACCATGCGCCAGCGTTTTCGCGGCCATCGCGGCGCCGAAGGCACCGCGACCATGGTGGCCAGCGACGCCGCCGAATCCGGCAAGCTGGTGATCGAGGCCAGGAACATCGAGAAGAGCTTTGGCGACCTCACCGTGGTCAAGGGGTTCTCGACCCGCATCCAACGCGGCGACCGCGTCGGCCTCGTCGGGCCGAACGGCGCCGGCAAGACGACGCTTCTGAAGATGCTGACCGGAGAATTGCAGCCGGATGCCGGTTCGGTGCGGCTCGGCACCAATCTGGAGATCGCCACGCTCGACCAGAAGCGCGAGGCGGTCGATCCGCAGGAGACGCTGGCTCAGTATCTCACCGACGGGCGCGGCGAGAACCTTGTCATCAATGGCGAGCAGCGCCACGTCGTCTCCTACATGAAGGACTTCCTGTTCAAGCCGGAGCAGACACGCACGCCGGTGCGCGAGCTGTCGGGCGGCGAGCGGGCACGGCTGATCCTTGCGCGCGTGCTGGCCCGGCCGGCGAACTTGCTGGTGCTCGATGAGCCGACCAACGATCTCGACATGGAAACGCTGGAGTTGCTGCAGGAACTGGTCGCCGGCTTTGCCGGTACGGTCATCCTGGTCAGCCACGACCGCGATTTCCTCGACCGCACCGTGACCAGCGTGATCGCGCCGGACGGCGGCGGCCGCTGGGTCGAATATGCCGGCGGCTATTCCGACATGCTGGCGCAGCGCGGCGGCACCAGGCTCGACGACCGCAAGGCGCGGGCGAAGGCGGATGCAAGCGAGGCGCCGACGGCGAAGGCGGACAGCCCCACCGCCAAAGCCCCGGCAAAAAAACTCTCGTTCAAGCAGAAATTCGCGCTGGAATCGCTGCCCAAGAAGATCGAGGCGGTGACAGCCTCGATCTCGCGGCTGGAGAACAACATCGCCGATCCGGCCTATTACGAGCGCGATCCGGCCTCGTTCCAGAAGACCATCGCCGCCCTCGACAAGGAGCGCGCGACGCTGGCGGCACTGGAGGAAGAGTGGCTCGAACTGGAGATGTTGCGCGAGGAGATGGAGGGGTGAAGATGGTATGCGCTACGTTATGCGCTTAAAAGAGGGCTGTCTCCGTGCTTCAATCGACGACAAAACCTCAGCGAAAGTCTGTCAATACATCCATTGACGCTCAGCTGATCAAAGACGCCAAAGCGTCGGGTATCAATCTCTCGCGCGCCGCCGAGGCGGGTATTGCGAAGGCCATCGCGTCGGAAAAAACGCGTCGGTGGCAAGAGGAGAACTTTGAGGCGATTGTGAGCTCCAACGCCTATGTCGAGCGGAACGGGTTGCCATTGGCCACACGCCCGCTGTTTTGATGGGCCCGTTACGATCTCTATCGGAATGCCGGAGGCAGTGGTTACCTTGTCGATGTTCAGTCCGACCTTCTTGAGAGGCTGAACACGAGAGTCGTCATTCCGTTGATGCCGCCCGACACAGCCCCCGTTCCTGGCCGCCGGCTCTGCCTTGATGGCCACTGAATTGCCGGATGCCGAGGGAAATCTCTCCAAGCACCACGACGACATCGTCGCCGCGCTCGACATGCTGTTCCAAGGCTTCTGACCGGAGCCGACCGTTGCCGTCGGCTCAGCCCGCCGTCTTCGCCTGCCAAGCCTTGATCGCCTCGTCGAACACCTTCTCGCCGGGAATGCCTTTTTCCATCGTCAGCAACGCTCGTCGTCCGGTCTTGTAGACGACCGGCACGTCGATCCAGTCCTGTCCCCGAAGCAAGGTCAGATTGGCGTCCTCGTCGGCCTTGGTATCGTTGAGCGCGACGAGGAAGAAGCCGTCGGCGATCTTGGCCGGAATGCCGATCAGCGGGCTGCCGGCATCCTGCTCGGAACTCTTCATGGCCACGCGCAGGATGTTGTCGACGCCGCCGCCTTCGAAACCGTCGGGTGTCAGGAAGATCATCTCGATGATGTGGCTGGCCGGCAGCGTCTGGTCAGTGTTGCGGCGGATGGTCATGCGCAACTGGATGTCCTTGCCGGGAATGGTCGCCTCGGCGCGGATCGCCGGCTCAGGCGGCAGGTCGCCGCCGGGCGATTCCTGCACCAGCGACCAGACGATGTTGCCCGGCTCGGCCGAACCCTGCGCGGTGCTGGTGCGCTCCTCATAGAAGATCGCCTTCTGGCCGACCGGCAGAGAGGTTTGCGTCGGCGCACCGGCAGGCGAGGGCGGCGTGGCGGCGTTGTCAGCCGGCGCCGCGGGTGCGGTCCGATTGGCGGGTGGCGCCGCCGGCGCAGGGGGCGTGGTCCCGGCGGGCGCGCCTGCGGCCGGCGTGCCTCCTGCCGGAGCCGACAAGGCCGGGGTGGTCGTGGCTGAAGGCGGCGTCGTCAGCGCCGCGACGGACTCGCCCTCGCCCACGCCGCTCTGTCCGCCGGCCGGGCCAGGATCGACCTCGCTTCCTTGCGGTGTCAGTCTTTGAGTGAACTTCGGTGTCCCTTCGGGCTCGGCACCGCTAGCCGAAGGTGCCGGGGGCGTTGCCGCCGCATCGCTCGCCGGCTTGGCGGGTGTCGATTTGACCGGCTCGGTCGTCGCGACCTTGCTGCCGCCGCCCAGACCCAGCATCTTGCCGAAGGCATCCTTGTTCAGCCAGATGCCATAGCCGCCGCCGGCAATGACCAGCAACGCAACGGCAGCGGCAATCAGCCCGCCATAGCTGCGCTTGCGTTCAGCCGGACGCAAGCGCTGGAAAGTGTCGGCGGCCGCAGCCTCTTCGTCGCTCGCAAAGACATCGGCATGCTCGTCGTCCTGACCCACATCCATGCCAGGCTGAGCCCTGTCGTCGAACTCCGGGGCCGGCTGCACCGGTACGGGCTTTTGCCAGTTCGGCTCGACCTCGGCGGCGGGCGATGCAGGCCTGGAGATGTCGGGCTCCGGAGCGGGGGGCGGCGGCTTGTAGGGTTCAGCCTTCGAGGCAGGCGCTGCCGGCCAGGCCGGCTCCGCCTTTACCGGCTGTTTGGTATGGTTCGACTGGTTCTTGTTGCGATCGATGGAGGAAAATATGTGCTCCAGTTCGGCAAGCGGATCGGTCTCCGGCACGCTTTTGGCATATTCGCGCTCGAGCCTCGATATGGCGTCTTCCAGGCCGCGCTTCTGCCTTTCGGCTTCCGACGGCGAAAGCGGCGGCTCGCGCTCGGCAATCTTCTTTGCAATCGTCGAGCGCGCTTTGTCGTAGACTTTGGCCCGCAGCTCCGGCGTAGGATCGCCAAAATTGTTTATCGTATCCCTCAGAGCAGAAACGAAATCTTTCGCCATGCGTCAGTCGACCTGTATTGTGCTCCGGGCCGGCCTCCGCAAATCAGCCGCAACGCCCGGAAAGGCTTGAGAAACTAGTCTTGAAACGGATCGGTCACAAGTATCGTGTCGTCCCGTTCCGGGCTGGTGGAGAGGAGCGCGACCGGCGCGCCGATCAACTCCTCGATATGGCGGACATATTTGACGGCCTGGGCCGGAAGGTCGTTCCAGCTGCGCGCGCCGGCGGTGGTGCCTTTCCACCCCTCCAGCGTCTCGTAGATTGGCTCGACGCGGGCCTGCGCGCCCTGGCTGGCGGGTAGATAGTCGATCGTCTCGCCGTCGAGGCGGTAGCCGGTACAGACCTTGATCTCGTCCAGCCCGTCAAGCACATCGAGCTTGGTCAGGGCGATGCCCTTGATGCCGTTGACGGCGACGGCCTGGCGCACCAGCACCGCGTCGAACCAGCCGCAGCGGCGCTTGCGGCCGGTGACGACGCCGAATTCATGGCCGCGCGTGCCGAGGAATTCACCGATCTCGTTCTGCTGCTCGGTCGGGAACGGACCTTCGCCTACGCGCGTCGTATAGGCCTTGGTGATGCCAAGCACATAGCCAATGGCGCCCGGGCCCACGCCGGCACCGGCTGCCGCCTGGCCGGCGACGGTGTTGGACGAGGTGACAAACGGATAGGTGCCATGATCGATGTCGAGCAGCGTGCCTTGCGCGCCCTCGAACAGGATGCGCTCGCCGGCCCGGCGCTTGTCGTCGAGCACCTTCCAGACCCGGTCCATGTAGGGCAGGATTTCGCCGGCGACCGAGGTCAGCTCTTGCATGACCGCGTCATGCGTGGCTTCGGCATGGCCAAGGCCGCGACGCAGTGCATTGTGATGCGTCAACAGCCTGTCGACCTTCAAGGGTAGTGTTTCCAAATCCGCCAGATCCATCACCCGCACCGCGCGCCGGCCCACCTTGTCCTCATAGGCGGGGCCGATACCGCGGCGGGTCGTGCCAATCTTGGTTCCGGAATTTGAAGCGGCGTCCTCGCGGAAGCCGTCCAGTTCCCGGTGCAGGGACAGGATAAGCGCTGTGTTTTCGGCTATTTTCAGGCGCTCCGGCGTTACCTCGACGCCCTGCCCCTTGAGCTTCGCCACTTCGGCGACGAATGCGTGCGGATCGAAGACGACGCCATTGCCGATGATGGACAGCTTGCCCTGCCGCACGACGCCCGACGGCAACAGCGACAGCTTGTAGACCTTGCCGTCGACGACCAGCGTGTGGCCGGCATTGTGGCCGCCCTGGAAACGCACCACGACATCGGCGCGCTCCGACAGCCAGTCGACGATCTTGCCCTTGCCTTCGTCACCCCATTGCGAGCCGACGACCACCACATTGGCCATGTTTCTTTTCCTTCGAGGCGCCGCCGCGCGGCTTGGATACGGTTCGAAACGACAGGCCTCTATAACGTCAAGAGCAGGCCGATGCGACCTTTCTTTGCCGCCGAAAATGGGCTGAGGCACAACAATTTTCAGCTTTGACATCATTTACTTGTCCAGGCGCGGGCAATAGGCCGGCGGGCACGCCCCATTCACCTCTTCCCGCTGCGACCCGCCATGCACCGAAGCGCCTACATGTTCCTGCTGCTCACCACCTTGCTGTGGGGCGGCAACTCGGTGGCCGGCAAGCTGGCGGTCGATCACGTCTCACCGATGACGCTGGTCTTCCTGCGCTGGGTGTTGGCAGTAGCAATCCTGCTGCCGATCGGCTGGAATGCGCTGAAAAGAGATTGGCCCGTCGTGCGCAGGCACTGGTTCGTGCTCGCCGCGCTTGGCGCCAGCGGCTTCACCTTGTTCAACACTATTTTCTATACGGCGCTCAATTACACGACCGCGATCAACGTTTCGATCGAGCAGGCGGCGATGCCTATCCTGATCATCGTAGCCAATTTCATCTTCTTCCGCCTTCGCGTGAACTGGGCGCAGATCGCGGGCGTGGTGCTGACGATCTTCGGCGTCATCCTGACCGCCTGCCACGGCGATCCGCGCCGGCTGCTGACATTGGAACTCAATTTCGGCGACGCCATCATGCTGGTCGCGGTCATCCTCTACAGCGGCTATTCGGTCGGATTGCGGCTGAAGCCGGCCATGCAATGGCAGAGCCTGATGCTGGCCATGTCGCTCGCCGCGCTCGTCACCTCGCTGCCGTTCTTCCTATGGGAAATCGCGGCCGGCAAGGTCATCGTTCCCGACGCACGCGGCTGGGCGGTGATCGTCTATACTGCGATCGGCGCCTCGGTCGTCTCGCAGATATTCTACATCAGGGGCAATGAGCTGATCGGCGCCAACCGGGCCGGCCTGTTCATCAACCTGGTGCCGATCTTCGGCACCCTGCTATCGGTGCTGATCGTCGGCGAGACATTCCAGCTCTACCAGGCGTTGGCGCTCGTCCTTGTGCTGGGCGGCATCGCGCTTGCCGAATATAGCGGCCGCAAGGCAGCCATGCCGAGGCGCCAGTAAACTCGCTTCGCGCCCCGATCGTCAGCTTCAAGGAGAGCGTCGGCTCGCCCGGCAATTCGCAGGACTACTGCAATTCCTTGCGCACCGCCGCCACGTAGTCGGACGAGACTGCCGGGGCGGCGTTGCCCCAGCAGACAAGCCCTACACGCTGCCGACGTCGAACTGCAGCCGCTTGGCCGAATCGATCGATTTGTGCGCCCGCACCTGCTCCAGCACTTTTTCCGGAAACGGTGCGTCGAGATAGAGCAGCGCGATGGCATCGCCCCCCGGCCGGTTGCGGCCGAGCTGGAAGTTGGCGATGTTGACGCCGTTCTCGCCGCACACCGTGCCGAGCAGGCCGATAATGCCCGGCGCGTCGGCATTGGTCGTATAGAGCATGTGCTGGCCGACCTCGGCATCGAGATTGATGCCCTTGATCTGTATGAAGCGCGGCTTGCCGTCGGAAAAACAGGTGCCGGCGATCGAGCGCGTCATATGCTCGGTCTTGACCGTCAGCTTGATATAGCCGTCGAACACGCCCGATTTGTCGCGCTTGACCTCGGCGACGATGATGCCGCGCTCCTTCACCATGATTGGCGCCGACACCATGTTGACGTCGGCTACCTGCGGCCTGATCAGCCCGGCAAGGGCCGCGCTGATCAGCGCGCGCGTATTCATCGTCGCGGTCGAGCCGTCGAACAGGATTTCCACCTCCTTGATCGGGTCCTCGGTGACCTGGCCGACAAAGGCGCCAAGCACTTCGGCGAGCTTGACGAAGGGCTTGAGCCGCGGCGCTTCCTCCGCGGTGATCGACGGCATGTTGATGGCGTTGGAGACGGCGCCCTTGATCAGATAGTCGGCCATCTGTTCGGCGACCTGCAGCGCGACGTTCTCCTGTGCTTCCGCCGTCGAGGCACCGAGATGGGGGGTGGCCACCACATTCTCCATGCCGAAC
This sequence comes from Mesorhizobium sp. B264B1B, assembly GCF_020165765.1. Lineage (NCBI taxonomy): Bacteria > Pseudomonadati > Pseudomonadota > Alphaproteobacteria > Hyphomicrobiales > Phyllobacteriaceae > Mesorhizobium > Mesorhizobium sp. B264B1B. The sequence continues at coordinate 197,382 of NZ_JAIUIS010000008.1, forward strand.
AATGCGTTCTGTTCGGCCGGCTCGGCCTCGAACACGTCGATGCCGGCGCCGGCCACCTTGCCGCTCTTCAGCGCCGCCACCAGGTCGGCTTCGACGACCAGCCCGCCACGGGCGCAGTTGATGATGCGCACGCCGTCCTTCATTTTGGCGATCGCGGCGGCATCGATGATGTTGCGCGTCTTGTCGGTCAACGGCGTGTGCAGCGTGATGAAGTCCGCGCGGGCGAAGAGCTCGTCCAGTTCAACCTTGTCGACGCCGAGTTCCTCGGCGCGTTTGTCCGACAGGAACGGATCGAAGGCGACGACATGCATCTTCAGGCCGACGCCGCGCGTGGCGACGATCGAGCCGATATTGCCGCAGCCGATGACGCCGAGCGTCTTGCCGGTGATCTCGACGCCCATGAAGCGGTTCTTTTCCCATTTGCCTGCATGCGTCGAGGCGTTGGCTTCCGGGATCTGGCGGGCGAGCGCGAAGATCATCGCTACCGCATGCTCGGCTGTCGTGATCGAATTGCCGAACGGCGTGTTCATCACGATAATGCCCTTGCGGCTGGCGGCCGGTATGTCGACATTGTCGACGCCGATACCGGCCCGGCCGACGACCTTGAGCCTGGTGGCGGCATTGATCAGCTTCTCGGTAACCTTGGTCGCCGAGCGGATGGCGAGGCCGTCATACTGGTCAATCACTTCAAGCAGCTTCTCCTTGTCCTTGCCGAGATCTGGAAGATAGTCGACCTCGACGCCGCGATCCCTAAAGATCTGAACAGCGGTGGTGGAAAGTTTATCCGAGACGAGAACGCGAGGCATGGGATTGGTCCTTGTTGCTTACCCCACCCGCCTTCGCTTCGCTCAGGCACCTTCTCCACGGGGGAGAAGGTCGGGCGCCGATCTTTCTCCCCTTGTGGGAGAAGGTGGCCGCGAAGCGGCCGGATGAGGGCTGTTCCAGAAAATAACTGTTGAGTTTCAGGCCGCCGCTTTCAGCGACGCCTTCTGGCCGGCGAAGGCCCAGTCGAGCCAGGGCAGCAGAGCTTCGAGATCGGAGGTCTCGACCGTTGCGCCGCACCAGATGCGCAGGCCAGGCGGCGCGTCGCGATAGGAACCGATGTCATAGGCGACACCTTCCTTGTCGAGCGCTGAAACCAGACCCTTGGCGAAGGCCGCCTGTGCGTCGGCGTCGAGTGCAGCGACTTGTCCGTGGGTGAAGGACAGGCAGACGGACGTGTTCGACCGCGTCGCCGGCTCTACGGCGAGATGGCCAAGCCAGGAGGATTTCGCGACGAAACGGTCGAGCACGGCCGCGTTGGCGTCGGCCCTGGCGACCAGCGCATCGAGGCCGCCGATCGATTTCGCCCAGCTGAGCGCGTCGAGATAGTCCTCGACGCACAGCATCGACGGCGTGTTGATGGTTTCGCCCTTGAAGATGCCTTCGATCAATTTGCCGCCCGAGGTCAGGCGGAAGATCTTCGGCAGCGGCCATGCAGGCTTATAGCTCTCCAGCCGCTCGACGGCGCGGGGCGACAGGATCAGCATGCCATGCGCGCCTTCGCCGCCCAGCACCTTCTGCCAGGAGAAGGTCACGACATCGAGTTTCTCGAAGTCGAGCTTCTGCGCGAAGGCGGCCGATGTCGCGTCGCAGATGGTCAGACCCTTGCGATCGGCCGGGATGAAATCGCCGTTCGGCACGCGCACGCCCGAGGTCGTGCCGTTCCAGGTGAAGACCACGTCGCGGTCGAAATCGATCTTGCCGAGATCCGGCAGTTCGCCGTAACCGGCCTCGAGCTTGCGCACATCGGCAAGCTTCAACTGCTTGACCACGTCGGTGATCCAGCCGGAGCCGAAACTCTCCCAGGCGACCATGTCGACGCCGCGCTCGCCCAGCAGCGACCAAAGCGCCATCTCGACGGCGCCTGTGTCGGACGCCGGCACGATGCCGATGCGGTAGTCGGCAGGAACCTGGAGAATTTCGCGCGTCAGCGCGATCGCCTGTTCGAGCTTGGTCTTGCCGATCTTGGCGCGATGGGAACGGCCGAGCGCGGCAGCTTTCAGCGCCTCGACCGACCAGCCGGGACGTTTCGCGCAGGGACCTGAGGAAAAATTGGGGTTTGCCGGACGGAATCCGGGCTTCGTATGCGTCGTCATCGTGGTCTATCCTTCCAGATAGTGGCCCCTCGTTGGGGAGGGGTGGCCCACGGACGGCGATATGCGCTCGGGCTTCGGGCGTCAAGGGGAAAGTTTTTGTCGCGGGCAGGATATCGGCGATCCGCGATCAGGATCTCGTGAGCTTCAAACGCAAACGGCGGACCGAAGAGATCCGCCGCCAGGGTTCATGTATGCCAGCCTACTACCAGAGATCGTAGCGTAGCCCGAGCTTAACCTGATGATTGCTGATTCCCTTGTGGACCGGAAACGAGGTCAGGCTCTCGGCCGTCACATATTCGGCGTCGGGCGCCGAGAAATACTGATAGCCGAGATCGACGGAAACATTCTTCGACACCTGATAGGCAAGGCCGGCATTCAGCGTGTAAGCGAAGGAATACTTGGTCTTGTCGTCACTCAGTCCGAAGTCGTCGGTTGGATCGCCATTGTCGGTGAAATAGCTCGCCGAGAGCTTGTGCGTGCTCCTGACGATGCCGATGCCGGCGCCGAGATAGGGTGTTATGCCGACATAGGTTCCAAGGTCGACATAGCCGTTGAGCATGCCTGAAAAGGCATAGTTCTTCAGGGACGCCGACGCCAGGGTCGCCTCTGCCGCGGTCGCTGAATCGTCATAGCCAATGCCGATCTTGTTGCCGGGCAGGTAACCCAGATTGAGATCGGCACGCAGATAATCGTTGAAGTGGTAGCCGAAGCCGATGCTGGCGAAGACCGGGTCTTCCTCGTTGTCGAAGCTCGCCGGCGTGAAGGCGAAATCCTCATTCTTGAAGCTCTTCTCTACCAGGTAGGAGACATCGCCGCGCAGATACCAGCCCGAGCCGACCTCGACCGGCACGTAGTCGGGCGCCTGGTCGACATAGACCGGGGGATCATAGTCGGCGGCCAGCGCAGGCGTCAGCGGCATGATGGCGAATGTGGCAAGCACCGGCGCCATACGCGATGTGAGTTTCATGATCCCCTGCTCCCGATTTCGGCGCCACCAGACGGCAGCCATCGTTTCAGGAAGCATTGTTAACCATAGTGGTTAAGTCGGGGTTAAGGCTAACAGAGCGTTAGCGAATGATTTTCGGGCAGCCAGACAAGCGAAAACCGCCCGGCTGATGCCGGGCGGTTTCGGACCGTTGGATGGTCGGATGTTACTTGGTGTAGATCGGCTCGGGTTCGGGCTGATAGGCCACCGTCGGCGCGGCGCAACCGTTGTTGCCGCCGAACTGGTACCGCAGGCCGCCGCGCACCTCATGCGTGTCGATGCCGCGGTCGAAGCCCGGCCCGGCGCTGCTGATATCCCACTCGAACATGCGGCCACCCTGGATGTGGCTGTAGCGATAGCCCGCGTCCAGGATCAGCTTGTCGGTCAGGCAGTAGGAAGCGCCGGCCATGAGCGCGTAGGCAAAGCGCCAGCTTTTCGCACCGGGGTTGAACTCGGTGGTGTTCGGGTCCCTGACATCGTCCCATCTGACATGCGCGCCGCCGATGCCGGCGCCGACATAGGGCGTGATGCCGTGATAAGTGCCGAGATCGACATAGGCGTTGGCCAGCAGCAGCAAGGCGCTCATTTTCGACACTTCGGTCGACGTCGAGAAAGCGTCCGAGGTTCCGCCGTCGAAGTTCGACTTGAACCAGTAATCGGCCGTCAAATCCGTACGAAAATGATCGTTGATCTTGTAGCCGACGCCGGCGCCGAGCGAGAAGCCGCCCTTGAGCTTGCCGAAATCGAAGCTCCTGTCGCCGGGAATGACGTTACAATTACAGGGATCGATGGTGTAGGTCGTGTAATCGATGCCGCGCACTTTCGACTTGTGGTAGTCGAGATCGCCGCGAATGTACCAGCCGCCGACATCGACTGGCTGCTCGTATACCGGCGGCGGCGCCTCTTCGACCACCGGCTCCGGAAGGTCGGCCGCGAACACCGGCCATGCCAGGCCCGCGAACAGCGCGGCGAACAGGGCCTTTCTTGCTGTATTGAACATGCTTGTCACCCCTAGAAACCCTCGGAACAGCGGTCGCGTCCGAATGAGATTGGCTTTCAGGCGTGGATAATGAATTGCAAAGGTTAAAAGGCATTTAACCCTGTCTATTAACCACGAATCTCGAGCATTTGAGGAATTCGGATGGTTCCACATGTCTCGAGCCAGTTTCGCAGGCAAACAAAAGCCCGCCGGACGGGCGGGCTTCTAAGCAATCAGAGCGGCGTCGGCCCTCCGAATGCACCTGAGATCAGGCGGCGCTGCGTGTTTCCGAGATGACCTCGACGATGTCGTTGACGACGGCCTCGACCAGCTGCGGGTCGTCGCCCTCGGCCATGACACGGATCAGCGGCTCGGTGCCGGACGGCCGGATGACGAGCCGCCCCGCCTTGCCGAGGCGTTGACGGGCGTTCTCGATCGCAGCCTTGACCGGAGCTTCCTCGAGCGGCTTGCCGCCGGCGATGCGGACGTTCTTGAGGAGTTGCGGCACCGGCTCGAACTTCTTCGACAATTCGCTGACCGGCCGGCCCTGCCGCTTGATGCAGGCCAGCACCTGCAGCGCCGAAACCAGGCCGTCGCCCGTGGTCGAGAAGTCCGACAGCACGATGTGGCCCGACTGCTCGCCGCCGACATTGAGCCCGTGCGCGCGCATATGCTCGACGACGTAGCGGTCGCCGACCTTGGTGCGGTGCAATTGCAGCTTCATGTCGCCGAGGAAGCGTTCGAGGCCGAGATTGGACATGACCGTCGAAACGACGCCACCGCCGGCAAGCCGCCCGCTCTGGTGCCAGGACTCGGCGATCATTGCCATGATCTGGTCGCCGTCGACGATCGCGCCGTTCTCGTCAACGATGACGACACGGTCGGCATCGCCGTCGAGCGCGATGCCGATGTCGGCGCGCACCTCGTGCACTTTCTTCTGCAGGCCTGCCGGATGGGTCGAGCCGCATTCCTTGTTGATGTTGAAGCCGTTGGGCTCGACATTGATGGCCACCACTTCGGCGCCCAGTTCCCAAAGCGCCTCGGGGGCAACCTTGTAGGCGGCGCCATTGGCGCAATCGACGACGATCCTCAAACCTGAAAGCGACATCGAACGCGGCAAGGTGCGCTTTGCAAACTCGATGTAGCGGTCATGCACGCCATCGACGCGCTTGGCGCGACCAAGTCCGTCGGAATCGGCGAGTGCCAGTTCGATATCCTTGTCCAGCATGCTCTCGATGCGCTCTTCGATCTCGTCGGAGAGCTTGTAGCCGTCGGGACCGAACAGCTTGATGCCATTGTCGTAATAAGGATTGTGCGAGGCCGAGATCATGACGCCGATATCGGCGCGCAGCGAACGCACCAACATGGCGACCGCCGGCGTCGGGATGGGGCCGAGCAGGAACACGTCCATGCCGGCGGCGCAGAGGCCCGCCACCATGGCGTTCTCGATCATGTAGCCGGAAAGTCTGGTGTCCTTGCCGAGCACCACACGGTGACGATGGCTGCCGCGCTGGAAGGACAGGCCGGCCGCCATGCCGACCCTCATCGCGATTTCCGCCGTCATTGGAAACTTGTTGGCGCGCCCGCGAATACCGTCCGTGCCGAAATAATTTCCTGCCATGCTAGTCAGTGTCCCCGGTGGTTCTTGCCCGGTACGTCATGCCATAATTGGCCGGCGCACTACGATCACATTTCGTGATTATCTGTTACCAATCCTTTAGAAAACCCTTGTTGTGCATTGCACAGAGACTGGCGCAACCTAGCGTGATGGCGCTGCCTCGCCACAATATACCATGCCTGTGGACCATTCGACATGGATTTACCCACAAATTCTTGTCTTCCAGCCGGCAACAGGCAACGATTTCATCACCTTGCCGGCAGAAGCCGGGTTTCGGCGATGTATACGCCACTTAGCATCTGGCGCAACCGACCGTTGAGCGTTATTGATTCGCTGGGACGTATAATGGGCTGCTGCAACGGAGAAACGCTATGCTCATCCACCGACTTGCCACTTTGACCGGCCTTGCGGTCGCGACGTTATTCCTGGCCGCGCCAGCCAACGCGCTGACGATGGCCGAGTGCAGCACGAAGTATAACGCGGCCAAGGACGCGGGGACACTTGCCGGCCAGACCTGGAACCAGTTCCGCAAGGCGCAGTGCGGCACTGATGCCGCCGCGACAGCCAAGCCCGACGCCAAGGCAGCGGACACCAAGGCGGCCGATACGAAGCCGGCCAAGGCGACCAAGGCTGCGGCCGCCGCCGACGACGGAGCCAAAGGCCTGACCGCAAAGGAATGCAGCACCAAGTACCAGGCGGCCAAGGCCGCCGGCACGCTCAACGGCATGAAGTGGAACGACTTCCGCAAGAGCGAATGCGCCACCGGCGCGTCCGCTGCCGCCGGCGCATCCGCTGCCGCCGCCACCAAACCGGCGACCACCAAGGCGGCGACCACGGCTGCGGCGACCGACAGCTCGGGCAAGGGCCTGAGCATGGCCGACTGCAGCAGCAAGTACCAGGCTGCCAAGACCGCCAATACGCTCAACGGCATGAAGTGGAACGACTTCCGGAAGGCCGAATGCGGCGCCAGCGCCTCGGACGATGACACCGTCCCGGCTCCAACAGAGGCGACCTACACCAAGGAGCCGGCAAAGCCGACTGTCGCTGCGCCGAAGGGCGTGAGTTTCCCGACCGCAATCTCGCCGAAATTCGCCACCGAAACCCCGGCCAAGGCCCGCATGCATACCTGCCTCCAGCAGTACTATGCCAACAAGGACGCCAACACGCTTGGCGGCTTGAAGTGGATCCAGAAGGGCGGCGGCTTCTACAGCCTGTGCAATGCCAAGCTGAAGAGCTGAGCGACAGCACTATTTGAGGAAAGTAAGGCCCGCGAGCCGCAGGGTTCGCGGGCTTTTTTGCCCGCAGCTTCAGCAGGAATCCCCGCTGACGAGAGGCGCGTTGCCGGCGACGCTGCAAACTCCCCTCGTGGGGGAGATGGCCGGCAGGCCAGAGGGGGGGCACGAAGGATCGTTGCCTGCTCCGGCCAGGTTGCCTCGCATTCACGAAAAGCTGGGCGAGGGTGGCTCGAGGAATCGTCGAACGGCAAGAGAGATCCTCCCCCGCAGCCCGGAAGGCCTAACTCGATTTGTCGGCGGACGCTGCCCCCGCTGAGCTGCCCGTCATCTTCCACAAAGTGGGAAGATTGGCTGCTGCCACGCCGGCTTCCGCCAATCGCCTAGCCAACCTTGCAGGCGCAGGCCACGGAGAAACTCAGCAGCCTGCCCCAAACAAAAACGCCGCGGTCGAACCGCGGCGTTTCTCAATTTGTTCTTGGCCGAGTTCAGCTCGACGGCTGCGGTTCCATGCCGCCCTCGGGCTCGGGACCCTTTTTGCGGCGGCCCGACTTCGGCACGGCCGAACCACGGCTCGGCGGCGTGTCGTCGCCGAGATCGCGCGCGGGCTTCTCGCCGGCGATCAGCTGCTTGATCTCGTCGCCCGACAGCGTCTCGTATTCGAGCAGGCCCTGCGCCAGCGCGATCCATTCCTTCTTCTTCTTAGTCAGCACCGACCTCGCGGTCGAATAGGCCTCGTCGATCAGGCGCCGCACCTCGGCGTCGATGATCTGCGCGGTTTCTTCCGAGATGTTCTGCGTGCGCGCCACCGAATGGCCGAGGAACACTTCCTCCTGGTTGTCGCCATAAGCGACATGGCCGAGCTTGTCGGAAAAGCCCCAGCGCGTGACCATGGCGCGCGCCAGCTTGGTCGCCTGCTCGATATCGGAGGAAGCGCCCGACGTGATGTTCTCCTTGCCGAACTTGAACTCCTCGGCGACGCGGCCGCCCATCATGATGGCAAGCCGTGAGATCATGTACTTGTAGCTCATCGAATAGCGGTCGCCTTCCGGCAACTGCATGACCATGCCGAGCGCGCGGCCGCGCGGAATGATTGTCGCCTTGTGCAGCGGATCGGCCGACGGCACGTTGAGCGCCAGTATGGCGTGACCGGCCTCGTGATAGGCGGTCAACTCCTTCTCGGCCTGGGTCATGGCCGAGGAGCGGCGCTCGGCGCCCATCATGATCTTGTCCTTGGCGTCCTCGAACTCGGCCATGGTCACGAGGCGCTTGTTACGCCGCGCCGCCATCAGGGCGGCCTCGTTGACGAGGTTCATCAGATCGGCGCCGGAGAAGCCCGGCGTGCCGCGGGAGACGACCTTGAGGTCGACATTGGGCGCCAGCGGCACGTTGCGCACATGCACTTTCAGGATCTTCTCGCGTCCGACGATGTCGGGGTTCGGCACCACCACCTGGCGGTCGAAACGGCCGGGCCTCAGCAGCGCCGGGTCGAGCACGTCGGGCCGGTTGGTGGCGGCGATCAGGATGATGCTTTCGTTGGACTCGAAGCCGTCCATCTCGACCAGCAGCTGATTCAGCGTCTGCTCGCGCTCATCATTACCGCCGCCGAGACCCGCGCCGCGGTGACGGCCGACCGCGTCGATTTCGTCGATGAAGATGATGCAGGGCGCGTTCTTCTTGGCCTGGTCGAACATGTCGCGCACGCGGCTGGCGCCGACGCCGACGAACATCTCGACGAAGTCCGAACCCGAAATGGTGAAGAACGGCACGTTTGCCTCGCCGGCGACCGAGCGGGCGAGCAGCGTCTTGCCGGTTCCCGGAGGGCCGACCAAGAGCACGCCGCGCGGGATCTTGCCGCCGAGCCGCTGGAATTTCTGCGGATCGCGCAGGAACTCGACGATCTCCTCCAGGTCTTCCTTGGCCTCGTCGACGCCGGCGACGTCCTGGAAGGTGACGCGGCCATGCGCCTCGGTCAGAAGCTTGGCCTTCGACTTGCCGAAGCCCATGGCACGACCGGAGCCGGACTGCATCTGGCGCATGAAGAATATCCATACGCCGAGGATCAGGATCATCGGCAGCCACGAGATCAGGTAGCCGAACAGCGAGTTTGAACCGTCGGTCTCCGGCCGCGCATTGATGGTGACGTTCTTGTCCTGCAGCCGCGAGACCAGCGACGGATCGCCGGGCGAATAGGTCTGGAAGCCGCTCGAATTGTCGGTGTAGGTGCCGGAGATGCGGGCGCCGGCGATGGTCACCGTCTTGACCCGGCCCGCCGCGACATCCTGCAGGAACTGCGAATAAGGTACATCGCTCGAAGCCCCACGCGTCTGCGGCGTCTGGAACAGATTGAAGAGGGCGATGAGCAGGACCGCTATGATCGCCCAGAGCGCGAGGTTGCGATAGTTCGGATTCATCAATTGTCCCGTTGGCGTCCGCGGGCGGACACGCGTCGTGAGAGGAAACTTGAGCCTAACATAGGGAGAGCGCCCCCCCTTGCCAAGCAGAACAGCACGTCTGGGTTAAGCTTTCGCCCATGACCGACCGGCGCTATGGCCGCTTGAAAGGCAGGGCGGGAGGCAACGGTGCGCCGATCAATTCGGCGACGACCCGCGCCGGCGCCAGGTCGAAGGACGGCAGGAAACGGACAAAAGGGGCGACGACGGCCTGTGCCGTGAACCCCGGCGACGCCTGCCCACCCTGAGGCAGGCCAGGGTTCTCAACGGCTTGCCGCGATGCCGGCTCGCAGGCCAGCGCGGCGCGCACGAGGCTGCGTGGCGTTTCGCCTTCCGCGATCGCCAGACGCTTCGCCGCCGCTGCCCCGAACGGCGCGATCAACAATGCACTGCCGCCGTCGTCCAACGTGATGTTCCGGCGGCCGTCCCAGAGCAGCCCGCCGGTGGCCGCGACCACACGCGGCAAGCCTCGCGTCTCGCGGCGCAGAAAGATGCCGGCGCGCCTGGAATCGACCACCGTCCGCGACAATGTGGCGCAAAGAAATCCAGCCTTCAGCCTACCGAACAGCGCCTCGCATCGCGCCTGGTCCGGCAGAAACGCAACGCCCCCGCTTGTGGCGAGGAGGATGCGCAGCGCATAGACGGCCGCCGGATCGTCGCCGGCCGAAAGCAGGGTCGGATCGAGGCGGACAAGACCCGGCGCCGGCTGGCTGGCGAAGCGCGCGATTAAATCCGCGGCGCGGATGCCAAGCCGGCTGCGCGCCTCGCTCTCGCGCGCCGCCAGCGTCAATGCGTCATCAATGCGCTGCGCACCGTCAGCGCCGGCCAGTGCCGCGCGCATGCGCGGTCGCTCGAAGGCCGCGTCGGCATTGGTCGGATCCTCGGCCCAGCCGACATGCTCGCGCCGCAGGAAGTTGCGCAAAGCCGCGCGCCGAATGCCAAGGAGCGGCCGCACGATCCATTCGTGCCAGTCGTGCAAGGTGACCGGCGCCATGCCGGCAAGGCCGCGCCCTTCCTCGCGGGCGCCCTTGCCTCGGACTAGCCGCATCAGCACCGTCTCGGCCTGGTCGTCCGCCGTATGACCGGTCACGATCAGACCGAGGCCTTCCTCCCGCGCCGCCTCGGCCAGCAGCCGGTAGCGAGCCTCCCGCGCGGCGGCCGGCAGCCCGGTCGACGGCTTGCGTCCGGACCAGGCGACGATGCGGTGCGCGATGGCGTGCGCGGCGCAAAGCCTGGCCACCGCTTCCGCTTCGGCCGCCGCGCCCTGCCGCAAACCGTGGTCGATCGTCACCGCCAGCAGCTTCGCGGACGGCGCGGTTCGGTCGAGATGTCGTTTGAGAAGGAGAAGTAGGGCGGTCGAGTCGCTGCCGCCGGATACGGCCGCAACGGCGCCGCTGGTAAAGTCGATGTGCGAAAAAAGGTCTTTCGAAAGATCAGGCTCGGTGTCGAGCATCAATGCATGTCGCCCGAACACGGCTCCGAGGGCAAGGCAACGGCAGGCAGGAGAAGGGCTAGCACGCCGCCAGGGCCTTTTCCTGCTTCACGCGCTCCTTGAGCGTGTTGGAAATGTCGGGGTAGCGCTTGCCGACCTCGCTGAAGGTGGCGCAGGCCACGTCGTGCTGCTTCAGGCCGACCAGCGACACGCCGAGCTTCAGCAGCATGTCGGGGGCCTTCTTGGCCTTGGGATAGTCCTTGCTGGCGGCGAGGAAGACCTCCGCGGCATCGCGGTATTTCTGCTGGCCAAGCAGCGATTCGCCCAGCCAATAGTGCGCATCCGCCGTTTTCGCGTCACGGGGAAAACGCGCGATGTGGTCGCGAAAACCCTGTTCGGCGGTGCCGTAGTCGCCCGAAAGGATGAACTGGTAGGAGTTGCGGTAGAGCTCCTCGGGATCGTTCGTGGAAGGCAGCGCCGCAACCACCGTGCCGTCGGACTTGCCGCTCTTGGCCGGAGCGCCGATGGCTGGAGCGACATCCTGCGCCGGTGCGGTCGCCTGCGTGCTGCCGCCGGCATCGACCACATTGCCGTTCTTGTCGACGGTGATGCTGCCGAAGGTCTTTTCGGGCGCTCCCGTTCCGGGGATAACCTTGCCCGGATCACCGTCAGAGGATTCGACGATGACGTCCTCGACGCTCTGGCCGCCGCCAGCCGACTGGCCGGCCGCTGCCCGATTGTCGGCCTTCGCGGGCGGTTGCGTGGCCGGCGCCTCGGCCACGCTGTCATCGCTGTCGGCGGGCGCGGCCTGTGACTTCTTCTGCCCGGCCGGCTGCTGCGCACCCTGCGTACCGCCTTCGAGCTGCTGGAAGCGGAACTCGTTGTCTTCCTGCTGTTTGCGGATCTGCTCCTGCATTTGCAGGATCTGGAAGTTCAGTTCCTCGATCTTGCCGTTCATCTGGCGCAGTTGGTCCTCGAGCCCGGTGGCGCCTGTGCCAGTCGACTGCTGCGCGAACTGAACCTGGTCCGACTTCTTCTTTTCGCCGAAAACGCCAGGCAACTCGATGCTGGGCAGATGGAACGAGAAGCCGCTGTCGGCTGGCTGTCCCGTGCCATCAGTCCCTAAGCCACCCGCCATCGCGGTGACGCCTGAAAGGAGCAGCAGCGCAAGCGTGCCGCTCAGAACTGATCTCAAATGCATATGCCTCTCGCCGTGTCGTTAGCTTGTTCGCGCCTTCCAATCGGTATGGGACCAGCCAAGCGCCCTCGGCTCATAGCAGGACGCGAGACTTCGGCCAAATTTTGTTTGAAGGGACCAAACATGAAAAAGGCGGCCTTTCAGCCGCCTTTCGCAAACCTGTGTTGCATTTTTGTCGTCGTGTTTTTCGCGCGTCGCTCGACGCGCGAAAAATGTCAGGAACCGGCGCCGCTGAGCGTGGTGACCGCGCGGCGGTTCTGCGACCAGCAGGAGATGTCGTCGCAAACCGCGACCGGCCGTTCCTTGCCGTAGGAAATGGTCTTCAGGCGGTTGGCGGAGACGCCCTTGGAGACCAGGAAGTCGCGCGTGGCGGCGGCGCGGCGGGCACCGAGCGCCAAATTGTATTCGCGCGTGCCGCGTTCGTCGGCATGGCCTTCAACGACGATCGCATACTGCTTGTACTGGTTCAGCCACTGCGCCTGGCGCGACAGCGTCGTCTGGGCGTCGGCGCGGATCGAGGAGGAGTCCGTGTCGAAGAAGATGCGGTCGCCGATATTGACGGTGAAGTCCTGCGCCGATCCGGGCGTTGCGGCACCGGCGCCGTTGAGGCCGAGATCGGCGGCGCTGTTGGGCGTCTTCTTCGAAGCGCAACCGGCAATGGCGAGCATCGCCACCAGCGCGATCATGACGGGATTTCTGGTAAGTGCTGCGATACGGCTCATGCCGCCTCTCCTTCGCATTCGAGTGATTTCGTTGATCACCCAGTAACCACGTTTGGGTTAACCGGCATTCAAGAAACACGGTTAAAATTTGGTTTAGGCTGCCGTCCGCAGCCCTTTGATCCGGGCCACAGTTGGCGCGGACCCTAGGCGGAAATGCGGCCAAAACGCGACAAAGAGGTGGAAATGGAGAATTGAGGAATTGAAGAAATGAGGAAAAGGGTCATTTCAACTTCTTCCTGAGATTCACCAGCATTCCATAGATATGGACATAGGATTGCAGCCATTCATCGCGCTGCGCGTGGGTGATGTAGCCAAGGTCGAACGCATACGAAGTCCACGTCTCTACTTCGCTGCATGATCCCATGGCCATCGAAATGAAACGCGCAAATTCGGGCCTGGAATGGGTCTGTTTGGCAAATCCTTCAGCCAGATTGGCACAGATCGCCTTGCTGGATCGCCGCATTTGGTCAGCCAACGCGTATTGTTTTTCGGAAAAACAAGCGTGGCCTTGTGGACGTCGAGGGAAACCCCGTAAGCGTGCCTATAGACATCCAAATCCTTCGCGCGCTTGATGTAGCCCGCTTCTCTCTCCATCCCTCAATTCTTCATTTCTTCATTTCTCCAATTCCTCTCACTCCAGCAGCGGCGACCAGGCCGGATCGGAGGCAAAGTTCGCGGTCGGGATCGACTGCTCGTTGCGGCCGGTGAGATCGACAGAAACCAGTTTCGGGCCGCCGGCGGAATCGCGGAAGAACATCAGCACGCGGCCGTTCGGCGCCCAGGTCGGTCCTTCCTGCTGGAAGCCGGATGACAGGATGCGCTCGCCCGAACCGTCGGTCTTCATAACGCCGATCTGGAATTCGCCGCCGGTCTGCTTGGTGAAGGCGATGAGATCGCCGCGCGGCGACCACACCGGCGTCGAATAGACCCCGTCGCCGAAGGAGATGCGGGTCTGGCCCGAACCGTCGGCGCCCATCACATAGATCTGCGCGCGGCCGCCGCGGTCGGAGGTGAACACCACCTTGCTGCCGTCGGGCGAATAGGAAGGCGAAGTGTCGATGGCGGTCGAGTTGGTGAGCCGGGTCGTCGAGCGGCTCCTGAGGTCCATGGCGAAGATGTTGGAATTGCCGTCGTCGCGCAGCAGGCTCATGATCACCTTCTGGCCATCCGGCGAAAAGCGCGGCGCAAACGTCATGCCCGGAAAATTGCCGACCAGTTCGCGCTGGCCGGTCTCGATCTGCAGGAGATACACCCGCGGCTGGCCGCTCTCATAGGACATGTAGGTGATTTCCTGCCGGTTCGGCGAGAAGCGCGGCGTCAAGACGATCGCCCTGCCGTCCGAGAGATAGCGCACATTGGCGCCGTCCTGGTCCATGATGGCGAGGCGCTTCTTGCGCGCATTCTTGGCGCCGGACTCGTCGATGAAAACGACGCGCGTGTCGAAATAGCCCTTCTCGCCGGTCAGCCGCTCGTAGATGGCGTCGGCGATGATGTGAGCGACGCGTCGCTGATTGGCGTCGTTGGCGAAGAATTGTTCGCCCGACATCTGCTGTCCCGCGAACGTGTCCCACAGCCGATACTGCGCGCGGATGCGCCCGTCGGCCTCCTTGCTGACGCTGCCGGTGACCAGAGCCTGGGCATTGATCACCTTCCAGTCGTCGAAGCGAGGCGCTGCGTCAGGATTGGCGATCTTCTCGATGAAGGCGCTTTTGTCGATCGGTGCGAACAGGCCCGAGCGCTTCAGGTCGGCGGTGACGATGCCGGAAATCTGCGCGCCAAGCCCATCGCCCGACTGGAAATCGGTGATAGCGATCGGCAGCGGCTCGACATTGCCCTTGTTGACGTTGATCTCGACGAGCGCCCACGCAGGCATGACGGCGCCGGCCATCGAGCCCAGCGCCATTGTCGCGACCATCAGGAGCGGCTTGAGGATGAATTTCATGTCTTCTCGCTTCTCTTCACTGATTCTGCGGAGGGCAGGCCTCAAAGGCCAAGCATTTCCCTCGGATCGAAAGTGACACGGACCTGGGCCCAGATGTCCTGTTTGCCCGCCGGAACCCGAAGGCCGGCCATGTTGCATTTCTGAACCGCACGCACGGCGCTTTCATCGAATTGGCGATTCCCGCTCGATTTCTCGACGGTGGGCCGGCCATCCAGCTTGCCCGAGGGGTCGAGGTTGAACATGACCACGGCGACGAAATTCTCCGAGCCCTCCAGCCCCGCCGGCAATGTCCAGCAACCGCCAAGCTGATCCGACAGGGCGCCCAGTTCTGATCTCGACAGCTTCTGGCCCTGGTCCTTCTCGCCGCCGAGCGAAGCCTGCTGTGTCGAACGCTTGGCGCCGCCGCCGGAGGGCTTCTGCTTGTCCAGCAGGGCCGAGATCTCGTCGGAATTGAACTGCTTGTCCTCCGATTTCGGCTTGGATGAAGCCTCCTTGACCGGTTTGTCGGCGTCCTTGCGCTCCGGCGCCTTGGCGCTTTCGGCCTGTGCCGGCTGCGGCTTCGGCCGCGCCTGAGGCGCGGGCGCGGAGTCCGGCAGTTGGGCATCGTCAGGCTGGTCCTTGGCGATCGCCTGGGCGACCGCGTCCGGCTTCACCTCGGGCGTCGGCTCGATGGCCGCGGTCTTGTCCTGTGGCGGTGCGGGCGTCGGCTCCTTGGCCGGCGCCGGCTTCGGCTCGGTCTGCTTGACCGGCTCGGGCTTGACCTCTTCCTTGGGCTGCGGCGCGGGAGCCACTTCCGTGGCCGGCGTCGGCTTGGGCTTTTCCTGCGGCTTCGGTACGTCCTCGGTCTTCGGCTTTTCGATCGGCGTTGGCGCCGGCGGCGGAGCCGACGTCATGTCGACCGGCTTCGGCTTGGCCTCGGGCGTTATCGGCTTGTCGGTATCGACGCTGTTCTCGCCGACCTTCTGCGCATCCGGCACCACATCGGGACGCTGCGTGGGCAAGGGCGCCGGCTTTTCATGCACCACCGATTTCTTGTCGCCCTGCAGCACCTGGGCAGTGGCTTCGATCGGCACGATGTCGACAGCGACCGACTCGACGTCGGCCGACGGAAGCGCGGCCGGTGCCGACAGCGTGAACAGGCCGAAGCCAATCAGCGCCGCATGCATGATCACCGATGTGGTGAGGCCGGTCCTCATAGTGGGTCTATTGATCCTGTTCCTGCAGTGAAACCAGGCCGATATTCTTGTAGCCGGCGGCCGAAATGCGGGCCATCACCTTCATCGCCGTGCCATAGTCGGTGGACTTGTCACCGCGGATGAAGATGCGCTCGTCATAGCCGGTCTTCGAGATCGCCTGCAGCTTCGCCACCAGTTCCTCGATCGGGATTTCGGTCTCCTGGAGATAGATCTGGCCGGCGGCATTGATCGAAACGGTGATCGGCTGCGTGTCGGCATTCATCGCTTTGGCCTGCGTATCCGGCAGATCGATCGGCACGCCGACCGTCAAAAGCGGCGCCGCGACCATGAAGATGATCAACAGCACCAGCATCACGTCGACCATCGGCGTGACGTTGATCTCGGCGATGAGGCCATGATGGCGGCCGCGCCGCCTGTGGCCGCGCCCGCCGCGTCCAGCCATGCCTACGGACATTCCCATCGGCTTACTCCTCAGGCCTTCGGCGCTACTTTTTCATCGATTTGGCGCGAGAGTATGGCGGAGAACTCGTCGGAGAACCCTTCCATGCGCACCGCGATCTTGCTCGCATCCGATGACAGCTTGTTGTAGGCAATGACGGCCGGAATGGCGGCGAGCAGGCCGATGGCGGTCGCCAGCAGCGCCTCGGCGATGCCGGGCGCGACCACCGACAGGCTGGTGTTCTTGGAGCCGGCGATCGCCTGGAACGACGTCATGATGCCGATGACGGTGCCGAACAGGCCGATGAACGGGGCCGCCGAGCCCGTGGTTGCGAGGAAGCCGAGGCGGCCTTCGAGCTTCTCCATCTCGCGGGTCAGCGCCAGGTCCATCGCCTTGTCGATGCGGGTTTGCAAGCCGAGCGGCGTCTTGGCGCCCTTTTCGAAACTCTTCTTCCACTCGCGCATGGCAGCGACGAAGATGGCGCCCATGCCCGATGTCTTGCGGTCGGCCAACGTGCGGTAAAGCTCCTCCAGCGACTGCCCCGACCAGAACACCTGCTCGAACCGGTTCAGCGCCAGCCGCATGCGGGCATAGGATACGAGCTTGTCGACGATGATCGCCCAGGTCCAGACCGAGGCGCAGAGCAGCCCGATCATGACCAGCTTGACCACCCAGCTGGCCTGCATGAACAGCGCCCAAATCGACAATTGCGCGCCCGGTTCGGCGAGTGCGATATTTTCCATCGTAACGTCCTTAAGATTTCCGGGCGAAGCTGGCGGCTGGCCCCTGGCATCCCTTGTGGTCGGTTCGCGCGAAGCTACCGGAACAACCCCAAAACGTGCCTTTCGCGGCCTTTTCGGGGCAAATGTTGGTGAAAGGAAGGCGCTGGATAGCGCCAATCTTCACCAATCTCTTCATGAACCGTTATGGTTAAGGATGGGTTAGTCCATCAGGCGCGGCGCATTGCCGCGCTTCAAGCCGGCGCCGGCGATACCAACGACGCCGACCCTTTTAGCCCGCCTTGGGTATGAACGCTGCTATCCACTCCCTGGGGAAGCGGCGTGGCCGGCCATTCTCGCCGATGATCGCCGCCTCCACCCTGGCCTCGACCAGCACCTCGTCGCCGCGCTTGAGCTGCTGGGCCATGAAGATGCGCGCGCCGGAAATTTCCTCGGTCCGGGTGTCGATCGTCAGGATGTCGTCCATGCGGGCCGGGATGCGGAAGTCGATCTCCATGCGACGCACCACCCAGACTATTCTTTCGCCATGCTTGCCATCGGCAAGTTCGGTGTGGTGGACGCCGCTCAGCCTCAGATAGTCGGAGCGGCCGCGCTCGAGGAATTCGAGATAGCGGGCGTGGTAGACGACGCCGGAGAAATCGGTGTCGGCATAGTAGACCCGCGCCATCAGCCGGTGGCCGAACGCCGTCAGCGCACCGGAAATCCCCGCCAGCAAGGTCGCGGATTCACCATGATCATCCATTGCGCTTCCTTTTTCAGTCGCGGCAAGGCACCTGTGCCGCGCGTGACATGGCATCGGATGGCACTGTTGACGGCGATGATCAAGACCTTGGTGGCGGCGCTGTTCGTGGTGATGGCTCTGTTCGTCGTGATGGCTCTGGCCGGGCCGGGCCAGGCCGCGACCTTCTCCACGAAGCGCGGGCTCAATCTCGACCAGTGGGTGACCTGGCCGGGCGAAGACCAATGGGGCAACGCCAAGGCCATCCTGCCCTACCCGGAATGGCGCAAATTTCTCAAGGACGACGATCTCGAGGCTTTGAAGCATGCAGGCTTCGATTTCCTGCGCATGCCGGTCGATCCTTCGCCTTTCCTTTCCGAAAATACGATGGCCTTGCGCGAGGATCTCTATGCCAGCGTGCTGGACTCTGTCCGCATGATCAACCGCGCCGGCCTGAAGGTTGTCGTCGACATGCATCTGATCCCAGCCGGCGGCGGGCGCAAGATCGGCATGGCCGAGGTGATGAACAACCCGGTGACATTCGATGCCTATGTCGAGATGGTGCGCAAGATGGCGCACACGCTCGCCGGGGAAGACCCGGGGCAAGTGGCCTTCGAACCGATGAACGAACCGATCGTCGACTGCGACGCCGACGGCACCAGCCTGTGGCCGCAACGCCAGCAGAGGTTGTTCGCCGCGGCGCGTTCTTCGGCGACGAGATTGACGCTTGTGCTGACCGGGGCCTGCTATTCCGCGGCGTCGTCGCTGGAAAAGATCGATCCGATGGCGATCCCGGACGACAACGTCATCTGGACCTTCCATTCCTACGATCCGTTCCTGCTTACCCATCAGGGCGCGACCTGGGCCGGCGATTTCATTCCCTATGTGACCGGCCTGCCCTACCCGCCGACCGCGGTGCCGCGGGCTGAGCTCGACGTCACGCTCGACACCATCCGCGCCAGGATCAAGGCCGAGGCGCCTTGGGCGCGGCAGGACGGGCTGCTTGCCTATCTCGACGAGCAGGTAGCCAGCATGGACACCGACGCCAAGCTACTTGGTCTCATGGACGCCCCGTTCAAGGCCGTCGATGCCTGGGCGAAGGCCAACCGCATCAGGCCGGAAAACGTCACGCTGGGCGAGTTTGGCATGATCCGCCAGGAATACGGCAATCCCTATGTGATGCCGGCCGGCTATCGTGCCGCCTATGTCCGGGACATGATCGCGCGCGCCGAGGCGCATGGCTTCTCCTGGTCGGTCTGGAGTTACGGCGGCGCTTTCGGCATTGTCGATGCTTTCAACGGCGAAAAGGCCGAGCACGATGTGCTGGACGTGATCCGGTCGCTTCACTGAGCGCCGTTGCTCCACGCCGCCGGGATCGATCAGCAAGATCTCCGGTCGCACGCCGCAAAGCGGTTGCGGACGCTTGATCGCCGGCCCGAACGCCGCCGCTGGGGCCGCTATTCTTCCTGGAACAAATTGATCTGCTGTTGCGCCAGGTCCTTCGGCGCGTCGAGGCCGAGATGGCGCCAGGCATTGGCCGTCAGCACACGGCCGCGCGGCGTGCGCTGGATGAAACCCTGCTGGATGAGATAGGGCTCGATGATGTCCTCGATGGCATCGCGCGGCTCGGACAGGCCGGCGGCGATCGTCTCGATGCCGACCGGCCCGCCGCCGAAATTGCGCGCGATCATCGAAAGATACCGGCGGTCGAGCGCATCGAGGCCGAGCGCGTCGACCTCCAGCCGGGTCAAGGCCTCGTCGGCGATCAAGCGGTTCACATGACCATCGCCGGCGACCGAAGCGAAATCGCGCACGCGCCGCAACAGCCGGCCGGCGATGCGCGGCGTGCCTCGCGCGCGCCGCGCGATCTCCAGCGCGCCGTCATCGCCGAGCGGCATTTGCAGGATGCGTGCGCCGCGCCGCACGATCTGCTCCAGTTCCTCGACCGTGTAGAAGTTGAGCCGCACCGGGATGCCGAAGCGGTCGCGCAGCGGATTGGTGAGCAGGCCGAGCCGCGTGGTGGCGGCGACCAGGGTGAAACGGGCAAGGTCGATCTTGACCGAGCGCGCCGCCGGCCCCTCGCCGATGATCAGGTCGAGCTGGAAATCCTCCATCGCCGGATAGAGGATCTCTTCCACCGCAGGATTCAGCCTGTGGATCTCGTCGATGAACAGGACGTCGCCTTCTTCGAGATTGGTCAAGAGTGCGGCGAGATCGCCGGCTTTGGCGATGACCGGTCCGGAGGTTGAGCGGAAGTTGACGCCGAGCTCGCGCGCCATGATCTGCGCCAGCGTCGTCTTGCCTAGACCTGGCGGCCCGACGAACAGCACATGATCGAGCGCCTCCTTGCGCCCCTTGGCGGCCTCGATGAACACTTTGAGGTTGGCCCGCACCGCCGCCTGGCCGACGAAATCGTCAAGCGTCTGCGGCCGCAAACTCTGGTCGGCATCCTCGCCGCGTTTTTCCGGAGCGATCAGACGGGGGGAAAGGCTCATGCCGCCTTCCTTGCATATGGCCGGGAACCGAACAAGCGTGCGCTCATCGCGCCAGTTCCTTGAGCCCGAAGCGAATCAGCTTCGACGCGTCCGCCTCCTCGCCCGCCGTCTTCAGTGCCGCCGCCACCGCATTGGCGGCGGTGTCGCGGGAATAGCCGAGATTGACTAGGGCCGAGACCGCGTCTGTGATCGGCGCGGCTGCCACGCCTTCGCCGAGCTCCTGCTTCAAGCCGATCGTGCCCGACGCGGCACCGGCATAGGCCGGCGCCTTGTTCTTCAATTCGGTAACGATGCGCTCGGCCACCTTCTTGCCGACGCCCGGCGCCCGGCAAACCATGGCGATGTCGCGCAACGCGATCGCGTTGGCAAGGTCGGCCGGCGCCAGTGTCGACAGGATGGCCAGCGCCACCTTGGCGCCGACGCCCTGCACATTGCTCATCAACAGCCGGAACCATTCGCGCTCCAGCACCGACTGGAAGCCGTAGAGCCGGATCATGTCCTCGCGCACATAGGTCTCGATGAACAGCACCACCGCTTCGCCGGGCGAAGGCAGCGCGGCCAGCGTCCGCGCCGAGCAGTAGGCGACGTAGCCGACGCCATGCACGTCGACCAGGCAATGATCCTCGTCGATCTCGTCGAGCATACCCTTGAGCTTGCCGATCATGCCAAATCTTTCATGGAAGATAGGCCCTCATGGGTGCGTTTCAGGAGAAATGATGTCAAGGTCCGGGAAATAACTGCGATAACGCGCGGCGTCGCGCGTCAAAAGACGATGTCCGGCAACGGTCGCATGAGCGCCAATAAAGAAGTCCGGCAAGGTTCGTTCGCGGATTCCACCAGCACGGCGATAACGGGAATGCGTCACACCTGCAAGGAAGGCCGCATCCCAGGGCAGAAACTCGCGATCGATCTCGAGCATGTCGACCGCTTTTCGAAGCGCTGCCTCCGAGGCGATCAGCGGCGCCAATTCAGACCAGATGATCGTATTGACCACCAAGTCGCCGTCGCGGCGGCATGAGGCGATTGCACACGCCGACCATTTTGTCAGCGGTCCGGCCGGCCCCCAAACGTCGATCAGGACATTTGTGTCAATCAACGTCGAGATCTTCACGCGGCCCCCTCAGCCACTCCATATACTCGTCGGTCGTCATGCCACCCAGATCCAACGTCCCCTCCATCCGGTCAAGGACATTACTGAACCTGCGCAATTTCTCCTCCTCGGGGAGATTCTCGTTGACGGCCACAAGCCGAGCACCCTCATCGGTGGCCACGAATTCCACCTCGGAGCCCGGGCGGATACCCAGGTGATCCCTTATCTGTTTGGGGATCGTGACTTGGCCTTTGGTGGTGACGCGCAT
The DNA here is from genome assembly GCF_020165765.1 of Mesorhizobium sp. B264B1B. Taxonomy (NCBI): domain Bacteria; kingdom Pseudomonadati; phylum Pseudomonadota; class Alphaproteobacteria; order Hyphomicrobiales; family Phyllobacteriaceae; genus Mesorhizobium; species Mesorhizobium sp. B264B1B. The sequence goes on from NZ_JAIUIS010000008.1 coordinate 219,027, forward strand.
GGTAATACCTCAAAGTATTACCTACGACAGACAAGGGAACAAGTCAAGAACATCGTCAACCGGCAAGTGCCATCCGATAGGCGACGCTTTGCCGGTGATGCGCATGGCAAATGGCTATGGCGAGCGCGTCGGCGGCATGTTCGGTGTCGAAGGTCGCTTTCGGCAGCAGCACCTTCACCATCATGTGGATCTGCTTCTTGTCGCCATGGCCGACGCCGATCACCGCCTTCTTGACGGCATTGGGTGCATATTCGGCAACGACCAGGCCGGCGCGTGCCGGCACCAGCATGGCGATGCCGCGCGCCTGGCCAAGCTTCAGCGTCGCCACCGCATCCTTGTTGACGAAGGTCTGTTCGACGGCCGCCTCATGCGGCATGGCCGTATGCAGGATTTCAGCCAACCCGTCATGCAGCTGGCACAGCCGCGTCGCCAGCGCCGCCTTGTCTTCGGAACGCACCGTGCCGGACGCGACGAAGCGCAGCGAATTGCCGAGGCTTTCGACAATACCCCAGCCGGTGCGCCTGAGCCCCGGATCGATACCGATGATGCGAATCGCGTCCCTCATCCGGTTACTCTATCTCCCGGAGACAGCGATGCCAGCGAAATGTGAACAAACCGGAAACAGTAACGCGCTGACCGGGAACGTTCCAGAATAGTTCAGTTTCGGGCGAAAGCCGTGTTGAGCAGGCTGATCTGGTCCGAGACCGGATTGGGCCGGCGGCTCATGGGCTGCATGTCGACCACCGCGCCGGCGCCGTAGATCTCCTCGTCCATGCGGCGCACCAGTGCCTGCAGGCGCAGCGACCGGTTGACGAGGTCGAGGAAATCCTTGGGCAGTTCGGCCCAGCCGGCCGCCTCGTCATGGGCGGAGGCGGTGTCGAGGCGCACCTTGGACTTTTCCGATGCGACCTGGTCGCGGGTCATCTCGCCGGAATTCGCGGCGCGCTGCAGAAGCAGCCACGAGGCGACCTGCATCAGCCTGGTGGTCAGCCGCATCGATTCGGCCGCATAGAGCGTGGCCGCCAGCCGCGACAGCTTCTTGGCCTCGGCCCGGCCCTTGCCGTCGAGATACTCCGCCGCCTGTTCGACTAGCCCCATGCCTTCCTGGTAGAGCGGTTTGAAGGAGTGCGAAAAGACCCGACGTTCCGCCAGCTTGACGGTTTTCGCGCTGCCCTTCGAAGGCTCGTTCATCGATACGCCCCTGCACTTGCAACCGGCCGATTCGGCTTACTGCCGATACACCCGGAACCCTACATAACTGAAGCTTGAAAATGCGCCTCGTCCGGGGTGAAGGCAAGCACATGTTTAACAGAAGGTTAACGTGATCCGGTGCGGACCGTGTCGCTGGAAAGCGGACAAAAAAAGAGCCGCGGATAAGGCGGCTCTCAGGAGTTTAACAGGGAGGCGTCAAACAAAGTGGCTCCAACCACTCGGTAAGAATCCAGATCACTGGATGCGCATAGTAAACGCCTGTAAAGCTTAATGAACCCTTAACGGCGCCGATGTTTTTTGAGCGAACCCCGCGCCACTGTGCCGTAACAGCACAGTTCCTGAAGGATGTGCCGAGCCTCGGCTCAGGCCGTTTTCCAAACCGCCGGCAAGGCAATGAAGGCAAACAGCAGCAAGGCCGCGTAGAAACCCATCGAAGACGCCGCCACCAGCGGTTCGATCGCGGCATCGCCGCCAAGCAGGAAGTAGAGCCCGATCAAAAGGCCGATGCCGCTGATTGCGGTCAGCCAGAAGTGAACGACGGCAACCGTCTTCTGTCCGACCGCCGGAAACAGGTGATAGAAGAAGGCGAAGACCGCCGACATCAGCCAGCCAGCGACCATCGTATGGGCGTGGGTCGGCATCTGGCCATGGTCCTGGCTGATCGCCATGTACAGGCCGAGCGCCATGCCGCACAGCGCATAGATAACGGCCAGCGTGAAGAAATTCCGTGCTACCCCTTGCATATCTTTCCCCCGAGTTGCCTTTCCCGTGTTCGGGAAAGGGTTGATCGTCAGGCGATTGCTCTCGCCACCGGGCTCCCGGCGCGGGCGCACTAGCATCGGCACTGTTTCTGGACGATGTCGCGCCCCCGGACGCCCCTCATAATAGCAGAAAACCGAATGGCGCGCTCGCAATATCAGTGGCTCCTTACGTTAGCCGGCACTTGAAACAGAACTGGTTTTTTCACGACATCGTTCCGAAACAGGCGCGGCGATAAACGCTTGGCCATCGAAGCGGCAGGCGAGGATTCGCTCCTTCCGCTACATCAGGCGCCGGGGAGAAGCATGGACTGGTATTCGATCGTTAAATTGCTGCACATTCTTTCGGCGACCCTATGGGTCGGCGGCGGTTTCGCGCTGATGGTGCTGGCGACGCTCGCCGATCGGTCGGGAAACATCCAGGGAACGCTGCAGGCAATGCGGGCTACGGGCGAATTGGGAAACCGCTTCTTCGCGCCGATGTCGATGCTGACATTGGCCTTCGGGCTAATCATGTGCTGGTTCTGGGTCGGCTTCTCGCAACTGTGGATCCTGATCGGCCTTGCCGGCTACGCCACCACCTTTTCAATCGGCATGTTCGTCTTCAAGCCGAGCGCCGATCGCATGGGCGCGATGATCGCCAGGGATGGCGTGACGCCGGCCGCCCTAGCCTATGGCCAGCGCATCCTGCGGGCGGCGCGCTTCGACTATGCGGTAATGCTGATCATCATCGCCGACATGGTGCTGAAGCCGACCATCGACGACTTCACGGTCCTTGCCGCCATGGGGCTTGTGTTGGCGGCTGGCGCCACCCTGGCGCTCGGCCGACCAAGGCGCATGGTGCCGAGCGTCGCCTGAGGCAGGCGAAAACGGTCGCGGCTACATCAGGCCGGCGATCCCGTCCCACAGAAGCTTCACCGCGACGACGGCCACCGTCGCATAGGTGAAGGGATAGAAGATCTCCGGACGCATGCGGCGCACCAGCCAGGCGCCGGCGATGGTGGATAGCGGCGCCAGCGGCATCAGCACCGCCGACGCGGTCAGATTGGTGCTGTCGAACTGGCCGAGCGCGAAATAGGGAACGAGCTTCAGCGCGTTGGTGGCGGCAAAGAAGATCGCCGCCGTGCCGGACAACACCTTCGGGTCGAGCCGGATCGGCAGCGCGTAGACCTGAAAGGGCGGGCCGCCGACATGGGCGACGAAGCTGGTGAAGCCGGCGACCGTGCCCCAGAGGGCCGCGGCGACGCGGTTGGGCTGCGCCGCATGGTCGGCGCCGTGGCGGTACTTCAGATAGAGCCAGCGCAGCACGAAAAATGATGGCGACGGCGCCGACGATCAGCCGCACGGCCTCCTCGGTGACCAGTGCGGCCGTCAGCCAACCGAGACCGATGCCGATCACCGCGCCGGGCATCATGTCGACCAGCATCTTTCTGTTATAGACGCCCCACCATGTCCATACCGAAACGATGTCCATCAGGCATAGGATGGGCAGCAGGATGGCCGCCGCTTGCACCGGCGGCATGGTCAGCGCCATCAGCGGCACGCCGACGAAACCGACCGCGCCGCCAAATCCGCCCTTGGACAGGCCGACCAGAATGACCGCCGGGACGGCGGCCGCATAGAACCACGGATCGGAAAGCAGGCCTGACATGGAGGAGGAACTGGTCTGGAGGGAAAGCGAGTCAACGCCTGAATAGCCCAGATTCCCGAGCGGAGCGACAGCAAATGTGGGCGTCGCCACAGCAAGGCCGGCCCATTCTGCTCTGCCTATCGCCGGGCCGAGACCAGCAGGAACATCGGCCGATCGAGCTCTTCCGCCAGTTCGGGCTTGGCCGCGATCTGCGCGTCCGTCGGACGGAATTCCTCGACATGCTCGATGGTGAAGCCGCACCGGATGAGCGTGTTGAGCGTGGTGCCGATGGTGCGGTGGTGTTTCACAACTCCCTTGGCCAGCCAGTCTGTCTTGCGCGGTCCCTCCACCAGATACCGGTCGACGGGCCATGTCTTGCGGCCTTCGGCATCGACAGACCAGCCGGGATGCGTCGGAGCCATATAGATCGGATGCTCCGTCGAGAAGACGAAATGCCCGCCGGGGACCAGGCACCGGTGCACGGTCTGGAACAGCCGCGCGGCATCGCTGACATAGTGCAGGGCAAGCGAGCTGTAGGCGAGATCGAAAGCCGTCGGCGGCAGGCTGAGTTCATCGAGATCGGCGCGTTCGTAGACGATGCCGGCGTCCGGGCCGGCGGCACGCGCCCGGGCGAGCATCTTTTCCGACAGGTCGAGACCCAGAACCTCCTTGGCCCCCGTGTTCAAGAGCCCAGCGGCAGAACCAGCCGAAGCCGCAACCGAGATCGACGATTCGCAAGCCGCTGACGTCGGGAAGCATCGCGCGCAGCGCCGGCCATTCGGCGGCGCCCTCCAGCCCTTCGACGGACCGGCCGAGTTGGCTGTAGCTTGCGAAGAAGTCCGGCTGATCATAGACATTCTGCGCCATGTTCTTTCCTCGTTGTTCATATGCCTGACTGGCGGAGCCGCCACGCATTTCCGCCACCGCCAAGCAGAGTCAAGAAACGCGGACCGGTCATGCGCCGAGCGGTGGCGGCCGCCGCCGGATCGGCTGCGCCTTGATGATGGCGGTGCTGGTCTCGGCCTTGTCGGCGATCCGATCGAGGATGCCGTCGAGGTCGCCGATCGAACGCACGAACAGCCTGGCGACGAAGCAGTCGTCCCCCGTCACCTTGTCGCATTCGCCGAATTCGGCGATCTCCTCGATCAGCTTCTGGACGATGTGCAGCTTGCCCGGCAGCGGCTTGATGCGCACGATCGCCTGCAATGTATAGCCGAGCGCCAGCGGGTCGATCTCGACGGTGAAAGCCCTGATAACCCCGCGCTCCTCGAGCCGCCTCAGCCGCTCCGAAACGCTCGGCGATGACAGCCCGACCTGGCCGGCCAGCTCCTTCAATGAAGTCCGCGCATCCCTCACCAGGATTTCGAGGAGACGTCGGTCGAGATCGTCAAGCATTTCACATTCTCAGGATTTCCGGATCTTTGCCCATGTTTAAATAGGCGAAACTAGCATGTCACCTTTCTCATTGGATGGAAAGCCCAGGATCAGCATGAGATTATGCACGCTCAATGATCTGGAGATTTGTCGTGAGCGATACAGCACGTGGGACGATCGAAATGTCCGCCGCAATGGCGATCCTGGGAACGATCGGATGGTTCGTCGTCCTGTCCGGCCAGCCTATCATGGATGTGGTGTTCTGGCGCTGCGCTTTCGGCGCGGTGACGCTGCTCTTCATCTGCGCCGGCCTCGGCCTGTTGCGCAACAGGCTGTCGCTTCGCGTTTTCGCCATCGCGGCCCTCGGTGGCGCCGCTATCGTCGTCAACTGGCTGCTGCTGTTTAGTGCATTCTCGCGCGCGTCGATCTCGATCGCCACCGCTGTCTACAATACCCAGCCTTTCATGCTGGTCGGCTTCGGCGCGCTCTTCTTCGGCGAGCGGCTGACCCTGACGAAATCGACTTGGCTGGCAATCGCCTTCGCCGGCATGGTGCTGATCGTCCAGGCCGCCCCTGACGCCGGCGATATCGGCACCAACTATTTCGCCGGCATCGTCATGGCGCTGGCCGCTGCCTTCTTCTGGGCCGTCGCCGCCATCGTCACCAAGAAGCTCAAGGGCACACCGCCGCATCTCATCGCGCTCGTCCAGGTCTGCGTCGGCGTGTTGATGCTGGCGCCCTTCGCTAATCTCTCGCATCTTCCGACCGACGCAAGGAGCTGGGCCATGCTGGCGACGCTCGGCATCGTCCACACCGGTCTGATGTACATCCTGATGTACGGCGCCATCCAGAAGCTGCCGACGCACCTGCAGGGGTCGCTGTCCTTCATCTACCCGATCGTTGCGATCCTGGTCGACGTCACGGCATTCGGCCATCGCCTGCATCTCAGCCAACTCGTCGGCGCCGCCGCCATCCTGATCGCGGCCGCCGGCATGAATCTCGGCTGGACATTGTGGAAGCCAAGGCCTGCCGCGGCAGGTGCGCAACCGATCGAGTAACGCCAATCGCCGGCGCTTCGGCGCTCAAAAATAGTGATCCCGCCTGCCCGCCTGTTCAAAGCGGGCACTTTGCTCTATGCCGCAATCCAACCATCTTCGCCCGGCATAGGCGAAACCCGGGATCGAAGACCATGAACGACGCAACGCCCCCCAATCGCTGCCGCATCGTGCTGATCGCGCCATCTGGCGTGCCGGCCGCCCGTATCGTCTCGGCCTTCGAGGGCGGCGACGTCGCCTCGCTCATCCTGCCGCAGAACGACATGGACGAAGCTTCCTTCCAGGCCTTCGCCGCCGAAATCGTACCGGCGGCACAGGCGGCCGGCATCGCGGTCGTCATTGCCGGCGATACGCGCATCGCCGGGCGTGTCCAGGCCGACGGCATTCATGTCGAGGTCTCCAAGGCCGAGCTCGCCGAGACGGTCGAGCATTTCCAGGCAAAAATGATGGTCGGCGCCGGCGGCGCCAAGACACGTGATGACGCGCTCGAACTCGGCGAAGTCAGGCCCGACTATATTTTCTTCGGCCGCTTCGGCTACGACAACAAGCCCGATCCGCATCCGCGCAACCTGGCGCTGGGACAATGGTGGGCGCAGATGATTCAGATCCCCTGCATTGTCATGGCCGGATCGGAGCTCGCTTCGATCGAAACCGTCGCAGATACGGGCGCCGAGTTCGTCGCCCTGTCGAGTGCGGTGTTCGCCGACGGCGTCGATCCCAAGGCGGCGATCGCGCGGGCCAATGCGCTGCTCGACGAAACCGCACCGCGTTTCGAGGACTGACGTGTCTTCGGCAAGGCTTCCCCTTCAGGCCCTGCTTGCTGCGGTCATGATCCAGGCCGCTGCCGCCGAAACGATTCCTTCGCCGCACCCTAAGCCGGATGCCGGCGTGCATACCGACAAGCCGATCGAAAAGCAGTTGCCGCAGCCCGCCACCACCGCCGAGCCAGCGCCATTGCCTTCGGCCGACGCGATCAATCCCGACCGCTTCGGCGCCAAGCCGGCGGATGCGGCCTACGGGGCTTTCCAGCGCGGACTCTACAAGACCGCCTACAACCTCGCGCTGGTGCGGGCGCAAAACGGCGACCCGGCGGCGCAGACGCTGGTGGCCGAGATCCTGTCGCGCGGACTGGGCGTGCCCCTCAATGCGGCCGAAGCGGCGAAATGGTACGCAGCCGCCGCCGAGCAAGGGGTGCCGGAATCGCAGTTCCAATATGCGCTGATGCTGCTCGACGGCCGCTACGTCAAAAAGGACGAAAAGGAAGCCTATGCGCTGATGCAGGCCGCCGCCGAAGCGGGCAACCGGCTGGCACAATTCAATTTCGCGCAGATGCTGGTCCAGCAGGACCCCGGCGACGCCGGCATCGCCAAGGCCGTGACCTATTACGAGCGCGCCGCGGCGACCGGCCTCGCCGACGCCCAGTATGCGATGTCACAGATCTATGCCAACGGCGTCGGCGGCAAATCGCGCGACGACGCCCAGGCCCGGCGCCTGCTGGCTCAGGCCGCGCGGCAAAACTATGACACCGCGCAACTCGACCTCGCCACCTGGATGATCGAGGGCCGCGGCGGCGGGCGTGATTTGAAATCCGCCTTCGGCTGGATGAAGCAGGCCGCCGAAGGCGGCAATGTCGCCGCCCAGAACCGCCTGGCGAAACTCTATATGCAAGGCATCGGCACCGAGCCGGACCTCGTGCTTGCCGGCGCCTGGTACATCGTCGCCCGCCGCGCCGGCCTCATCGACCCCGAGATGGACGATTTCCTGCAAGGATTGAGCGACGACCAGACCAAGCAGGCACTGCAGAAGGCAAACCGCCTGCCCTGACGCGATCAGCGGAAATCCAGCGGAAGTCATCGCGCGATGCTCGTCGAGGCAAGTGACCTCGATCTTTCCATGCAGATGGCTATCATGCGGTCGTCGCAGATCCGTCGGCTGGCAAAAGTCTTCGATATCATTACCGAAGCGGTCGCCGCGGTTTCGATGAGAGCGGTTGAGGGTTTATATCGCGGCATCGCTTCTCCAAGGAGGCAATGAAATGGCTTCGCCCGACAAACGATGCACGCATGGCAGCTTCATCCTCGAGGTAACGCCAAGCGCCGAAGGTTGCGAGGAGTGCCTGAAGACGGGTTCCTGGTGGGTGCATCTGCGGCTGTGCCGCACCTGTGGCCATGTCGGCTGCTGTGACAGTTCTCCGAACCGTCACGCCACCGGCCACTACCGGGCGACCGGCCATCCGGTCATCGAGGCCTACGACCCGCCCGAGACCTGGGGCTGGTGCTATGTCGACGAGGTCATGCTCGATTTCTCGCAGGACAAGACGCCGCAACGCGGCACCATCGTGCGCTTCGATTGAGCCGCCGCCATGGGACACCCGATCAGCGCCAGCTTGCCTCTTCCGGCGATTTGTGGTCTTGGAGGCCCGAAATCGCTGTCTTGCGAACATCTCATTCCCGGATCACATCATCATGGCCAAGATCAACGGCAACGAAATCCGTCCCGGCTACGTCATCGAGCACGATGGCGGCCTGTGGGTGGCCGTCAAGACCAACACGGTCAAGCCGGGCAAGGGCGGCGCCTATAACCAGGTCGAATTGAAGAACCTCATCAACGGCACAAAGCTGAACGAGCGCTTCCGTTCGGCAGAGACGGTCGAGCAGATCCGGCTCGATCTCAAGGATTTTTCCTTCCTCTACGAGCAGGGCGACGCCCTGGTGTTCATGGACACCGAGAGCTACGAGCAGCTCGAGCTGGCGAAGGACTTCGTCGGAGACCGCGCCGCTTTCCTGCAGGACGGCATGATGGTGACGGTCCAGCTCTACGAGGAAAGGCCTATCGGCATTTCGCTTCCCGACCAGGTAACGCTGACCATCACCGAAGCGGACCCGGTGGTAAGGGGCCAGACGGCGGCCTCTTCCTACAAGCCGGCGGTGCTGGAAAACGGCATTCGCGTGCTGGTGCCGCCCTTCATCGGCGCGGGGGAACGCATCGTCGTCGACACCAATGAAATCACTTATATGCGCCGCGCCGACTGATGCATGTCGCCCAGAGGTGGCCCAGGTTTCGGGTCACCGACATGCATCAGGACAAAGGTTAAAGCGCGGGCAGCAGGAAGAGTTACGATGGCACGCTCAGCCCTTCTCAACGTCATGGTCCAGGCCGCAATGAAGGCCGGCCGCTCGCTGTCGCGCGATTTCGGCGAGGTCCAGAACCTGCAGGTCTCGATGAAGGGACCGGGCGACTATGTCAGCCAGGCCGACCGCAAGGCCGAGGATATTGTCTTTGCCGAACTGTCGAAGGCGCGGCCCGGTTACGGCTTCCTGATGGAAGAGCGCGGCACGATCGCCGGCGATGACAGCCAGCACCGCTGGATCGTCGATCCGCTCGACGGCACCACCAATTTCCTGCACGGCATTCCGCTTTTCGCTGTCTCGATCGCGCTCGAGCGCCAGGGCCAGATCGTGGCCGGCGTGATCTACAATCCGGCCATGGACGAGCTCTATACGACCGAGCGCGGCGGCGGCGCCTTCATGAACGACCGCCGCCTGCGTGTCGCCGGCCGCACCAAGCTCATCGACACCGTCATCGGCTGCGGGGTGCCGCATCTGGGGCGTGGCCAGCATGGCAATTTCCTGATCGAGTTACGCAATGTCATGGCCGAGGTTTCCGGCGTCCGGCGCCTGGGTTCGGCCTCGCTCGATCTCGCTTACGTCGCCGCCGGCCGCATGGACGGATTCTGGGAAGTCGGCCTGTCGCCCTGGGACATCGCAGCCGGCCTGTTGCTGATCCGTGAAGCAGGAGGGTTCGCCTCCGACATGGACGGCGGCCAGGACATGCTCGACAACGGTTCGGTCGTCGCCGGCAACGAGATCATCCAGCGCGCCCTCCTGAAGGCCGTGAAAAAGCCGCTCGCTGCCCGCTGAAGCAGGAATAAGCGCGGAGTAATATCAAATCCCCGCCGCGCTGAAGCGCCGCAGTCGCAAAACGGCAAACAAAGCTTGAAATACTGTCCGGCGCTTGCCCAGATAGGGTTGACGCAGGACGATGATGATCAAGACGCCGCCGCAGATCGAGATCCCCTTTGTCGGACGATGGCACTATTCGCGTGCCGAGATGATCGCCGACGGCATCGTCCATGCCGTCGGCATCGTGCTGGCGATCGCGGCCGGTTCGGCGCTGCTGGCGCTGGCCGCCTTTCGGGTCGGACCGGGCGAATACATCGCCGCCGCCTTCTATGTCGTGTCGCTGCTCACCGTGCTCTCGGTGTCGCTGACCTACAATCTATGGCCGGTGACTTCGCCGGTGAAATGGATTTTGCGGCGTTTCGACCACGCTGCGATCTATCTGCTCATCGCCGCCACCTACACGCCCTTTCTCGCGCAGCTCGACGGCTCGGCGCTGGCCGGCTGGATGATCGTCCTGGTCTGGACCGCGGCCATTATCGGCATCGCCATAAAGGTGTTTTTCCCCGGCCGCTTCGACCGGCTGGCGATCGTCTTCTATCTCGCCATCGGCTGGAGCGGCATCGTCCTGGTCGAGCCGCTCGTCGCTACCTTGCCGACGACGGCGATCGTGCTCATCGTCGCCGGCGGCGTCGTCTATTCCTGCGGCGTGATCTTCTTCGCCTGGAAGGGGCTGCGCTTCCACAACGCGCTGTGGCATGGTTTCGTGGTCACCGGCGCAGGCCTGCATCTGGCGGCGATGGTCGATTGCCTGGTCATCAACCGTCTCTGAAACTGCTGGCGGCAATATTGCCAAGCACCATTCAATTTGGTCACAATTCCGTTTAGAGTCGCCGACGACGTGATCGGCGGCAGCGGCATCGGAAACGGGGCACGAATGGCTTTTCTCAGATCCTTCGGCATGGGCAGGCGCTCCGACGTGCTGATCTACGATCCACACAAATTGTCGAGCCCGCAGGTCTTTCTCCTGACCATGGTCATCTTCCTGGCCATCGTCGCCTTCATCGCAGCGATCCTGACACGGCAGATCTCGACCGCCTTCGTCACCAATCCCGGGCTCAACGGCCTGATCATCGGCGTGCTTGCCGTCGGCATCCTTTTGGCCTTCGTCCAGGTCGGGCGGCTGTTTCGCGAAGTGCGCTGGGTCAACTCCTTCCGCGCCGGTTCCGAGATCACCGAACCGGTGCTGCTGGCGCCGATGAAGGCGATGATCGGCCGCTCGTCGAGCATGGCGTTTTCGACCAGCTCGATGCGCACCATGCTCGACTCCATCGCCACGCGGCTCGATGAAAGCCGCGACACCTCGCGCTACCTCGTCGGCCTCCTGGTGTTCCTTGGCCTGCTCGGCACCTTCTGGGGCCTGCTGAACACGATCGGCTCCATCCGCGAGACCATCGAGTCGCTCGATCCCGGCACGGGCGATGCCGCCGCTGTGCTGGATTCGCTGAAGCAAGGGCTGTCGGCGCCGCTCGCCGGCATGGGCACGGCCTTCTCGTCCTCGCTGTTCGGCCTGTCCGGCTCGCTCGTTCTCGGTTTCCTCGACCTGCAGGCCGGCCGCGCGCAGACGCGCTTCTACACCGAACTGGAGAACTGGCTGTCCTCGGTCACCGACCTGTCGTCCGACATCGTCGTCTCCGACGCGGTCCGGACCGAGCCTTCCGATGAAATCCGCCTGCTGTCGGAGCGGCTGCGCAGCATGCAGGAGAATGGCGGCGGCTCCAATCCGCGCGTCGCCACCGCCATGGCCAATCTCGCCGACGGCATTTCCGGCCTGGTCAAGAACATGCGCTCCGAGCAGCAGATCATGCGCGACTGGGTCGAAGCACAGTCGGATGAACAAAAGGCGATGCGCAACACGCTGGAAAAGATCGCCGACGCCCTGAAGAAGACCGGGGTGCACTAGCATGGCGCTCGCCAGGAGCCGGCGCGCCGACCGCCGCATCGACTATTGGCCGGGCTTCGTCGACGCGTTGTCGACGCTGCTTCTGGCCATCATGTTCCTGCTCACCGTCTTCGTGCTGGCGCAGTTCCTGCTCGGCCGCGAAATCTCCGGCAAGGACGCCGTGCTGTCGCGTCTCAATTCGCAGATCAACGAACTGACGCAGCTTCTGGCGCTGGAGCGTTCCACGACACAGGACAAGGAGGATTCGCTCGCCAATCTGCAGGCATCGCTGTCGGCGGCCGAAGCGGAGAAGAGCCGGCTCCAGCAGCTGCTGGCGCAAGGTGCGGGCGCCGGTGATGCGGCCAACCAGCGCGCGGCGGCGCTGACGGGCGAGCTCGACAGCCAGCGCCAGATCAGCCAGCAGGCGCTGAGCCAGGTCGAGATCCTCAATCAGCAGATCGCGGCCTTGCGCAAGCAGATCGGCGCGCTCGAGGACGCGCTCAACGTCTCCGAGGCCCGCGACCGGGATTCCAACACCAAGATCGCCGACCTTGGCCGCCGCCTCAACGTGGCGCTGGCGCAGCGCGTGCAGGAACTCAACCGCTACCGCTCCGACTTCTTCGGCCGCCTGCGCGAAATCCTCGCCGACCGCGAGAACATCCGCATAGTCGGCGACCGCTTCGTCTTCCAGTCGGAAGTGTTGTTTCCGACCGGCTCGGAGGTGATCAACGATGCCGGCAAGGTCGAGATGAAGAAACTTGCCGACGCCATCATCGAGTTGCAGAAGGAGATTCCCCCGGAGATCAACTGGGTGCTGCGCGTCGACGGCCATACCGACAACAAGCCGCTGTCCGGCACCGGTCGGTATCGCGACAATTGGGAGCTGTCGACGGCGCGCTCCACTTCCGTGGTGAAGTTCCTGATCGAGAACGGCGTGCCGGCCAACCGGCTGGTCGCCGCCGGCTTCGGCGAGTTCCAGCCGCTCGATCCCGCCGACACCGAAGAGGCGCGCAACAAGAACCGCCGGATCGAACTGAAGCTCACCGAACGGTGATCCATCATCACGCGATCTCACGCGAATTTGTTCGCCGGCTCAACTCTAGGGCGCAGTTGTGCACCGGCAAGGCCTGAAAAGATTATCTTTTTTTAATTACACTTCGCCGCAAAGCGCTCCTAGCGTGCTGCGCAGGGCCGAGAACCGCCGGCGATGCCTCCCATCGCGACGCGACGGAACTGGACGGCCCGCATCGTCCGGAAGCGGAACGGCAGAGCCGTTCTTTTCCGCAGCAAAAGGAGGCGCCGTCATGCGCTCTTCAGCATCTCTCAAGACTGCAACCCTTGCCGCGATTCTTGTCGCCGCCCCGCTTGCCGGCGCCTACGCCGCGGGTCACCACAAGGGCGCGCTCGACGCGACCGACCCAACCGACATGACCGGCCCGCGTGTCGAGGCTCTCATTGAACAGGTTCAAGGCGTGCATCAGGGCATAATCACCGCCAGACAGGCCAACAACATCACCCCGGCCGCGGCGGAGCGCCTGGAGATGCGCACCGCTCGCATAGGTCAGGCGGCGGAGAAGATAGCCTCGTCGGATCACGGCAGGATACCGGCCGCACAATATCATGACCTGCTGCGCCGTCTCGACAATGTCGACCAGCGGCTGAGGGTCGACATCGGTAGCGGTTTCCTGATGGGCGACGGCGCCGACGGCGGGAACTATCCGAACGGCTGAGGCCATTCTGATCGCGGCCCAAAAGGAAGGGACCACCTGGCGTCTACGGGACCCAATCCCGCAGGCGCCTCTTTTCCTCACCAGCCGAGCCAGACCGCTACCAAGGCAGCCGCTGCCGGCGCGGCCTGCACGAACAGGATCTTGCGACCGACCGTTGCCGCCCCGTAGAGCCCGGCAACGGCCACGCAGAGCAGGAAGAAAACCTTGACCTGGAAACCGGCCGTGCCGAGGTAGAGGGCCCAGATCAGGCCGGCGGCGAGAAAGCCGTTATAGAGACCCTGATTGGCGGCAAGCACCTTCGAGGCGCTGGCGAATTCCGGCGTCAGCCGGAATGCCTTGTGCCCGCGCGGCGTATCCCAGAGCACCATCTCCAGATAGACGATATAGACATGGATCAAAGCCACCAGCCCGGCCAGGATGTTGCCGATCATCGTATTCCCTCGTGATGTATCGTCGGGCAGCATTTCACGCGTCGGCTCGCCAGCGCAAGGCGCATCTGCCGGACGGCGCGTGAGGGTTGCAAACGCGCCGGCGTTGGTATCTTTTTCGCCCTTCCCAATCACGGAAGCCGCCATGTCCTTTCAAAAACTCGATGACCTCGGCCACAAGCTCGAAGCCCTGGAGCACGCGCTGGCCATCCTCGGCGCCGATGAAGCGACCCACATGGCCGTCGGTGGCGGCGAGAAGCGCGCCGAGGCCATGGCGGCACTTGCCGGCATGTACCACACCAGGGCGACCGCGCCGGAAATAGCGGACTGGATCGCCGCCGCCGAAGGCGAGGCGCTTGACGATGAACAGCGGGCGGCGCTGGCCGAACTGCGGCGGCAATACACCAACCTGACCTGCCTGCCGGTCGAATTCGTCGAACGCCAGACGACCGCCCGCATGCGCTGCGAGCAGCTGTGGCGCGACCTGCGGGCCAAGAACGACTGGGCGGGCTTCCTGCCGGCGCTTGAAGGCGTGGTGGCGCTGGTGCGCGAAGAGGCGGCCCTGCGCGCCGACATCCTCGGCCTCGCCCCCTACGACGCGCTGATGGAGCAATACGACCCCGGCAACCGCACCGCCGACATCACCCCGGTGTTCGCCGACTTGAAGGCTTTCCTCAAGGGGTTCGTGCCGGAAGCGCTGGCGGCGCAGGAAGCGCGGCTGCGCAAGCATCCGCTGAAGCCGCTTGCGGGCAGCTACGCGATCGACAGGCAGCGTGAACTCGGCCTTGCCATGATGGCGGCGGTCGGCTTCGACCTGACGCACGGCTCGCTGTCGGTGTCGCACCATCCGTTCTGTGGCGGTGTGCCGAGCGACGTGCGCATCACCACCCGCTACAAGACTTCCGATTTCTTGTCGGCGCTGATGGGCGTGCTGCACGAGACCGGCCACGCACTCTACGAGCAGAACCTGCCGAAGGCTTGGTCGCACTGGCCGCTCGGCAAGGCGCGCGGCATGGCCGTGCATGAAAGCCAGAGCCTGTTCGTTGAAAAGCAGATCGGGCGCAATCCCGCCTTCTGGCGTTGGGCATTGCCGGTCGTGGAAAAGCATCTCGGCGAAATCTGGTCGCTCGACGACATCCTGCCGCATGTCCACCATGTCGAGCGCGGCCTGATCCGTGTCGATGCCGACGAGGTGACGTATCCGCTGCATGTCATCCTGCGCTATGAACTGGAGCAGGAGCTCGTCTCCGGCAGGCTCGAGGTGGCCGAACTGCCCGAGGCCTGGGACGCCAGGATGCGCGACTATCTCGGCCTCTCAACCATCGACAACCCCGCGGACGGGCCGATGCAGGACGTGCATTGGCCTGCTGCCGCCTTTGGCTACTTTCCCTCCTACACGCTGGGCGCGATAATGGCGGCGCAGCAATGGGCGGCGCTGACGCGGGAGCATCCGTCGGCCGATGACGATCTTGCCATGGGGAATTTCGGTGCCATCAACGATTGGCGCCGCAAGAACATATGGTCGCACGGATCGCGCTGGTCGACGCCCGACCTGCTCGAACGCGCCACCGGTGAAAAGCTCAATGCCGTCTATTTCACCGACCACCTGCGCAAACGGTATGGAGCCGCGTGAGCACGCCCAGCGTCGCCGCTACTCAGCCGCGCCCCTGAAGGCGCTGGCGCCGGTCTCGAACTGCAGCTTGGCCAGCCGGGCATAGATGCCGCCCTTGGTCACCAGGCTCTGATGCGTGCCTTCCTCGACGATGCGGCCGCCATCCATCACCAGGATGCGGTCGGCCTTCAGCACCGTCGCCAGGCGGTGCGCGATGACGATCGTGGTGCGGCCCCGCATCAGCCGCTCCAGCGCCATTTGCACCAGCGTCTCGCTTTCGGCGTCGAGTGCCGAGGTCGCCTCGTCGAGCAACAGGATCGGCGCGTCGCGCAGGATGGCGCGGGCGATCGCCACCCGCTGGCGTTGCCCGCCCGACAGCGTCACGCCGCGCTCGCCGACCTGGCTGTCATAGCCCTTCTCGAGCTTGAGGATGAATTCGTCGGCCAGCGCGTCCTTTGCCGCCGCTTCGATCTCTGACTCGCTGGCGCCCGGCCGGCCGAAGCCGATATTGTCGCGCGCGCTGGCCGCGAAGATGGTGACGTCCTGCGGCACGATGGCGATGCGCTGCCGTATCGAAAGGGGGTCGGCTTCGCGGATGTCGACGCCGTCGATCAGGATCCTGCCGGTCTCCGGATCGTAGAAGCGCAGGATCAGCGAGAACACCGTGCTCTTGCCCGCTCCCGAGGGACCGACGATCGCCACCGTCTCGCCAGGCTTGACCGAGAAGCTCAGGCCGTGGACGGCGGCGCGGTCGGGCCGGGCCGGGTAGGAAAAGGACACGGCCTCGAAGCTGATCGCTCCCTTGCTCGCCACCGGCAGCGGCCTGGGATTGGCAGGCGCCACGATCGCCGGCTCCTCGGCCAGGATTTCCGTCAGCCGTTCGGCGGCACCTGCTGCCTGGGCCAATTCGCCCCAGACCTCCGATAGCGCGCCGAGCGCACCGGCGGCGAATACCGAATAGAGCAGGAACTGGCCGAGCGTGCCCGGCGACAGATTGCCGTCGAGCACGTCGCGCGAGCCGAACCACAGCACCGCCACGACCGAGGAGAAAATCGTGAAGATGGCGAAGAAGGTGAGGAACGAGCGCGCGAAGATCGAGGCGCGCGCGGCCTCGAAGGCGGCCTCCACCGCACCCGAAAAACGCCCGGTGACCAGCGTCTCATTGGTGAAGGCCTGCAATGTGCGCACCGCGCCGATCTGCTCGCTGGCATAGGCGGTGGCATCGGCCAGCGTGTCCTGCGCCTGTCTTGACTTGCGCCGCACCGAGCGGCCGAAGGCGACCAGCGGCAGCACGATGATTGGAATGGCTGCGATGACCAGCCCGGACAGTTTCGGGCTGGTGAAAACCATCATCGCGACCGCGCCGAGGCCAAGGATGACATTGCGCAGCGCCACCGAAGCGGTCGCCCCGACCGCCGATTTGACCTGCGTGGTGTCGGCGGCGAGCCGCGACACGATCTCGCCCGACTGGGCAGTGTCGAAGAAGGCCGGCGACAGTTTCGTCACATGGGCAAAGACATCGCGCCTGATATCGGCGACGACGCGCTCGCCGAGCGTGATGACGAAGTAGTAGCGGCCCGCCGATGCCGCCGCCAGCAGCGCGGCCATCGCCACCAGCGCGGCGAAATATTCGGCGATGAAGGAGGAACCGGACGGCGTGAAACCATGATCGATCATGCGCCGTACCGCCAGCGGCAGCGCCAGCGTCGTCACCGCCGCGACGATCAGCGAGATGACGGCGCCCGCCACCAATGTGCGGTAGCGGCCGATGTAGGGAAACAGGCGCCTGAGCGGCTTGAGCGAGCGCCGGCGCTCGTCTGCGCTGCTGGTTTGCGCCATCCTGGTCTTTCCTCTTGGCCGCCTTCAGCTATGCGCCTCAATATGCGCTTGCCGCGGCCTTGTGATTCAATTCCGGCTGATGTATAGGCTCGCCGACCGTTTTAGAAGCCGTGGCTCCTCAATAGCTGCGGCTTCGAGTTTTAAAAAGGGGCGCATCGACGCAGGCTTTCAGCCCGTCAGCCGCACCCGGCAAACCAGGAACCGAGCCATGAAGACCGATATCCATCCCGACTACCACACCATCAAGGTCGTCATGACCGACGGCACCGAGTACATGACCCGTTCGACCTGGGGCAAGGAAGGCGATACGATGAACCTCGACATCGACCCGACCACGCACCCGGCCTGGACCGGCGGCCAGCAGACCCTGCTCGACCGCGGCGGCCGCCTGTCGAAGTTCAAGAAGCGCTTCGAAGGTTTCGGCCTCTAGGCCCCATCAGCTTTTCGCTGACCAGAGAACCCGTCCTCGTGGCGGGTTTTTTGTTGGCCAATGCACGTCCCTTCACGCTGGCGCTTGCCTCCACCTCCCCCTTGTCGGTCCCGTGTGGGAGGTCGGACCGAAGGTCGGGTGGGTCGGCGCTGCCCCCACCCCGCTGCTTCGCAGCGACCCTCCCCACGAGGGGAGGGTGAGAGCATCCTATTCCGCAAGCAATTCCCTGAGCGCCATGCGCTTGTAGGCGGCGACCAGCCTGTCGCCCTCCTTCCGCTCGACCGAGATCGCCAGCCGCATGGCGGCCTCGCCCATCTGCCAGACGAGAAACGCCGTCGTCTCCAGCGCGACGGCATCGGCATCGGGCCGCAGGCGTTTGAGCGCCGCAGTGAGAAATTCGGCGTTCGCACGGCTGTCGGCAAGCTCCAGTTCGCGCAGCGCCTTGTCGGCCTGCGTGCCCGACCAGATGTCGCGCATCACCGGCTCCGCCAGGAACAGGTGGTAATAAATGTCCACCAGTTCCGAGAACGCCCGCCGAAGGCCCTTGGCGTCGCCGACGTCCTTGAGCGCGGCTGAAATGCAGGCCTGGCTTTCGGCGGTGTAGCGCTCGGCCAGCGCCCAGACGATCGCCCGCTTGTCGGGGAAGAACTGGTAGAGCGAGCCGATCGACACCCCAGCCCGCTCCGCCACCTCGCCCATGCGCATGGCATCGCTGCCTTGCTCCGCAATCAGCGCCGAGGCGGCGGCGAGCATGCGCTCGACCCGTTCACGGCTGCGCTGCTGGCTCGGCGCGCGGCGTGGCGTGGCGACCTGTTCCGGTGGGGACGTGGCGGTTTTTTTCATGGCTCTTCAACAGATGCCGGGCGGCAATGCCACCCAGAAATGACTTGACTCGCAAAATACGAGGGTTTATCACGTTTTGCAAATATGAGGATTTCTCATGTTTTGAAAGAAGCAGACGGGATAATTGATTTGAAGGCGTCGAACAGGTGCCCGGCCACCCCCCAAAACTTTTCTGCCCATTGCGACTGAAACCGCCGCAACCGGCATCTGGAGCAACTGACATGATCCCGAAATTACTTCCCACCCTCATCTTCATCGCCGCTATCGGCTCGGGCGTTGTTGGCGGCGTGTTCTTCGCCTTTTCCAACTTCGTCATGCCGGCAATGGCTCGCCTGCCTGCCGCGGGCGGTATCGCCGCCATGAACTCGATCAACATCACCGTCATCACGCCGATGTTCATGACCGCCTTGTTCGGCACCGGCCTGATCTGCCTTGTCTTGATCGCCGGCGCCATCATCGGCTGGCAGCAGCCAGGCTCCTTCTGGCTGCTGGCCGGCGCAGTCATCTATCTCGTCGGCAACCCGATCGTGACGATGGTTTTCAACGTGCCGCTCAACGACGCGCTGGCCGCCATCGATCCGGCGAGCAGCAACGGCGCTGCTGTATGGACCACCTATCTCAGGGACTGGGTGATGTGGAACCACGTGCGCGCGATCACCGCCATCACCGCGCTGGCATCCTTCTGGTTCGCCGCGCGTTGACATGTCTCGGTCCGCCGCGTTCGGCATCGCGGCGACCGAGGCGTGTTTGTCGGGAGAAGCGCCGTGAACGACCCGCATTCCACCATGGCCTTGGGCATTGCCGCGGGGATCGGCCTCGGCGCTGTCTGTGGCGCAGCGATGGATGACCCTGCCGTCGGCATCGGCATGGGCATAGCAATCGGCGCGGGGATCGGCGCGATTTTCGGGCAGAGGCGAGGAAAATGACGTCCGGCTTCTGCGGAAGTCTCAGCTCTTCGCCTTGCGGTCGGAATGACCGAGATCGCGGTCCGGGTCGATGACATCGCGCACCAGTTGCTTGAGTTTTGCCGCATCCGGAAAGCCGCCGTCGCGCTTGCGGTCCCAGACCAGCACCTCGTTGCACGATATGGTGAAGACGCCGCCGGTGCCGGGCACCAGCGTCACCTCGCCCAGATCGGTGCCGAATGTCGATAGCAGTTCCTGCGCCATCCAGCCGGCACGCAGCAGCCACTGGCACTGCGTGCAATAGGTGATGCGGATGGTGGGCAGCGGTTTTTCGATCATGTCAGGCTTTGCTCACGCAGCGCTGAGCTTGGCCATGGTCTCCTCGTCGACCTCGAAATTGGCGTAGACGCTTTGAACGTCATCGTCGTCCTCGAGCGTGGCGACCAGCTTCATCAGCGACTGGGCGCGTTCTTCATCGACCGGAACATTGTTCTGCGGTTTCCAGATCGGCTTCACCGATTCCGCCTCGCCGAGAGAGGCTTCGAGTGCCTTCGACACCTCGCCGAGGTTTTCGAAGGCGCAATAGATGGTGTGGCCTTCCTCGTCCGACTCCACGTCATCGGCGCCGGCTTCGATTGCCGCGTCCATGACCTTGTCGGCGCTGCCGGCCGATGCCGGATAATAGATTTCGCCGACCCGATCCCACATGAACGACACCGAGCCGGTTTCGCCCATCGCCCCACCGGCCTTGGTGAAGGCGGCGCGCACATTCGAAGCCGAGCGGTTGCGATTGTCGGTCAGCGCCTCGACGATCACGGCGACGCCGCCGGGACCGTAGCCCTCGTAGCGCACGGCTTCGTAATTTTCGGCGTCGCCCATCGACGCCTTGTTGATGGCGCGCTGGATGTTGTCCTTCGGCATCGACACCGCCTTGGCGTTCTGCACGGCAAGGCGCAGGCGCGGATTCATCGACGGATCGGGGGTCCCGCTCTTGGCCGCGACGGTGATTTCGCGCGCCAGCTTGGAAAACATTTTCGACCGCACCGCGTCCTGACGGCCCTTACGGTGCATGATGTTCTTGAACTGTGAATGGCCAGCCATGGCACCCCTGTCGTGTTCGGCTAGAGCATCGCGCGGCGAGATGCATGACCCGCCTTCCGCAATGCTCGAATTCAAAATGTCAGAACGTCCCTGCTGCGTCCGAATGGACGTATGGCGCTCTTTGTCGGAATGGCCGGCTTATAGATAAATCGGCTCAATTCGTCCAGCCGCGCCGCGCTTTACCACGCACGGCAAAAGCCGTGACGGCTGTTCACCCCTCCAGATCCGACTTCAGCCGGTCTATGATACTAAGCGCATGGCCTGCGTACTGGCTGATCCAGCGGTCGTGTATCTGCTTGATCGGCAGCGCATTGAGATGGTTCCAGCGCTCGCGCCCCTCGCGCCGCGCCACGATGAGATCGGCCTCTTCCAGCACTTTGAGATGCAGCATGACGGTGCAGCGGTCGATGTCGGAAAACGCCTCGCACAGCATGCCGGTCGTCTTTGGCGCGTCCTTCAGCAGATCCAGCATCTCGCGCCGACGCGGATGCGCCAGCGCCTTGAAAACATTGTCGTCTTGCGATCGGCTTGACATGTTATTTTTTTATAACATAAGCTCCTATCAATCAAGGAAGGAACTGTGGATATGTCTCTTGGTTTCAGGGTTTCAGGACGCATCGGCAAACCGGTCGCCGACGTCTTCGACGCGGTCGTCAATCCGAAGAAGCTCAGCTCCTATTTCACCACCATCGGCGGTGCCAGCGCGCCCTTGGTGCCGGGCGCCAATGTCGTGTGGTGGGGCAAGGTGCCGGTCGAAGTAGACGAAATCGTCAGGGACAGCCGCATCGTGCTGCGCTGGGATGCCACCGATGAAGAGGGAAAGCCGGCCTACAAGACCCGCATCGAGATGAATTTCGAGCCGCTCGACGACGGCGGCACCTTCGTCACCATCGCCGAGGCCGGCTGGCACGAGGACGCGGTCGGCCTGAAGAAGTCCTATCTCAATTGCGAGGGCTGGTCGCAGATGCTGGCCTGCATGAAGGCCTATGTCGAACACGGCATCAATTTGCGCGAAGGCTACTACCGCAGCGAGATGAAGGGCGAGCCTGCCAACGAGACCAACATTTGAGCGAAGGGAGGCCTGCCGTGAGAGTAACCCCGTTCCTGATGTTCGAAGGCAAGGCCGAGCAAGCCATGGCCTTCTATTGCGAGACCATTCCGGATAGCCGCGTCCTCGACCTCACGCGCTACGGTGCAGGCGAGGACGGACCCGAAGGGGCAGTCAAGCTGGCTCGCGCATCCATCGGCGGCACGGAGGTCATGATCTTCAACAGCCCGGTACAGCACGCCTTCACCTTCACGCCGTCGGTCTCGCTCTTCGTCGACTGTTCCACCGAAGAAGAGCTGGAGCGCATCGTCGAGACCTTGTCCAAAGACGGCACGTTTCTGATGCCGACCGGCAATTACGGTTTCAGCCGCCGTTTCGCCTGGCTGAACGACAGGTTCGGCGTTTCCTGGCAGATCAATCTGCCATAGCAGGACCGGGCCAGGCCGAGATCTGGCTGGGACTGTTCACCGGGGATTTCCCGGGCGCCGCCGATCATCTCGCCAAGGTCGGCGTCGAGCGATGCGACGCCATCGAGCCGCGGGGAGAAGGCTTCCGCGGTTTCTGGATCACCAGCCCCGCCAACATCGTTCACATGGTGCGGGAGCCCGACGCCTGGTGAAGGCGTATTCGGCAGAGGAGAACGCTATGGAAATCCGCGAGACACCGACGGCCGAAGCCGCCATGATGATCCGGCGGCCGGTCTCCGACGTTTTTGAGGCCATCGTCAACCCGGAGATCACCACGAAATTCTGGTTCACCCATTCCAGCGGCAGGTTGGACGGCCGCAAGCCGGTTCAATGGGAGTGGCGCATGTATGGCGTCTCGACGACCGTGGTCGTCAGCGAGATCGTCGCCAACGAAAAGATCTCCATGCAATGGGGCAATCCGCCGACCACGGTGATCTGGACCTTCACCGAAATGCCAGGTGACGCGACCTTCCTGGAGGTCCGCAATTTCGGCTTTGCCGGCAATGGCGACGAACAGGCGAAACAGGCGGTCGATTCAACCGGCGGCTTCACGCTCGTTCTGGCCGGCGCCAAGGCCTGGCTCGAACAAGGCCTGACACTAGGCCTGATCGGCGACCGTCACCCGAAGGGCGCGCCGGGGAGTTGAACCGGCTCAGGTTCTACGCTTTTCCTGCTCGATCACGTGATGGCGGAGCACACGATTGATTTCGGTCTGGTAACCACCCCCGACGTGTTCCTTGAACCACGATAGCACGTCGGCATCGAGTCTGATTGTCACTGGCTGCTTGAGTGGTCTGTAAAGATGTCCACGACGAGCACGAATCCAATTCTCCGCCGGAACTTCTGGGATGTCGGAAGTATTAATTTCGCTGTCAGGCAAACCAGCCAGCTTGGCGAGCTGGTTGCGCTGATCCTGACTAAGGTCCTTCTTGCTCATAGCGCCTCCTTTCATGCGCTGTCGCTTTCCGGGCACCAACAATCCTAACTCGTCCTTCATCTTCGCGATCAGGATATGTGTGGACAACCAGCATGACCACTACGGCATCGATCGTCCCGATAGCGTGCCAACGCTGCTCACCATCTTCAAACCGGTCGGGCACGATGAGATAAAGCGGATCATCGAACACCTTCTGCGCGAGATCGAATCCGATGCCGAGCTTGGCAAGTTTGCACCTGGCTCTTTCAGCATCCCATTCGAACCGCAAAGCAGCACCATCGATTACGATATTGTACGTACAATTTCGTAAGAGTCAGCCTGAACTCGGCATTGGCCATGTCGTCAGGCTCAATGCCCGCCGCCGGACTTCGCCTTCTTGCGGTTCCGCGCCAGCATGTTGAGGCCTTCGACGAGCGCCGAAAAACCCATCGCCGCGTAGATATAACCCTTGGGCACATGGTAGCCCATGCCGTCGGCGATCAGCGTCATGCCGATCATCAACAGGAAGCCCAGCGCCAGCATGACGATGCTCGGGTTCCTGGCTATGAAGTTCGCCAACGGCGTAGCCGCCAGCATCATCACCGTAACCGCCACGATCACAGCGATGTACATGATGGCGATCTCGTCGGTCATGCCGACGGCGGTAATGATGGAATCGATGGAGAAGACAAGGTCGAGAAGCAGTATCTGGAAGATGGCGCCGGCAAGGCTCATCTGCACGGTCTCGCCCAGCATCGTGTCCTGGTGGTCGTCGGGGTCGACCGTGTGATGGATCTCCTTGGTCGCCTTCCACACCAGGAACAGGCCACCGGCGATCAGGATCAGGTCGCGCCAGGAAAAGCCGTGGCCAAGGGCGGTGAAGACCGGCGCCGTCAGTTGGACGATGATCGAGATGGTGGCGAGCAGCACCAGCCGCATGACGAGCGCCGCCGAGATGCCGAGCCGGCGGGCGCGGGCTCGCTGTGCTTCCGGCAGCTTGTTGGTCAGGATCGAGATAAAGATCAGGTTGTCGATGCCGAGCACGATCTCGAGCACCACCAGGGTCAACAGCGCGACCCAGGCGGTGGGATCGGACACGAAGGCGAAGTGCGGCGCCAGGAACTCGATAAGCTGCATGGAGGTCGTCCCCTCTACGATCTAGAGCAGTGTCGCCGGCAGTTAGGTATTGAGAGCCCCTATATCAATGTCACGTCCAGAAGGACGGCGCCGTTTCCTCGAGCCGCGGCCCGCGGCGAAACGGCGCGATCTTCTCGGTCAGCCCCGTGCGGTCGGAAATATCAACGCCGACGCCGCACAAGGTCGCGGGTCCGGTCGCCGCCTCGAAACGCCCCTTCGGCACTTTCGACAGGAACCGGTTGAGCGGCTCCTCCTTGTCCATGCCGAGCGACGAATCATAATCGCCGCACATGCCCGCGTCGGAAATATAGCCGGTGCCGCCATTGAGGATATGGTGATCGGCGGTCGGCTGGTGGGTGTGAGTGCCGACCACGAGGCTGGCGCGACCGTCGACGAAATGCGCGAAGCACATTTTTTCGGAGGTCGCCTCGGCGTGGAAGTCGATGACCACGGCATCCGCCTGCTCGCCGAGCGGACAGGCGGCAAGCTCGCGCTCGCCAGCCTGGAAGGGATCGTCGAGCTCGGGATGCATGAACACCCGGCCCATGATGTTGGCGACCAGCACGCGCGCGCCGCTCCTGGCGATGTAGACGCCCGAGCCGCGCCCTGGCGTACCCTTGGGAAAATTGGAGGGGCGCAGGAAGCGCTCTTCGCGCGGCGCGAAGGCGAGCGCATCGCGCTGGTCCCAGACATGGTTGCCGGTGGTGACGACATCGGCGCCGGCCGCGATGGTCTCGCGAAAAATCTCCTCGGTGATGCCGAAGCCGCCGGCCGCGTTTTCGCCGTTGACGATGACGAAATCGAGCTTGAAGTCCGAGATCAGGCCCGGCAATTGCTCCCACACCGCCGTGCGGCCTGTCTTGCCGACCATGTCGCCGAGGAAGAGAAGTCTCATCACGCTTGACCCCGAAAAGTGGCATGACTTTCGGCAAAGATCATGCGTTCCAAAGAACTATCTACAATTCTGGCTCGAACCGGCGCAACCCGCTCTCGGTCAGTATTTCCGGGATGATGACGTCATGGTCCTCATTGGGAACCATCGTCACTTCCTGGCAGTCGAAAGCAATGCCGATCAGCCGGGGCGCATGCCCCTTGTCGACAAGCTTGGCGATCGCACGGTCATAATAGCCCGCGCCGTAACCGATGCGGTGGCCGCGCGCGTCGAAGCCGGCGAGCGGCACCAGCATGACGGAGGGGTCAAGAACTTCGGCCTCCTCATGCGGCCCGACGGTGCCAAATCCCATATCGATCATCGGCGCGCCGCGTACCAATTCGCGAAAGACGATGGTCGTCTTGTCGAGGATCGCCGGAAGGCAGAGCCGTGCGCCCTTTTCGCGCAAGGCGAACATCAGCGGCCGGACATCGACTTCCGAGCGCATTGGCCAGAAGCCGGACACGATTTGACCTGGCTCGATGGCAAGCTGGTCGCGCGCGGTTTCGGCCATATCGAGCGCGACTTCCACCCGCCAGAATTCATCGAGCGCGTCGCGGCGGCCAAGCGCTTCCTTGCGAAGCTGTTTTTTCAGGTCTTTTGAGGATGCCATGCGCAGACGCTAGAAAAAGCCAGACCTGAATGGACGTTTTGGGAGCGACGTTTTCCATCGCATGATCCACGAAATACGTGGATGTGGCGAATAAGTGACGATCCACACGACCGGTGGAGAAGTCGATCCCGGGTGCCTACAAAGTAGGTGGGCGCCGTGTGAGAAAACCCACGGGTCTTCCCAGGGACAGCTCCCTAAGGATCGTTAAGGCCCCGGGGAAAAGTGTCTCCTGCCGGGAAGCGCAGACCGTCAGCCCCAATATAGGCCGATGCCCTCCCAAGCGCCAGAGACTTGGCGCCAGAGAGTTGGCGCTCTTTCCCTGCCGGCTTCACATTTCGCCGCCGCCAACCCACCCTTGCATGGGCCAAGCCGTCTCCTTACGGTCGTCCGTACTGAACCAAGGAGCAAAAATGCGTTTCGAAGGCACTGCGGCCTACGTCGCCGACAAGGATCTGATGGTGGCGGTCAACGCGGCGATCGCGCTGGAACGGCCCTTGCTGGTCAAAGGTGAGCCCGGCACCGGCAAGACGGAGCTTGCCAGGCAAGTGGCGGCGGCACTCGGGCTGGAACTCATCGAATGGCACGTCAAATCGACGACGCGGGCGCAGCAAGGCCTCTACGAGTACGATGCCGTGTCGCGGCTGCGCGACAGTCAGCTTGGCGATACCAGGTTCAACGATATCAAGAACTACATCAAGCGCGGCAAATTGTGGGAAGCCTTCGCCGCCGGCAAGAAAGTCGTCCTCCTAATCGACGAGATCGACAAGGCCGATATCGAATTTCCCAACGACCTCTTGCAGGAACTCGACCGGATGGAGTTCTTCGTCTACGAGACCGGCGAGACGATCCGCGCCGCGGTGAGGCCGATCGTCATCATCACCTCCAACAACGAGAAGGAGCTGCCGGACGCCTTCCTACGCCGCTGCTTCTTCCACTACATCCGCTTTCCCGACGTCGAGACGCTGCACAGGATAGTCGATGTGCACTATCCCGGCATCAAGCAGAATCTGGTGCGGGCGGCGCTCACTCAGTTCTACGAAATCCGCGACGTGCCGGGGCTGAAGAAGAAGCCGTCGACCTCCGAGGCGCTCGACTGGATAAGGCTGCTGGTCGCCGACGACATCGCGCCCAAGGATCTGCGCGCCGACCCGAAGAACGCGCTGCCCAAGCTGCATGGCGCACTGCTGAAGAACGAGCAGGACGTGCATCTGTTCGAACGGCTGGCCTTCATGGCGAGACGGCAAGGGTGACGAGCGGCTCGGCGTCCTGAGGCCGAGCCGCAAGGCATTGCTAGGAGCGCACCTCGCCAGCACCCTGCGCAGGACGCCCGCTTCGCTGCTGCGGCGCGACATGTTTTGGACCGAAGATAGCAAAGCTGATGACGGCAAGAGCCAGAACGCCGATCCCGCTATAGAGCATGACCCAGCCAAAACCGTTGACCAGGGCGGCATGAACGATGGCGCCCGTCGGGTTGAGGGTCGCAAGCTTGGGCGAGTATTGCGCCAGGCCGTCGAGATTGCCGGCTGCGATCTTCTCCGCCAGGGCGCGCAGTTCGTTCGGGTCGACAGCCGTGCCGAATGCGTTGCGCAGATAAGAAACGATCCCCTGCGTCAGCAGCAGTCCCAGCACCGCGATGTTGATGGCAAGCGTGATCAGCCGCGCACTGATATCGATGCCGGACGCCATGCCGGCACGATCGGGTGGCACCGAGCCGGTCGTGGTGTTGGTGGTCGGCGAATTGGTCAGGCCGATGCCGATGCCGGCGATCAGCGTGCCGGGCAGCATGGTCAGCCAGTTGCCCTCGAGCCCGGACCCTATCCACATGGCGATGAAACCGACCCCCAATGTCAACAAGCCGAGCGGGATCGCCACCCGCGCCTGATAGCGTGCCCGAAGGCGCTCGGCGATCGACGGCATCAGCATGAAGGGTAGCGTGTAGACGAGCAGCAACAGCCCGGTCGTGGTGCTGTCGTAACCGAGGACCCCCGAAAAATAGATCGGCAGATAGATGATGAACGGCCAGTAGCTGAAATTCATGCCGATGCCGCCCATGATCGCTCCCGAGAATTGGCGGATGCGGAAAACGGAGAAATCGAACATCGGATAGGGATTGATCTTCTCGGCTACGAGGAACGCGACGAAGGCCAGCACGGCCGCGCTTGCCACGCCGGTGCGCGCGCCAGCGCCCAGATCGGCCCCTTGCGTGATCAGATAGGAGAAGCCGAACACCGCGAACGACAGTGTCAGTATGCCGGCCCGGTCAAGCTTCTGCGCGTTGCGATCGCGCGATTCGGTGACACCGGCGCCGATGAAGGCCAGGGCAAGAACGGCAAGCGGCACATGGATGAGGAACACCCATTGCCAACTCGACAGCGTCACAATCAATCCGCCAATGGCGGGGCCGAAGCCAAGCCCGATGCCCGAGACGACGCTCCAGGCGACGAAGGCCTTGCCGCGTTCACTGCCGTCTTGAAACTGGTGAGACAACACCGCCACGCTGCAGGTAAACATCGCTCCGCCCGCCAGGCCTTGCAGAAAACGCGCGATGATAAGGAGCGAAGCGCTCGTTGCGAGACCGCATAGCAGGGAGGCGAGGCCAAAGGCGACGGTGGTGCCCACCATCACGCGTTTGCGGCCGAGACGGTCGGCCAATGTCCCCGTCGCCATCAACACCGTGGTGCAGGCAATGGTGTAGGCATTCATGATCCATTGCAGATCCTTGAAATCAGCGCCAAGCACGGTTTCCAGTTTCGGCAGGATCACCGGGACGCTGGAGATTTCGAGGCCGAACAGCAGCGAGGCGAGGCAGACCCCCGCAAGAGCAACGGTGTTTCGGTCGATTGGAAACGTCATGTCGGTCACTTTCAGTCGGAGCATTCGGAAGTGGCTGCGAGCGTCGCTCTTCACACAGCGGTCGACATGACTTAAATGACCCCCCATCATGAAAAAAGACTATGCGTTTCTATTTCAGAAATGACAAAACGGAATGATTAGAGATGCCCAGTCTTGACGTCGATGCCGTGCGGACCTTCGTCATGGTGGCCGACCTGCAGAGCTTCACGCGTGCGGCTGCCGCGCTGGGCAGCACCCAGGCGACGATCAGCGTCAAGCTGCGTCGGCTGGAAGAGAAGCTCGGCGCGCGTCTGATCGAACGAACGCCGCGCCGCGTGGCCCTCTCGGCAAGGGGAGCGGCTTTTCTCCCGGCGGCGCGTGAATTCCTTGCCGCCCACGAACGAGCCGTTACGGAATTTTCCGACGCGCCGTGTCGGCTTGCTCTCGGCTTTGTCGATCACGTCGCCGGGCCTGAGCTGTCCATATTGATAGCCCAGTTGCATGCCCATGATCCGTCGCTCGCGCTCAACATCAGGATCGATACGAGCTCCATGCTGGAGGAGGCTTTCGATCGCGGTGAGCTCGATGCGGTGATTGTCCATCAGGAAGACGACAGCCGCCGCGGCGAAGCCTTGTCGCGCACTCAATATGGCTGGTTCGCCGCCCCGGCCTTCGAATGGCGGCCGGGAACGCCATTGCGCCTGGCGCTGCTAAGCACCGTATGCAATTGCCCTGACCGCGTGAGAGCTGTCGAGGCACTGGATAAGGCAGGCATTGCCTGGAACGAGGCTTTCGTGGGCGGCGGCGGCGCAGCCGTCAATATCGCGGTGTCGGCCGGCTTCGCCGTCGCTGCGCTCGCCTACCGTGTCGCGCCGCCCGGCCTGGTCGAGGTGGGCCGCAAACTCGGCCTGCCGCCAATTCCCCCTTCCGAGATCGTTTTGCATTCGCACAGCTTGGCGCCAAGGGCACGAGAGGCGCTGCACATGCTCGCGACCGCTTTTCGCGAGTATAGTTCGCCGGCGGGATAGGGAAGGGTGTTCCTGATCCCGATTCTGTTGGTATGGATTGGGTTCCAGACCTCAGAGGGAACGAAATGGCCGAGATCACTATCCGCCCGCTCGCAGAATCCGACCACGCCGACTGGCGCAGGCTTTGGACCGCTTACCTTGCTTTCTACGAGACGAAGCTGCCGCAAGAGGTCTACGAGGTCACCTGGAAGCGCCTGTTCACGCAAGGCGAGTTCGAACCTAAGGGCTTTATCGCCGTCCTCGACGGCAAGGCTGTCGGCCTCACCCATTACCTGTACCATCGCTCTTGCTGGTCCGAGAAAAACAACTGCTACTTGCAAGATCTGTTCGCCGACCCCGAAGTGCGCGGCAAGGGGATTGGCGCTGCGCTGATCGAAGCCGTGAAGCAGGAAGCCGGCAAGATCGGCGTCAGGAATGTCTACTGGATGACGCACGAAACCAACGCCACGGCGCGCAAGCTCTATGACCATGTCGCGCGCCGCACCGGCTTCATCGAGTACGACCTCTTATAGACAGAAAATGTTCATCCCCTTCTTCCTCGAACTGAAGGCTGCACGCGTTCCCGTCTCTTTGCGGGAATACCTGTTGCTGCTGGAGGGGTTGGAAGCCGGGCTGGTCGACTATGACGTCGAAGGTTTTTACTACCTCGCTCGCGCCGCGCTGGTGAAGGACGAGTGCCATATCGACCGCTTCGACCAGGTGTTCGCGCATGTCTTCAAGGGTGTGGAGGCGCTCAGCGGTCCGAATGCCGTCAACGTCGCTGATATCCCCGAGGAATGGCTGCGCCGGCTGGCCGAAAAGCACCTGACCGAGGAAGAGAAAAAGCTGGTCGCGGCGCTCGGCGGTTTCGAGAAGCTGATGGAGACGCTGAAGCAGCGGCTCGAGGAGCAGAAAGGCCGCCACCAAGGCGGCTCGAAATGGATCGGCACTGGCGGCACCTCGCCTTTCGGTGCCTATGGCTACAATCCCGAAGGCGTGCGCATCGGCCAGCATGAGAGCCGCAACCGCCGGGCCGTGAAGGTCTGGGACAGGCGCGAGTTCAGGAATTTCGACGACGCCGTCGAGCTCGGCACCCGCAACATCAAGATCGCGCTGAAGCGGCTGCGCCGCTGGGTGCGTGAAGGCGCCGAGGAGGAGTTCGACCTGCCCGGCACCATCCACGCCACCGCCGAGCACGGTTATCTCGACGTCAAGACGCGGCCAGAGCGGCGCAACGCGGTGAAGCTTTTGATGTTCTTCGATGTCGGCGGCTCGATGGACGATCACATCAGAAGCGTCGAGGAATTGTTCTCGGCCGCCCGCGCCGAATTCCGCCAGCTCGAATATTTTTATTTCCACAACTGCCTCTACGAGGGCGTGTGGAAGGACAATCGCCGTCGCCATGCCGAGACGATCCCGACCTTCGACCTCCTCCACAAATATGGGCCTGACTACAAGGTGATCGTGGTCGGCGATGCCTCGATGAGCCCTTACGAGATCGCGCATCCCGGTGGCTCGGTCGAGCACTGGAACCCGGAGGCGGGCGCCGTCTGGCTCGGCCGTCTGCTGCGGCAGTGGCCGAATGCGGTATGGCTGAACCCCGAGAGCCAGAAGAACTGGGGTTTCACCCATTCGATCGCTATGATCCGCGACATGTTCGGCGGCCGCATGTTTCCGCTGACGCTGGCCGGGTTGGAAGGCGCCACCAGGCAATTGTCGCGCAAGCACTAAGCCGGGACAATGACGGGAGGTTCCATGACCTGTTTCCTGTGCCTGCAATGCGGCGTCCAGTTCGCGCAGAGCGAAGCGCCGCCTCGGCATTGTCCGATCTGCGAGGACGAGCGGCAATATGTGCGCTGGGAAGGCCAGGCCTGGATCACACCGGAAGAGCTCGCCGCCGGGCATCGGATCGTGATGAAGGATGATGCCGGCGTGCTCGCCTTCGGCATCGAGCCGCGCTTCGCCATCGGTCAGCGAGCGCTGCTGGCGCAGACGCCGCACGGCAATGTGCTGTGGGACTGCATCTCGCTTGTGACCGACGAGGCGGTGGCCGAGATCAAGCGCCGGGGCGGTCTCGCCGCGATCGCCATCTCGCACTGCCACTACTATTCGGTGATGGTCGAATGGAGCGAGGCGTTTGGCGGCGTGCCGATCTATCTCCATGACGACGACCGGCAGTGGATCATGCGGCCGCACCCCTCGATCGTCAGCTGGCAAGGCGAGACACTGGACCTGAACCCGGCGTTAACGCTCATCCGCTGCGGCGGCCACTTTGCTGGCGGCCAGGTGCTGCACTGGAAGCGCGAAGGCGGCAATGCTCTCCTGGCCGGCGATATCTTGCAGGTGACGCCGACCCGCCGCCACGTCAGCTTCATGTACAGCTATCCCAACTACATCCCGCTCAATGCGGCCGCCGTGCGCCGCATCGCGGCCGCGCTGGAGCCTTTCACATTCGATGACATCTACGGCGCGTGGTGGAATCAGAACGTTATCGGTGGCGCGAAACAGGCGCTGGCGGCCTCCGTTGCGCGCTATCTCACGGCGATCGCGTGAGGATTGCAGACGGCACGCTCGAAAATGCGGGCAAATCTCGTAACAAACGCCTATCTTGTTGCGAATAGAGATTGCAATCAACAATGAGCCGTCAAGGCCGAGGAGTTTTCTGCATGGACACCCACGCCTATCCCGTCACCCGCACCGACGCCGAATGGCGCGCCCGGCTGACGCCTGAGCAATATGCCGTCATGCGCAACCATGGCACCGAACGCCCGGGCAGCTGTGCGCTGCTTCACGAAAAGCGCGCCGGCACCTTCTTTTGCGTCGGCTGCGACCAGCCGCTGTTCGAATCCAAGCTGAAGTTCGAGAGCGGCACCGGCTGGCCGAGCTTCAACGACCCCGTTCCCGGTTCCATCGAGACCACGACCGACCGCAGCTACGGCATGGTCCGCACGGAATGCCATTGCGCTCGCTGCGGCAGCCATCTCGGCCACGTCTTCGAGGACGGCCCGCCGCCGACCGGGCTGCGCTACTGCATCAACGGTGTGGCGCTGAGATTCGAGCCGGCGGCCTGAGCGCGGCCTCGCCAACGCTTCCTGCGAAGGGCGGCCTCGGCCGCCCTTTTTCGTGCAGCATTGTCAGACGACGACTGTTGCGATCAGCCAGAGCGCCGAACCCAGCATAGCAAGGGAGGCCTTGGCGCCACCGGTTCGCTCCGCCGTCCGCCAGACGGCCGAAGTCAGGAAGATGTTGTAGGGCACCGGCGCGAAATGCACCGCCAGCACAAGACCGAGCGGCATCTTCAATCCCAGCAAAATGAGCGCCGCCACGGACGATGCAACGTTGATCGCCGTGCCGACGAGCACCATATCGCGCCAGAACAGCCGGTCGAGCCGCACCTGGCCGAGCCAGCGTGAGCGAAAGAAGGATCTGGCGACTCCCGGCAACACCGGATACCTATCCCTGCCCCAGAACATCGATGACGGCGCGCTCGAAACGCGAGCATTCGGTCACCAGCCAGTCGGTCATGGCCGGCCAATTGTCCTCGGCAAAGCAGTTGACCCGCCACTGTGAATTGATGCCGAGGTTTTGTGCGCTCTGCTCCGGCCTGAGCTTCAGCCGTTCCTCGATCGCCGGCTGAAACGGCTTGAGGCGCACCCAGACGTCGGTTGCGCCAAGCTTCTCGTTACGGCCGAAGAAGACGCCGACCACATTCTCGCTGGGCGCCACATACATGGAGAGCACCAGCGCGAATTCCGGCAGCCCGCGCTGCCAGAACCAGGGCCCTCGCCTCGCCAGCCGGGTTCTTTCTTCCGGGTGACGCTCGGCAAACAGCGTCCAGAAGCCGCGTTGGCGGAACTCCGAGGCCCTTCGGCCACCGAAGTCGAACTCACTCATCGCCGACCCCGGACGTCACGAGATGCCTCGCCTTACACCATGCCGAGGGCGGCCTTGTAGAGGTCCAGGATGGACTCCTCCTCCTGGCGCTCGGCCTGGTCCTTCTTGCGCAGCCGGATGATCGCGCGCATCGCCTTGGTGTCGAAGCCGGTGCCCTTGGCCTCGGCGAACACTTCCTTGATGTCGTCGGAAATGGTCTTCTTTTCCTCCTCGAGCCGCTCGATGCGCTCGATGAAGGCACGCAACTGGCCGGCGGCAACAGTCTGGCTGGTCTCTGTGATATCGTCGGCCATGTTTTTCTCCAAAAAAATCGGTGCTTCGCCGCGACTCGGGGGAACCGTGCCGCCGCAAATTTCTGCGGTTCGATGCCCGACCAGGGACCGCGGGTCAAGCGGTTATCGAACAGGCCGTCAGGGCTGCCGACAGAAGCCGACAGTCTGTGCCTCTCTCTTGCGAGCTCTCAATTGAAGGCGATCAGCAGGTCCTTGGCATCGATCTGGTCGCCGGCCTTGACCAGCACCTCGGCGACCGTGCCGTCACGCTCGGCATGCAGCGCCGTTTCCATCTTCATCGCTTCGATGGAGAGCAGCACGTCGCCGGCCTTGACGGCCTGGCCGGCGGCCACCGCGAGCGCCGAGACGACGCCCGGCATCGGCGCTCCGACATGCGCCTCGTTGCCGGGTTCGGCCTTGCGCCTTGCCTTGGCGGCGGACGCGCCATGCGCCCGGTCGGGCACCTTGACGCGGCGCGGCTGGCCGTTGAGTTCGAAGAACACGGTGACCATGCCCTTGTCGTCCACGTCGCCGATCGCCTGGCAGCGCACGACCAGCGTCTTGCCCTTCTCGATGTCGACGAACACCTCGTCTTCGGGCTTCATGCCGTAGAAATAGGTCGGCGTCGGCAGCACGCTGACGGGACCGTAGGTTTCCTGCGCGGCCGCGAAGTCCGAGAAGACCTTCGGATACATCAGCCAGGAAGCGAACTCGTATTCGCTGAGCTTGCGCTCGAGCTTCCGTTCGATCTCCTTGCGGCTGGCCTTGAGGTCTGCCGGCTTCAGCAGCGAGCCCGGCCGCGCCGTGATCGGCCTGTCGCCCTTCAGCACTTTCTTCTGCAGCGCCTGCGGCCAGCCGCCAGGCGACTGGCCGAGATCGCCGCGCAGCATCGAGACGACCGAGTCCGGGAAGGCGATGTCCCTCGCCGGGTTCTCGACGTCGGCGACGGTGAGATCCTGGCTGACCATCATCAGCGCCATGTCGCCGACCACCTTGGACGACGGGGTCACCTTGACGATGTCGCCGAACATCAGATTGACGTCGTGATAGGTCTGCGCCACCTCGTGCCAGCGCGTCTCCAGCCCAAGCGAACGCGCCTGTTCCTTGAGGTTCGTGAACTGTCCGCCCGGCATCTCGTGCAGGTAAACTTCGGACGCCGGCCCCTTGAGGTCGCTTTCGAAGGCGGCATACTGGTTGCGCACCGCTTCCCAATAGAAGGAGATCCTCCGGATCCATTGCGGGTCGAGCCCGGGATCGCGCTCGGTGCCCTTCAGCGCCTCGACGATAGAGCCGAGGCAGGGCTGCGAGGTATTGCCGGAGAACGCATCCATCGCCGCGTCGATGGCGTCGACGCCGCTCTCTACCGCCGCCAGAACCGTTGCCGCTGAGAGCCCCGATGTATCGTGTGTGTGGAAATGGATGGGCAGGTCTGTCGCTTCGCGCAGCGCCTTGAACAGCACGCGCGCGGCGCTCGGCTTCAACAGCCCGGCCATGTCCTTGACCGCTATGATATGGGCGCCGGCCGCCTCGAGCTCTTTCGCCAGCCCGACATAATATTTCAGGTCGTACTTCGCCCGCGTGGGATCGAGAATATCGCCGGTGTAGCAGATCGCGGCCTCGATCAGCTTGCCCTCGGCGCCGACCGCGTCCATGGCGACGCGCATGTTCTCGACCCAGTTCAGGCAGTCGAACACCCGGAACAGGTCGATGCCGCCTGATGCCGCCTGTTTGACGAAATGCTGCACGACATTGTCGGGATAGTTGGTGTAGCCGACGCCGTTGGCGCCCCGCAGAAGCATCTGCAGCAGGAGGTTGGGCGCCGCCTCGCGTACCAGCGAGAGCCGCTCCCAGGGATCCTCGGTGAGAAAGCGCATGGCGACGTCGAAAGTGGCGCCGCCCCAGCATTCAAGCGAAAGCAACTGCGGCAGGGCACGCGCATAGGTGCCCGCTATGCCGGCGATGTCGTGCGTGCGCACACGCGTCGCCAGCAGGGATTGATGGCCGTCGCGCATCGTCGTGTCGGTGACCAGCACCTCTTTTTGCGTGCGCATCCAGGCGGCGAATTTTTCCGGACCGAGCACGTCAAGCTTCTGCTTGCTGCCGCCGGGCACATTGCCGTTGAGGTAGGGCACCACGGGTGCGGCGGCATCGGCTTTCGGCTGCGGCCGGCCGCGCGTCTCGGGATGGCCGTTGACGCTGACGTCGGCAAGATAGTTGAGCAGCTTCGTGGCGCGGTCCTGGCGCTTGACCTGCTCGAACAGCTCCGGCGTCGTGTCGATGAACTTGGTCGTGTAGGAATTGTCGGCGAAGTTCGGGTGATTGATGATCGCTTCGAGGAAAGTCAGGTTTGTGGCCACGCCGCGGATGCGGAATTCGCGCAGCGCCCGGTTCATGCGTGCGATGGTCTCGGCCGGCGTCGGCGCCCATGCGGTCACCTTTTCCAGCAACGGGTCATAGAAGCGGGTAATAACCGCGCCCGAATAGGCGGTGCCGCCATCGAGGCGGATACCGAAGCCGGTGGCGCCGCGATAGGCAGTGATGCGGCCATAGTCCGGGATGAAATTGTGCTCGGGATCCTCGGTGGTGATGCGGCACTGCAGCGCGTGGCCGTTCAGCCTGATGTCCTTTTGTGCCGGAACGCCCGATTCCGGCGCGCCGATGGCGAAGCCGTCGAGAATGTGGATCTGCGCCTTGACGATGTCGATGCCCGTCACCTGTTCGGTGACGGTGTGCTCGACCTGGATGCGCGGATTGACCTCGATGAAATAGAACTTGCCGGTGTCGGCGTCCTGCAGGAACTCGACCGTGCCGGCGCCGATATAGCTGGTTTCGCGCGCGATCTTCAGCGCATGGCCGCACAGCTCCTGGCGCAGCTCCTCGCTGAGATAGGGCGCGGGCGCCCGCTCGACGACCTTCTGGTTGCGGCGCTGGATCGAGCAGTCGCGCTCGAACAGATGCACCGCATTGCCACTGGTATCGCCCAGGATCTGCACTTCGACATGGCGGGCGCGCTCGATCAGCTTTTCGAGATAGACCTCGTCCTTGCCGAAGGCGGCTTTCGCCTCGCGCTTGCCCTCGGTGACCTCGCGGGCGAGATCGGCCTCGGCACGGATGGCGCGCATGCCGCGGCCGCCGCCGCCCCACGAAGCCTTCAGCATCAGGGGATAGCCGATCTCCGCGGCAAGTTTCTTGACCGCCTCCATGTCGTCCGGCAACGGATCGGTGGCGGGAATGACAGGCACGCCGACCTCGATGGCCAGATTGCGCGCCGCGACCTTGTTGCCAAGCCGGCGCATCGTCTCCGGCTTGGGTCCGATGAAGGTGATCCCGGCTTCGGCACAGGCCTCGGCGAATTCGGGGCTTTCCGAAAGCAGTCCATAGCCGGGGTGGATCGCATCGGCGCCCGACAGCCTGGCGACGCGGATCACCTCCTCGATCGAGAGATAGCTTTCGATCGGCCCCATGTCCTTGTTGAGGTGCGGCCCGCGCCCGACCTGGTAGCTCTCGTCGGCCTTGAAGCGATGCAACGAATATTTGTCCTCCTCGGCCCAGATCGCCACCGTTTTGAGGCCGAGTTCATTGGCCGCGCGAAACACGCGGATGGCGATTTCGGACCGGTTGGCGACGAGGATCTTCGTGATGGCCAAGGACTGGGCTCCAGCAGCGGAAGGGAAGAGCAAGCGGCGCCATGATTAGCGTGAAAATGCTGCAGTGCAAACAAAATTTGACGCGCGTTTAAACCGATTTAAACCCGAGTCTTCGCCTTGAGCGTGGCCCCAAACGGCTGAACATCAGTGGAAAGCCGCCGCTGTCCTCAAAACGAGGATCTTTGCCAGACAATAAACGCGCGATCGCTGCTTCCGCAAAAGAAAATGCCCGGCGCGAGGCGCCGGGCATTCCGTGAAGTCAATTCGGACAGGCTTACATCTTCTGGACGTAGGTGTACTTGCCGTCGTCGCCCTTCTTCCACTCGTACATGACGTAGCCGGGCAGCGTCGGGTCACCCTTGGCGTCGTAGGAGAGGTCGCCGAGCACGGTCTTGAACGGACCCTTCTCATGCAGCGCCTTGGCAACTTCCTGCGGGTCGTTGGACTTGGCAGAGGTGGCTGCCTCGGCGATCGCCTGCATGGCCGCGTAGGCGTAGAGCGTGTAGGCCTCCGGCTCGAAGCCCTGCGCGCGGAACTTCTCGACCAGTTCCTTGTTGGCCGGGATCAGGCGAGGGTCCGGGCCGAACGTGTTGAGTGTGCCCGCGACCGCGTCGCCAGCGATCGAAGCCAGTTCGTTCGACACGATGCCGTCGCCGGAAACCAGCGTCGCCTTGAGGCCCTGGTCGGCCGCCTGGCGGATGATCAGGCCGGCTTCAGTGTGCAGGCCGCCCCAGTAGATGATGGAGACGCCGGCTTCCTTCATCTTGGCGATCAGCGCCGAGAAGTCCTTGTCGCCGACATTGACGCCTTCATACATGACTTCCTTCACGCCCTTGGCGTTCATAGCCTTCTTGGTCTCGTCGGCAAGGCCCTGGCCGTAGGTGGTCTTGTCGTGCACGACGGCGATCTTGGCGTCCTTGAAATTAGCCGCCAGATAACCGCCGGCGATGCCGCCCTGCTGGTCATCGCGTCCGCAGGTGCGGAACACGTTCCACAGGCCGCGCTCGGTGAACTGGGGGTTGGTCGCGGCAGGCGTGATCTCGACGATGCCGTTTTCCGCGTAGACTTCCGACGCCGGAATGGAGACGCCCGAGTTGAAGTGGCCGACCACGAACTTGACGCCGTCGCCGACGAACTTGTTGGCGACCGAGATGCCTTGCTTCGGATCGGAGACGTCGTCGCCGACTTCGAGCTTGATCTGCTCGCCGTTGATGCCGCCCGCCGCATTGATGTCGGCGACCGCCTGCTCCGCGCCCTTCTGCAACTGTGCGCCGAAGGCGGCATTCGGACCCGTGATCGGGCCAGCAACGCCGACCATTAGATCAGCCCACGCATTGCCGCTGAACGCGATCAGCGCGGTCAGGGCGACGGCGGACAAAAGTGATTTTTTCATTTAAACGCTCCCATTAACGGAGTGGGCGTGGATGAAGCTTTCATGCGATGCCCACCCTTATCGCAGAAAGCATAGTTTGCCGATTTTCAGGCACTTGTCACGCCGATTCATCCCCGAAACGGCGTTAATGATGAACGTCAACCTTTCGGTTTCCAGCTCAAGATTGAAGCTCTTTCGTATAGCCAATTATACTGCGTCACCATCTGGTTGGTTCGTGTGTATTGATAGCCGACGAAGCCGAGGATCATCAGTACGATGGTGTCGACGACATAGTAATGCAGCGAGAACATCGTGCCGTTGAACAGCGCGTGATGGATGAAGCGGATGCCGATGCCGAGACCCAGCAGATAAGCGAACAGCTGGACGAAGCTGCGCCAGGTCTGGGCACTGGCCTTGCCGGTCATCCATGCCGCCCAGCCGCCGAGCAGGCAGGTGACGAAGAAGAACTGCCAGATGGACGGTTCCTCGTAGAGAATGCCTTGCATGGTAAGGACTCCTGAACTCAGTGATGGCCGCCTTCGAGATAGGCGGCGCGCACTTCCGGGTTGGCGAGCAGTTCCTTGCCGGTGCCGCTCATGGTCACATTGCCGTTGACCATGACATAGCCGCGCGTCGCCAGCTTCAGCGCGCCGAAGGCGTTCTGCTCGACCAGGAACACGGTCAGCCCCTGCGTGCGGTTCAGCTCGCGAATGGCATCGAAGATCTGTTTGACGATCAGCGGCGCAAGACCGAGCGACGGCTCGTCGAGCAGAAGCAGCTTCGGCCGCGCCATCAGCGCGCGCCCGATCGACAGCATCTGCTGCTCGCCGCCCGACAGCGTGCCGCCGCGC
Source organism: Mesorhizobium sp. B264B1B (assembly GCF_020165765.1). NCBI lineage: Bacteria > Pseudomonadati > Pseudomonadota > Alphaproteobacteria > Hyphomicrobiales > Phyllobacteriaceae > Mesorhizobium > Mesorhizobium sp. B264B1B. The sequence goes on from NZ_JAIUIS010000008.1 coordinate 258,772, forward strand.
TGGGCGATGCGCTCCTTCAGGCGCGGGAACAGTGCGAACACCTTCTCGACGTCCTCGTCATAGTGCTTGAGGTTGTCGAGGCTGGCGCCCATCTGCAGATTTTCCATCACCGTCATGCGCGGGAAGATGCGCCGGCCTTCCGGCGACTGGGCAATGCGCAAGCGCGCGATCTCGTGCGTTGGCAATTGGGTGATGTCGGCGCCGGCGAAGGTGATGGTGCCCGCGCGGGCGCGCGGCGCTCCAAAAATGGTCATCATCAGCGTCGATTTGCCGGCGCCGTTGGCGCCGATCAGCGCCACGATCTCGCCCTCGTTGACGGTGACGTCGACGCCGTTCAGCGCACGGATGTTGCCGTAATAGGTCTGCACGCCCTTGATATCGAGCAGCGTCTTCCCGGCCATCACTTGCCCCCTCCGCGCTTGGCCCGAACGGGCTTGCCCGCTCCTGTCGCGGGCTTTGCTGCCTGCTTACCGGAAGCATGGCTCGTCGCCACCTTGCCGGCGTCGACGCGGCGCGAGAATTCCGTGTCCTTGCCCTGGCTAAGCAGCCTGGCCTGCTTGACCCATTCTTCGCGGGCGATGCGTCCGTCAAAGGCGAGATACGCTTCGACGGCCTCGACATCGGCCTTCTTCCAAGCGCCGATCTGGTCGAAGTGGAAGATGCCGTGTTCGTTGAGCTTCTTCTCGTTGACCGCGCCGATCCCCTTGATGCGGGTGAGATTGTCGGCTTTGCCGCCGCGGGGCGCCGCCAGGCGGTTCGAGATGCCCGCGGCCTTCGCGGCCGGCGTCTTGGCCCCTGTCTTGACACTCGCCTTGGTGGCCGGCTTCGCCACCGGCTTGGTCCGCGAAGCAGGTGCTGGCGCGACAGCCTTGGCCGCAACGCTCGCCGCCCGCGCATCGACCTGCGCCGCCTTCGAGGCGCCCTTCGACACCGTGATGCGCTCGCCTTCGCTGTGGCCGACCGTGTCGCTCACCGGGCCGGCGAGATAGGACGACGATGTTCCCGGACCATGCGCGGCATCGGGACCGGTATCGAGTTGCTCGATGACGTCCTCGTCGCCGACTTCGGTCAGCACGGTCTCGACCTCCTCATCGTCGACGCCGAGATAGGCGGCGATGACGCGCGGATCGGTGCGCACCGACTGCGGATTGCCGTCGGAGATCTTGCGGCCGTATTCCAGCACCACGACGTGATCGGAGATCTGCATGACCACCGACATGTCGTGCTCGATCAGCAGGATCGAGGTGCCGGTGTTGTTCTTGATGTCCATCAGCAGGTCGTTGAGCGCGGCCGATTCCTTTGGATTGAGACCGGCGGCGGGCTCGTCGAGGCACAAAAGCTCCGGGCCGGTGCACATGGCGCGCGCGATCTCGAGGCGCCGCTGCGCGCCATAGGGCAGGTCGCCGGCCGGATCGTCGGCGCGGTCGACCAGATCGGCTTTCTCAAGCCAGTGCTTGGCAAGTTCGACGGATTCGGCCGAGGCCTTGCGGTAACCGCTGAAGCCGAACAGGCCGAGCACCGTATAGCCCGAAGCCTTCATCAGCTTGTTGTGCTGGGCAACGAGCAGGTTCTCGAGCACCGTCATGCCCGAGAACAGGCGGATGTTCTGGAAGGTGCGCGCCACCTTGGCGCGCGCCGGGATCTCATGGTTGGGCAGCCGTTCGAGCAGGTAGATCGAGCCGTCCTGCCGGGTGAGAGTGATCATGCCTTCCGACGGCTTGTAGAAGCCGGTGATGCAGTTGAACACGGTGGTCTTGCCGGCGCCGTTGGGCCCGATCAGCGCGGTGATCTCGCCGCGCCTGGCGGTGAAGGACAGGTCGCCGATCGCGACCAGGCCGCCGAACTTCATCGACAGGTGTTCGACGTTCAGGATGGCGTCGTTCATGGAGGGGTTCGCGTTCATCAGCCGTGCCCCTCCTTGGTGAAGGAACTGGAGACAGCCCTTCGCACCTTGAGGAAGGCGGTCGGCTCACGGCTGCCGACAAAGCCGCGCGGCTTCCACAGCATGACGATCACCATGGCCATGCCGAACAGCAGCATACGGTAGAGTTCCGGCGTGAAGTCGGGTCCGAAGACCTGCTTGAGGAAGTCGAGTTCGCGCAACACCTCCGTGCCGCCGATCATGACCAGAGCCGCGACGGCAATGCCGACCAGTGATCCCATGCCGCCAAGCACGACGATGGCCAGGATGATGGCCGATTCCAGGAAGACGAAGGATTCGGGGCTGACGAAGCCTTGCCGGGCGGCGAAGAACGAGCCGGCAAAACCGCCGAACATGGCGCCGGTGGCAAAGGCGGTCAGCTTGGTGGTCGTGGTGTTGATGCCGAGTGAGCGGCAGGCGATCTCGTCCTCGCGCAAGGCTTCCCAGGCGCGGCCGACTGGCATGCGCCTCAGCCTGACCGTGACGAAGGCGGTGAGCAGCGCCAGCCCCAGGATGAGGTAATAGAGGAAGATCTTGTAATAGGCGCTCGATGTGGCGATGTTCAGCACCTTGCCGATGTAGTTCGGATCCGAGACGTTGAAGCTCATCAGGCCGAAGAAGGTGACCTTCGGGATGCCGGAAATGCCGGCCGAGCCATTGGTCACCTCGCGCCAGTTGATGATCACCAGCCGGATGATCTCGCCGAAGGCAAGCGTCACGATGGCCAGGTAGTCGCCGCGCAGGCGCAGCACCGGAAAGCCGAGCAGCACGCCCCAGAAGGCGGCCATGGCGCCTGCGGCCGGCAGGAGGATCCAGAAGGAGAGGCCGTAATGCGTGCCGAGCAGCGCATAGGCATAGGCGCCGACGGCATAGAAGGCGACATAGCCGAGGTCGAGCAGGCCGGCCAGACCGACGACGATGTTCAGCCCCCAGGCCAGCATGACATAGATCAGGATCTGGATGCCGAAATTATCGACCCATTTCAGCGACCCTTGCAGCCCGCCGACGAGCGACCACGACATCAGCGACAGCATGCCCACGACAATGATCGGATAGAGCACCAGTGCGGCGATGCCGAGTTTTGTGAAGTTGGCATGGATGAAGCCGCGGAAATAGTAGATCACGCAGGCCAGCGCGTAGATGACCGCAAGGGCGCGCAGGAATTGCAGATAGCCGGCCGGCTCCGCCCCTACCCAGCCGGCGAGAGACCTGCTGAAGACGAACAGCAGCGCCGCGACGATGACGGCCACGATGAAGGCTGGAAAGAGGAAGAAGCGCGACGCCACACTGGCCGGCAGCAAACCGGTGGCGACGTCGGCGATCTTCTGGTTGGCCAAAAAGGGCTGGCCGTAGGCGACATAGAGGAAGCGGCCGACGGCCGTGGCGATAACCACTGCGGCGAGCAGGCCCCAGCGCTGCACCAGGATCAGCTCGTTTGAGATGTTCTGGTCGGTCTTGAGCCCGATGAACAGCACGAACAGGCCGAGCGCGATGGCACCGGCATAGAAGGCCTCGCGCAAGGCGCGCTGCATGGGCGTGGCTGCGACGGTGTCGCGCTCGGGAGATACGGTGACGGCCATGATCTCAGACCTTTTCGACTTCTGGCCGGCCGAGAATGCCGGAAGGCAGGAAGATCAGCACGATAGCCAGGATCGAGAAGGCGGCGACATCCTTGTAGTCGATCGAGAAATAGGCCGACCACATGCTCTCGATGAAGCCGATCAAAAGACCGCCCAGCACCGCGCCCGGCAACGAACCGATGCCGCCCAGCACCGCTGCGGTGAATGCCTTCACGCCGGGCACGAAGCCGTCCGAGAAGGCGATGACGCCGTAATACATCAGGAACAGCGTGCCGGCGACGGCGGCAAGTGCCGCGCCCATGATGAAGGTGATCGAGATGGTGCGGTCGACATCGATGCCGAGCAGCGCCGCCATCTTGCGGTCCTGCTCGCAGGCGCGCTGCGCCCGGCCAAGCGAGGTCTTGTTGACCAGGTACCAGAACAACACCAAGAGCAACGCGGTGACGACGACGATGATGATCTGCTTCAGCGACACGCTGATACCCTCGATGTTGTAGACCTTCGACACCATCGGCGGGATCGGCTTGTTGCGCGGGCCTTGCGTCACCTGCACGAAATTCGACAGCGCGATCGACATGCCGATGGCGGTGATCAGCGGCGCCAGCCGGAACGAGCCGCGCAGCGGCCGGTAGGCCACCTTCTCGATCGTCCAGTTGTAGAGGCTGGTCAGCAGCATCGCCACGATCATCATCACCAACAGCGCGATGACCACGGGAACCGAATAGAACAGGGCGCCCAGGATGAGGAAAACGATCAGCGCCGTGAAAGCGCCCACCATGAAGATATCGCCATGAGCAAAGTTGATCATGCCGATGATGCCGTAGACCATCGTGTAGCCGATCGCGATCAGCCCATAGATCGATCCCAGCGTCAGCCCATTGATAAGCTGCTGGACAAAATACTGCATGTGTACATGGCTCCCCTGGAATGTCGCCCATGCAGACGCATTCCTTTTCGTATTTCCCCTAGTCGTAAGGTTTCGAGACGGGATTGCAACGTCATTTTTTGATCGTCATGCGTGTTTCCGACTGCACGCCGTTCGATTGCCCGTTTTTTCGCACCCGCCCCCTGGACTATCGCGGACCCTATCATTGGCATAACGCAATGTCTTTGACGATTAAGCGTCATCATGCGCTCCATTTCGAAGAAATCGCCGTCAAAATAAGTTGATGAGACGATTCGTTGCGCTCGTGACAGCAATCCTTTTTGTCCTTCCCGACCTTCCGCAGCGTGATGAATCGCCTATTTGACGACGAAGCCGTGCGCGAACGGATCGCGGTCATCGATGAAGATCGTGTTGAGCCCGGTCATGCGCGCCCAGCCGCCGATCGAGGGAATGATCGCCGGCTTGCCTGCGACCGTGACGTCTTTTTCAACCTTGCCCTTGAACAGCGAGCCGATGATCGATTCATGGACGAACGCATCGCCGGCCTTGAGCTTGCCCTTGGCATGGAGCTGCGCCATGCGCGCCGAGGTGCCCGTGCCGCACGGTGAGCGGTCGATCGCCTTGTCGCCGTAGAAGACCGCATTGCGCGCGTCCGCACCCGCCACCGTCGGCTCGCCGGTCCACAGCATGTGCGACAGCCGGTTGATGCCCGGATTCTCCGGATGCACGAATGAGTATTTCTCGTTGAGCCGCTGCCGCACCACCGGGCTCCAGGCGATGAGGTCGCCCGCGGAATGATCAGCCATGTCGCGATAGTTTTTCTGCGGCTCGACGATGGCGTAGAAATTGCCGCCATAGGCGACGTCGACGACGATCTCGCCGAGCCCGGGGCATTCGACCGTCAACCCCTCGGCATGGAGGAAGGAGGGCACGTTGGTGATGCGCACCTCCTCGACATATTCGCCGACCTGTTTGTATTCGGCGATGACCAGGCCGGCCGGTGTGTCGAGCCTGAGCACGCCGGGCGTCTTCGGCTTGATCAGCCCGTGCTCGATGGCCATCGTCACCGTGCCGATGGTGCCGTGGCCGCACATTGGCAGGCAGCCCGAGGTCTCGATGAACAGGATGGCGATGTCGCAATCCTCGCGCGTCGGCGGGTAGAGGATCGAGCCGGACATGACATCGTGGCCGCGCGGCTCGAACATCAGGCCGGTGCGGATCCAGTCATATTCGGCCAGGAAATGCGCGCGCCGCTCCATCATCGTCGAACCCTGGAGCAGCGGGCCGCCGCCGGCGACCAGTCGCACCGGGTTGCCGCAGGTGTGGCCGTCGATGCAGAAGAAGGATTTCCTGGCCATGACGCTCCTCGAAAAATCAAAACCGTTGTGGACTGAAGGGGGCCACGTCGATCGGCGGAGTCTGCCCCAGGACAAGCTCGCGGATCAACCGTCCCGTCGCAGCAGCCTGAGTCAGGCCAAGATGGCCGTGGCCGAAAGCGTAGACCACCGGCCGGCTTCCCGATGCGCGGCCCACGACAGGCAATGAATCCGGCAGCGAGGGACGAAACCCCATCCATTCGCGTCCGCCCGAAGGATCGAGGCCCGGCAGGAAGTCTTGCGCCTTGCGCAGCAGCGCCTTCGAGCGCGCGTAGTTGGGCGGCCGCTCGATGCCGCCGAGCTCGACCGCGCCGCCGATGCGCAGGCCCGTGTCGAGCGGCGTGATCACGAAGCCTTGGCCGGAGAAGATCAGCATCCGCTTCACCTCGAAGGCGGTCTTTGGCAACGTCGTGTTGTAGCCGCGCTCGGTTTCGAGCGGAATGCGGTCGCCGAGCTGCCGCGCCAGCAGATGCGACCAGGCGCCGGCGGTGACGACCAGTTGCCGGGCTTGCCGCGTCGTGCCGTCGGCCAGCGTCAACGTCGCGCCGTTCCCGTCCGCGGCGACGCCGGCGATGCGGGCCTTCTCGAACCGCGCGCCCTTGGATTGCGCATAGTCCCAGATCGCCTTGCCGAGCAGTTTTGGATCGGCGACCGTCTTCCAGCCCGGCACGAACGTGCCCTTGCCGAAACGCGGCGACAGGCCGGGCTGCAGCTCCGCCAGCTCCTCGCCGCCGACATGGCGGAAGCCGATACCGAAGCGCTGGCGCGCCGCCCAGCCGGACAGCGAGGCCTGGAATTCGGCTTCGCTTTCGTAGAGTTCAAGCGAGCCATCCTCGCGCAGCATCCGCCTCGTGCCGGAGCGGTCGAGCAGGCCCATCCATTCGGCCTCGGCGAGCGCCATCATTGCGGCCTGCGCCGCCAGGCCAGCCTCGTAGTGCTTCGCCGAGCCGGCACGCCAGAAGCGGATCAGCCAGGGCAGCAGCTTCGGCAGGTAGGCGGGCGGGATGGCGAGTGGGCCGAGCGGATCGGCCAGCCATTTCGGCAATTGCCGGAGCATGCCCTTGTGCGCCAGTGGCAGCACGTCGGAAAAGGCGAAGGCGGCGGCATTGCCGGAGCTCGTCTCCTCGCAGATGCCGGTGCGGTCGTAGACCGTGACGTTTCGCCCCGCCTCGGCAAGAAACGCCGCCGCGCAGATGCCGATGATGCCGCCGCCGACGATGGCGATATCTATTTCTTCTCCCTGTTCACGGGGAGAAGACGCCCGCAGGGCGGGGCGCCGCCGCGCTTCCATCGATTTGGAACTTCCTGTCACCTCGGCGCCGCCTCTCGGAAGAAAGCCTCAGAACGCCGGTAGTGTCGGCCGCACCGCCAGTGCGTCCTTGACGATCTTCTCGACCGCCTTGCGGCGCTCGCCCGACAGCGGCTGGCGCGGCATGCGGACGCGGTCGTTGGTTTGAATGGCGAACACCTCGGCAAGCTTGATGTTCTGCACCAGATAGGTCGAGACGTCGAGATCAAGCAGCGGCCGGAACCAGCGATAGATGGCGAGCGCCTCTTCGCGGCGGCCCCGCTGCATCAGCTGGTAGATCGCCACCGTCTCGCGCGGGAAGGCGGTGACGAGACCGGCCACCCAGCCGATGGCGCCCACCGACAGCGCCTCGAAAGCGAGATTGTCGACGCCGGTAAACAGGTCGTAGCGGCTGCCCAGGCGATTGATGATCTCGGTCGAGCGCCTGATGTCGTCGGAGGATTCCTTGATGGCGACGAAGCGCTCGTCCGACGCCAGCTCCTCCATCTGGTCGACGGTGACATCCACGCGGTAGGCGAGCCGGTTGGAATAGATCATGACCGGCAAGTCGCCGGCCTCCGCGACGGCGCGCAGCGCCGCCACCGTCTCTTCCGCATTGGTATGGTAGATCGGGCTGGGCACCACCATCAGGCCGTTGGCGCCTTCCTTGGCGGCGCGGCGGGCGATGCTGGCGGCCTCGCGTGTCCCGGCCTCGTTCACCGTCAGCAGCACCGGTTTCTTGCCAGCCACCTTCTGCGCGGTTTTCAGCACTTCAATCTTTTCGTCATGGGACAGCATCGGCCCTTCGCCGAGCGATCCGCAGACGATGATGCCGTCGCAGCCGGCCTCCATCTGCAAGCCGAAGCAGCGCTCCATCTCGGCATGGTCGAGGCGGTCGTCCGTGGTGAATTTAGTCGTGACGGCTGGGAAAACTCCGGTCCACATGGTCATCGCTCCTCTGATATATCAGCCGTATATCTATTAAGAAAGCCGCTGTCAACACGGATTCTCCTATGATATATGCAAAATATATCAGGAGACCGCCTTTGATATCCATGCAGAGGAGCGCTGCGTTCGAGCCAGCTGCGACCAAGGCCTACCGCATGCTCGAGCATATGATTGTCACGCTCGAACTGGCGCCGGCGAGTTTCGTCACTGAAGGCGGCCTGATCGAGAAGCTGGCGCTCGGCCGTACGCCGGTGCGCGAGGCGATCCAGAGGCTGGCCTGGGAAGGACTGCTCGACGTGCGGCCGCGCGCAGGCATCGCCATCGCGCCGCTGCACCCCGGCGACTGGCTGCGCGTCCTCGACGCGCGCCGCGGCGTCGAGGTGGTGCTGGCCCGCTCCGCGGCGCGCTTCGTCACCCGCGACGCAGCCGACCTCTTCCACGATGCCGCGCTTGCCATGCAGAAGGCTGTCATCTCCGGCAACGTGCTTGCCTTCATCCAGGCCGACAAGACGCTGGACGAGGCGCTGGCGCGGGCTGCCGACAACCCGTTCGCGGCCAGGCTGGCTGCCCCGCTGCAGACCCACAGCCGCCGCTTCTGGTTCCGCTACAAGGCCGATACCGGCCTGGCGGAATCGGCCGAGCATCACGTCGCGCTGATCCGCTCGATTGTCCACGGTGACGAGGAAGCCGCCGCGAAGGATGCCAAGCGGCTGATGGCATTGCTGCGCGCCCATGCCGAGGCGGCCGCCACACGTTGAAGCATACCGCCAGACACCGACCCCGGTTCAGGACAGTGCATGCCCAAGCCTACGCGTCGCCTGAACCGCTTAGACGCGATGCGCCTCAGGCTCCTGGCAAGGCCGCCTTGATCGTCGGGCTGTCCCAGCCCTCGCCCACGGACAGGATGCAACTCTGGCCCTTGGTGTCGGAGGCGAGGACGGTCCAACTGCCCTGTTCGGAAACGAATACCTCAAGCACCACGTTGGGATTGATCAGGCCACGCCCGGCCTCGCTTTCGTGGAAATTCTCGCCGAGCGCCTTGACGATGTCGGCGCGTGCCGCACATTGCCCGGCTGCATTCGCCGGCCCTATCGATAGCGCCGCCGCGGCGCATAGCAGCATGGACATAAGACGTTGTGCCATCGGACACCTCCTTGCGCCCGACGATGCGATGCTAACGGTCAGCCGTCGGCGCTCTGGTTGCCTGCCATGCCTCCTCCAGGGCAGGATCGTAGCTCTAAGTCCTGGCGCCCTCGCCGGTTCCATCACATTAGCGTTTGCAAAATAAACGGCCCGAGCCAGGGGACTCGGGCCGTAGATTTTTGGGTGGTCCTGCCGGCCCGCGCGGCCGCAGCCGAAGGACGCGCAAGCGGACAAGCGTCCGGCTAGTTCATCGTCGGGATGACGAACTCGGCCCCGTCCTTGATGCCGGACGGCCAGCGCGAGGTGACCGTCTTGGTCTTGGTGTAGAAGCGGAACGCGTCCGGACCGTGCTGGTTGAGATCGCCGAAGGACGACGCCTTCCAGCCACCGAACGTGTAGTAGGCGATCGGCACCGGGATCGGCACGTTGACGCCGACCATGCCGACCTGCACCCTGGAAGCAAAGTCTCGCGCGGCGTCGCCGTCGCGCGTGTAGATGGCGACGCCATTGCCCATCTCGTGGTCATTGGCGAGCTTGATGGCGTTCTCGTAGGTCGGCGCGCGCACCACCGACAGCACCGGCCCGAAGATCTCTTCCTTGTAGATGCGCATGTCCGACGTGACGTTGTCGAACAGGCAGCCGCCCATATAGTAGCCGTTCTCGTAGCCCTGCATCTTGAAGCCGCGACCGTCGACGACCAGCTTGGCGCCTTCCTTGACGCCGATATCGACATAGCCCTTCACCCGCTCCAGCGCCTGAGCGGTGACCAGCGGGCCAAAATCGGCGGCGGAATCCGTCGAGGGGCCGACCTTCAGGCTTTCGACGCGCGGCACCAGTTTTTCCATCAGCCGGTTGGCGGTGTCGTTGCCGACAGGGACCGCCACCGAGATCGCCATGCAGCGCTCGCCGGCCGATCCGTAGCCCGCGCCGATCAGTGCATCGACGGTCTGGTCCATGTCGGCGTCGGGCATGATGATCATGTGGTTCTTAGCGCCGCCGAAGCACTGCACGCGTTTTCCCGACGCAGTGCCGCGCGAATAGATGTAATGAGCGATCGGCGTCGAGCCGACGAAGCCGATAGCCTTGATATCGGGGTCGTCAAGGATGGCGTCGACGACTTCCTTGTCGCCGTTGACGACGTTGAGGATACCGGCAGGCAGGCCCGCCTCGATGAACAGCTCGGCGATGCGGATCGGCACGCCCGGGTCGCGCTCGGAAGGCTTCAGGATGAAGGCGTTGCCGCAGGCGATCGCCGGCGCGATCTTCCACAGCGGGATCATCGCCGGAAAGTTAAACGGCGTGATGCCGGCGACGACGCCGAGCGGCTGGCGCATCGAATAGACGTCGATGCCGGGGCCGGCACCGTCGGTGAATTCACCCTTCATCATGTGCGGCGCGCCGATGCAGACCTCGACCACTTCGAGGCCGCGCTGGATGTCGCCCCTGGCATCGGCGATCGTCTTGCCGTGCTCGCGCGCCAGGATGTCGGCCAGTTCGTCATAGTCGCGGGCGACCAGTTCAAGGAACTTCATAAGGACGCGCACGCGGCGCTGCGGGTTGGTCGCGGCCCATTTCGGCTGCGCCGCCTTGGCGCTCTCGACCGCCGCGCGCAGTTCCGCCTGCGAGGCCAGCGCCACCGTGCCGCGCACAGAGCCGTCCATCGGCTGCATCACGTCCTGCTTGCGACCGCTGGTGCCGGCGACACGCTTGCCGCCGATGAAATGACCGTATTCGATCATGATGTCTCTCCCTGGGTTTGTGATGGTGCATTGTCCGCCTTTGGCACGCCGATGGCAACGCGAGGGAGAACGCAACCGTTGTGCGGAAAATAGACAACGGTTGACGGGAGAGCATCAATTCTCGCAAATGGGAAGGATCACGAAGACGACGCCAAGGATTGGCAGGTTGAGTTCCTTCACCACAGAACGCGACATTGAAAATTGTCATCCGGACCATCCCCATGAACTGGGATGACGTCCGCATCTTTCTCGCCGTGGCGCGCGCCGGGCAAATCCTTGGCGCGGCGAGGCGCCTGGAACTCAATCACGCCACCGTCTCGCGCCGCATCGCCGCACTTGAAGACGCGCTGCGCACGAAACTCTTTCGCCGGCTGACCACCGGCAGCGAGCTGACGCCCGCCGGCGAGCGCTTCCTCGACATTGCCGAGCGCATGGAGGGCGACATGATCGCCGCCCGCTCGACAATATCAGGCGAAGGCGACGACGTTTCGGGCACGGTGCGGATCGGCGCGCCGGACGGGTTTGGCGTCGCGTTCCTCGCCCGGCGCCTCGGCGCACTGACCGCCCTGCACCGTGAATTGACGATTCAGCTCGTACCGGTGCCGCGCTCCTTCTCCCTGTCTCGCCGCGAGGCCGACATTGCCATCACCGTCGAGCGCCCGACCGAGGGCCGGCTGGTAGCGGGCAAGCTGGTCGACTACTCGCTCGGCCTGTTTGCCTCACGTGCCTATGCTGAAGCCCACGGCCTGCCCCAGACCGCTGCCGAGCTGGGACGGCACACATTGATCGGCTATGTGCCGGACCTCATCGTCAGCCCATCGCTCGACTACGCCGCCGAATTCAGCGCGGACTGGCGCACCAGCTTCGCCATTTCCTCCGCGCTCGGGCAGGCCGAAGCGGTGCGGTCGGGCGCCGGCATCGGCATCCTGCACACTTTCGTCGCCCGCTCGATGCCGGAACTGGTGGCCGTCGACGTGGTGGCGCCCATCCGCCGTGCCTACTGGCTGGTCTATCACGAATCGGTCAGGCCGCTGCGCCGCGTCCAGATCGTTGCCTCCTTCATCACAAAGGCGGTGGAGCGGGAGAGAAATCTTTTCGTCTGACGCATGTCGGCCATCGCAGCTTCTTCCACGACACGGAGAACGGCATGATGGTGCTCGACCCCGCCTTCTACGCCAGGATGAAGCCGATTTATGACGAGTATCTCGCCCACTCCAACCCGGTCGCCACCGATGTGACGATCCCGTGGGCCTACCGGCTGCTGTTCGACGAGGGTTGGTGAAACAGGCGTTCTGACGCGATATCCCCCGGCCGCGCCCGCCGATGGCGAGCGGGCGGCGTCTATTTCAGATAGCGCTCCTGCGCCAGCGCGCGGGCGTCGATATCGGGCACTTTGTTCGAGATGATGTCGGCCAGCACCTTGGCCGAGCCGCAGGCCATGGTCCAGCCGAGCGTTCCATGGCCGGTGTTGAGGTAGAGGTTGGAAAGCTCCGTGCGCCCGATCAGCGGCGGCCCGTCCGGCGTCATCGGCCGCAGGCCGCACCAGAACGTCGCCTCCCGCATGGCGCCGGCTCCCGGGAACAGGTCGCCGACCGAGTGTTCGAGCGTGCGCCGTCGCGATTCGTGCAGCCGGAGGTCGAACCCGGAAATCTCGGCCGTGCCGCCGACGCGGATGCGGTCGCCGAGCCTCGTGATCGCGACCTTGTAGGTTTCGTCCATCACCGTCGACACCGGCGCGGCGGCGGCATCCTTGATCGGCACCGTGATCGAATAGCCCTTGACCGGATAGACCGGGATCGGCCGCTTCATCCGGCGCATGAAGTCCGACGAATAACTGCCCAGCGCCATCACATAGGCGTCGGCGGTCAGCCAGCCCTTGCTGGTGCTCATATTGTTGACGCGGTTGCGGCTGCGGATGACGCGCCATATCGTCGTGTCGTATTCGAATTTGACCCCGCGTGCCACGCAAAGCTCGGCCAGCCTGTCGGTGAACATCTTGCAGTCACCGGTCTCGTCGCCCGGCAGCCTCAGGCCGCCGACGAATTTTTCGCGCACCGCGGCCAGAGCCGGTTCCGCCGCGATGCAGCCGTCCTGGTCGAGGATTTCGTAGGGCACGCCATATCTCTTCAGCACCTCGACATCGCCTGATGTGCCGTCGAGCTGCTTTTGCGTGCGAAACAGCTGCAGCGTGCCCTGCGTCCGCTCGTCATAGGCTATGCCGGTTGCCTCGCGCAGCGCCTTCAGCGTGTCGCGGCTGTATTCGGCCAGCGGCACCATGCGCGATTTGTTGACCGCGTAGCGTTCGGCGGTGCAGTTGCGCAGCATTTTGACCAGCCACGTCCACATATGTGGATCGAAGGCCGGCCGCACCACCAGCGGACCATGCTTCATCAGCAGCCATTTGATCGCCTTGAGGGGGATACCGGGCCCGGCCCAAGGCGAGGCATAGCCGGGCGAAATCTCGCCGGCATTGGCGAAGCTGGTTTCCAGTCCCGGCCCTTTCTGGCGGTCGATCACGGTCACCTCGTGGCCAGCCTCGGCGAGATAATAGGCCGTGGTCACCCCGATCACGCCACTGCCCAGCACCATGATTTTCATTCATTCACTCCTTGCCGCGCCGAGCGTCCTCAGGACGCCCGTGGATGCGGCCGTATTTTCGATTTGCGCATGATCCCGAGCGAAAATCGATGTCGATTTTCGAGACCACGCGCTGTTGCCCATTCACGCCGCCGAGGGACCGGGGTCGTCTTCTTCTGTCTGCCGCATTCCGGCCGTCTCGCCAAGAGGCCGCCAATCGGCTGCGGCACTGTAGACGAGCCTGAGCCCGTGCGGTCTCCGCTCGTCAGCTTGGTCTTTCTGCCTGACCGTGCGCCGGGCAGCTTCGGGCTGGTAGAGCACGGCCTTGATCAGGATCGCCTCCCGCCTGCCGTCGGCGTGTTCGACCGTTGCCGTCTGGCCTTGCGCCATGCCAAGCATGCAGAGCCCGCGCCTCGTTGCGACCGAAAGGCTGGAGCCGACCGGCCCGCGCACCTCGTGCTGCACCAGGGTTCGCGTTTCGGCGGGACCGGCATCGACGCCGAACACCACCCTGCTGTTCAGGGTAACGATGTCGGGGCCGACCGAATCGATCGGCACGACATCGGCGCCTGAAAGCTTGTGTTCGAGCATGCGCACGATCGGATCCGCGAATGCCCGCCGGCGCTCCAGCATGACTTCGAGGACGGCGAAGTCCTTCGTCGTCAGGCAGCAATTCGTGCTCGTCATCACCGCCTCCGCCATCAAGCTCGTCGCGGGCCGGAAGCCGGCGCATCGACGGCCTCGACGGTCACTGACAGTTCCCGGCCGCCACGACCGTTCCAGCAAACCGTCTGCCCGACGCTCGCGCCAATGAGCGCGGTTCCCATCGGCGTCAGCACCGAGATCCGGTTCTCGGCTATGTCGGCCTCACCCGGGTAGACCAGCATGATGCGCTGGGCGTCGCCGCTTTCGCCGCGCACGATCACCGTCGAACCCATTCGCACCACACCGGCCGGCATCGCCGCCGCGTTCGTGACGACGGCCCTGTCCATTTCCGAAAGCAGCTCCTCGGCCGTCTCGGGCGCGCGATCGAGCAAAGCCCTGGCCAGGCCCGTCAGCCTGTCATGGTCGGCGTCGCTGATCAGAAGATGGCTGTTTGGACGCAGTTCTTTCGCGTGTTGCATGGCAAACCTCATGGACCGGCGCATCGAGCGGATGCGCGCCTGCCGGCGCGCTGGCGGCGGCGTGATGAAAGGCCGGCAGCCGCGAAGGGCTGTTCGGCTTGATGGCGATTGTGGATGGATGGATGCCCCGGTACGGACGGACGCCGGAAGGCGGCCGCGCCGGGGCTACGATCCCGCGATCGGGCAGACCCTGAAGAATGTTTTGATATAAGCGAGCTTGCTCATGTGCCAAAGCTTGCCGAATGGCGCCCGCTTGTCAAGCGCGGCCAAACCGCTCAACCGCCCAGATAGCGCCGGTGAAAACGCGTTCCGAGGCTGGCCAGGATTTCATACCCGATGGTGCCGGCATGGTCGGCAGCATCGTCGACGCTCTGTGAGGGCCCTAGCAACTCCACCAGGTCGCCCTCTCCGAGCCGGCCGGGCGGCAAGGCGGAAATGTCGAGAATGATCGAGTCCATCGACACGCGCCCGAGGAAAGGCAGGCGCACCGCCTCGAACCATGCGGCCGAAGCGGAGCGGCGCAGCCAGCCGTCCGCATAGCCGAATGAAATCGTCGCCAGGCTGAGCGGGCCCTGCGCATGGTAGCTGTGGCCATAGCCGACGCCAGTGCCCTTTTGGACACTGCGCGTCTGCGCCACCTTGGCCTGCAGCCCGACCACGGGCAGCATCGGGTTGGCTTGGCCAGGCGTCGGGTT
Organism: Mesorhizobium sp. B264B1B; assembly: GCF_020165765.1. NCBI lineage: Bacteria > Pseudomonadati > Pseudomonadota > Alphaproteobacteria > Hyphomicrobiales > Phyllobacteriaceae > Mesorhizobium > Mesorhizobium sp. B264B1B. Next base: position 274,049 of record NZ_JAIUIS010000008.1, read on the forward strand.
GATGCCGTAGAGGGCGGCACCGGGCCGGGCGAGATCGCAATGATAAAGCGGGCCTAGAAAGATGCCGGAGGAGTTGGCGAGCGAGGCCGGCGCCACGGGTAGCATGGCACGCAACCGCGCGAATGCCAGCCTCTGCTGTTCATTGGCCGGGTGGCGCGGTTCATCGGCGCAGGCCAGGTGGCTCATCACATATCTGACGTCGATGCCATCGAAAGCGCCGACATCCCCGGCCACCGCCTCGACCTCGGCTGGCGCCATTCCAAGCCGCGACATGCCGCTGTCGACCTGGACGGCAGCCGGGAGCCGACGCCCGGCGCGGTGTGTCGCTGCGCGCCAGGCTTGCAACTGTGCGCCACTGTTGATGACAGCGCACAAGCCAGCCGCCACCGCTTCCGGCTCGGAACCCGGCGGCAGCCCGTTCAGCACGTAGATGTCCGGTCCGGCCCCCACCGCCTTGCGCAGCGCGATGCCTTCGGACAGCAGCGCGACGAAGAAGATGTCGCAGCCTTCCTTCATCAGCGCCGATGCCACTTGCGCGGCGCCGAGACCGTAGCCGTCGGCCTTGACCACGCCCGCGCAGCGCACGCCGCCCAGCCGCGCCTTCAGCCGCCGGTAATTTTCGCGGATCGCGCCAAGGTCGATGGTGAGGATGGCCCCGGCAGCAGCCTCGCTTGTGGCGTCGGCTTCCTCGGGCAGCGATCTTTTGGGGGCGTCGTGCATGGCGGCCCTTCTTGTGGCGGATGGACATCAATAAGACGGTCGAACCGGCGCGGCAACCGCTGGCGTTTGAACCGCGGCCTCGGCCCGTCCAGCTATGGCACAAGGTGACGGAACGCCGTCACCACGTCTTCATAGACCTTGCGCTTGAACGGCACGATCAGGTCGGGCAGCTCCTGCATCGGCCGCCACGACCATTTGTCGAATTCGGCGGTGTGGCCGCCGGGCGGCGGATTGATCTGGATCTCGCTGGTATCGCCATGGAAGCGGAAGGCGAACCATCGCTGCGTCTGACCCCGATAGCGCCCCTTGAAGGCGACGCCGACCAGGTTGTCCGGCAGATCATAGTTGATCCAGTCCGGCGCCTCGGCGAGCAGCGAGACGCTGCGCATGCCGGTCTCCTCATAGAGCTCCCGCTCCGCCGCCTGCAGGGGCTCCTCGCCCTTGTCGATGCCGCCTTGCGGCATCTGCCAGAGCTGCGTGGTGCCGGCGAATTCGCTGTCCGGCTCGGCTATGCGATGGCCGACCCAGACCAGGCCCTCGGCGTTGAGGATCATCAGCCCGACACAGGGACGGTAGGGCAGCGTCTCGCGGTCGACCTTCTTCGTCTTCGGCATCATTCAGTCTTTTAAGCTGTTTCCCGGTGGCTAGCCCTTTTGCGGATCGATCGCCACCGCTGAAATCGGCACGATCTCGATGCCGCGTTTCTTGGCCTCGGCCGCCCATGACGACACCGTGTCGACCGTCAGGTCGAAAGCGGAGCCGATGCCGACCGCGGTTCCCTTGGCACGGGCGGTCGCCTCCAGGCTGTCCAGTTTCTTCAGGATGGCGCCGCGATCCTGCACGGCGTCGATCGCCGTGTCGCCGGAGACGAAGGGCACGCCGTCCTTCAGCGCCAGATCCGGCGCCAGGCTACGCGCCGACGAGCCGTCGTCGATATAGGCGAGCCCGCGTTTGCCGAGCTCGGCCATGAAGGGTTCCATTGCCGCCGGGTCGGCGGAAAACCGCGCGCCCATATAGTTCATGACACCGGTATAGTTCGTCGTCCGCGACAGTGCCCAGCGCAGGTTCTTCAGGTTCTCTTCCGCGCTCGCCGCCACCGTCAGCGTGTTGCGCCCGGGGTTGACATTGGGATAGTCGAACGGTTCGAGCGGCACCTGCATGACGATCTCGTGGCCGCTCTGCCGGGCGGCCTGCATCCAGCGGCCGATGCTGTTGCCTTGCGGCGCGAACGCCAGCGTCACTTCCGCCGGCAGCTTGGCGATGGCCGCCTGGGTGCCGGTCTGTGAGACCGCGAGCCCGCCGATGACGATCGCCACGCGGGCGCCGCGCGCGCCTGACCACGGCCGCGCGTAGACATCGAAGGGCCGCCGGCCGTCTGCGGCGCGCACCGGCAAGGGGCCGGCATCGCCGGCCTCGATCAGCGCCCTGTCGGGAATATGCGCGATCTTCAGGTTTTGGCCGATGGTCGACGGATCGCGGATGACGATTGCCGCCTTGGGCGGACCATCGCCTTCCTCTGTCTGCACATGGATGATCTGCGGGCCCCCAGCCTTGGCCGGCATTTCCGCCTTTGGCGTCGTGACCGGCGCCAAAGCGGACGGCGCAGCGGTCGGCTCCGGCACCACTTTCGGCGTCGAAACCGCGACTTCCTGCGGCTTGCGAAACGGCTTGTCCCTGAGCGCGATCGCGCCGGAGACGCCGACAACGGCCAGCACGACGAACGCAGCCACGAGCGCACCCACGCTGACCTTGCCGGCGGCGCGCGGCGGACGGACAGTCAGTCCGAGCGGTCGTTCGATGTCCTTGCCGATATCAGCCAAGCCCTGTCCCCGTCCGCATGGCTTCGAACATGGAACCTTTCGAAGAGACATGCGCGAATTCTTCAACCCCGGCGCACCCCTGGCGCCCTGTATCGAGGGATTCGCGTTACCCCCGAATCAAACTGCCGGAACCTTTCGGTCCCGGCAGCATCGCATTGCTTCCATCGGGCGGCCAGACCCGTTGTTGGCCGCCACCTGTTACTGGTTGAGGACAGCCTTCTGCGGATTGGGCGGGAAGGACGGATCGGTCTTCTGGCCGCGCAGAAGCTGCTCGGCATAGATGAGCTGGAGGTCGTTCTTCGGATCCGGCGGCACATAGGCTGCCGAGCCCGAACCGGTCGAGCTCTCGTCGGCACCCTTGATGTGGCCCTTGAGGTCGGATTCGCCGCGCGTCAGGTCCCTGCCCTGCAGTTCCGGCGGCAGCGGCTGGTCGACCTTGATGTCGGGCGTGATGCCCTTGCCCTGGATCGACTTGCCGGACGGCGTGTAATAGAGCGCCGTCGTCAGCCTGAGCGCGCCGTTCTCGCCAAGCGGGATGATGGTCTGCACCGAACCCTTGCCGAAGGACTGCGTTCCGACCACCGTGGCGCGGCGCAGGTCCTGCAGCGCGCCAGCGACGATTTCGGACGCACTGGCCGATCCGCCATTGACCAGCACGATCAGCGGCTTGCCGCCGATATCGTCGACCTGCTTGGACTTGGCGTCGAAGCGGGTAACGTCCTTGGGATCGCGGCCGCGCGTCGAAACGATCTCGCCACGGTTGAGGAAGGCGTCCGATACGCTTACCGCCTGATCGAGCAGACCGCCGGGATTGAGGCGCAGATCGAGCACATAGCCCTTGAGCTTGTCGTTCGGCACCTGCTTCTTGATGGTGTCGATGGCATTCTCGAGGTCGTCATAGGTCTTTTCGGTGAAGGAGGTGATCTTCATGTAGCCGATGTCGTTTTCGACCCGGAACTTGACCGCCTTGACCTTGATGATGTCGCGCACCACCGTCAGCTCGATCGGCTTGTCGGCGCCCTGGCGCAGGATGGTGAGCTTGATCGGCGTGTTGACCAGGCCGCGCATCTTGTCGACCGCGTCGTTCAGCGTCAGGCCACGAACCTCCTCACCGTCGATCTTGGCGATGTAATCGCCGGCCAGCACGCCCGCCTTGGCGGCCGGCGTATCGTCGATCGGCGTGATCACCTTGACCAGATCGTTCTCCATGGTGACCTCGATGCCGAGGCCGCCGAACTCACCCTTGGTCTGTACGCGCATGTCCTGCGCCTGCTCGGCGTTCATGTAGGAGGAGTGGGGGTCGAGCGAGGCAAGCATGCCGTTGATGGCGTTCTCGACCAGCGACTTGTCGTCGGGCGGCGTCACATACTGCGCCCGCACCCGCTCGAAGATATCGCCGAAGATCGCCAGTTGCTTGTAGGTCTCCGACCCCGCAGCGTTCGCTGCCGAGCCGGGCGCGCCATAGACCAGGCTCATGGCGGACGCGCCCATCAGCGCACCGGCAAACAGAAGCGACAGTTTCCGCATCATTTCACGTCCTTCCAGAAAAACGGTCCGCCCACCATGGGGCCGGATCGACGGGTTTTCCATCCTTGCGGAACTCGACATAGAGCTCCGGCGTGGCATTTCCATTCTTCGAAGCCGAGGTGCTTGCCACCCGGGCCTCTCCCATCGCACCGACCGGCTCTCCTGCGAGCACTGATTGGCCGGTTGCGACGCTGATTCTGCTCATCCCCGCCAGGACGACATGATAACCGTCGCCGGCATTCAGGATCAAGAGTTGACCGTAGGAGCGAAACGGCCCCGCATAAAGCACATTCCCATCCGCCGGTGCGGTGACGATGGCGCCCGATTGTGTCGCAACCATGTCCCCAAGCATCACCGCGCCGTTACCGTCTTCGGCGCCGAACCGGCGTTTGATGCGGCCGATGACCGGCAGCGCGATCTGTCCTTGCAGCGCCGAGAAGGGTGCCGCAGCGGCAAGCCGGTTGGCCTCGGGAACCGGCAGCGACGCCGTCATATCGCCGCCCGCCTTATCCCTGCCCGCCTTGTCGCCGCCCGCCTTGTCGCCGCCGGCTTGGCCGGCCTCCGCGGCCTTTGCGGCATCCGCGGCCTTGCGGTTGCGTTCGGCCTGGGCTTCGAGCGAGGCGATCAATTCCTTCAGGCTGCTGGCCTTGGCCGCGAGCGCCTCGGAATGCTGTCGCTCGGCCGACAACTGCGCCTGCGTGTCGGCTTCGAGCTTCTGCTTGGCTTCCAGCAGCATGCCGAGCCGCTTCTTTTCCGCAGTCTGCTCGCCGACCGCCGCCGTCAGCCGTGCCCGCTCGGCCTCGATCGAGGCCGTCACTCTTGTCTGCTCCTTGAGGTCGGCCAGGAGCCTGTCGGTCTGCTGGCGCAATTCAGGCACCACGGCGCCAAGCAAGATGGCGCTGCGCACCGACGACAGCGCGTCCTCCGGCTTGACCAGGATCGCCGGCGGCGGGTTCAGCCCCATGCGCTGCAATGCGCCCAGCACCTCCGCCAGCACGTCGCGCCGCGCCATCAGCGAGGCGCGGATCTTCTGCTGCTGGGTCTTCAGCCCCTCCAGCTTGGCGCCGATGTCCTCGATATCCTGCCCAAGCTTCTGTTCGGTCATCGCCGACTGGATCAGCGCGGCGGTGATCGAGGCGTGGTCCTTCTTGACCGCGGCGATGTCGGCGGCCAGCTTGGCCAGCCGCTCGGACGACAGGCTTATCTCCTTGGAGATCTGTTCGTATTCGGCGCGGCTCTGGTCCGGATCGGGGGCCATGTCGAGCGTGTTCTCGGCCCATGCGGCATTGAGCGACAGGATGACCACCGCCGCCGCGATGCCGCAGCGCGCGCGCCAGGAGCCCGCTGTCGATGAGCCTGTCGTCGATTTCCAGCCTTCAGCCATGCGGGACGGACTCTATCTGCGGCTTCGTTAACGAACCATCAACCATATTAATGCGCATCGCCCAAAACTGTGCAGCGGTTTCGCACACCGGTGAGCAAAATAGGGAAAGCCGGCCCGAAGCCGTGATCTTGCGCGGCATTGGGGCGGAATTCGGTGCGATGCGACCTTCAGGTTCTGTGATAGGGGTGGCCGGACAGGATTGTCGAGACCCTGTAGAGCTGCTCTGCCAGCATCACCCGCACCAATTGGTGCGGCCATGTCAGCGCACCGAAAGACATCACCAGCTCAGCCTGGGCGCGCAACGACGGATCATGGCCATCGGCGCCGCCTATGGCCAGCGCCAGCGCCTTGCGGCCGGCGTCGCGCAACTGGCCGATGCGGCCGGCGAAATCTTCCGAGGACAGGTTCTTGCCGCGCTCGTCGAGCAGGATCAGCGCCGAGCCGGGCTGCAACTGCGCCTGCAGCCTTGCGCCTTCATCGCGCCGGCGTTCATCGGCGTTCTGGGCGCGGCCTTCGGCGATCTCGGCGATGCCGGAGAATTCGAGGCCGACAGCCGGGCCGCTCTTGGAGAAACGCTCGAAATAGCGGTCGGCGAGTTCTCTCTCGGGGCCGCTTTTCATCCGGCCCACGGCATGAACGGTAATCTTCATCCTCGCCTCAGAGGGCGGCCGATGCGTGTCGCCCGAAAATCGTCAATGGGCCAGGAACCACGGCACGCATCCAAACCAACCGGCTCAGTGCAAGGTCTCTTCCTCGAGGTCCGGCGCCTGCCACATCTTTTCGAGATTGTAGAATTCGCGGACTTCGGGGCGGAAGACATGGACGATGATGTCGCCTGAATCGATCAGGACCCAGTCGGCGCCGGACAGCCCCTCGACACGCGCCGTGCCGAGGCCGGCATCCTTCAACGCCTTGAGGAGATGATCGGCAACAGCCGAGACATGACGGTGCGATCGACCCGACGCGACGACCATGTAGTCGCCGAGGCTCGATTTTCCCTGAATGTCGATTGAGACGATGTTTTCGGCCTTGGAGTCTTCCAGACTGGCAAGGACTGTCTTGATGGCGCGGGACACGGCGTCGTTTACGCTGATCCCGGCCGGCGAAGGCACGATGTCGGCCTTCTTCCGCAGTGCTGTTCTCAGTGTATTTCCTTTCGCAGCAAGAACAACCAAATCACCCCTGAAAGCGGGTGACACCGCTTAGATAGGCAGAGTTCCGTTGCAGTTTCAAGACGGAGCCCCGCTTCCATGCGAACTCATTGAGGCTCCGCTTGTTCCGCGCGACACGCAAAAGATCGGAACCCAGGCGTTCCGCAGGGGTTATCGGCTGATTGATCAACCGGAATCCCATTATGCCGATCGACCCGCAAAATGCCCTCCTGACCGTGCAGGCGGGGCTCTCTCAGCTCAGCGCGCTCATTGTCTCCTATTCCCTTTCGGCGGTCGGCGCCGTCATCCTTCTGGTTGTCGGCTACATCGTCGCCGGCTTTGCCGAGCGTTCGATTTTTGCCGGCCTGGGCCACATCCATGGCTTTGACCAGACGCTGCGGCACTTCTTTTCCAAGATCGTCCGCTATGCCATCCTCGTCCTGGTCGTCATCATGGTGCTCGGCCAGTTCGGCGTGCAGACGGCCTCGATCATCGCCGCGATCGGCGCCATCGGCCTGGCCATCGGCCTGGCGCTGCAAGGCACGCTGCAGAACATTGCCGCCGGGATCATGCTTTTGGCATTGCGGCCGTTCCGCATCGGCGAATCCGTCGAAGTCGGGTCCATTGCCGGCTCGATCGAGGAAATCGGCCTTTTCGCCACCAAGCTCCGGAGCGCCGAAGGCGTCTACATCCTGGCGCCCAACTCGACGCTGTGGAACCAGCCGGTGCGCAATTTTTCGCGCAACGGCGTGCGGCGCGGCGACATCACCCTCTCGATCGGCTCCTGGAACGACATCGACCGCGCCCAGAAGACGCTGCTTGCGATCGCCGCCGCCGAGCGCCGCATCAAGCGTGAGCCGGCGCCGACCGCCTTTGTCGCAGCATTGGGCGAAAGCACCGTCTCGATCACCTTGCGCTACTGGACATCATCGGCGGATTTCTTCGCCGCCCAGGCCGACCTCACCAAGCGGGCCAAGCAGGAGTTCGACCGCGAACGCATATCGATCCCGCTGCCGCCACCGCAGGTCCCGGCGCCGGAAACCCGCCGGCAATAGTCAATCGCCCCTGTGCCGGTGCTGTTCGTCCGGCGCGAAGGCGAGTTCCACCGGCAATGGCGCTTGCGCCGTCATCGGCGCGAAGCTGCCGGTTTCGGTTGCCGGCACCGGCCGCGCGGTGAACACGCGCAAAAGCACGAACAGGCAGAAGACGCAGGCGATGACCACTGTTACATAGATGAAGGCCTGCGTGCCGAAGACGGCTGACAGCGCGGTCACGATGCCCGGCACGATGAAGCCGGACAGCGACCAGGCAAACAACAAGGAACTCGACAGCGCCACCATGTCGTCCTTGCCGGCGCGGTCGGCGGCGTGGGCACTGGCCAACGAGTAGATCGATTCCGAGGCGCCGTCCCACATCACATAAATCACCAGCAGCACCGCCAGCGTACCGCCGTCGAAGCCGAGCGCAAACATCCCTGCCGCCGCGGCGATCGCGGATGCCGCGACCAGCACATAGCGGCGATCGGTGCGGTCGGAAATCCAGCCGAGCGGAACCTGCAGGATCAGCGTGCCGAGCGGCATCACCGAAAGCAGCAGCGCCACGTCGGCCTGGCTGTACCCCTTCGCGGTGGCGTGGATCGGCGCAAAGCCGGAAATCGACATGGACAGGCCGCCGACCGCCAGCATGCCGGCGACGCCGACCGGCGAAATCCGCCAGGCCCGGCGCAGCGCCACCGATGCCGCCTGCGGCGCCGGCGGCTGGGCCAGCCGGGTCATCCCGACGGGCAGGATGGATAGCGCGGTGAAGGCTATGCCGATCAGCGATGCATCCGCCGTCCTGATGTCGACCAGCGCCAGCGTCGCATAGCCGATGCCGAGCCCGCCGACATAGGCGACGTAGAAGACGGCCATTACCCTGCCGCGTATGGCATTGGCGACGGCATCGTTGAGCCAGCTCTGCGCGACGATGAAAAGCCCGCATATGGCAAAGCCGTAGAGAGCGCGCGCCGCGATCCACAACAGGGGGTGCGGCCCGGCGCCGATTGCGGCATTCGACAGCGCGATCAGCGCCGACAGCACCATGAAGGCACGGGCATGGCCAACCCTGCGCACCAGCGGTCCGGTCAGGATGCAGCCGGCGAGACCACCCGCCGACAGACCGGTGACGATCAGACCGGCCCAGGTCGGATCGAAGCCTTCCACGCCGAGCCGGACGGGGATGTAGGCGAACATCAGCCCGTTGCCGATGGCGATCAGCGCCATCGACACCACGACGCTGGCAATCGCGATCAGCGGCGTGGGCGTGTCGCCGTGCCTCGGTTCCGTTTCGGTTTGGCTTTTCACGAGAGTGGTCATATCAGCGCAAGATCATCCATTCGATGACGAAAGGCCGCCGCAAAAGCGACATTGCCGGACTTGCCTTCCTCCTTGCGAAGAAAGGGCGCTGTGCGTACCGATCAGCCCTTCGCCTGCTCGCGGATAGCCGTCGACGACAGCGACGAGCGCGGGCCGTGGATGAAGGTCCACGCGGGCGCCTTCATGCGGGCGAGCCTCGGCGCATCGCCTTCGTCGACGCGGGCATAGTCGAAGGTCTTGGCCACGACCGACGACAGGAACGACAGCGTCGCGCCCGGACGGTCGATGACCGCGATCGGGAAGGTCATGACGATTTCGCGCCAGCGCTGCCAGCGGTGGAAATCGCGCAAGCTGTCGGCGCCCATGATCCAGACGAAGTCGACGCCGGGATTGCGCGCCTTGACCAGCGCCAGCGCGTCGGCGGTGTAGCGCACATGATGCGCCGCTTCGAAGGCGGTGACCTTGATCTTCGGGTTCTTGGCGATCTTCTCGGACAGGCGCAGCCGTTCGGCCAGCGGCGCCAGCTCGTGCGTGTTCTTCAGCGGATTGCCCGGGGTGACCATCCACCACAACTGATCGAGCGCCAGCCGCCTGAGCGCGATCTCGGCGACCAGCGCGTGGCCGGCATGCGGCGGATTGAACGAGCCGCCGAACAGGCCGACGGCAAGGCCTTTGCCGGCATGCGGCATTTTGAGGTAGCTGGACGGGATAGGTTGCTCAAGCAGGGAAAGCATTCGCTAGGCACCCCCCTCTGTCCTGCCGGACATCTCCCCCGCAAGGGGGGAGATTGGCAGTTTCGGTGAAGGCACAAATCTTGGGGCATTGAAGATCGGCGAAACCAAAAATGTCAGCCAATCTCCCCCCTTGCGGGGGAGATGTCCGGCAGGACAGAGGGGGGTGGCTGGGCGCAAGCTTCAGGCCCTTTGGACGAAAAGCGTCAAGGCCTCACCTGTCCGGAGCCGCGCACGCGGTATTTGAACGAGGTCAGCTGCTCGACGCCAACGGGCCCGCGCGCGTGCATCTTGCCGGTGGCGATGCCGATCTCGGCGCCCATGCCGAACTCGCCGCCATCGGCGAACTGTGTTGAGGCATTGTGCAACAGGATCGCCGAGTCGATCTCGTTGAAGAACCGTTCCACCGCCTGCGCATCCTCGGCAACGATCGCCTCGGTATGGTGTGAGGAGAAAGTCTCGATATGCTCGATCGCGTCATCAACGCCGTCGACCAGCTTCACCGCGATGATGGCGTCGAGATATTCGGTGACCCAGTCGGCATCGGTCGCCGGCTTGGCGTCGAAGAACAGCTTCATCACCTCGGCATCGGCATGGATCTCGCAGCCGGCGGCGCGCAAGGCGTCGAGGATCGGCACCAGGTGGGTGGAGGCAACCGCACGGTCGACCAGCAGCGTTTCGGCCGCGCCGCAGACGCCGGTGCGCCGCATCTTGGCGTTGACGGCGATGCCGACCGCCATGTCGAGCTTGGCCGAGCGGTCGATATAGAGATGGCAGATGCCTTCCAGATGCGCGAAGACCGGCACCCGCGCCTCGGTCTGCACCCGCTCGACCAGGCTCTTGCCGCCGCGCGGGATGATGACGTCGAGATTGCCGCCGAGGCCCTTCAGCATTTCGCCGACGGCGGCGCGGTCGGCGGTCGGCACAAGCTGGATGGCGTCCTGAGGCAGGCCGGCTGCCTTCAAGCCGTCGACCAGGCAGGCGTGGATCACCGACGACGAGTTCAGCGAATCCGAGCCGCCGCGCAGGATCACCGGGTTGCCGGCCTTGAGGCAGAGCGCGCCGGCATCCGCCGTGACGTTCGGCCGGCTCTCATAGATGACGCCGATGACGCCGAGCGGCGTGCGCACGCGCTCGATCCTGAGGCCGTTCGGCCGCTCCCAACTGGCGATCACGTCACCGACCGGATCGCCGAGTTCGGCAATTTCGCGAATGCCTTCGGCCATGGCGCGGATGCGGGCGGGATTGAGTTTCAGCCGGTCCATGGAGGACGCCGAGAGGCCGGCTTCATGCCCGTTCGCGATGTCGTTGGCGTTGGCGTCGAGTATGGCTCGCTCGCGGGCGATGATCGCCTGCGCCATGGCGGCAAGTGCCGCGTTCTTGGCGGCTGTCGTGGCGATGGCCAGCGGTCGTGCGGCGGCGCGGGCACGGCGGCCGAGGTCGGCCATGGTCGCCACTGTATCGTTCCGGGATTTTTCATGCAGCTTCAGCATGGCTCATCCTCCGCTCGTTACTTGGTCGCCCGCGAGGCTGACCACAAGGTCGTCGCGGTGGATCATCGCCGAACGCGCCTCGTAGCCGAGCACGGTCTCGATTTCGGTTGTCTTCAGGCCTGCGATCCTTACGGCATCCGCGGCATCATAGGCAACCAGCCCGCGGGCGATCTCGCGACCCTCGGGCGACAGGATCGCCACCGTATCGCCGCGCGAGAAATTGCCGCTGACCAGCTTCACACCGGCCGGCAGCAGCGACTTGCCCGATGTCAGCGCCCCGACGGCGCCGGCATCGACGGTGAGCCTTCCCGCCGGTTCGAGCTGGCCGGCGATCCAGCTCTTGTAGCCTTTCACCGGGTTGGCGCTCGGCCGGAAGAAGGTGGCGCGCTCGCCGCGCTCGATCGCCATCAGCGGCGAAAGCCGCGTGCCGGCGGTAATGATCATGGCCGTGCCGGCCGCAGTGGCGATCTTACCGGCGTCGAGCTTCGTGCGCATGCCGCCGCGCGACAGTTCGGAAGCCGCGGCACCCGCCATCGCTTCGATCTCAGGCGTGATGCGATCGACCACCGCGACGAATTTGGCCTCCGGGTCACGCGCCGGCGGCGCGGTGTAGAGACCGTCGATATCCGAGAGCAGCACCAAAAGGTCGGCGCCCATCATCGTCGCCACCCGCGCGGCCAGTCGGTCATTGTCGCCATAGCGGATCTCGGAGGTCGCCACGGTGTCGTTCTCGTTGATGACCGGCACCGCCTTCATCTTCAAGAGCGTCGAGATCGTCGCCCGGGCGTTGAGGTAGCGGCGGCGCTCCTCGGTGTCGCCAAGCGTGAGCAGGATCTGGCCCGATTTCAACCCGCCCTTGCCGAGCGCATCCGACCAGGCGCCGGCCAGCGCGATCTGGCCGACGGCTGCGGCCGCCTGGCTCTCCTCGAGCTTCAGCGCCCTTTTTCCAAGATCCAGAATGGTACGGCCCAGCGCGATGGCGCCCGACGACACGACCAGGATTTCCGCGCCGCCTTGAGCCAGCACGGCAATGTCGTCGGCCAGCGACGCCAGCCAGTCGCGCTTCAGCCCGGCGGTGCGGTCGACCAGAAGCGCCGAACCGATCTTGACGGTGATGCGCCGGTATTTCTTCAGCGACTGCACGGTCATGCTATTTTTCCCAGCGCGTGTCGACCGGCGCCGCGATCGCGTCGCGCGCTTCGGCCACGACCGCCATCAGCGCGCGCAGCACCGCTTCGACCCCTTCGCCGGTGACCGCCGACAGAAGCATCGGCGCACGGCCGGCGGCGCGCTTCAGCGACGCGACCTTCTTCTTGCGCTCATCCGCATCGAGCGTGTCGACCTGCGAAAGGGCCAGTATCTCGGCCTTGTCGGTCAAGCCATGGCCATAGGCTTCGAGTTCGGCGCGCACGGTCTTGTAGGCCTTGCCCGGATTTTCTTCCTGCGCCGAGACCAGGTGCAGCAGCACGCGCGTGCGCTCGACATGGCCAAGGAAGCGGTCGCCGATGCCGACGCCTTCATGCGCGCCTTCGATGAGGCCGGGAATGTCGGCGATGACGAATTCGCGCGCATCGATGCGTGCCACCCCCAGGCCGGGATGCAGCGTGGTGAAGGGATAGTCGGCGATCTTCGGCTTGGCGGCGGTGACGGAGGCGAGAAAGGTCGATTTGCCGGCATTGGGCAGCCCGACCAGCCCGGCATCGGCGATCAGCTTCAGCCTGAGCCAGATGTTGAGCTCCTCGCCGGGCTGACCCGGATTGGCGCGGCGCGGCGCCTGGTTGGTCGAGGTCTTGAAGTGCTGGTTGCCGAAGCCGCCATTGCCGCCCTTGGCCAGCAGGAAGCGCTGGCCGACCACGGTGAGGTCGCAGATCAGCGTCTCGTTGTCCTCTTCGAACACCTGCGTTCCAGCAGGCACTTTCAGCGTGACGTCGGCGCCCTTGGCGCCGGTCATGTTGCGGCCCATGCCATGAGTGCCGGTCTTGGCCTTGAAATGCTGCTGGTAGCGGTAGTCGATCAGCGTGTTCAGCCCGTCGACCGCTTCCAGCCAGACGTCGCCGCCGCGGCCGCCATCGCCGCCGTCCGGTCCGCCGAACTCGATGAATTTCTCGCGCCGGAACGACACGGAACCCGCGCCCCCGTCGCCGGAGCGGACATAGACCTTGGCTTGATCGAGAAATTTCATCGGACAGCAGTTTCTTTATTGGCCTTGCGGCATTGCTCTAAACCTTGCGCCTTGCTCTAAACCAAGGCGCGGCGAAGGGCGAGGCCGTTTTGTGACAGTGGCCGCGTGGGGTTGGCCGGAGATGTCGGCATGAAGCTTGTAACCTACAACATCCAGTACGGCATCGGCCTCGATGGGCAGTACGATGTCGGGCGTATCGCCGACGCCGTGCGCGGCGCCGATGTCATCGCGCTGCAGGAGGTCACCCGCAACAATCCCAGGAACGGCGGACGCGACATGGTCGCCGAGATCGGCGAAGCGCTGCCCGACTATTTCGCCGTCTATGGCAGCAATTTCGAGGCCAATATCGGCTCGCGCATCGAGAACGGCCGCGCCATCACCACCACCTTCCAGCTCGGCAACATGGTGTTGTCGAAGACGCCCATTCATCTGTCGCGCAACCTGCTCCTGCCGCGCAGCCGCAGCTTCGAGATGATGAACTTCCAGCGCGGCGCGCTGGAGGCGCTGATCGAGACGCCGCTTGGTTTCATCCGCTTCTATTCCATCCATCTCGATCACCGCAGCCCGGTCGAGCGCGCCAGCCAGATCCAGTTCCTGCGCCGGCGCCTGTTGAACTATGCGCTTGAAGGCGGCGCGCTGTCCGGCGTCGCCGAGATCGGCCTGCCGGAACTGCCGCATCCCGAGGCTTTCGTCGGCATGGGCGACTTCAACATGCTGGCCGGATCGCCTGAATATGTCGAACTCGCCGGCCGGCCGGACCACGAATTCGGCATGCCGCTGACCGCTGATTTCGCCGTCGACGCCGCCGTGCGCCTCAATGTCGCCGGCGACGATCTCGTCAGCTGGGTCGACCCCAAGGACCCCGGCAATACCGACCGCCACAAGCGCATCGACTATATCTTCACCAGCGCCTCGCTTGCCCGGTCGCTGAAGCGCCTGTGGGTCGACCGAAAGGCTGTTGGCTCGGACCATCTGCCGGTATGGGCCGAACTGGGCTGAGCCCAAATCGATGCACGATTCTTTCCGAACCTTTAACCAGAGGCCCAGCGCCGATGTGTGCTGAGATTCAGGTCAGGCCGAGCCGAAAACGTTGGTTTTCGAGAACCGGAGCGGAGCGTACTTAACGTACGCGAGCACCGGAAGCGCAGAAAATCAGCGTTTGCAGGCCGGCCTCACCTGAATATCGGCACACATCAAAAATGTACCCAGTTGCGCAGGCTGGTCCATGTCTTCCGGTCGAGGCGGTAACGCTCGACGGGCACCTGGCCGGCGACGATCGAGTTCAGCATGCCCTGGCCGGCGTACTGGAAGCCGCATTTGTGGATCACCCGGCGCGAGGCCGGATTGATGACCCGCGTCGAGGCATGAAGCACCTGGATGTTTGTCCGCTGGAACGCGAGATCGACCAGGGCGTGCGACGCCTCGGTGGCGAAGCCGCGCTTCCAATAGGGCTCACCGATCCAGTAGCCGAGCTCCAGTCCGCGGTCGGTGGTATTCAATCCGGCGCAGCCAACGAAGGTTTCGGTGCCCGCCAGCGTCAGCGCATAGGCGATGCCGGCGCGGCGCGACTTGGTCATGGCCAGGAAAGCGCGTGCCTCGGCCTCGCCATAGGGATGCGGCATGCGCGCCAGCATCTCGGCGACATGACGGTTGTCGGCGAGCTCGACCAATTGCGCGATGTCGCTTTCGCGCGGAGCCCGCATCACCAGCCGCTCGGTGGCCAGCACCGGGCAATCGATCGCATAACTTTCGTCTTCTGAGTCTTCCGCTTCGGCAACCATGTCAAAGTCCTCCAGGCACAAGAAAAAAGGGAGATGGAAACCCATCTCCCTTGATCCTTTTCCTGGCTTTGCCAAACCTTCTGGCTTCCAGACACCGGTTCCCGAGATGGGCTGCCGGTGTTGTGGTGCGGAACCGGCTACTCCGCTGCTTTGGTAATCGGGTTGACCGATACGTAGGTTCGGCCGTTGGCTTTTTTGTTGAACGTCACGGCGCCGGCTTCGAGCGCGAAAAGCGTATGGTCGGTACCCATGCCAACGTTGACGCCGGGATGCCAGGTGGTGCCGCGTTGACGAATGATGATGTTGCCCGGGATGACGGCTTCGCCGCCGAACTTCTTCACGCCCAGACGCTTGGAATGCGAGTCGCGACCGTTGCGCGACGAGCCGCCAGCTTTCTTGTGTGCCATTTAACTAACTCCGATGCGCCCAGGGGCGCTTGAATGGTCTTATGAACGCGTTCGCGTTCCGTTTCAAGTCCGATCCGGCGACGTTTCGCGCCGGTTCGCCTTACTTCTTCGCCAGTTCCTTGGCCTGCTCGCGCCAGTCCTTGATCTGGTCGGCGCTGAACGGCATGTTCTCGTCGATCTTGGCCACATCCTTCTCGGTCAGCTTGGCGAGCTGCGCGAAGGTGATGATGCCCTGTTCGTTGAGATCCTTGGCGGCGACCGGGCCAATGCCCTTGATCACGGTCAGATCGTCCGGCTCGCCCTTCGGCGCCTTGAACAGCGGCGCTGCCGCGGTCTCGGCCTTTGCCTCTTCCTTCGGGGCGTCCTTCTTGGCCTTGGCTTCCTTCGGCGCCGCGTCGGCGGCTACCTCGGCCTTGGCTTCCGCCTTGGCAGCGGCCTTCTTGGCCGGCTTGGCGCCACCCAGCAGGATCTCGGAGATCCTGACCGTGGTCAGCAACTGGCGATGGCCGATCTTGCGGCGCGAATTCTGGCGGCGGCGCTTCTTGAAGGCGATGACCGTGCGGTTCTTGCCCTGCTCGACGACCTCGGCGGTGACAACCGCGCCGTCGACGAACGGTGCGCCGAACGTGACATTCTCGCCCTCGCCATGCGCGAGCACGTGGCCGATCTCGACGATATCGCCGACATTGGCTTCGACTTTTTCGATCTTCAGGAGATCGTTGGCGGCGACGCGATACTGCTTGCCGCCCGTTTTGATGACTGCGAACATTTTTTGCCTTTCGCTGTTCGGTCGGCCTCGATGAACCGCCTGTGGCGGTTCGGCCGTCTTTTTGTCAGTCTGCGGGTTCAAAAAACAAGCGGCGCGGAAGAACCCTCCACGCCGATTGCGCGCTGTCCCTAACCGAAGGTTTGTTGCGAGTCAAGGCAAACGGCCAGATTCTCAGGGCAACGAATCCGGGCTAACGGGTTCCTTCGGAGCTTCGTCGGCGCGCTGGTGATGGAGCCTTGAACGGAAAAACCCGCCTGTGCGGCGGGTCCCTGGCGCAACTCAGCACCATAACCAGATCTCTACCATAGTTGCCTTCATCCCGTCAAGAAAAAATTCCTATCAGGAGGTCGCCGGCACCGCCGGACTGGCGTCCCTATGCCTCGTTAATCGGAGTTCGAAATCTTGGCCGGTTTCCTGGCCGGCGCAGTGTCCGGCATCGTCTACCGCGGTCGGGACGGCGTCGCTCCGGGCCAGCCTCTGACGCAAGCTGACTTTCCGGCGGATTTGGCCTTGTAACCTGCCCGTTCAGCCGTTATCTAGTGCGCCGCGCCGGCAACGGCCGACCATGACCGCGGAGAGGTGGCAGAGTGGTCGAATGCACCGCACTCGAAATGCGGCATGGGTGCAAGCCCATCGGGGGTTCGAATCCCTCCCTCTCCGCCATCCTGCTTCTGTACAGCCCGGAGACATGGGTAACAGTTTACCCGCTGTAGCCTGGGCGTGACGCGCCAACCGGTTCAGCTCAATTCGGATGATGTCCCGCGATTGCGCCCAGAAAAATCTCCCCGAATTCCCTAAGCTTTGCCGCTCCCACGCCATTCACCTCGGCGAACGCGTCGAGATCGCGCGGGCGGCGTTCGGCCATGTCGATCAGCGTGCGGTCGGAGAACACGACATAGGCCGGCACCTGCCGCTCCTTGGCCAGCCGTAGCCGCAGCGCCTTGAGCGCGCCCAGCAGCGATGCATCCACACCCTCGGCGCCGGCGGCGGAGCCTTCCCCGGATCGCTTCCTGCCGCGCGCGAGAGGGTCCCGCATCTCGACGCGATAATGGAACGCAACCTCGCCGCGCCCGCGGGCGCGGCCGCTTTCGGAAATGGCGAGGCCGCCATGGCCGTCCGGATCCGGCACAAGGAATCCGCCGGCGACCAGTTGCCGGATAAGCGACAGCCAGACCGTTTTCCTATGCGCCGCGCCGGCCCGGAAACTGGTCAGCGTTTGATGGCCTCTCGCCAGTACTTTCTCCGTCTCGTGGCCGAGCAGTATGTCGATGATATGGGCGGCGCCGAAGCGCTCGCCGGTCTGCGCGACGGCCGCCAGGATGATCCGCGCTTCCGCTCCGCCATCGGCGCGCGGCGCCTGGTCGAGGCAGTTGTCGCAATTGCCGCAGGGCGCTGCCTGTTCGCCGAAATAGCCGAGCAGGATCTGCCGACGGCACTGTACCGCCTCGCAATAGCCGATCAACGTATCGAGCCGGCGATGCCCGCGCCTCTTGTGCTCAGGTGATGATTCTTCGTCGTCGATGAACAGGCGCCGCATGCGGATATCGCCGAGCCCGTAGAGCATATGCGCCTCGGCTGCCCGCCCGTCGCGGCCGGCGCGGCCGATCTCCTGATAGTAGGCTTCGAGGCTGCCCGGCAGGTCGGTGTGGAAGACATAGGCGACGTCGGGCTTGTCGATGCCCATGCCGAAGGCGATGGTCGCCACCATGACGACGCCGGAGAGCGTCATGAAGGCGTTTTGATTCGCCTCGCGCGCTTCCTTGCTCATCCCGGCGTGATAGGCGAGCGCGGTGACGCCGTTCTTCTCGAGGAAGGCCGCCATCTCCTCGGTCTTCTTGCGCGACAGGCAATAGACGATGCCGCTTTTGCCTGCGTGACGCTCGACGAAGCGCAGCAACTGGCGCTTGCTGTCCTGCTTGGCCTCAAGGGCAAGCTTGATGTTCGGCCGGTCGAAACCCAGCACCACGGTTTCGGCGCGCCCGGCGAACAGACGCGCTTCGATATCGATGCGGGTAGCCTCGTCCGCCGTCGCCGTCAGCGCGATGATCGGCACTTGCGGGAAAATGGAGCGCAGCCGCGACAGATCCTCATATTCGCGCCGGAACGCCGGACCCCATTGCGAGATGCAATGCGCCTCGTCGATGGCGATCAGGCTGACGTCGAGCCTGGCCAGCGCGTCGAGCATCCGCTCCGTCATCAGCCGCTCCGGCGCGAGGTAGAGCAGGCGCGTCTGGCCGGAGGCGACACGGCGCCATGCCGCGACATTGGCCTCGCGCTCGATCGAGGAGTTGATCGTATCGGCTGCCACGCCGGCAAGGCGCAACGCCGCGACCTGATCCTGCATCAGCGCAACCAGCGGTGAGACGACGATGGCAAGGCCGCCCAGGACCAGCGCCGGAACCTGGTAGCAGAGCGATTTGCCCGCACCCGTCGGCATGACGGCCAGCACATGGCGTCCGCCCAGCAGCGCGTCCATGATTTCGGCCTGGCCGGGACGAAAATCGTCGAAGCCGAACACGTCCTTCAACACGCGTTGCTTGGGGTCTGGTGCATCCGGCGGAACGCTCGCCGTCGATATTGGCATCTCGCAATGGTCCCCGTTTGGCTGAGGCAACGTTCTTAAAGCGAAGATCGCCGGAACGCTATCCGCGGATGCGCGGGGTGGCATGTCCACCGGCCCCAATTCGTGCCTTCCCTTCCGACATCAGCACCCCTGCTGGATTCTCTCACGTGCTGCGATGTAAGCTTGCCCGGGACGACCAGGGAGAGAGCGATGCTGCAGACCAGACAGGATGCTCTCGGCGAACGCTTCAAGCAGCAGCGCGCCGCCTTCGAGGCGCAGCCCTTTCCGGGCCTCGATGTCCGCAAGGATCGCCTCGTCCGGCTGCTGGCGCTCACGGAAAAGCATGAGGCCGACATCTGCGCGGCAATCGACACCGACTTCGGCGGCCGCTCGGCTCATGAGACCCGCCTTGCCGAGCTGTTCGTGGTGCGGGCCGGCATCCGCCACGCGCTGTCTCACCTGAAAGGCTGGATGCGGGAACGCCGCGTCGCCACCACCTTGCCGTTTCTGCCGGGCAGGAACCGCCTCGTCCCGCAGCCGCTCGGTGTCGTCGGCATCGTATCGCCCTGGAATTACCCTTTCCAGCTCGCCGTCGCGCCGGTCACCGCGGCGCTCGCCGCCGGCAATCGCGTGCTGGTCAAACCCTCCGAATTGACGCCCGCCTTTTCAGCGCTGCTGGCGCGCCTGGCCGCCGAGCATTTCGCACCGGACGAACTCGGCATCATCACCGGCGACGCGGAGGTCGGCAAGGCTTTCGTGTCGATGCCTTTCGATCACCTGCTGTTCACCGGTTCGACGGCCGTCGGCCGCGAGGTCGCATTGGCCGCCGCGGCCAACCTCACTCCAGTCACGTTGGAACTCGGCGGCAAGTCGCCGGCAATCTTCGACCCCTCATGCGACCTCGATGCGGCGGCGGCCAGCGTCGCCTATGGCAAGCTCCTCAATGCCGGGCAGACCTGCATCGCGCCGGACTACCTGCTGGTGCCCAAGGGACAGTCAGGCATCGTGGCAGAGAAACTCGCGGCGGCTATGGCGAAGCTCTACCCCAGCCTGCGCGACAATCCGGACTATACCGCCATCGTCAGCGACCGGCATTATCAGCGCCTGCGGGCCATGATCGCGGAGGCCCGAGACGCCGGCGCCGATGTCATCGAAATCAACCCGGCCGGCGAGGCGTTCGGCGCCGCAGGCCGCAAATTGCCGCCGACCCTGGTCAGGAACGCCGATCCCGACCTGCGGCTGATGCGCGAAGAGATTTTCGGGCCGGTGCTGCCGATCCTCGAATATGCCGGGATCGACGACGCCATCGCCCATGTCAACCGGGCCGACCGGCCGCTGGCGCTCTACTGGTTCGGGCGAGACGGCGGCAACCAGCAACGCATCCTGCACGAGACCATCGCCGGCGGCGTCACCATCAACGATTGCATGCTGCATCTGGTGCAGGAGAACCAACCCTTCGGCGGCGTCGGCGCCAGCGGCATGGGCGCCTATCACGGGGAATGGGGCTTTCGCACCTTCAGCAAGGTGAAGCCGGTTTTCCTGCAGTCGCGCTTGAGCGCGGGGAGCCTTCTGCGTCCGCCCTATGGCAGGACCTTCGAACGGCTTTTCGGCCTGCTCAGGCACATCACTTGAACGCCGTGCGGCGCCCGCCGCCGGCGACGCGATCACATGGCGGCGCTATCACATGGCGTCCGCGCGTTAAGCCTATCTTCACCATGATTCGGCAGGCTCCATTTCCTGCGGCCACGTTTCGAGTACCGCGGCGCGCAAGCGCCCAGGCAACAGACCCGCGCCTCTCCGGAGGCGCGGGTTTTTCATTTGGAAACAGCGCGCCGAAACGAGCGTCCATCGCTCATCGCATGGCCGGCCCTCAGGCGAGGAAATCGGCGCGGTGCGGCGTAAAGCTGTCGACCAGCCGGCCGGCTTCGAGCGCCTTGACGCCATGCACCAGGCCTGACGGCACGATGAAGCTGCCGCCTGTCTCGATGATTTCGGTCCGGCCGTCGATGGTCACCTCGAAGCGGCCCTCGGCGACGTAGCTTGCCTGTACATGCGGATGCGAATGCAGGGCGCCGACGCCGCCCTTGTCGAAGGCGAACTCGACCATCATCAGTTCATCCGTGTGCAGGAGAACGCGCCGCCTGTTGCCATCCGGCGTCGCCGTCCAGGCGCCCGCGCCGGCCTGGGAGAAGATTTTCGTTTCGCTCATCGCAATATCCTCATCGCGCCAGCCAGCCGCCGTCCACTGGCACCACCGCGCCATGCATATAGTCCGACGCCGACGCCAGCAGGAAGGCCGCCGCATCGCCAATGTCTTCCGGCCGGCCCCAGCGGCCGGCCGGAATGCGCGCCAGGATCGAGGCGCTGCGGTCGGGATCGGCGCGCAGCGCCTGCGTATTGTTGGTTTCGATATAGCCCGGCGCGATGCCGTTGACGTTGATACCTTTCGCTGCCCATTCGCAGGCGAGCAGCCGGGTGATGCCGAGCACGCCGTGCTTCGAGGCGGTGTAGGACGCGACGCGGATGCCGCCCTGGAAACTCAGCACCGAGGCGATGTTGACGATCTTGCCCCTGCGTCCGCCGGCAAGGACGCGCCTGGCGAAGCCTTGGCAGAGCAGAAAAGCCGTCTTCAGGTTGAGGTCGAGCACCTCGTCCCAATCGGCTTCCGAGAGATCGACGGCGTCGGCGCGCCGGATGATGCCGGCATTGTTGACCAGCCCGTCGAGCGGCCCGCTTTCGTCCCAGACGCGCTCCAGCATCGGACCTGCGGCGGATGTGTCGGCAAGGTCGGCCGCGACCGCCTCGAACCGACCGCCCGCCGCGGCGATCCTTGCGGCCGTCTCATCCATCGAGGAGCGGCCGACGCCGACGACCATGCCGCCGGCGCGCGCGATCGAGACGGCAATGCCTTGGCCGATTCCGGTGTTGGCGCCGGTGACGAGGATGCGCCGACCGGTCAGGCTGAAGGCGGAGAAATCGCTCACCGCAGGTCTTCCATCGCAACCGGATCGACATCGGTGTAGTCGACATTGTCGCCGGCCATCGCCCAGATGAAGGCATAGCTGGAGGTGCCGGCGCCTGAATGGATCGACCAGCCGGGCGACAGCACGGCCTCCTCGTTGCGCATGACGATATGGCGGGTCTCGTCCGGCTCGCCCATGAAATGGAAGACGCGCGCCGCCTCCGGCAGGTCGAAATAGAGATAGGCCTCCATGCGCCGGTCGTGCACATGGCACGGCATGGTGTTCCAGATGGAGCCCGGCGCGAGTTGCGTCATCCCGACGACGAGCTGGCAGGTCCTGGCCCCGTCGGCATGGATGAACTGGAAGATCGAGCGTTCATTGCAGGCCTCCTTGCTGCCGAGATCGAGACGCCTGGCGTCACCGATGCGGATCAGCCGGCTGGGAAAGGTTTGATGCGCCGGCGCGCTGAGCAGATAAAACTTTGCCGGCGCCGCCTTGTCGACTGAGGCGAATGACACATCCTGCGTGCCCATGCCGAGATAGAGCATGTCGCGCGCCTGCAGCTCATGGAGCTGGCCTCCGGCTTCGATCGTGCCGGCGCCGCCGATATTGACGGCGATCAACTCGCGGCGCTCGAGAAAGCCTTTCGTTCCAGTCGGCTTGATTGCCTCCAGCCGAAGCGGCGCGCCGGCCGGCATCGCGCCGCCCACGATCATGCGGTCGTAATGTGTGTAGGTCAGGCTGACGCGGCCGGGCTGGAACAGGTCTTCGATGTGGAAATTGTGGCGCAACTCGTCGGTCCCCATGGCCGCGGCGGCGGCGGGGTCGATGGCAAAGCGCGATGTGTAGTCGGTATGGTTCTGGCTCATTGCTGTCCTGACTTGAGATGGATCATTCGCCGCCGGCCGCCTTGACCGAGTCGGAATAATAGACCTGCCGCGCATGCAGGCGCTCGCGATAGCGCTGCTGGCTGGCCGAGAGGTGCGTGCGCATCGCCTCGCGCGCGGCTTCGGCATCGCCCGATGTGATCGCGTTCAGGATCACCAGGTGCTCACGCTGCAGCCCGCGCTGATAGCTGTCGGACTGCACAAGCTCGGTCGACCAGGGCGAGGTCACATCGCACGGAATGGCGCGCCGGCCGAGCACGTCGAGCATCTCGACATAGAACGGGTTATTGGTGGCGCTGGCGATGGCGCGATGGAAGGCGAGATCGGCCGGACCGGTCGGCTCGCTGGCGAGCAACAGCCGCTCGAACTCGAAGAAGGCTTCCTGGATCGCCGCTTCCTGGGCCGCGTTGCGGCGGATAGCGGCGAGCCCGGCCGATTCGATCTCGATGGCGAGCCGCACTTCGAGCACGTTGAGTGCGATCGAATCCTTGCTGCCCATATCGGCCGCGAGCGCCCCGAACATCGTCGAGATGTGCTCTGTGACGAAGACGCCGGCGCCCTGCCGCGGCTCGACCAGGCCATCGGCGGCGAGCTTGGCCAGGGCTTCGCGGATGACGGTGCGGCTGACGCCGAAGGTTTCGGTCAACTGGCCCTCGGTCGGCAGTTTGTGGCCGGGCAGGATCTCGCCTGCCTGAAGCTGCCTGCGAATTGCCGCGACGACGGTCTCCGACAGTTTGGGTTTTCTCTCGACCCTGAGGTCGGTTGCGCTATCCAATGCCATGTCGTCCTCTATTTGAACACGCTCGGCAACCAGAGCGAGATGGCCGGAATATACGTCACCAGCCCGAGAACCACGATACCGGCGCCATAGAACGGCCAGATCGAGCGCATCGCTTCCCAGACCGTGATCTTGCCGACGGCGCAGGCGACGAACTGCACCGTGCCGACCGGCGGCGTGTTCAGCCCGATGCCGAGATTGAGAATGGTGATGACGCCGAAATGCACAGGATCCACGCCATAATGCGTGACAAGCGGCAGGAAGATCGGCGTGCAGATGATGATCATCGGCCCCATGTCCATGAAGGTGCCGAGCACCAGCATCAGGACATTGAGCAGCAGCAGCACGACCAGCGGGTCGGTGGAGATCGCATTCATGCCGGCGATCAGCAGCACCGGTACTTTGAGATAGGCCATCAGCCAGCTGAAAGAAGCCGCCGTACCGATGATCAACAGCACCATGGAAGTGGTGCGCACGGCGCCCTTGGTGGCGTGGACGAAATCGCTCCAGCCCATCGAACGATAAACGAGGACGGTAACAAGCAAGGCGTAGAGAATGGCGATGCACGAACTCTCCGTCGCTGTGAAGATTCCGGAGCGGACGCCGCCGAAGATGATGCCGATCAGGAGCAGTCCGGGAATAGCGATGAGCGCCAGCTGCCCGACGCGCGAAAAACCGGGGAAGGCCTCGACCGGATAGCCGCGGCTGCGGGCGACGAAATAGGCGGTGACCATCAGCGAGGCGGCGAACAAAAGGCCCGGTAGTATGCCGGCGGTGAACAGGTCGGCGATCGAAATCTTGCCGCCCCCGGCGATCGAATAGATGATCATGTTCTGCGATGGCGGCAAAAGCAGCGCGATCAGCGCCGCCATCGAGGTGACGTTGACGGCATAGTCGGCGCCATAGCCGCGTGCCTTCATCTGCGGGATCATCAGCCCGCCGACGGCCGCGGCCTCGGCCACGGCCGAGCCGGAAATGCCGCCGAACAGCGTGCCGGCGATGATGTTGACCTGGCCGAGACCGCCTCGGACATGGCCGACCAGGGAGCCGGCAAAGGAAACGATGCGCTGCGCGATGCCGCCGCGCACCATCAGATCGCCGGCATAGATGAAGAACGGGATCGCCATCAGGGAGAACGCGCTCATGCCCGACTTCATTTGCTGGAACACGACCAGGGGCGGCAGGCCGAGATAGAGCACGGTGGCGAAGGAGGCCGCACCGAGGCAGAACGCGATCGGCGTGCCGCCGAACATCAGCAGCGTGAAGACGCCGAACAGGATCCAGAGCTCCATCTAGGCCTCCTGCACCGCCGGCATCTCCGGCACGTCCTCGAGATTGATGTCCTTGTCGATATCGACGCCCGACCAGCGCAGCGCGATGCGCTCGGCCGAGAACAGGCAGATCAGCACGCCGCCGGCGACCAGCGGCAGATAGTCGAAGCCGCCCGGCAGCTCGAGCGCCGGGATGATGGTGTGCCAGGTCAGGCCGACAAGCTTGCAGCCGTACCAGACCATGCCGAATCCGAAGCCGAGCACGATCAGGTCGGACAGCGTGCGCAACGCTCCCTTGCTGCCTTTCGGCAGGACATAAAGCAGCACGTCGAACCCCATATGGTAGTTCTCCCGCACGCCGACGGCGGCGCCGAGGAAGATGAACCAGTTCATCAGCATGATGGCGCTGGTTTCGGTCCAGCTCGGCGACGAATTGAGCACGAAGCGGAAGAAGACCTGATAGGCGACGAGCGCGGTCATGGCGACCAAGCCGATGCCGGCCAGGTAGAGTGCCCCGTCGCAGATCCTCGAAAGCACGACGCTGAACCGTGGCGGCGCCGCGCTGCTTGTCATTGTCGCCATCTGATCCTCCCGATCGCCGGCCGGTCACGAAGGCGCGGGACGGCGTGCATTGCCCGCCCCGCGGCCGACTTCACTTGGTTGCCTGGACGCGGGCGGCGAGGTCCTTCAGCGCCGGCGTCGACAGGTATTTGTCGTAGACCGGCTTCATCGCGTCGATCAGCGGCTGCTTGTCGATCTCGCTGACCTTGACGCCTGCCTTTTCGACGATGTCGCGGGATTTCTTCTCCTGCGCGTCCCACAGTTCGCGCATCTTGACGACGCTGTCCTTGGCCGCCTGGCGCACGATCGTCTGGTCTTCCGGCGAGAGCTTGTCCCAGCTCGCCTTCGCCATCACCAGCACTTCCGGAACGATCTGGTGCTGGTCGAGCGTGTAGTGCTTGGCGACCTCATAGTGCTTGGCGGATTCGAAGCTCGGCCAGTTGTTTTCCGCGCCGTCGATGACGCCGGTCTCAAGTGCCGAATAGACTTCGCCATAAGCCATTGGCGTGGCGTTGGCGCCCAGTGCGTTGACCATGTCGACGAACACGTCCGACTGGATGACGCGGAATTTCATGCCCTTCAGGTCGGCGATCGAGGCGATGTCCTTCTTGGTGTTGTAGAAGGAGCGCGCGCCGGAATCGTAGAATGCCAAACCGACCAGGTCATGTGCCTCGAAGGCTTTCAGTATGTCGTCGCCGATCGGCCCGTCCATGACATGACGCATATGTTCGACCGAGCGGAATATGTAGGGCAGCGACGGCACCGCGGTTTCCGGCACGATGCCGTTGAACGGCCCCATCGAGACACGGTTGAGGTCGATGACGCCGGTCTGGGTCTGCTCGATCGTGTCCTTCTCCTCGCCGAGCTGCGCCGAATGATAGACCTCGACCGAATAGCGGCCATCGGTGCGCTGCTTGATCAGCTCGCCCATGTATTTTACCGCCTCGACCGTCGGATAGCCGTCGGGGTGCGTGTCGGCCGACCGCAGCACGGTTTGCGCGTTGGCGATGCCGATCAGCAGCGAGCCGAACGCGAATGTAGCCGCCGTCAATTTCGAAAAATGCAACATGACTTCCTCCCTTTTCAAAAATCAAGGCGCCGACTCAGAGCCGGTGCGGGCGAGCGAGCGTGGACGCACGTCGGCGCGAAACAGCAAATCCGCATCGGTCAGTGCCACGGTGATCCTCCCAAGAGGCGCTATCGGTAGGGTCGCAAGGAAATAATGTCAACATACAAAAAATGGATTGTTGTATGATGACTTTGGATCGGCAACCGGCCATTGTGTGGGACGGCAGTGGATGTTACGCCGCTGCCGTTTCTCCTTCGCCGACCTTACGGGGCGGCTCCCAAAGGCCAATCGGGGACTTCGCACAGCAATGAACAGGCGTCTTTCGAAGGATACGATCACGACGTTGCCGGCGAGGATCGCCGTGCCGCGTTTTGATCGCGCATCGGTCACGCAAGGCATCGTGCATCTGGGGGTCGGCGCCTTTCATCGCGCCCACCAGGCAGCCTATGTCGACGATTGCCTGGCTGCCGGAGAAACGGATTGGGGCATCGTCGGCGTGTCGCTGCGCAGTGCCGAGACGCGCGATGCGCTGGCGCCGCAGGACGGGCTCTACACGCTGGCGATCCGCAGCGGGGGCGAGGAAAGTCTTCATGTCATCGGCTCCATCGGCGCGATGCTGGTGGCGCCGGAAGATCCCGCCGCCGTGCTGGCCGCGCTGACCGATCCGCGCACCCGCATCGTGACGCTGACCATCACCGAGAAAGCCTATCTGCGGGCCGCCGGCGGCGGGCTCGACGCAGCCCACCCTGATATCGCCCACGATCTGGCGAACCCGCATCTGCCGAAGACCGCGCACGGTTTTCTGGCCGAGGCGCTTGCACGCCGTCGCGCGACCGGCTTTCAGCCCTTCACCGTGCTCTGCTGCGACAACCTGCCTGCCAACGGGGCGACCTTGCACAGGCTGCTGGTGGAATTCGCCACGCTGCGCGATGCCAGCCTCGGTGAGAAGGGCGCTACCAGGCTTGCCGGCCATATCGCCGACGAGGTCGCGTTTCCCTCGAGCATGGTCGATCGCATCGTGCCGGCCACGACCGATGCCGACCGGGCGCGGATCGCTCTCGAGCTCGGCGTCGACGACGCCTGGCCGGTCATGACCGAGCCGTTCCGCCAGTGGGTGGTCGAGGACAATTTTCCGGCAGGCCGCCCGGCCTGGGAAAAGTTCGGCGTCACCATGGTCGGGGATGTCAGGCCCTTCGAGGACATGAAGCTGAGACTGCTCAATGGAGCGCATTCGGCCATTGCCTATCTCGGCCTGCTCAGCGGACACGCCACCGTCGACCGCGCCTTCGCCGATCCGGCGATCAGGCGCTTTGTCGATGCGCTGTGGGCCGAGGCAATCCCGACGCTGCCCACCGATGCCGGGCTGGATACCGCGAGCTATACGGCAGAGCTTGCCCAGCGTTTCTCCAACACAGCACTTGCCCACCGCACCGCGCAGATCGCCAATGACGGCAGCCAGAAACTGCCGCAGCGCATCATGGCCTCCGCGATCGAGCGCCTCCATTCAGGCGCCGCGCCCGGACATCTCATGCTGGCGGTTGCCGCCTGGATCGCCGCCTGCGAAGCGCGCGGCAAATCCTTGCCCGACGGCCATTTTACCGATCCGCTTGACATGCCGATGACGGCGATCATTGACCGGAATCTGCCCGCTGCCGAAACCGTCGCGGCAGTGTTCGATCTCGCCGGCTTCGCGACCGGGGCGCCTGAGCGGCCAGGATTGATGGACCTTGCGGCCGTCCATCTCGAGCAGTTGCGCTGTGGCGGACCGGCTCAGGCCTTCGCGGCATTGGGCATTTAAAAACAAAAAAGCGAGGCAAGGCCCCGCTTTTCAGTCGACTACTGGTGCCAGCCTCAAGCCGGCAGGATGGCGCCTTCCAGCGTGGTGAGCTGGCTGAGGAATTGTTCGGCCTTCGTGCGCGACCGGTCGTCCTTGGCGTCGGCGGCGTCTTCCCTGGCTTCCTGGATGCGGCGCGCGAGATCGGCGCGGTCGACATCCTTCACCGCGACAGCCGATTCCGCCAGCAGCGTGCAGCCGGCCGGAACGATGTCGGCGAAACCGCCGAAGACGACGTAACGCTCTTCACCGCCCGATGCAGCCTTCACCGTGACGACGCCCGGCTTGATGGTTGTCATGACCGGTGCGTGATGCGCCATCACGGTCATCTCGCCTTCCGCACCCGGAATGACGACTGCCTCGACCTCTGCGGAAACCAGCAGGCGCTCCGGCGAGACCAGTTCGAACTTGAAAGCTTCTGCCATGTCGATTTAGCGAGTAGGGAATAGTGAGTAGGGAAGTAGGGAGAAAGGGCAATTGCCCCCGGTCACCTGCCTGCCATTCACTACTGACTACTGACTACTCCCTATTTCCCTTGATTAAGCCGCTTCAGCCGCGAGGCGCTGTGCCTTCTCGACCGCTTCCTCGATGCCGCCGACCATGTAGAAGGCGGCTTCCGGCAGGTGGTCGTAGTCACCGTTGCAGAGGCCCTTGAAGCCCTTGATGGTGTCGGCGAGGTCGACCAGCTTGCCCGGCGCGCCGGTGAACACTTCGGCGACGAAGAAGGGTTGCGACAGGAAGCGCTCGATCTTGCGGGCGCGAGCCACCGTCTGCTTGTCCTCTTCCGACAACTCGTCCATGCCCAGGATGGCGATGATGTCCTGCAGCGACTTGTAGCGCTGGAGGATCGACTGCACCTGGCGCGCGACCCCATAATGCTCTTCACCGACCACCAGCGGGTCGAGCATGCGCGAGGTCGAGTCCAGCGGATCGACGGCCGGATAGATGCCCTTTTCGGCGATCGAGCGGTTGAGCGTCGTCGTCGCGTCGAGGTGGGCGAACGAGGTCGCCGGCGCCGGGTCGGTCAAGTCGTCGGCCGGCACGTAGATAGCCTGCACCGAGGTGATCGAGCCCTTGGTGGTGGTGGTGATGCGTTCCTGCAGGGCACCCATGTCCGTGGCGAGCGTGGGCTGGTAGCCCACGGCCGACGGGATACGGCCGAGCAGCGCCGACACTTCCGAACCAGCCTGCGTGAAGCGGAAGATGTTGTCGACGAAGAACAGCACGTCCTGGCCCTGGTCGCGGAAATATTCGGCGACCGTCAGGCCGGTCAGGCCGACGCGGGCACGCGCGCCCGGCGGCTCGTTCATCTGGCCATAGACCAACGCCGCCTTGGAGCCTTCGCCGCCGCCCTTCTTGTTGACGCCGGATTCGATGAACTCGTGATAGAGGTCATTGCCCTCGCGGGTGCGCTCGCCGACGCCGGCGAACACCGAATAGCCGCCATGCGCCTTGGCGATGTTGTTGATCAGTTCCTGGATCAGCACCGTCTTGCCGACGCCGGCGCCGCCGAACAGGCCGATCTTGCCGCCCTTGGCGTAGGGCGCGAGCAGGTCGAGCACCTTGATACCGGTGATCAGGATCTGTGCTTCCGTCGACTGTTCGATATAGGCCGGGGCCGGCTGGTGGATCGAGCGCAACTCGACCGCGTCGACCGGGCCTGCTTCGTCGACCGGCTCGCCGATGACGTTGATGATGCGGCCGAGCATGCCCGGACCGACCGGCACGGCGATCGGGCCGCCGGTGTCGCGCACTTCCTGGCCGCGCACCAGGCCTTCGGTGGAATCCATGGCGATGCAGCGCACGGTGTTTTCACCCAGATGCTGGGCAACTTCGAGAACCAGGCGGTTGCCGACATTGGTGGTCTCGAGCGCATTCAGGATCGGCGGCAGGTGATCGCCGAACTGCACGTCGACCACGGCGCCGATGACCTGCCGGACCTTGCCGACGATGCCGGTGGCTTTGCTGGCCACGGCCGGGGTTTTTACCGCGGCGGCCCTGGTCGGCGCTGCCGCTTTCTTGGCCGGAGCCGCCTTCGCTGCTGCGGCCGGAGCCTTTGCCGGTGCCGCCTTGGCCGGGGCTGCCGCCTTGGGAGCCGCCGTCTTGGGGGTCGCTGCTTTCGCCATCGTCTTTACCCTTTTCGTCCTTTGTTTCTCGCGCGGTCGGATCGAGGTCGTCGACCCCGGGAAACCGCGCCTAGAGCGCCTCGGCGCCCGAAATGATTTCGATCAGTTCCTTGGTGATCTGCGCCTGGCGCTGGCGGTTGTAGGTGATCGACAGCTTGTTGATCATCTCGCCGGCGTTGCGCGTGGCGTTGTCCATCGCACTCATCTTGGCGCCCATTTCGCCAGCCGCGTTTTCGAGCAGCGCGCGGAAAATCTGCACCGCGATGTTGCGCGGAATGAGCTCGGACAGGATTTCACCCGGCTCGGGTTCGTATTCGTAGACGGCGCTGGCGCCGTCAGCAGCCTCGGCCGGAGCGGACGAAGCAGCGGCCGGAATGATCTGCTGCGCGGTCGGAACCTGGCTGATCACCGACTTGAACTGCGAATAGAACAGCGTGCAGATGTCGAAGCCGCCCTCGTTGAACAGGTGGATGACCTTGCGGGCGATCGTGTCGGCATTGACGAAGCCGAGCGTCTTGACCTCGCGCAGGTCGATCCGGTCGAGGATCATCGAGGCATAGTCGCGGCGCAGGATATCGAAACCCTTCTTGCCGACGCAGATGATCTTGACCTGCTTGCCGTCGGCGAGGAGCCTGCGGATGTGGTCACGGGCAAGACGGGCGATCTGCGAATTGAAGCCGCCGCACAGGCCGCGCTCGGCCGTGCAGACAACGAGCAGGTGCACGTCGTCCTTGCCGGTGCCGGTCATCAGCGCCGGGGCATCGCCGCCGCCGCCGATCGCCTGGGTGATGTTGGCCAGCACGGAACCCATGCGCTCCGAATAGGGGCGCGCCGCTTCCGCGGCCTCCTGTGCACGGCGCAGCTTCGCCGCGGCGACCATCTGCATCGCTTTGGTGATCTTCTGCGTCGCCTTGACCGAGGCGATACGGTTACGAAGGTCTTTTAATGAAGGCATGCTTCAAACCTGATCCCGTCTTGTCTCATCCGGACTGGCGCTTCGCTCAGGCGAAGGTCTTGGCGAAAGCGTCGATCTCGGCCTTCAGCTTGCCGCGCAGATCGTCCGACAGCGCCTTTTCCTTGCGGATGGCGTCGAGGACGTCCTTGCCGGCCGAACGCATGTGGCTGAGCAGGCCATGCTCGAACTTGCCGACCTGGTTGACCGGCAGCTTGTCAAGATAGCCGTTGACGCCGGCGAAGATCACCGCGACCTGCTCTTCCGTCTTCAGCGGCGAGAACTGCGGCTGCTTCAGGAGCTCGGTCAGGCGCGAACCGCGGTTGAGCAGGCGCTGCGTGGCGGCATCGAGATCCGAGCCGAACTGCGCGAAGGCCGCCATTTCGCGGTACTGCGCGAGCTCGCCCTTGATCGAGCCGGCAACCTGCTTCATCGCCTTGATCTGCGCCGAGGAGCCGACGCGCGACACCGACAGGCCAACATTGACGGCCGGACGGATGCCCTGGAAGAACAGGTTGGTTTCGAGGAAGATCTGGCCGTCGGTGATCGAGATCACGTTGGTCGGGATATAGGCCGACACGTCGTTGGCTTGGGTTTCGATGACCGGCAACGCCGTCAGCGAACCGTTGCCCATGTCGTCATTGAGCTTGGCGGCGCGCTCGAGCAGGCGCGAGTGCAGGTAGAAGACGTCGCCCGGATAGGCTTCGCGGCCCGGCGGGCGGCGCAACAGCAGCGACATCTGGCGATAGGCGACGGCCTGCTTCGACAGATCGTCGTAGCTGATCAGCGCATGCATGCCGTTGTCGCGGAAATACTCGCCCATGGTGCAGCCGGCGAACGGCGCCAGGAACTGCATCGGCGCCGGATCGGAAGCGGTGGCGGCGACGATGATCGAATATTCGAGCGCGCCGCGCTCTTCCAGCACCTTGACGAACTGCGCCACGGTCGAGCGCTTCTGGCCGACGGCGACATAAACGCAGTAGAGCTTTTCCTTCTCGGGGCCGTTGTCGTGCACCGACTTCTGGTTGAGCATCGTGTCGAGGATGATGGCGGTCTTGCCGGTCTGGCGATCGCCGATGACCAGCTCGCGCTGGCCGCGGCCGACCGGGATCAGCGCGTCGATGGCCTTGAGGCCCGTCGACATCGGCTCATGCACCGACTTGCGCGGAATGATGCCGGGCGCCTTGACGTCGACGCGCTTGCGTTCGGTCGCCTTGATCGGGCCCTTGCCGTCGATCGGGTTGCCGAGCGCGTCGACGACGCGGCCGAGCAGGCCCGGACCGACCGGAACGTCGACGATCGCGCCGGTGCGCTTGACGGTGTCGCCTTCCTTGATGTCGCGGTCGGCGCCGAAGATGACGACGCCGACATTGTCGGCTTCGAGATTGAGCGCCATGCCGCGGATGCCGCCGGGGAATTCGACCATCTCGCCGGCCTGGACATTGTCGAGGCCGTAGACGCGGGCGATACCGTCACCGACGGACAGCACCTGTCCGACTTCGGAGACCTCGGCCTCCTTGCCGAAATTCTTGATCTGGTCTTTCAGAATTGCGGAAATTTCCGCGGCGCGGATGTCCATCAGCCGACCTCTTTCAGTGCAAGCTTGAGCGAATTGAGTTTGGTTTTGAGCGACGTATCGATCTGGCGCGAGCCCATCCTGACCACCAGCCCGCCGAGCAGCGACGGATCGACGGTGACGGAGATGGAAACGTCCTTGCCGGCAACGCTCTTCAGCGCCGCCTTGAGTTCAGTCTGCTGGGCAGCGCTCAATTGGTGAGCCGACGTTACCTCGGCGGTCGTCTCGCCACGATGTTCGGCGGCGATCTGGCGGAATGCCCTGATCATGCCGGGCACGGCGAACAGCCGGCGGTTCTTGGCGACGACGCGCATGAAATTGCCGGTCAGGCCGGTGATCCCGGCCTTGTCGGCGATCGCCGCGATGGCCTTGGCCTGGTCCTCGCTGGAGAACACCGGGCTGTTGATCAGCCGGGTCAAGTCGGCGCTGCCCGCGAGCATCGCCTCGAAACTGTTGAGGTCGGCTTCGACCTTGGCGACGGAATTCGCCTGCGATGCCAGTTCGAACAGCGAACCCGCATAGCGTTCTGCGACACCTGAGATTGGCGATGACGATTGGGCCACGGACCGTCTTTTCTCTTGTCTGACAGGCCGCAGATTGTTGGCGCGAGCGAAAACTCTGGCTAAATCTTTGACCTTACTGCATTTTTTCAAGCACGGAGGCGCGGCTTCCGCTATCCCCGGCCGAAAGTCGATTGCCGTCTAGCACAGGCCTTTTAAGACCGCAATGCGTCGTTCCGCATGGTTTTCAGGCACTATTGTCGCATCCGGGGACGAAGTCCCTGGATTGCCTGCGGATTCAGGGCAGGAAGCCGAAGGCAAAGGCAAGCGGCAACGCCGCCAGCGCCAGTTCCACGACGATGGAAACCCAGTTGAAGGGCGTGTTGGCGCCATCCGACATCATCGACAGCAACCGGCCGAAGGCGGTGAACAGCCAGGAGAAGCCGAGCGCCATGTAGATCAGCGGCTGCGCCAGCAGGATGCAGCACAGGCCGACGCCGAGATAGAAGCCCGACATGCGGCCGCGCCCTTCGGCGATCGCCGCCGCCTTCTCCGGCTTGACCTGCAAGCGCAGAATGCGGAAGGCAAGCCCCGGCGCCAGGAAAAGCACCAGGCCTAGCAGCACCGTGACGACGGCGCTCGACCAGGCCAGCCATTCGCCCTGGCTCACCGGCCATGGAAACGCAAAATCCATAGTGTCCCCTCGTAAATGCCGCTCTGAAATCGCGGGCATTCTAGCGGAGGAAAAGCCGCGCGCCAGATGGCGGCCGGCACTTTAGGCCAAACGCATCAGGAGAGCGCGAAGGCGACCGCCGCTTCAGCATGGATGCGCGTCGTGTCGAAGACCGGAATGTCGAAATCCTGCTGGCCGATCAACATCGTGATTTCGGTGCAGCCCATGATCACGCTGTCGACATTTTCATCGCGCCGCAGGCGGTTGATCTCGGCGATATAGGCGGTTTTCGATGGCTCGGTGACGATGCCCTGGCAGAGCTCGTCATAGATGATGCGATGGACCATGTCGCGTCCTGCCTGGTCCGGCACGATCGGCTGCAATCCATATGTGTCGGCAAGCCGGCGCTTGTAGAAATCCTGCTCCATGGTGAACCGCGTTGCGAGCAGCGCCGGGCGCCGCATGCCGGCCGCCTTGACCGCGGCTGCGGTGGCGTCGGCGATGTGGGTCAGCGGGACCGATACCGAGGCCTGCACCTGGTCGGCGAGCTTGTGCATGGTGTTGGTACACAAAAGCAGGCCTTCCGCGCCAGCTGACTCGAGCTTGCGCGCGGCATCGACCAGAAGCGCGCCGGCGCCGTCCCAGTCCCCGTGATGCTGCAGCTCGGCGATCTCGGCGAAGTCGAAGGACCACAGCAGCAATTTCGCCGAATGCAGCCCGCCGAGACGCTGCCTCACGAGATCGTTGAGCAGGCGATAATAGATCGCCGTCGATTCCCAGCTCATGCCGCCCAGAAGGCCAAGGGTTTTCAAAACGGTTTCCTTTCCTTGCAGCGACTTATGATACAGTCCAAGGCGATGTTGAGGGCTACTCGATGAAAACAAAATCCAGCAGCAAAGCACGCAGCGAACTGTGCGCCGTGGTCGCTGAAGCCAGCAAAGGCAGCCCGACAACAATCAGCAAGCGGGGACGCCCCGTGGCCATAGTGATATCGATCGAGACGCCCGTCGACTCTATCCTGAAGAGTTTAGGCAACGTCCCGAACTGAAGGACACGACCAGCAATCCGCGCG
The DNA here is from genome assembly GCF_020165765.1 of Mesorhizobium sp. B264B1B. Classification (NCBI taxonomy): domain Bacteria; kingdom Pseudomonadati; phylum Pseudomonadota; class Alphaproteobacteria; order Hyphomicrobiales; family Phyllobacteriaceae; genus Mesorhizobium; species Mesorhizobium sp. B264B1B. The sequence goes on from NZ_JAIUIS010000008.1 coordinate 309,193, forward strand.
AACGCTGAGCGACCTTACAAAAAGCTCTGCGGATCGATGTCGACCTGCACCCGGACCGAGCCGCGCTGCTTCGGCCCGTTGGCGAGCATGGTCCGGATAAACCTTTGCATGTCGGCGCGGCGCTCGCCCTGGATCAGCAGGCGGAAACGGTGACGGCCGCCGAGCAGCGACAGCGGCGCTTCGGCCGGCCCGAGCACGAACAGGTCGGATGCCTCGGGCGCGGCACGGCGCAGGGCGCGGGCATGGCCCTCGGCTTCCGCCCGCGTCACCGCGCTGACGATGACGCCGGCGAGCCGGCCGAAGGGTGGCAGAGCCGCCCGCTCGCGCTCGGAAATCTCGCGCTCGTAGAACGCATCGGCATCGCCGGAGACGATCGCCCGCATCACCGGATGGTCGGGCTGGAAGGTCTGCAGCAGGCCGAGACTCTTCTTGCCGGTGCGCCCGGCGCGGCCGGTCACCTGGCTGAGCAGCTGGAAGGTGCGTTCGGCGGCGCGCGGATCGCCATTGGCAAGGCCGAGATCGGCATCGACGACACCAACCAAGGTCATGTTCGGGAAATTGTGGCCCTTGGCGACGAGTTGCGTGCCGATGACGATATCGGCCTCGCCATTGGCGATGGCTTCCAGCTCCAGCCGCAGCCGCCGCACGCCGCCCATCAGATCCGACGACAAAACGATTGTGCGCGCATCCGGGAAATGGGTGACGACTTCCTCCGCGATGCGCTCGACGCCCGGCCCGCAGGCGACCAGATGATCGAGCGTGCCGCATTCCGGACAGGCTTCCGGACGGCGCTCATTGTGCCCGCAATGGTGGCAGACGAGCTGGCCGCGAAAGCGGTGCTCGACCAGCCAGGCCGAGCAGACCGGGCAACCGAAGCGGTGACCGCAGACGCGGCACAGCGTCAGCGGCGCATAGCCGCGCCGGTTGAGGAACAAAAGCGATTGTTCCTTCCTCTCCAGCGTCCGTCGCATGTGGTCGAGCAGCACCGGCGACAGGAAGCCGCCGCGCGCCGGCGGCGCGCGCCGCATGTCGATCGCTTTCAGGTCGGGAAGTGCCGCCTCGGCGAAGCGGGCGGACAGCACCGCCCTGGCGTAGCGGCCCTGGCTGGCATTGACGCGGCTCTCGACCGATGGCGTCGCCGATGCCAGCACCACGGGGAAGCCACCTATATGGCCGCGCACGACAGCCATGTCGCGGGCATTGTAGAAGACGCGGTCTTCCTGCTTGTAGGCGGGGTCGTGCTCCTCGTCGACGACGATCATGCCAAGCTCCTTGAACGGCAGGAACAGCGCCGAGCGCGCGCCGGCCACGACCCGCACGCCGCCTTCCGCCACCTGCCGCCAGACCCGCTCGCGCATCCTCGGCGGCAGGTCGGAGTGCCATTCGGCGGGCTTGGCGCCAAAGCGCTGCTGGAAGCGTTCGAGGAAAGCATGCGTCAACGCGATTTCGGGCAGCAGGATCAGCACCTGCTTGCCCCGGTCGAGTGCCGCCGCCACCGCCTCGAAATAAACCTCCGTCTTGCCCGAACCGGTGACGCCGTCGAGCAGTGCGACGTTGAAGCCACCGCCCGCGACATTGGCTCGCAGCAGCCGTGCGGCTTCGTTCTGGTCGGGCATCAATTCCGGCGCGGCGTAGGCTGGGTCAGGCTCCGCCACCACGGGCCGCGGCGGGATCATCACCGTTTCGAACACACCTTGCGCCTTCAGCCCCTCGATTACCGTCGACGACACGCCGGCCGCATGGGCAAGGCCGGATCGCGTCCAGGCCAGTCCGCCTTCGGCCGTCTCCAGCACGCGGGCCCGCGCATCCGTCATCCGGTCCGGAACGGCCGCGGTTCGCTGCAATCCCTCGATCCACGGTTCCGGATCGAAGGCCTCCGGCGCCCTCAGCAGCATGCGCGCCACCATGCCCGGCGCCGACAGCGTATACTGCGCCACCCAGTCGACGAAACGGCGCATCGCCCGATCGATCGGCGGACAGTCGAAGACCTGTTCGATCGGGCGCAGCTTTTTCGCGTCGACCGTCTCGACCGCGCCGTCCCACACGATGCCGGCGACCTGGCGGGGGCCGAGCGGCACGCGCACGATCGAGCCCGGCACCACCCGCATGCCGGCGGGCACGGCATAGGTGTAGGGGCGTTCGGCCGGCATCGGCACCAGCACCGGTGCGGCTGCGACAAAGGGCGAATCTTCGATCATGAGGCGTGACCTTGCCCCGACTTTGCTCTAGATCAAAGGGCAACGCTGAACGTGCCTTCCCAAGCACGAGGAAATCGTCAGGAGACCGCCATGAAATTTTTTGCCGACACCGCCGACATCAAGGAAATCCGCGAACTGATTGATCTGGGGCTGCTCGACGGCGTCACCACCAACCCGTCGCTGATTCTCAAATCGGGCGGCAAGATCTCCGAGGTCACCAAGCAAATCTGCGACATCGTCGAAGGTCCGGTTTCGGCCGAGGTCGTAGCCACCGAATACAAGCAGATGATGGCGGAGGCCGAGGTGCTGGCCAAGATCGCGCCGAATGTCGCCATCAAGGTGCCGTTGACGCTGGATGGATTGAAGGCCTGCAAGACGATCCGCACCCAGATGAACCGCATGGTCAATGTCACGCTCTGCTTCTCGGCCAACCAGGCGCTGCTCGCCGCCAAGGCAGGCGCCTCCTTCATCTCGCCCTTCGTCGGCCGCATCGACGATACCGGCTCGGACGGCATGGAAGTGATCCAGGAGATCCGTCAGATCTACGACAATTACGATTTCCAGACCGAGATCCTGACGGCTTCCGTGCGCACCGTGAACCACGTCAAGCAGGCGGCGCTCATCGGCGCCGATATCGTCACCGCGCCGCCCGCGACACTGAAGGCGCTGGTCAATCACCCGCTGACTGACAAGGGTCTTGCCGCCTTCCTCGCCGACTGGGCCAAGACCGGCCAGAAAATCGGCTGAGCGAGCTTATATCCGACACGAAAAAAGGCCGGGCAACCGGCCTTTTTCATGCGCTGCGGATCAAGAGGCCCGGTCAATCCGTGCCGTCATCCTCAACTGCGGTTACCGGCGGGCGCCGGCCCATGATGATCTCGCGCTTGCCGACATGGTTTGGTGCACCGACCAAACCCTCCTTCTCCATGCGCTCGACCAGGGACGCGGCGCGGTTGTAGCCGATGCCGAGGCGGCGCTGAATGTAGGACGTCGAACACTTCTTGTCGCGCAACACCACCTTGACCGCCTCGTCATAGCTGGTATCGCCGTCCTCCGACGCAACGGCGCCCTTGTCGAAGACCGCGCCCTCATCGCCTTCGTCTTCCTCTTCATCCTCGTCGGCCGTCACGGTTTCCAGGTATTCGGGGCGACCCTGCGCCTTCAGATGCGCCACGACATGCTCGACCTCCACGTCGGAGACGAAGGGGCCGTGCACGCGGGCGATGCGCCCGCCGCCCATCATATGCAGCATGTCGCCCTGACCCAGCAGCTGCTCGGCGCCCTGCTCGCCAAGGATGGTGCGGCTGTCGATCTTGGAAGTGACCTGGAAGGAAATCCGCGTCGGAAAATTGGCCTTGATCGTGCCCGTGATGACATCGACCGAGGGGCGCTGCGTCGCCATGATCAGGTGAATGCCGGCCGCGCGCGCCATCTGCGCCAGGCGCTGGATGGCGCCTTCGATCTCCTTGCCGGCGACCATCATCAGGTCGGCCATCTCGTCGACGATGACGACGATGTAAGGCATTGGCGCGAGGTCGATTTCCTGCTGCTCGAAGAGCGGCTCGCCGGTGCCTTTTTCGAAGCCCGCCTGCACGGTCATGACGACCGTCTCGCCGCTTTCGCGGGCTTGGGCGGCGCGTTGATTGTAGCCGTCGATATTGCGCACGCCGAGCCTCGCCATCTTGCGATAGCGGTCCTCCATCTCGCGCACCGCCCATTTGAGCGCGGTAACGGCCTTTTTTGGATCGGTGACGACCGGGGTCAGAAGATGCGGGATGCCGTCATAGACGGAGAGTTCGAGCATCTTGGGATCGACCATGATCAGCCGGCATTCCTCCGGCTTCAGCCGGTAGAGCAGCGACAGGATCATCGTGTTGATGGCAACCGACTTGCCGGAACCGGTGGTGCCGGCAACGAGCAAGTGGGGCATCTTTGCCAGTTCGGCGATGACAGGCTCACCGCCGATCGTCTTGCCGAGGCAGAGCGCCAGCTTGCAGCCGGTCTTGCGGAAGCCCTCCGATTCGATCAGCTCGCGGAAATAGACGGTTTCGCGCGCCTCGTTCGGAAGCTCGATGCCGATGACGTTGCGGCCCGGCACGACGGCGACGCGCGCCGAGATCGCCGACATGGAGCGGGCGATGTCGTCGGCGAGACCGATGACGCGGGAGGATTTGACGCCCGGCGCCGGCTCGAATTCATAGAGAGTGACGACCGGACCGGGGCGAACATGGATGATCTCGCCGCGCACGCCGAAATCCTCGAGCACGCTTTCCAGAAGATCGGCATTCTGCTCGAGCCGCTCCTGCGACATGTAGAAGCCTTGTCCCTCCGGCGGCTGCTGCAACAATTCTTCTGAGGGGAGTTCGTACGTCTCGCCCGTCGCGGTCGGCACGATCCTGCCGACCAGTGGCGCTCGCGACGATGCGCGCGCAGCCGGAGCCGGTACGGCTTGCTCCAAACTTTGCGTGACCAGTGCCGGAACGGCATTGCTTGCGACGGCGGGAATTGCGGCCGGAGCCCGGGCTTGCTGCGGCACGCGGTTCGCCGCCGGCTGAACCGCGGCCTGGTTGGAGTTGGCCGGACGGACATCCGGCACGGCGGACGGAGCTGGCGACCCGGGAAGGCATTCGATGACACGGAACAACGCGGTCGGATCGGCCGTTGGCGCGGGGCGGTTGTCGATCCGCTCGGTGACCACAGGCGCGGTCGTGCGTGCAACCGAAACGGCCCGAGGCGCGGGTGACGGGCCTTCGACCAAATAGGGCGCCATGACCTCGAAAAAGACGTGATCCGACAGATAGGGCCAGCGCACATTTTCGCGCGCCGTCGTCTTGACCGGGGCTGTCGCTGCTTGGGCGGACGCTGCCGGTGCGGACGCCCGCGCCGCCGCAGTCATCCTGTGGCCCGCAGGCGTAGCGGCGGCCCGCGCCTTTTCGCCGGCATGCCCTGACGGAACGGGGGCCGGGGCCGGTTGCACCACCGCTCTGTTGCCGACGGGCGGCCTGGCGGCGCCCGAAGAAAGGTTTCGGCTTGGTATCGGCGCCGATGAAGACGTCCCAGCCGCGGTGGATTGGCCAGGTGCCTGCGGTGCTGGTGATTCGCTTTGCTCGACGGCAATCGCCTCGTCCCGCGGACGGCGCGTGCTGGCTTCATAGTCCGGCGTGCGCGTAAACCGCACATTGGGCGCCAGGAAGAAATAGTCTTGCCAGGCAGGGCTTTCGTTGCCGCCGAGATCGACAGGGGATGGGGAAGGGCCGGCTCCTGCTGCTCTTGCCCGCTGGCTGTCCGCCTTGTTGTCCACACCCGTGAAACGCTTCACCCCGGGGTCATCGGGCGACGCTGCCTTCAATGAACTGACCCGAGGAAAACGCTTGGATTCCATGCTCAAGACTCACGCTGAAATGTCTGCTGAGCAATAGAGAGCGAGTGGTTAACAGTTGCTTCCCGTCGGCCCCCCAAGAGCGGCGAAGCGTGACTTTCACAGCGGTGTCGGACGATCGGATCCGTGCGGCCGATCGTCATCCCACGATCGTCAACACACCCGCGCGCTTCGGCTAAAGGCGAACGGAGAACCGGCTCCGGAGCCGTGGCAAAGGCGGCCTTCAGGCACCAGATTGTTATGCCACCATGAAACGGAGAGCGGCGCTAACCGGCCGTCTTGCCGTGCCGTGCGAGATCCTGGGCGATGGACAGTTGCAGCGCGTTGGCAAGCTCGCGCGCGGCGCGGTTCTCGGCATCGATCTGTGCCCGGTACGCGGCGAATTCCTGGCGCGGCCTGTCGAAGGACGAAGTGATCGCCCGCTTGCCGGTCGCGATCACCGCCCCGGTTTTGGCATCGGTCAGCCTGTAGCCGGCGGTCAGCGTCACCGAACCGGCGGTCGGCTCGTCCTGGTCGGTTCCGACCTGCACGAGCGCCGAGGATTCAACGGCTTCGGTCACGCCGAGGTCGAGCGAGTAGGCCGGCGATGCCGGTTCGCCGGCGCCGCGCCCAAATCCGAAGATCAAATTGTTGCGCACCTGCTGGCCGTAACGCGTCCTGACCGGTTTGATGGCGATCGACGCCAGTTCGGCATTGGCGCTCGAGCCGGTCGACAGCGGCGCGCTCGAGTAGAGCGGCCGCACCTGGCAGGCCGAAACGAGCGCAAGCGAGCCGACAAGGCCGGCAAGCGCGGCACGGCGCAGCAAACGGCTCAGCTCTGTCTTTTCCCGATCAGGCAACGACATTGACGATCCTCTGCGGCACGATGATCACCTTGCGCGGAGCCTTGCCTTCGAGCGCCTTCTGCACGAAGTCGAGAGCGAGCACGGCTTTTTCGACCGCACCTTGGTCCGCGTCGCGGGCAATTGTCAAATCCCCGCGCTTCTTGCCGTTGACCTGGACCGGATAGGTGACCTCATTGTCGACGACCAGCGCCGGGTCGAAGATCGGCCACGGCCGTTCGGCGACCAGATCGGCACCGCCGAGCGCCTCCCAGCATTCCTCGGCCAGATGCGGCATGATCGGCGCGATCAGGTGCACGAGCACCTCCACGGCCTCCCGGCAGGCGCCTTTGAGCGCGGTATCGGCCTTGCCTTCGGCCACGTCATTGAGCGGCGTGGTCAGCACGTTGGCGAGTTCATAGATGCGGGCGATGGCGCGGTTGAATGCGAGTTTCTCGATGTCCTCGCCGACCGCTTTCAGGATCTTGTGCGTGGCCTTGGAAACCGCCCCGGCTTCACCGCCACCGCCCGCTATGGGTGCGATGCCGGCCAGCGATTCGGCCGCGGTCGAGACCAGGCGCCAGATGCGCTGCATGAAGCGATGCGCGCCGGCGGCGCCATCGTCGGTCCATTCGACGTCGCGTTCGGGCGGCGAATCCGACAGCATGAACCAGCGCGCGGTGTCGGCGCCGTAGCCGTCGGTGATGTCTTCCGGGCTGACCGTGTTCTTCTTCGACTTCGACATCTTTTCCAGGGAGCCGATCTCCGCCGTCTCGCCCGTGGCGATCTCGACGGCGCGGCGCTTGCCGTCGACGTCCTCCAGCCGCACCTCGGTCGGCGCCAGCCAGCGCCCGTTCGATGCCGATCCCACGCGATAGGTCTCGTGCACCACCATGCCTTGCGTGAACAGGCCCTTGAACGGCTCGGCCAGGTCGAGATGGCCGGTCTCGCGCATGGCCCGGGTGAAGAAGCGCGAATAGAGCAGATGCAGGATCGCGTGCTCGATGCCGCCGATATACTGGTCGACGGCCAGCCACTCGTTCGCCGCCTTCGGGTCGGTCGGCTCGTTCGCCCAGGGCGCGGTGAAGCGGGCGAAATACCAGGACGAATCGACGAACGTGTCCATCGTGTCGGTTTCGCGCCGCGCATCCTTGCCGCATTGCGGGCATTTGACGTGCCGCCAGGTCGGGTGGCGGTCCAGCGGGTTGCCTGGGCGGTCGAACTCGACATCGTCGGGCAGCTTCACCGGCAGGTCTGCCTTCGGCACCGGCACCACGCCGCAATCCTCGCAATGGATCATCGGGATCGGGCAGCCCCAGTAGCGCTGGCGCGAAATGCCCCAGTCGCGCAGGCGGAAGTTGACCTTGCGCTCGGCCATCGGCCGGTTGCCGATCGTCTTCTGCTCCAGCAGCTTCGCCACCTCGTCGAACGCCCGCTCCGGCTTCATGCCATCGAGGAAGCGCGAATTGATCATCACGCCGTCGTCGACATAGGCTTCCTCGATGACCTGGAAGGTCTTGGGCTCAGCCCCTTCCGGCATCACCACCGGGATCACCGGCAGGCCGTATTTGTTGGCGAAGTCGAGGTCGCGCTGGTCGCCGGACGGGCAGCCGAAGATGGCGCCGGTGCCGTAGTCCATCAGCACGAAATTGGCGACGTAGACCGGCAGCGTCCAGTTCTCGTCGAACGGATGCACGACGCGGATGCCGGTGTCGAAGCCCTTCTTCTCGGCCGTCTCCAGCGCCGCCACCGAAGTGCCCATATGGCGGACTTCGTCAATAAAGCTCGCCAGCGCCGGATTGGTCTCGGCGGCCTTCCGGGCCAGCGGATGGTCGGCGGCGACCGCCATGAAGGAGGCGCCGAAGATGGTGTCGGGCCTGGTCGTATAGACTTCCAGCTCTTGCTCGCCGGCGACGGGAGCCGCCAGCGGCCAGCGGATCAGCAGGCCTTCCGAACGGCCGATCCAATTGTGCTGCATCAGCTTGACCTTCTCGGGCCATTCGTCGAGGCGATCGAGCGAATCCAGGAGATCCTGCGCAAAGTCGGTTATCCTGAAGAACCATTGCGTCAGCTCGCGCTGTTCGACCAGCGCGCCCGAGCGCCAGCCGCGCCCGTCGATGACCTGCTCGTTGGCGAGCACCGTCATGTCCTCCGGATCCCAATTGACCTTCGAGGATTTGCGCGTCACCAGGCCTTTCTCGACAAAGTCGAGGAACAGCATCTGCTGGCGGTGGTAGTAGTCGACATCGCAGGTCGCGAATTCGCGCGCCCAGTCCAGCGACAGGCCCATGACCTTGAGCTGCTCGCGCATGGTGGCAATATTCTGATAGGTCCATTCCTTGGGATGGACCTTGTTCTGCATCGCCGCGTTCTCGGCCGGCATGCCGAAGGCGTCCCAGCCCATCGGATGCAGTACGTTGAAACCCTTGGCCCGCTTGTAGCGCGCCACCACGTCGCCCATCGTATAGTTGCGCGTATGCCCGATATGGATGCGTCCCGACGGATACGGGAACATCTCCAGCACGTAGTATTTCGGGCGCGGATCATCGTTGTGCGCCTCGAACAGCTTCCTGTCGGCCCAGGCCTTCTGCCATTTGGGCTCTGACGCGCGCGGATTGTATCGTTCGGTTGCCATGGGACGTTTTTCACTTAAAAAGCATGCGGACTGCGGGCGACAGCTCGGCAGTCCATTGGATGTGGTCCGGGTGTTCACCATGGTTTGGCAAACCCGTCAACCATATGGGTATCGCGTCTGGAAAAAACGCGGTCAAAACAGCGGGATTTGGACATGGACGATGCCGTTCAGCAGTTTTTCGCGGTCAAGGCGCAGATCGCCGCCGCCGAGCGCGAAGCCCGGCGCGACGCTGGCGCGGTGACGCTGGTCGCCGTTTCCAAGACCTTTGACGCCGCCGACATCAGGCCCGTCATCGAGGCCGGCCAGCGCGTCTTCGGCGAGAACCGGGTGCAGGAAGCGCAGGGCAAGTGGCCGGCGCTGAAAGAGGCTTTCCCCGATGTCGAACTGCATCTGATCGGACCGCTGCAATCGAACAAGGCCAGGGAAGCCGTGGCGCTGTTCGACGTCATCGAGACGGTCGATCGCGAGAAGATCGCCGCCGAACTCGCCAAGGAGATCGCCCGGCAAGGCCGGGCGCCAAAGCTCTACGTCCAGGTCAACACCGGCTCCGAGCCGCAGAAGGCCGGCATCGAGCCGCGCGACGCCGTGACCTTCGTCGCCCGCTGCCGCGATGTCCACGGCCTCGCCATCGAAGGCCTGATGTGCATTCCGCCGGCGGACGAGAACCCCGGCCCGCATTTCGCCCTGCTGGAAAAATTGGCGCGGGAGGCAGGCGTCGCCAAACTGTCGATGGGCATGTCCGGCGATTACGAGACGGCCATCGCCTTCGGCGCCACCAGTGTCAGGGTCGGTTCGGCGATCTTCGGCAGTCGATAAAACCGTCCGCCCTGGGTTGGCCCTGTCGTCTGTGAGTTCTAAGCCTGTGATACACAGACGGACTGAACACATCTTGCGAGTCAAGCGAGGAGTAGTCTTCTTGAGCTGGCAGCTGCGGGACGCAAGAAACAACCTCTCGAAGCTGGTAAGACAGTCGCGCGAAAAAGGGCCGCAAACCATTACGGTGCGAGGGCAGCCATCTGCCGTGGTGCTAGCGGTTGAGGACTACGAACGGTGGGTTGGCGCAAAGCCCTCCCTTGCGCAATATCTTCTCTCCGTCCTCGTCTGGGATGACGAATTTGTCGAGGAGGTCAATCGCCGCCCGAACACAATGATCCGAGCGGTCCATCTCTGACAAGTTTCTGTCACCGGCAAGATGGTCCAGTTCTACCGGCTGATTACGCCAGCGCTGGAAACGAACGTACCGTTCCTATTTGATCTGTGTCATCACAAATCTCTGGAGCTTTCGCCATGCATTACAACCAGCTTGGAAATACGGGGATGTTCGTCTCCGAACTCTGCCTCGGCACCATGACCTTCGGTGCAGCCGGCCAGAATGCCCAATGGGGCCTGATCGCCAGTCTCGACCAGAAAGGCGTCAACGAGATCGTCGGCCGCTCGCTCGCCGCCGGGGTCAATTTCTTCGACACGGCCGATGTCTATTCCTTCGGCGAATCCGAGCGCCTGCTCGGCCAGTCGCTCAGGGATCTCGGCGTTGACAGGTCGAGCGTGGTCGTCGCCACCAAGGTTCACGGCGCCATGGGCGAAGGCCCGAACCAGCGCGGCTCCTCGCGCGGCCACATCATGGACTCGGTCGATGCCAGCCTGGAACGGCTGCAGCTCGATCATATCGATCTCTATCAGTTGCACGGAACCGACGCGGTGACGCCGATCGATGAGACGCTCAGGGCACTGGACGATCTCGTCGCCAGCGGCAAGGTCCGCTATGTCGGCGTATCCAACTGGCAGGCTTGGCGCATCGCCAAGGCGCTTGGCATAGCCGACCGCAAGGGCTTTGCCCGCTTCGAGACCATCCAGTCCTATTACTCGATCGCCGGTCGTGATCTCGAGCGCGAGATCGTGCCGCTGATCAACGAGGAGAAGCTCGGTCTTATGGTCTGGTCGCCGATGGCCGGCGGACTGCTGTCCGGCAAATACGGCCCTGGTGCGCCCGGCAATGGCGAGGGCCGCCGCGCCTCCTTCAACTTCCCACCGGTCAACGAGGACCGCGCCTGGGCGGCGGTCGCGGTCATGCGCGAGATCGCCAAAAAGCATGACGTCAGCGTCGCTACCGTGGCACTAGGCTATGTCCTGGCCAAGCCCTTCGTGATGAGCGTGATCATCGGCGCCAGCCGCATGGATCAGCTCGAACAGAACCTTGCCGCCACGAACCTCAAACTTGATACCGATGATCTCGCCAGACTGGACGAGGTGAGCGCGCTGCCGGCCGAATATCCCGGCTGGATGCTGGAGCGGCAGGCGGCCGGCCGGCGGCCGGCGCCGTTCGTGCCGAAGGCCTGATCGCTTTTCGAGCTTGCTTCGAAGCCGCGTGCCTTAGGTACGCGGCTTCTCAGTTAGAGCAATTCCAAGAAAAGTGTGTGCGGTTTTCTGTCCAGAATTGCGTCAAAACAAAGAGTTAGAGCGGTTCGCCGTTTCCACGAAACGGTGAACTGCTCTAGAGGCGAACGGCCTCCGAGAGAAAATCGAGAAAAGCCCGCACCCGCGCAGGCAGATGCTTGCCCTGGCCGACATAGACGGCATGGGTGGCCTCCTCGTCGCCTGGGTTGAATTCCTCCAGCAACGGGACGAATGCCCCGGCGTCGATGTCCGGCTGGACATGCCAGCGCGCCAGCCTAGCGATTCCGCCTCCCGCCAGCGCGATCCGCCGCATCGCCTCGCCGTCGGTCAGCGTTGCGTTTCCGACAACCGGGACGATGACCGGCGCACCTGCCGCATCGACAAAAGGCCAGCCGTCTATATGCCGCGCAAAGCCGAAGGCCAGCATATTGTGACGCCCGAGATCGGCCAGCGTGCGCGGCGTCCCACGCGCTTCGACATAGGAGGGTGCCGCGACCAGCACCATCCGGCTCTGCCCCAGTTTGCGCGCTACCAGCCGTGACTCGCGCAAGGGCCCGGCGCGTATCGCCACATCGGCGCGCTCCTCCAGAAGGTCGATCACGCTGTCTGTCAGCACGGCGTCGACGGAAATCTCGGGATAACGCTCCAGAAACCGAGGCAGCAGCGACATCAGCCGGTGGTGGCCGAACGGCACGTAGCTGTTGACCCTCAACCGGCCGCGCGGCGCCGCCCCGGCGGCCGCCTCGCGCTCGGCCGCGTCCATGTCGGCGAGGATGCGCATGCCGCTGTCGTAGAAAGCAGTGCCTTCCGGCGTCAGTTGCAGCTTGCGCGTCGAGCGGGTGACCAGCCGCGCGCCGAGCCTAGCCTCCAGCCGCGCGATCAATTTGCTCACCGCGGACGGGGTCATGCGCAAGGCACGTGCCGCCGCCGAAAAGCTGCCCGCCTCGACGACGCGCACAAACACTTCGATCTCGCCGGAACGATTGATGTCGGATCTCGCCATCTGTGAATCTATTTCACAGAAAGTATGCCTGGAGCAAGTCTGGTTCACATCGCATGGCCACACGATCTTCCCGGTCGGGGCGCGGCCTGGACAGGGCGCCCGTCACCGCCGAAGTGGAAACATCATGCCTCTCGCTCTCTATGCTCTCGCCGCCGGCGCCTTCGGCATCGGCGTCACCGAATTCGTCATCATGGGCCTGCTCATCGACGTCAGCAAAGATCTCGGCGTCTCGATCTCGGCCGCCGGCCAACTGATTTCCGGCTATGCGCTGGCCGTCGTCATCGGAGCACCTCTGCTGACGATCGCCACCGGCAACTGGCCGCGCAAGACGGTGCTTCTGGCGCTGATGGCGATCTTCACCATTGGCAACCTGGCCTGTGCGCTGGCGCCTGATTATTGGACATTGATGGGCGCGCGCGTCATCACCGCCTTTGCCCATGGCACCTTCTTCGGCGTCGGCTCGGTGGTCGCCACCGGATTGGTCGCGCCCAACAAGAAGGCGTCGGCGATCGCGCTCATGTTCACCGGCCTGACCATCGCCAACATTCTCGGCGTTCCCTTCGGCACCTGGCTCGGCCAGGCTTTCGGCTGGCGCGCCACCTTCTGGGCGGTGACCGCGGTCGGTCTCGCGGCCTTTGCCGTCATCCTGGCACTGGTGCCGCGCAATCGGACAGCTCCCGAGAAGAGCGACCTGCGCGCCGATCTCGCCGTGCTGCGCCGTACGCCCGTCCTGCTCGGCTTCGCCACCACCGTTCTCGGCTATGCCGGCGTCTTCGCCGTCTTCACCTATATCGCCCCGTTGCTGACCGAGATCAGCGGCTTCAAGGAAGCGGCCGTTTCGCTGATCCTGCTCGTCTTCGGCGGCGGCCTCATCGCCGGCAATATCGCCGGCGGCAAGATCGCCGACCGCTGGCTGGTGCCGGCGGTGCTCGGCAGTCTTGTGGTGCTCGCCCTGGTTCTGGCGACCATGAGCTTTGCTATCCACAGCCAGGTGTTGGCCGTGATCTATGTCGGCCTGCTGGGCGCCGCCGCCTTCGCCACCGTGGCGCCTTTGCAGATGTGGGTGCTGGAAAAGGCCCAAGGTGCTGGCCAGAGCCTCGCCTCGTCCTTCAACATCGCCGCCTTCAACCTCGGCAACGCGGCCGGCGCTTGGCTCGGCGGCGCGGTCATTGCCCAAGGTCTTGGCCTGGGTTCGCTCACCTGGGTCGCCGCGCTGCTGCCGGTCGCGGCACTCGCCGTGGCGGGACTGGCCCTGCGTCTCGACCGCGGCACCGCGCTCGGCGCGCCCGTCTGCGTTCGGTCGTGAAGCTCGCCGGCAAAGCCGGATCGATTCGACTTCTTTCAAAATCACAAGGAGTAAGAAAATGGACTATCGAAATCTTGGCGCATCGGGCCTGAAGGTGCCGGTGCTCTCGTTCGGAGCGGGAACCTTCGGCGGTTCCGGCCCGCTGTTCGGCGCATGGGGCAACAGCGACGCCAGGGAAGCGCGGCGGCTGGTCGACATTTGCCTCGAGGCCGGCGTCAATCTGTTCGACACCGCCGATGTCTATTCGAACGGCGCCTCGGAAGAGGTGCTCGGCGAGGCGATCAAGGGCCGGCGCGATGCCGTGCTGATCTCGACCAAGACCTCGCTGCCGATGGGCGACGGGCCGGCCGACTATGGTTCCTCGCGTTCGCGGCTGATCAAGGCCGTCGACGCCGCGCTGAAGCGGCTCGGCACCGATTACATCGACCTGTTGCAACTGCACGCCTTCGATGCCGGCACGCCGATCGAGGAAGTGCTATCGACGCTGGACGGCCTCGTGCGCGCCGGCAAATTGCGCTATGTCGGGGTCTCCAATTTCTCCGGCTGGCAGGTGATGAAATCGCTCGGGCTGGCCGACAGGCACGGCTATCCGCGCTATGTCGCGCATCAGGTCTACTATTCGCTGGTCGGCCGCGACTATGAATGGGAGCTGATGCCGCTTGGCCTCGACCAGGGCGTCGGCGCGCTGGTCTGGAGCCCGCTCGGCTGGGGCCGCCTGACCGGCAAGATCCGTCGCGGCCAGCCATTGCCCGACAAAAGCCGGCTGCACGACACCGCGAGCTTCGGACCGCCGGTCGAGGACGAGCATCTCTACCGGGTCATGGAGGCCCTCGATGCGGTGGCGCAGGAGACCGGCAGGACCGTGCCGCAGATCGCCATCAACTGGCTGTTGCAGCGCCCGACCGTGTCGTCCGTCATCATCGGCGCCCGCAACGAGGAGCAGTTGCGCCAGAACCTCGGCGCCGTCGGCTGGACGTTGACGCCGGAGCAGATCGGGAAGCTCGATGCGGCAAGCGAGGTCACCGCGCCCTACCCTTATTTTCCCTACCGCCGCCAGGAGGGCTTTGCCCGGCTGAGCCCGCCGGCGGTTTGAGCGTGTCCGACCGCTAGAGCCGAAGGTTAGCGGGGCAGCGCCCCCCTCTGTCCTGCCGGACATCTCCCCCACGGGGGAGATTGGATGTCACCTCGGCTTTCGCCAATTTCCAACGTGAAGGGATGGCGCTGTTAGCAAAGCTGCCGATCTCCCCCCACGTGGGGGAGATGTCCGGCAGGACAGAGGGGGGCGCCGTAGAGTGCCGACCTTACGACCTCGAAGCAGCGGCCCCTAATGCAGCACGAATTCGCCGTCGACCTTGCGCCACTCGTTGGGCGCGATGAGCTTCTGGTGCGTGTAGCTGACCGAATGCAGCGGCCCCTCGAGCTTGGTCTTCCAGAACTCGATGAAGCGGATCAGCACCGGAAACTTCGGCGCGATGTCGTAGTCCTGCCATATGAAGCTCTGCAACAGATGCGGATGGTCTGGGAAATGATAAAGGATATTGGCCGTAGTCAGGCCATAGCCCCGCAGCATCAGGTCCATTTCAAGCTGGTCGCGCATTTTTGCTCCCCGGGTTGATTCTCCTTCCTCCCAACAATGGATTGTGCGCGCGGTTGCTTAACCGTCTATTGATTTTTTCTTGATCGAAACTGGCTTTAGCACGCGAAAACATGAAGTTAGCAGCGGTCCGGTGCAAGTGCTGACAGCAGCCGCGGGGCCCATGTGCGGCATCCCGCCGCGCAAACCCAACGTCTAATGTTGCCGTCATCGCGGAACTGTTAATAATGCGCGCGAATTCGCGGCCGCGTCGCCGCGATCCCGCTGGCGGTTCAAGCCGGCGTTAGTTTCGGGAGGAAAAGCAGGAAATGTCCGAGGTTCATGTCCACCGCGTTCAGCCGGCCTGGAAGAAGAATGCGCTGATCGACAACGACACCTATCTCAAATGGTACGCCGACAGCGTGAAGAATCCGGACAGGTTCTGGGGCAAGCACGGCAAGCGCATCGACTGGTTCAAACCCTTCTCCAAGGTCAGCAACGCCTCCTTCGACGGCAAGGTCTCCATCAAATGGTTCGAGGACGGCCAGACCAATGTTTCCTACAACTGCATCGACCGCCACCTGAAGAAGCGCGGCGACCAGACCGCCATCATCTGGGAAGGCGACAACCCCTACGACGACCGCAAGATCACCTACAATGAGCTCTATGCGCATGTCTGCCGCTTCGCCAACGTGCTGAAGAAGCACGGCGTCAAGAAGGGCGACCGCGTCACCCTCTATATGCCCATGATCCCGGAAGCGGCCTATGCGATGCTCGCCTGCACGCGTATCGGCGCCATCCACTCGGTCGTCTTCGGCGGCTTTTCGCCCGACGCGCTCGCCGGCCGCATCGACGATTGCAAGTCAACCATCGTCATCACCGCTGACGAGGGCCTGCGCGGCGGCAAGCCGATCCCGTTGAAGGAGAACACCGACAAGGCAATCGAGATCGCGGCAAAAGCCGGTACCAGGGTCGAAAAGGTAGTGGTGGTCCGCCGCACCGGCGGCAAGATCGGCTGGGCGCCGGGCCGCGACGTCTGGTACCACGAAGAGGCCGCGACCGTTAAGGCTGAGTGCAAGCCGGAGAAGATGAAGGCGGAGGATCCGCTGTTCATCCTCTATACGTCGGGTTCGACCGGCAAGCCGAAAGGCGTGCTGCACACCACGGCGGGTTATCTCGTCTACGTCTCGATGACGCACCAATATGTCTTCGACTATCATGATGGCGACATCTACTGGTGCACCGCCGATGTCGGCTGGGTCACCGGCCACAGCTACATCGTCTACGGGCCGCTCGCCAACGGCGCCACCACGCTGATGTTCGAGGGCGTGCCCAACTACCCCTCGCAGTCGCGCTTCTGGGAAGTCATCGACAAGCATCAGGTCAACATCTTCTACACCGCGCCGACGGCGCTGCGCGCCCTGATGGGCGCCGGCGACAATCATGTGAAAAAGGCGTCGCGCAAATCGCTGCGCGTGCTGGGCTCGGTCGGCGAACCGATCAATCCGGAGGCCTGGGAGTGGTATTTCAACGTCGTCGGCAACGCCAAGGTGCCGATCGTCGACACCTGGTGGCAGACCGAGACCGGCGGCATCATGATCACGCCGTTGCCGGGCGCCACCGACCTCAAGGCCGGCTCGGCCACGCGGCCCTTCTTCGGTGTCAAGCCGCAACTGGTCGACGGCGAGGGCAAGGTGCTTGAAGGAGCCGCCGACGGCAATCTGTGCATCACCGAGTCCTGGCCCGGCCAGATGCGCACCGTCTATGGCGATCACGACCGCTTCGTGCAGACCTATTTTTCGACTTACAAGGGCAAGTACTTCACCGGCGACGGCTGCCGCCGCGATGCCGACGGCTATTACTGGATCACCGGCCGCGTCGACGACGTCATCAACGTCTCCGGCCACCGCATGGGCACGGCCGAGGTCGAATCCGCATTGGTCAGCCACGACAAGGTTTCGGAAGCCGCCGTCGTCGGTTATCCCCACGACATCAAAGGCCAGGGCATCTACTGCTACGTCACGCTGATGGCCGGCGAGACGCCGAGCGAGGACTTGCGCAAGGAGCTCCTCGCC
Source organism: Mesorhizobium sp. B264B1B (assembly GCF_020165765.1). Lineage (NCBI taxonomy): Bacteria > Pseudomonadati > Pseudomonadota > Alphaproteobacteria > Hyphomicrobiales > Phyllobacteriaceae > Mesorhizobium > Mesorhizobium sp. B264B1B. The sequence continues at coordinate 326,577 of NZ_JAIUIS010000008.1, forward strand.
CATGTCCGCAAGGAGATCGGCGCCATTGCCACGCCCGACAAGATCCAGTTCGCACCCGGCCTGCCCAAGACCCGCTCGGGCAAGATCATGCGGCGCATCCTGCGCAAGATTGCCGAGGACGATTTCGGCGCCCTTGGCGATACCTCGACGCTCGCCGATCCGGCCGTCGTCGACGACCTCGTCGCCAACCGCCAGAACAAGAAAGGCTGACACCGGCCATGGCCGCGATAGGCAGGGTTGCCGAACTCTGGCGCTATCCGGCGAGTTCGCTCGCCGGCGAACGCCTGGAGACGATCGCGGTCGGCACCGAGAGCATCGAGGGCGACCGTATGTTTGGCCTGGTCGATGCCTCCGACAATGAGATCGCCCGGCCCGATCGCGAGCCGAAGTGGCACAAGGTGCCGCGCATCCGCACCCGGCTGACGGGCGACCGCAGGCTCGAGATCGCGATTCCCGGCGCGGATTGGCTGGCAGCGCCCGGCGTCGAAAGCGACCGTGCCGTTTCCGACTATCTAGGCTTTCCGGCCTCGATCCGTCCGTTCGGCCTGGAGAACGCCCCGCCGGCCTATGCCGGCCCGTTGACCGAGGCGCGCTACCGCAAGGCGCCGATCCATCTGTTGACCACCGCCTCCCTGGCGCGCCTGAAGGCGCTGCATCCGCAAGGCACTCCTGATCCACGCCGCTTCCGTCCCAACATCGTCATCGACATGGCGGCGGTCGAAGGCACTTTCCCCGAAACCGAATGGATCGGCAGGAAGCTCGCCGTCGGCGACCTGCTGTTGACCATCTCCGAGCCGTGCCGCCGCTGCGGCTTCACCATCATCGCCCAGGACGGTTTCGACGACGACCCGGCGATCCTGCGCAATCTGGTGCGTCATAACGCGCACAATCTCGGCGTCTACTGCACCGTCGACCGCGCGGCCAGCGTCAAGGTCGGCGACGGGATGCGATTCGCCTGAATTACCGGTAAAGGTCCGCCCGCGTCGGCGGCAGGCCGCTCGGGCCCCGCGTCCGCTTGGTGGCGACCGTCTGGAAAATCTGCGCCGAGGCGCGATCGAAAGCGATCGAACAGCCGGTCAGGTAAAGCAGCCACAGCCGCGCCTTGGCTTCTCCCACTTCGGCGATGGCCTCGTCGAAGCGCGCATGCAGGCGCTCTGCCCACAGCCGGCAGGTGCGGGCGTAGTGCTCGCGCAGATTCTCGACGTCGTGGACGAGGAAGCCATGTGCTTCCAGATTGCCGCACGTCATGCCGATCGTGTCGATCTCGCCACCCGGGAAGATGTATTTGATCAGCGCCTTGTATTCCGAGCCCTTGCGCAAGGTCTTCTTCATGCTGCCCTTGCTGCGCCTGGTGATGGCATGATGCAGATAGATGCCGCCCGGCTTGAGCAGGCGATGGACGGTCGAGAAGTAGGCGGCGTGGTTGGCCAGCCCCAGATGCTCGAACATGCCAATCGAGGATATCTTGTCGAAACTTCCGGTGAGCTCGGCATAGGATTTTATCTCGATTGTGATCCGGTCCTCCAGCCCCTCGGCCCGAATGCGTTCGCGGGCGAGTCCGGTCTGGGCCTCCGACAACGAGACGCCATGGCCGACGACGCCATGATGCTTCACCGCATGGATCAGCATCGCGCCCCAGCCGCAGCCGATATCGAGCAGGCGGTCGCCAGGCTTCAGCCGGAGCTTGCGGCAGATATGCTCGAGCTTGTCGGCCTGGGCCTGGTCGATGTCATTGGCGAAATCCTTGAAATACCCGCAGCTGTAGACCATGCGCTCGTCGAGGAAGAGCCGGTAGAAGGCGTTCGATATGTCGTAATGATGCTGGATCGCCTGCTTGTTGGAGCCGCTGACAAAGGGGTTTTGCCCGGCGAGGTCGGCGCGTTGCGTCATCTTCCTTCGCGAGAACAGCACGGCCGGCAGGTCGCGCATGATCGCGAGCTTCGGCAGCGCCTTGAACCGCAGCTTGCCTTGTGAAGGCAGCGCGTAGAGGTCAAACAGCGACCCTTCCTCCACGTCGACCGCCTTGGAAATCCACATCTCGACCAGCGTCGAGAAATTTGGCCGGCGGGCCAGTTGCCAGACGATGTCCTGGTCGTTGATGGCAAGCACCGGGCCGCCGGCCGGACCGATGCGCTCGCCGGTCCAAAGCCTGACGGCAAAGCCCGGCTTCAGCGCCTGGACGACCGTGCGAACGATGCGTGCTGCTCTTTCCGTAGCGTCCATGCCGTCCCCCTGCATTCGGTAGGCCGATCTTGTCCGCTTGAACCCCTGGCCGCAACCCGCTTGCACGAAGGACGCGGCCAAGCCGGAAAAACGTCTTTTTCCGTCCGGCGTCTTGTCTTTTGCTGCAACGCACCCCATCATCAGTGCGTGTTCAACAAACTGAAAGGAGGTGATCCGATGTCGAGTGATTTCGTTTTCCAGAACGTGGCCTCAGCGGATTGCACTTTCGGGAAGCAGTCTTCCCGTTAAGGCGCGAGATGCGCGGCGGGCGACCCCTCGGGTTGCCGCCAGGAGCCGCGCCATGGACGGAAACACGGAAGGCCGCCGGCTTCGAAAGAAGCGGCGGCCTTTTCCTTGTGCGGCCTACTGCGTCAGCGCGACCTTTTCGGTGTTGCGGATGATTTCCTGAAAGGCGGCGTCCAATTCCACCCCGGTCGACACCTCGAAATAGTGTTTTTGAGCGGTGGAGGCATCTTTCGACGAACAGTCCTTCAGCACCGCCTTTGCCTGATCCCGCTCGGTTGCCGACATGTCCTTGTTGTTCAGGTCGAAGCCGATGGTGAAAATTTCGATGCCGTCATTTTTCATGTTGCCGCACAGCGTTTCGGCGTTGCCGCGCGCAAGATTGCCCTGGCTGTTGTAGCGGCCCCCGGCACCGGCGAAGGCGGTATTGAACTGGCCATCGGTCATCAGGATCGCGACCTTGGCGATCTTCTTCGCGTTGACGTCCGAGGCGCCGTTGCCGAGGCCGGCATTCTTGATCGCAGCGCGCCATTGCGGCGACAGCATATAGTAGGTCCACTGAATGGCGATCGCGCCGGCGGTATAACCCTCAGCCTGGAAGTCGTCGATCGAACCAAGCAATGCGCCGGAATCGGCGGTCAGCGGGATCACTTCCGCATCGGGGCACTTGTTCATTCCGCCGCCATCGAGATGATCATCCCGGTTGACCAGGGCGTAGTACTTCTTGCCGTTCTTGTCCGTGCGAACAGCATCTGGGCCGTCGGCGCTCAAATCCGCGTCGCCATTTTTGTCCTTGCGCTCCGTGGCGCAATTATCGGGGCGTGGCATCGCCGCGCCAACAATGGAGATGTAGTCGCTGAAGGACGGCAGCAAATTTTTGCCCGTCTTGGCGACGAGAAGCGAACTGCCGGCGACGGGTGGCAGCTCAGAGCTCCCTGGCTTCTCGGCATAGACGTTTTCGGCCAGCTTGCCGGCGTTCGCGCCGGATGCGTAAGGCACAATCGCGACGCGGATGCGGGGGTTCTTCGGATCCTGGTTCCGGAGCATCGTCCGAACGGCGTTTTTCGCTGCTGCTTTCAGATCGCCGATCTTGTCGACCTTGCCCCGCTTCGCCATCGAGCCTGTTATGTCGAGCATCATGGCCACCTCGATCTGCTTGTCCGAATAGAGCGCTGTCGTCGAGGCGGGAACGCGCTGCATGTCGCGCGTGCCGAACAGCGGGAAATAGAAGGCGACGTCGGCATGGGCCTCCGCCTGCACCGTCCTGGCGGTCCTGTCGACCGTCAGCCTGTCGAGCACGATCTGGTTGGCCTGCAGGATGCCGGCCGTGCTGTTGGCGTCGAGGAAGGCCTGCACCGATTTGTTGGCATCGGCCTCCTTGATGACGCCGGTCGTCAGGTCCCGCGCCGTCGACGTCACCGCGGCGTCGACCACGCTCTGCAGGCTCGATTTGGCGTTGTAGAGCTGGGTGATGTTGACGGCGAAGCCGACGCCCAGCACCAAGACCGAGGCGGCGAATCCGAACAGGATGGCGAAATTCCCGCCGCGATGCCTGGCAAAGTCGCCGGCCGCGTCCACAAGACCCCCGAAAATCCGCATCGTTCTCTCTCCGCTCGCCCCGGCCTCGTCGCCGGGCAAACGGATCGATGCAGGATTCCGGCCGGGCGCGGCCAGCGGCCGCGCACCAGGGACTAGACACTTGTTTTTACTTCGCTTTCAAGGATGGAAAGGTGAATGACCGGTAAACGCCAATGCTGCGTTCGCGCGGCATTTACGAAGCGCTTACCAAGATCCTGCATGTCGCGGCACAGGGCGCGCGGCCGTGTCCCGCCGCGGCACAGCGGCACCTGTGCCAGAGCGAGGCAGTATGGGGATGCATGGAAACCCGGATCAGGCCAGCATCTGCGCGGTGACCGTCCTGTCGATGGCGTGGTAGGGCGGGTTGAACAGATTGTTCTCCTGTTCGTAGGTCCATACCTTGAACAGGCTGAGCCGGTGCGGGCCGAAACTGTGCAGCAACGGCACGTCGGTGGCATCGCGTCCGCGCGCGATGACGATGCGGCCGATCCTCGGAACATTGTGGCGGGGGTCGAACGTGTACCACTTGCCGTCGAGAAACACTTCCATCCAGGCCGAGAAATCCATCGGCGCCGGATCGGCCGGCACGCCGATGTCGCCGAGATAGCCATTCACATAGCGTGCCGGAATGTTCATGCAGCGGCAGAGCGTGATCGCCAGATGGGCGAAGTCTCGGCAGACGCCGACCTGCTCCTCATGCGCCTGCGCCGCGGTGCGGGTCGAGCGGGCATAGCCATAGCCGAAGGACAGCCGGTTGTGGACGTAATCGACGATCGCCTGCACCCTCGCCCAGCCGGACGGCAAACGGCCGAAAAGCTCCCAGGCGAGCTGGCTCAGGTGATCGGTCTCGCAATAGCGGCTGCCCAGCAGATAAAACAGCACCTCGTCGGGCAGCTCTGCCACCGGCACCTCGCGTGCCAGCGTGTTGACCTCGTCCGCCTCGCCGCTGTCCTCGACCACGGCATCGTAGAGGATGCGAAAGGTGCCGGCGGGTGCGGTAAAGCGGCGGCACGAATTGCCATGCAGATCGCTGTAGCACCTGGTCGGAACCGCGGGCGACGTCAACATGCGCGTCTGCCGCTTGATGTCGGCCTGCCTGTCCCTGTGGATCTCGAGCAACGAAATCACCGGCGTGGCGCCAGCGCATTCAATGGCCAGTTCGTAGCCGAGCCGAATCAGCATCGCGTCCCCCTTCGATGGTCGTGGAAAAGCAGCGAAGGTGAAACGCCGGAGGCGGACCGCGGTTCCCTGACTTGCGGAAAAGGGGACTGGCCGAAAAGGTGGCCGCGCGGCTTCCAATGCCGGCGCCGGGACGTTACCATCGGCGCTCCCTCGAAAGACCTCCCCGAAATCAAGGAAAATCATGTACGCAGGCAGAAAATTCGCCGCCTTCCTCTTCGACATGGACGGCACGCTCATCAATTCCATTGCCTCGGCCGAACGGGTGTGGAGCGACTGGGCGCGGCGGCAAGGGCTCGACGTCGCCGCCTTCCTGCCGACGATCCATGGCGTGCGGGCGATCGAGACGATCGCCGGTCTGGCGCTCCCGGGCGTCGATCCGGCGCATGAGGCCGACCTCTTGCTCAAGGCCGAAGCCGCCGATCTGGAGGGCATTGTTCAGATCGCCAGCGCCGCCGCGTTTCTCAACGCGCTCCCGCCGGGGCGCTGGGCGATCGTAACCTCGGCACCGCGCGAACTGGCGCTCTTGCGCATGAAGGCCGCCGGCATCCCCGTCCCTGCCGTGCTGATCGCGGCGGAAGATGTTTCACGCGGCAAGCCGGCGCCCGACTGCTTTCAGCTCGGCGCGACGCGGCTCGGTGTCGATGCGCGCGATTGCCTCGTGTTCGAGGATGCCCCGGCGGGCATCACGGCGGCCGAGGCGGCGGGCGCAGCGGTCATGGTCATAAACGCCACCCACCGGCATCCCTTGGCGACGCGGCATGCCGCGATCGCTGGCTACGACGCCATCGGCGTCACCGTCGACGAGCGCGGCTGGATCGCGCTCCAGCCGCAGCGAGCGGCGGCAGCGGCCTTCTAGGCTCTGGCGACAATCAAACACCCGATTGCCAGCAAATTAGCTGTTTGCTGGGCCGGCATATTAGAAATCGCTGGTCAGGCCCTTGATCTCCCAGTCGCCGTAGCGGCCGGGCTCCTTGCCGCCGCGGCCGCCGACTTCCTTCGGCACCGCGGCTTCCTTGCGGCGGTAGTCCTCGCGCCGCGCCGCGGCCTCTTCAAGCGCGCGGTGGGCGGCGGGCGTCAGCGTCTTCAGCCGCGCTTCGTCATCAGTGGCAGGTGTTTTACTGGTCTCGTCGTTCATGCGATATTCCGGCGGATTGAAACAGGCCGATTGAAACGGGTACCGGCGTTTCCCATCATATAGCGATGAGCTCACGAGGATCGACCCCCTTACATCACGACCAGGACGGGAGCAGACGATGAACACACTTCGCACCGCCATGCTTCTTGCCGCGATGACCGCGCTGTTCATGGGCGTCGGCTTCCTGATCGGCGGCACGGGCGGCATGATGATCGCCTTCCTGATCGCCGCCGCCACCAATCTGTTTAGCTATTGGAACGCCGACAAGATGGTGCTGTCGATGAACCGCGCCGTCGAGGTCGACGAGAAGAACGCGCCCGAATATTACGCCATCGTGCAGGCACTGGCCGAGCAGGCAGGCCTGCCGATGCCCAGGACCTACCTGATCGACAATCCGCAGCCCAACGCCTTCGCCACCGGCCGCAACCCGCAGAACGCGGCTGTCGCCGCTTCCACCGGCCTTTTGCAACGGCTGACGCATGAGGAAGTGGCCGCGGTGATGGCGCACGAGCTCGCCCACGTCCAGCACCGCGACACCTTGACGATGACGATCGTCGCGACCTTCGCCGGCGCCATCTCGATGCTTGGCAATTTCGCCTTCTTCCTCGGAGGCAACCGCGACAACAACAGCCCGTTCGGTTTTGTCGGCGTGCTGGCGGCGATGATCGTGGCGCCCTTTGCCGCGATGATCGTGCAGATGGCGGTCAGCCGCACCCGCGAATACGAGGCCGACCGGCGCGGCGCCGAAATCTGTGGACACCCGCTATGGCTGGCCTCGGCGCTTGACAAGATCGCCCGCGGCGCCGAACGCATACCCAACCCGGACGCCGAGCGCAATCCGGCGATGGCTCATCTCTTCATCATCAACCCGCTGCACGGCGAGCGCATGGACAGTCTGTTCTCCACCCATCCGAGCACCGAGAACCGCATCGCCGCGCTGCAAGCGATGGCGCAGCGCATGGACGGGGGCGTATCGCGGTCCCCGCAGCGCCAGGCGCCAGTGCCGCCGCAGGCCGACGAGCCGCAATCGGCAGGACCGTGGGGCAAGCCGGCCGCGCCGGAACCGCCGGCAGAGCCCAAATCCAATCCATGGGGTCGCAATCCGACCGGGCCCAAGGGCCCGTGGTCGTGAGCGTGGCGGGCAGAGCACCTCGACGCACAGGTGGTCAGGAAGACAAAAAGGACGGCGAGTTCGTTGCCGGCCTTGCCGCCCGCAAGGCGGCGGCGCGCCTGCTGGCAGCTGTCATCGATGCGAGGACGCCGCTCGACGGCCTGACCGACCATGAAAACGGCCATCCGCAATACAAGGCGCTAGATCTGCGCGATCGCGGTCTTGTGCGCGCCATTCTGGTCACCGCGCTGCGCTATCGCATGACCATTGCCGGGCTGCTGGCGCGGCGTCTGGAAAAACCGCTGCCGGCCAATGCCACCGCGCTGTCGCATATTTTGCATGTGGCGGCCGCGCAGATCCTGTTCCTCGACATTCCAGACAGCGCCGCGGTCGACCTCGCCGTCACCCATGCCAAGTCCGATCCCCGCACATTGCGCTTTGCCGGCCTGGTCAACGGTGTGCTGCGCACGCTCGCGCGGATCAAGGAGGCTGAACTTCCAGAGGCCCTTGCTACCACCGACGAAGCGCCGAAATGGTTTTCCGACCGTTTGAAGGCCGCCTATGGCGTGGACGAGGCCAGACGGATACTCGCCGCCCACCGCCAGGAGGCCCCGGTCGATTTCTCGGTCAAGGCCGATCCGGAGCACTGGGCCGAAAGGCTCGGCGGCATTGCCCTGCCGACCGGCACGATTCGGGTGGAGAAGCTTGCCGGCCCGGTCGCCGAACTGCCTGGCTTCGCCGAAGGCGCATGGTGGGTCCAGGATGCCGCAGCCGGCCTGCCTGCCCGGTTGCTCGGTGATGTCGGCGGGCTTCGCGTCGCCGATCTCTGCGCCGCGCCCGGCGGCAAGACCGCCCAATTGATCGTGGCCGGCGCACGCGTCACCGCGATCGACACCTCGAAGAACCGGCTGGCGCGGCTGGCGCAGAATCTCGAACGCCTCCGCCTGTCGGCGGATATCGTGCAGGCCGATCTCCTCCAGTACGAGCCGGACGAGCTGTTCGACGCCGTCCTCCTCGACGCGCCCTGCTCCTCGACCGGCACGGTGCGGCGGCATCCCGACGTGCCATGGACCAAGACTGTGGCTGATGTCGAGAAGCTCGCCGATCTCCAGCGCCGGCTGCTCGCGCGCGCCGTCACCCTGGTTAAGCCGGGCGGAAGGATCGTCTTTTCGAACTGTTCGCTCGACCCACTCGAAGGCGAGGAGCTTTATCGTGGCTTCCTCGCCGCGACGCCTGGCGTCGTTGCCGACCCGCTTCGCGCCGGCGAGATCATCGGCATCGATCCCTTCCTGACGCAGGAAGGCACGCTGCGCACCACACCTGCCGACCTCGATCTCGGCTCGCCGCAACGTTCCGGTCTCGACGGCTTTTTCGCCGCGCGCATGCGTCGCGCCAGCTAAGGCAAGTCCACGAAAGCTGCGTGACGATTCTCCGTCCGGAATTGCGTGGAACAAGGATCTGGAGCGGAGTATGGATGCCCATCGGGCGCTGAACCGCTCAGGGGTTTAAGCATAGGAAGTTGCTGACTTTTTTGGGGAGCATCCGCGGCCAAGCCAGGCGGAGCGTCACCGCTCGCGGGAATTCGCCTTCGCATGAATCGTTGAATCAGATAAGCTTGCCCTTGGGATAGAGGACGATCAGGAGGGGTTTTGGCACTTGCTGCCGGCAACACGACGCGTCTGTGGGCGCTTGTCGCGAAGGAGTTTTGGCGCAAAACGCGCCGGCGCCTGCGTGCCGGACCGGTTTATCGCTGGCGCTATTCCGGCCGCACGCCCGAACGGGTGCTGATCGCGCCGCCGGACCTGCGGCTGGCCGACCCGCAGATCGCGCTTGAGATCTACTATGGCCGCTATCCCTTGTCGGGACATATGGTCGAGACCGGCGGCAAGTCGCCCTTCCAGATCAGCGTTCCCAATTACGGCTGGCAGAAGACGCTGCATGGCTTTCGCTGGCTGCGTCACATGCGCGCCGCCGGCACCGAGCTTGCCGCCGCCAATGCGCGTGCGCTGGTGTCCGACTGGATCGCCACGCATGGAAACAACATTTCCGGCATTGCCTGGGAGCCCGGCACGGCCGCCAAGCGCATTATCGCCTGGCTGCAGCATTCCTCGATCGTGCTGCAAGGCGCTGAATTCCCGTTCTACCGCGCCTTCCTGAAATCGCTGGCCGTCCAGATCCGCTACCTCAGGTCGATGGCGCGCGAAATGCCTGACGGCAAGGACAGGCTGCGCGCCCGCATCGCCCTCGCCTTCGCCGCCCTGTCGCTGCCGGCGCCCGCATCGGCGCTGCGCGGCGCCACCCGCAACCTCGCCGAGGAACTGGACCGCCAGATCCTTCCCGATGGCGGCCACATCTCGCGCAACCCGATGGCGGTGCTGGAAATCCTCGCCGACCTTTTGCCGCTGCGGCAGACCTACGCCAACCAGGCGGAAGCGCCGCCACAGGCCCTGATCGGCGCCATCGACAGGATGCTGCCGGCGCTGCGCTTCTTTCGCCACCAGGACGGCAGCCTCGCCCGCTTCAACGGCATGGGCGCCACCATCCATGACCGCATCGCCAGCATCCTGCGCCACGACGACACCGCCGGCTCGCCGCTGCTGCATGCACCGCATTCGGGCTATGAGCGGCTGTCCATGGGTGGCGTCACCGTCATCGCCGACACCGGCCTGCCGCCGCCCGTCCACGTCTCCAATGCCGCCCATGCCAGCTGCCTTGCGTTCGAGCTGTCGTCGGGCCGCCAGCATTACATCGTCAATGCCGGCATCGACACCTATGGCGCCGCCGAATTCCGGCCCCTGGCCCGCGCCACCGCCGCGCATTCGACCGCCACCATCAACGACACCTCGTCGGCGCGGTTCAGCCATTCGCTGCGCATCAACGATCTTCTGGGGTCGCCTTTGATCGGCGGTCCGCAGCATGTGCAGTGCAAGCGTATCGACCAGAAGGGCGTTCAAGGCTTCATCGCCCGCCATGACGGCTATATCCAGCGCTTCGGTTTCCTGCACGAGCGCGAGCTGAAACTGTCCTCGAACGGCAATGTGCTGACCGGCAGGGACCGCTTCCAGCGTCCTGGAGGTGCGGCGATCCGCAACAATGGCCGCGATTTCGTCACCGTGCGCTTCCACGTCCATCCCGACATCAACCTTTTGCAGGACGAGCATGACCGCCTGGTACTGACCGCCGAGCAGGCCGACAGCTGGGTGTTCACCTGCACCGAGATGGTGCCGGAGGTCGAGGAATCGATCTACTTCGCCGGTCTCGGCGGCCCGCGCCGCAGCCGGCAGATCGTGCTTGCCTTCAAGCCGTCCGACATCGCCGAAGTCCACTGGCAGCTCACCCGCACCTCTATCGCCGGCTATCCCGAAAACAACTGACCGCGCCGGCGCTGACCGAGCTTGCGCCTTGATTTCCTGATCTCATATGATACGGCGCGGGCCTGCCCCTCCAGCCGTGAAAGCACGCCCATGGCCGTCGCCGCCAAGAACATTCCCGCTCCCGACCTCGTTCCCGTGCGTCGCGCGCTGCTCTCCGTCTTCGACAAGACCGGCCTCATCGATCTCGCCAGGGCGCTCGCCGCTTCCGGCGTCGAGCTGGTGTCGACCGGCGGCACGGCAAAAGCGATCGCCGATGCCGGCCTGGCGGTTCGCGACGTCTCCGAGCTCACCGGCTTTCCCGAGATCATGGATGGACGCGTCAAGACCCTGCACCCGTCGGTGCATGGCGCCCTGCTCGGCGTGCGCGATGATCCCGATCACGCCGCGGCGATGCACAAATATGGCATCGAGCCGATCGACCTGGTCGTCTCCAATCTCTATCCGTTCGAGGAAGTCCGCCGCTCCGGCGCCGACTACGCGGCGATCGTCGAGAACATTGACATTGGCGGCCCGGCGATGATCCGCGCCTCCGCCAAGAACCACGCCTATGTCGCCATCGTCACCGATCCCGGCGACTATGCCTCCGTTCTCAATGCGCTGGAGATGAATATCGGCTCGCTTTCGCTGGATTTCCGCAAGAAGCTCGCGGCCAAGGCTTTTGCCCGCACCGCCAGCTACGACGCGGCAATCTCGGGCTGGTTCGCCGAGGCGCTGGAGATCGAGCACCCGACCTGGCGCGCCTTCGGCGGCAGGCTGGAAACCGTGATGCGCTATGGCGAGAACCCGCACCAGGGCGCCGGCTTCTATGTCAATGGCGACAAGCGGCCGGGCGTGGCCACCGCGCGCCAGCTCCAGGGCAAGCAGCTTTCCTACAACAACATCAACGATACCGACGCCGCCTTCGAGCTGGCCGGCGAGTTCGACCCGGCGCGCTCGGCCGCCGTCGCCATCATCAAGCATGCCAACCCGTGCGGCGTCGCCGAGGGTTCGACGCTGAAGGCGGCCTACGCCAGGGCGCTGGCCTGCGACCCGGTCTCGGCCTATGGCGGCATTGTCGCTGTCAATCGCATCCTTGACGCCGAGGCGGCCGAAGAGATCGTGAAGACCTTCACCGAGGTCATTATCGCGCCCGGCGCCACCGACGAGGCGGCAGCGATCGTGGCCGCGAAGAAGAACCTGCGCCTGCTGGTCGCGGGCGGCCTGCCGGATCCGCGCGCGATCGGCACAACCGTCAAATCCGTCGCCGGCGGCCTGCTGGTGCAGGGCAGGGACAACGCCGTCGTCGACGACCTCGAACTGAAGGTGGTGACGAAACGGGCGCCGACGCCGGCCGAACTGGCCGACCTGAAATTCGCCTTCCGCGTCGCCAAGCACGTCAAATCGAACGCCATCGTCTACGCAAGGGACAGCGCCACGGTAGGCATCGGCGCCGGACAGATGAGCCGCGTCGATTCCTCGCGCATCGCTGCCCGCAAGGCACTCGACGCTGCGGAAGCGGCGGGCTGGGCCGAGCCGCTGACCAAGGGCTCTGTCGTCGCCTCCGACGCCTTCTTCCCCTTCGCCGACGGCCTGCTGTCGGCCATCGAGGCCGGCGCCACGGCGGTGATCCAGCCCGGCGGCTCGATGCGCGACGACGATGTGGTTGCCGCCGCCGACGAGCATGGCATCGCCATGGTGTTCACGGGCGTGAGACACTTCAGACATTGAGCGCCTCACCCTCCCCCTTGTGGGGAGGGTCGGCGAGCGATGTTTGCGAAGCAAAGCTCGTGAGACGGGGTGGGGGCAACGCCGTGGGGGGGGGGGGGGGGGGGGGGGGGGGGGGGGGCG
>NZ_JAIUIS010000009.1:0-241191 GCF_020165765.1 Mesorhizobium sp. B264B1B
GCTCGTCAGGCTCATAACCTGAAGGTCACAGGTTCAAATCCTGTCCCCGCAACCAAATCAAAACAGCCCGGCTCACCCCGGGCTGTTCTTGTATCCGGCTGATGGCCGCCCGCTGATTTGAGAACCCTCATCACAGCCCAGCAAACACCCAAAGCCGACGCCCAAGGTCAAAAACAAATCCCGCAAAACCAAGCCAAGCCAAGCCAAAGCCAAGCCAAGCCAAAGCGACCAGGGGGGCGGGCAAGCCGGGCCACCGCACAAAAGACAGACCTGTCGCCGAAAATAATCCAGCCGGCAAAGCAATGGCGTCCGCAGTGTAAGCCGTCAACATCTCGACCTGAACCGGCGGGTGGGTTTGTCCAACCGCCGGCATAGGTGGTTCAACTCTTGATTTCGATCCGCTTTGCCTGCGCTTGCGCTTTCGCGGTCTTCGGCAATGTAACCGTCAGGACGCCGTTCCTGAAGCGCGCTTCGACATTGTCTTGCTCTACCTCGACGCCGAGCGGAATGCGGCGCTCGAAACGGCCGTAATAGCGCTCGGAGAACTGGCGCTCCTTGTCCTCGCTCTCGGACCGCTTTTCGCCCTTCAGGGTCAGCACGTCGTCATCGAGCAGGACCTCGATGTCCTTTTCCTCCATGCCGGGCACTTCGGCCGTGACACGGACCTCCTTTCCAGTGTCGGAGATCTCGACGCTCGGCCAGCGTCCGCCGTTCGCGGCAACGGAAGGCAAGGATGGCAGACCGGAGCCGAAACCGCGGAAAACATCGTCGAAAAGACGGTTCACCTCGCGGTGCAACGACATGAACGGATCACGTTCGCCATCGCGCAGAAGGCTGGGCACCTGGCCTCGTTCCCGGCCAAAAGGAATGAGATCACGTACGCTCATTGTCTTTCTCCTCTTTGCTTGCGTCTCCACCACCGGGCGACCGGCGTCCGGTTGGTGGAAGCCCTGACCCGAATTGCCTCACGCGGCCTGTTTTTCCACTTGCACGGGCTTTGCCGCGGATTTTTCCTTGGCTTTGGCCATGCTGGTGCCGATCTCGATCTTGCGCGGTTTCATCTCTTCGGGAATCTCACGCTGAAGATCGACGGTCAGGAGACCGTTGACGAGGCCGGCGCCGGTCACCTTCACATGGTCGGCAAGTTCGAAGCGTCGCTCAAACGGCCGTCCGGCGATGCCGCGATGCAGGTATTCGCCATTGTCCTCTCCGGCACGCTCGCCGGCGATGACGAGCATGTTGGGTTCATGCACGATGCTCAATTCGTCTTGACCGAAGCCGGCTACCGCCATGGTGATGCGGTAGGCGTCGTCACCGGTCCTGGAGATGTCGTAGGGCGGCCAGTTGTCGACGTTCGCCGTGCGGCTGGCATTCTCCAGCAGGTCGAAAATGCGGTCGAAGCCTATGCTCGACCGATAGAGCGGTGAAAAGTCGAAAGCGGTTCTCATAGCCACATCCTCCTTCGCTGAGCAACATGGGTACGAGGAGTGCCAAGGATCGGCACTCCTTGACCTGCCGGCCCTTCCGGCGCCGGCGGAATCGATCTGGGAACTGACGGGCGTGGCGTCAAGAGGCCTGATCGAACGTCTCGTCGAAATTCCGGCGGCTCTTGACGCGGCCTGAACGGCTGACCATCTCGATCACGGATGGACGGTCGCCGGTGACGCCATCCGATTGCTTACTCGCAAAAAGACGTCAAAAAACGGAGGAAGTGATGAACGATATTCGGTTTCCTCAGCCGATTACCCTCGAATTATCGGATGCCCCACGCAAGGTCGCCAGCAGCTTCGAGGCTCTGGAATGCCTGGATCAACAATGGCCGAAATGGGCGCGCGGACCAAGCTGGCGCGCCGCCGGTCGCGCATGCCGTGATGCGCTGGATGGCTGGCGCAGCGGGCGTGCTGCCTACAAGGCTTTCTTGAAGGCGGCCAAGCGAGCCGGCCTGACGAGGGGCCGCTCCCCTTCGCCTCGCCAACCCCGCTCCGCGAGGATGCCAGGGGCGGCCCCGCTGATGGCTGTCAGAGCAGGATAACACGAATTCCTACCGCCCATCCTGCTCGGAAGCTCTGACTTTAGGTATGCTCAATCGAGCCTTTGAGCGCGCCGCGTTGCAGGCGACGCGCTTCAGGTTTTTTGATCCGCTCAATGTGATCCGCTCAATGGATGGCAACGATGCCGTCAACGGCGCGCCATTCCGACGGTGTGATTAGACGATGGTGTGCGACGCGCACGGAATGCAGCGCGCCGTCCAGTTCGCTTTCCCAATAGCCAAGGAAGCCCTTCAGCTCCGGAAAATCGGGAGCGAGGTCGTATTCCTGCCAGACATAGAGCTGCAGCAGGTTGGGGTAGTCAGGCATATAATAGTGAATCTCGGCCGTGGTCAGGCCGTAGCCATCCATCTGCAGGCGGAATTCTCTGCTGACCGCAGTCACCATATGTTTCTCCTTTCGCTGACGACCTCATGCATTCATCCTGGCGAAGTCGTGCCGGAATTCGTCCGGCGTGGACCGCGGCGCCGGCACGTCGATGTCGAGCTTGCATAGGGCCTCCATGATGTGGTCGAAGCAAACCGGCCGCTCGACTCCCGGCGGCAGGCGCAGTTCCGGCATCGACTCCACCGCGCAGGCATCCGAGGCCCAAGACGACAGGATCGCCCGCTTTTCCCAGAGGTCGAGCGCGTCGTCTTCCAATACCTCGTCAGGATGTTTGAAGTGCCTCGCCGGCGAAAGCAGCCGGTCAAGCGAGGTGTCGGGCGTGTCAGTCAGGGAAGGCATGATCGGCGAAAATTTATGTCGGTCCATCGCTGTCCTCCGTCTGCAAAAACTCCTCGATAGCGTCCAGTTTCCGGCTGTGCTTCGGCAGCGCCGGCCAGGATAATCTTGTTAGCTCTTCACCAAAATTCAAGCGGTGAAATCGTCGACTTGGCGAGAATCCCCGCATGATAACAACGCGTTGGCACTCTCATGCGACGAGCGCCAAAATTTTTGCGCCAACCTCTTGAAACCGGAAAATTCCAAAACTAGCTCGATATGCGCGCGCGATGCCTGAACAAGGGTCGCGGCACCTCGTGCCGGGCCGATATTGCCGGTCCGGCGCGGAGGAACCTCAAAAACTGTTTGTCCTTGAAGGAGAACGACATGACGTTCCGCCCATTGCACGACCGTATCCTGGTCCGCCGCATCGAAGCCGAGGAGAAAACGGCTGGCGGCATTATCATTCCCGACACAGCCAAGGAAAAGCCGCAGGAAGGCGAGGTGATCGCCGCTGGCCCGGGTGCCCGCAACGAAGCCGGGCAGCTACAGCCGCTCGACGTCAAGGTGGGTGACCGCATTCTGTTCGGCAAATGGTCCGGCACCGAGATCAAGCTCGGCGGCCAAGACCTGATCATCATGAAGGAAAGCGATGTGATGGGCGTGATCGAGCAGACCGCGACCGTGAAGAAGGCCGCCTGACGGCTTCTTGCCAAGTTACCAGTCAACGAAAGCTGCCTAAATTGAAGGAGTGATCCAATGGCTGCCAAGGAAGTGAAATTCCATACCGAAGCCCGCGAGAAGATGCTGCGCGGCGTCGACATTCTGGCCAATGCGGTGAAGGTGACGCTCGGTCCCAAAGGCCGCAACGTCGTTATCGACAAATCCTTCGGCGCGCCGCGCATCACCAAGGATGGTGTGACGGTGGCCAAGGAGATCGAACTGGAAGACAAGTTCGAAAACATGGGCGCGCAGATGGTGCGCGAAGTCGCTTCGAAGACCAACGACATCGCCGGCGACGGCACCACGACCGCGACCGTTCTTGCCCAAGCCATCGTCAAGGAAGGCGCCAAGGCCGTCGCCTCGGGCATGAATCCGATGGATTTGAAACGCGGCATCGACAAGGCCGTGGAGGCGGTCGTTGCCGAACTGAAGGCCAACGCTCGCAAGGTGACGAAAAACGACGAGATCGCCCAGGTCGGCACCATTTCGGCCAACGGCGATCCCGAGATCGGCCGGTTCCTCGCCGAGGCGATGGAGAAGGTCGGCAATGAAGGTGTCATCACGGTGGAGGAGGCCAAGACCGCCGAGACCGAACTGGAGGTGGTCGAAGGCATGCAGTTCGACCGCGGCTATCTCAGCCCGTACTTCATCACCAACCAGGACAAGATGCGCGTCGAACTTGAAGAGCCCTATGTGCTGATCCACGAGAAGAAACTGTCCAACCTGCAAGCCATGCTCCCCGTCCTCGAGGCGGTCGTGCAGTCGGGCAAGCCGCTGCTGATCATCGCCGAGGACGTGGAAGGGGAGGCGCTCGCCACGCTGGTCGTGAACAAATTGCGCGGCGGCCTGAAGGTTGCGGCCGTCAAGGCGCCCGGCTTCGGTGATCGCCGCAAGGCGATGCTGGAGGATATCGCCATCCTCACCGGCGGCACGGCGATCAGCGAGGATCTCGGCATCAAGCTCGAAAACGTCACGCTGCAGATGCTGGGCCGCGCCAAGAAGGTGGTGATCGAAAAAGAAAACACCACCATCGTCGACGGCGTTGGCCGCAAGGAAGAGATCCAGGGCCGCATCGCCCAGATCAAAGCGCAGATCGAGGAGACCACCTCCGACTACGACCGCGAGAAACTGCAGGAGCGGCTGGCGAAGCTCGCCGGTGGCGTCGCCGTCATCCGTGTCGGCGGTTCGACGGAAGTCGAGGTGAAGGAGCGCAAGGACCGTGTCGACGACGCGCTGCATGCGACCCGTGCGGCGGTCGAGGAAGGCGTACTCCCGGGCGGCGGCGTCGCGCTGCTCCGGGCCGCCAAGGCGCTCGATGCCTTGCCGATCGACAATGCCGACCAGAGGACCGGTGTCGAGATCGTGCGGCGTGCGATCGAGACCCCGGTGCGCCAGATCGCGGAGAACGCCGGCGCCGAGGGCTCGATCATCGTCGGCAAGCTGCGTGAGAAGAGCGAGTTCGGCTGGGGCTGGAACGCCCAGACCAACGAGTTCGGCGATCTCTACGGCCAAGGCGTCATCGATCCGGCAAAGGTCGTGCGCACCGCGCTTCAGGACGCCGCTTCCGTCGCTGGCCTGCTGGTCACCACCGAGGCGATGGTGGCCGAGAAGCCAAAGAAGGAGGCCGCGACCCCTGCCATGCCCGCCGGCGCGGGCATGGACTTCTAGGACGCTGGGAGGCCGCCCGCTCCCACAAGTGGGAGCGGGCGCTTCCCGGGGAAAGTTTGGAGAGAGACCACTATGACCGGTATCGGTTCCGTTTCGGCGCCCACGCATCCGGCAAACGAATTTCTCGCCTACGAGGCAGAATGCAGGAGCGTGCTGGGGCCATTGTTGATGCGCGTTCTCGACATGGCCGAGTCCGCAGGCTGGAGCCGCCGAACGGCGGCGTCGACGCTGATGTTCCTGGCCGCGCAGCATGTGTCGGCAGCCTCGGAAAGCTCCGGCGGCTCAACCAGGGATGGAGGACGCGATCATCGGAGCCCCACAGCAAACGATGGACCGATGTCCGGTTGGGAGGAGGACCGACATGATCGTGGGCCAATTGCGTGAATGCCTGAAAACGTTGAGGTGGAAAGCGGCAGACCTCGTCGACGAGCTTGGTTGCCCGCAAAGCCAGGTCGCCGCCTGGCTCGATGGGCGGGCGCTTCCGCCGCTTTCCGTCCTTGCCTGGCTCGAGGCGCTCGCCAGGGCGCATAGGGCGCTACCGGCGCCCGGCCGAGGCTCGCCGGTGCTCAAGCCAAGCCGGGTCGAGCCAGCCGAGATCAGGCTCGCGGCTGCCGGAAATCCGACGACACCGGCGCACCCGCCCTATCCGCGCCGACCTGTCTTCGCGCACCAGGCTGCCCGACATGCTTCGGTTCGTTTGCCGTCGAATGGAGGTTTAAACCATGGCACAGATGCGCTTTGAAGAACCCGTGACGATCTTGGTCGGAATGGGGCTTCCGGTGACGATCGAGACTGCGATGGAAGCATATGCCGTGCTGCAGGACTGGCCCGTTGCCAGCCGGAACGGCGCCCATGCCGTCGCCCTCAACGCTTGCAAAGCCGGCATTGCCGGCGAGATCGATGCGGAAACCGTGCGGGCGACCTTGATCGCCTTCGCGCGCCGCAATGACATTCTGGTGCCGAATATGATCTCGCCTGCGAGTACCGCGCCCAGCGGCCGCACCGTGCGAGCGGATTGAGGATCTATACGCGACCTATCGGTGAGCGCCCGGCGACCAAAACGATCAGCCCGTCAGCCTTGAGCTGGCGGGCTGTCTCCGTCGCCTCAGGCCGTTTCGACGAGACGCGAGCGTTTCTTCTCGGCGGCCGCCAGCAACTCGACGAAGGCGCGGACCTTGGCTGGCCGGAACCGGGCCGGAGGGAAAACGGCATGGATGCCGCCGGCAGGCAACGTCCAGTCGGCAAATACCGGCACGAGACGCCCCTCGGCGATATCGTCGCCGACACTGTAGTCGGGAAATACGCCCAATCCGATACCGGCGAGCACGCAGGCAAGAGCCGCCGGGCTCTTGTCGCACATGATGACCGGGTTGAGTTCGGTCAACACCGTTTCTCCCTCTCTTGAAAACAGCCATTGGCCGATGCCGCGCAGCTGGGCGTTGCCGACCCAGGCAAGCGATCTTGCCTGGCGCGGGGTGACATCGGGCGGCAGCCTTGCGGCGAAGGTCGGGTTCGCCACCACGACCTGCTGTATCGTGCCCAGGCGCCGCGCCTGATTGGAGGAATCCGCAAGCCAGCCGACGCGGATGCCGAGGTCGATCTGCTCGTCCACCAGATTGCTGACGGCGTCATCGAAAATCGCCTCGACGCGCATATGCGGATAGGTTCGGAGATAGGCGGCCATGACCGGCGCAACGATCTTGGTGCCATAGTCGAGCGGCGCGGTCAGCCTCAGCATTCCCTTGGGTTCGATCGCCCCGTGCGAGATCTCGCCATAGGCCGCTTCGGCTTCGCGCAGGATGATCATCGCGCGGTCGTAGAAGAGGCGACCCTCCTCGGTCGGCGTGACACGCCGCGTCGTGCGCCGCATGAGCGTCGCGCCCAATTCCTGTTCAAGCCTGCCGATCTGGTGGCTGACCACGGCCTTGGCCACGCCAAGCCGGTCCGCCGCCGTGGTGAACGAGCCTGTCTCCATCACCGTGGTGAAATAGACAAGCCGATTGAGATTCAGGAGTTCGGTCACATGCTTTGTCTGATTAGATCAGACAGTTTGTATTATTGGGCACCGTTTATTGCAAGACCATCACCTGCCACATGTAAGCCAAGACATTTGGCGGACGGGGCAGCCAACGCCACCGCAACGGAGACCGGGCGACCGTGGGCAATCCAGAAGTGACCTATCTTTTCGATCCGCTCTGCGGCTGGTGTTATGGCGCAAGCCCGATGCTCGAAAAACTGTCCGCCAGCGGCGTGCGCGTCGAGCTCTTGCCGACCGGCCTGTTTTCGGGGGCAGGCGCTCGGCCGATGGATGACGGTTTTGCCGCCCATGCCTGGGCGAACGACCAGCGCATCGAGCGGTTAACGGGACAGGTTTTCACGCAGGCCTATCGGGACAACGTGCTGAATGTTCGCGGCACGTTGCTGGATTCCCATGCCGCGACCCTCGCGATTACCGCAGCGGGCCCGGAAGATCCCGGCCGCCGGCTGGCCGCGCTGAAGGCGATCCAGAACGCGCGCTATGTCGATGGGCGCGATATCGTCACGGTCGGCGGTGTCGCCGAGGTGCTCGCCGCCGCCGGCATGGCCGATGCCGGCGAACTGGTGAAGGCGCCAACCGAAGGATTGCTGACAGCTCACCGCGAACTGGTCGGCCGAGGCCGCGCGCTGTTCCAGCGCTTGCATTCCAATGGCGTGCCTTCGCTCGCCGTCATCCGCAACGATGCGCCGCGCCTCATCGGTTCGAACGCGCTGTTCGGCAGTTTCGACAATCTCCTCGCTCATATCGCGGCCGCGTGACCCCCAACCCACCTCCAACAAGGAATGGAAAAAGACATGGCAAAAGTCGCTCTCATCGGCGCATCGGGCGCAGTCGGTTCGCGCCTGCTCAAGGAACTCTCCGGCCGTGGCCACACGGTCACCGGCATCGCCCGCAATCCTGAAAAAATCGCCGCGCTGCCTGGCGTGACGGCCAGGAAGGGCGACGTCTTCGACAAGGAAGGCCTCGCCAAGCTGGTCCGCGGCCACGATGTGGTGATCAGTTCGGTGCATTTCCTCGACAGCGATGCCGACACGCTGATCGCCGCGGTGCGAGCCTCCGGCGTGAAGCGTTACCTGGTCGTCGGTGGCGCGGGCAGCCTTGAGGTCTCGCCTGGCAAGCGGCTGGTCGACACGCCCGAATTTCCTGACATCTACAAGGCCGAGGCGCAGAAGGGCGCTGACTTCCTGGACAAGTTGAAGACCATCGATGACCTCGACTGGACGTTCCTGTCGCCGTCCGCCATGTTCATCCCGGGCGAGCGGACCGGCAAGTTCCGCCTCGGCAAGGACACGCTTCTGGCTTCGGACAAGGGCAGCAGCATTTCCTTCGAGGATTACGCCATCGCGATGGTCGACGAGATCGAGAAGCCCGCCTACATAAAGCAGCGCTTCACCGTCGGTTATTGACTAGGCAGGCCTGGCCAGCTCGAAAGCGAAACGGCTTTCGGAGTTGGCGAGCCCAGCTGCTTCTTGTCCATCAACGTTCTAAACGTCGCCCGTCATTATCGCTCGCAGCCATGCCATGATGGCATCGAAGTCGATCGGTTTCGTCGTGTCGACGTCGAAGAGCGGGCCGCGCCGCAGCGGTTCGGCGCGCCTGGCGAGTTCGATCAGTTCGGGGATATAGGCCGCGCCTGGATGGCCGGCGGGACGCTGGCCGAGCCGGGCGCCATAGCGTTCGGCCAAAACCTCGCCCGGCGCGTGGCACCAGATTTCGAAAGTCTGTTCGACACCGGCATTCCTGAGATGATCCTCAAGCAGCTCGCGCGGCTGGAAACCGAACCAGGCGTCGACGATGAATGTGGAGCCCGCTGGGGCTTCGCCGACGACTGACCAGATCGCCTGATAGCTGGCGCGGCCGAGCGTGCGGTTGAATGCGCGGTCGCCGCCGCCGAGCACCTCGAGAAACGGATTCTTGATCGTGTCGAGCGCAAGCAACGGCCATCCCCTGCGGTCGGCGATGCCGCGCGACACCGTGCTCTTGCCGCTGGCCGGGATGCCGTTGACCAGCACGGCGCGCCTGGCCGCGCCGGCTTGCACAAAATGCCGGCCAAAAATCGGCGCTGTCGCCCTGTCTGTTCCGGCCAGCGCCTGCAATCCCGCCCCGATCACGCCGGCGTCGTCGCCGAGCTGCGCCGGCTCGACCGGGCACTGGTACCACGGCGCCAGGACCGGCGCGCGGCCGAGCGCCTTGTGTGCCGCCCAGCCAAGACCGCCGCCGAGCAGGACGACACCGGGGTCGAACATGGCGACGCTGGTATCGATGGCGGCACGCAAGGGCATTGCCCAGACTTCGAGTATAGCGCGCGCCTGGACGTCTCCGGCGGCGTCGCGGGCAAAGAGCTGGTCGATCGAAAGGTCGGGACGCAAGCCGGCCCGCGCGATGTGACGGCCAAGCGCGGTGCCTGAACTGGTGGTTTCGACACAACCGCGCCGGCCGCAGGCGCAGATCTCGCCATTGACGTCGACAGTGATGTGGCCGAGCTGCCCTGCCGTTGCCCGGCCACGCACGATCCGCCGATCTTGAGCGACGGCCCCGCCAATGCCGGTGCCGATGGTGAACATGGCGACGTCGTGATGACCCCGGCCGGCGCCGAGCGCCATCTCGGCGACCAGTGCCATGTTGCAATCATTGTCGATGACGACGGGCTTGCCGGCCATGTCCTCCAGGCACTGCGCCAGCGAGACGGAGGCCAGATTGACGTAGCCGCCGGACAGGACCGCGCGGCGATGCGCATCGACGCGGCCGGGAACACCGATGCCGATGGCCGAAACCTCCGATGTGTCGAGCCGGCGCACCATCCCGGCGATCCGCGAGAGCACAGCCTGCGGGTCCGGCGCGCTCTTTTCGGAAAGACGTTCGAGGATTTCGCCGGCGCCCGAAATGCGGGCGGCCCGCAGATTGGTGCCGCCTATATCTATCCCTATGGTGAGAGGCATGACGTCCTGCACGTGCCGGTGATCCAACGCGGATATCAGGCGGCGGCCTTGCGCCGGTGATGCCCGATTACCGCCTGGATCTCACGCAATCGCGGCACCGCGATGGTCTTAAGCCTTTCGCGCTGAATGTCACGATCGAGCGAGATGCAGTCCTTCCACAGCGAGCGGCCGGCGATAACGCCGGAGGCGCCGTTCTGCATGGCAATCTCGACCTGGCCGAGGAAGGTGGCGTGGTTGACGCCGGCCGAAAGCACCGCCCACGGCACCTCGCCGGCCATTCTGGTGATGTTGGCGCAGGCCTCCGGCGTTCCGGGATACGGAAGCTTCAGCACCTTTGCCCCGCACTCCAGCGAGATTTTTGTGCCTTCCTCGACAAGCCACGGCGTCTTCGTCGCATAATCTTCAGGGCTTTCGCCTTCGAGCTGATAGGTCAGGAATTCGACGACGAGCAACAGATCTTCCTGCCCGAAATCGGCGATGCATTGGCGCAGGATGGCAATGTTGTGCTCATTCGCTTCGGGCTTGTCGGCCCGCAGATACACCATGATCTTGCCGCCCGTGCCACCCAGTTCGCGCACGCGGCGCGCATCGATGCCGGGGACAAGGCGCGACAGGCGATAGCCTTCAGGCGAGACGTCGAAACCCGAGGCGTCGAGGCCGATAAGCAGCGCGGTATCGCGGTTCAGCACGCCCTCCTCGACAACCCGCGGCACCGCGCAGAGCGGGTCGAGCAGCACGCAGGACGCAGCACTTGCAAGGTAGCGCGTTATGTCGGCCTTGGTGTCCCCGAGCATGTCGTTGGTGATCCTGGCCTGTTCGGCCGGATCCGACGCCAGCAAGGTGCGCATGCCGCCGCGCTGGTCGCAGGCGATGGCCACCATGGCCCCGTCCTTGCCGCATATCTGCTGATAGCCGCGCAACTCCGCGGTGGTCATCTTTGTCATGGTCTCTGTCCGATGTTGGCGCTCTCTCGCCGAGGGCGCGAATCCCGTGGAAACAAGAATGTTCAGTTTGCCCGCCTGCCGGCAGGGGAGAATTGCCGTCTTGATGCGCCGTCCATTGCCCGGAAAAGCACACCTTGCCGGCGCCTGGGCAGGACGGCCTCAAGTTGCGAGTTCGCCGGATTTGCGCGATAACTCCCATCGGCGTATACGTGTGTAACACGTTGCTGAAAGGAATTGCAAGCTGGCTGTCCCTCCCATTCAGGATGCGACCGCATCGCGCACGATGCTGCACACGGTCGCCAAACTGCATTACGAGGCGGAGATGTCGCAGGTCGATATCGCGCGGCAGCTTGGCGTCTCCACCGCGACCATATCGCGCCTCTTGCAGCGGGCGCGGGCGGAAGGGATCGTCCGTATCGAGGTTCTCGATCTGGCGGCACCTGAGGAGATCACCGGACAGCTAATCGATAGGCTAGGCCTGCGTGACGCAGCGGTGGTCGAGACGCCGGCCGCAGGCGCGCTGACGGCGCTGGCCGGCCCGCTCGGCGGCCTTCTCAAGCAGGCGCAATTGGTGGCCGGCTCCGTGGTCGCCATCGGCTGGGGGCGCGCGGTGCGCGAGGTGATCCGCGCCGGCCTGCCGCGCATTCCGGGCGTGCTGACCGTTGCCGCCACCGGCGGCATGCAGCAGCACGCGGCGCATTTTCAGGTCAACGAATTCGTCCGCCTCGCCGCCGAGGAGTTCGGCGGGATACCGCACTTCATTCATGCGCCCTATCTGCCTTCCAGTGAATTGCGTGAAGTCTTCCTTGGTGATGCCGCCATCAGCGATGCCGTCGCGCTGTGGGACAGGACCGATGTGGCGATCGTCGGCATCGGCCTGCCGCATGCCATCAATGCACCCGAGGCGAGCGCAGCCACGCCGAGCGAGCAGGCGCTGGTCCATGCGGCCGGCGATGTCCTTCGGCATTATTTCGATGCCGATGGCGCGCTGATCGCCTGGGAAGGAGAGGGCCGGATGATCGCTATGTCGCCGGCGCAGCTCCGCGCCGTGCCGCTGGTGATCGGTGTCGCGGCGTCGCCGGAAAAGGCGACGGCCATCATCGGCGCCGCTCGCGCCCGGCTGATCAACGCCGTGATAACGGATACGAAGACGGCGCAAGCCATCCTCGCTACCCTGCCGCCGCGATAGTGCCGCCCGCCGCCCCGCCGCCGCATTCCAGTTCGCGAGGGCGATTTTACGAAATCGGTTGTGCCGCCGAGAAGTCGAGGCAATAGTTCGGCGGGACTTTGTGGAGCAGTCGGATGTTGCGTGAAAAATCCGGCGTTGCGACCCGGAAAACCGAGTTGCAATTTATTTCTGCAAAGTGTTACAAGTTTGTGAACTTGGCGTGCAATGCATGCCGGGTGCCGTGGTTCTCTGACCTCGCGGAGGTGAGGAAGTGACCGTGGCTATCGTGCCGGTCGGCTGGACCGGCTGACATATCGACTGGAGGGCGCTTGGGAGGAGCTGCCCGCGAAAAGCAAACAGGCGTTCCCGGCCGTCTTGTCCCAAGCGGACGACGGCCATTCGATGTCACTTGCAACGGCAGATCTGCCAACACAATGAGGAGGATGTCATGAAGAAGATCGTTGCCGCGCTCGCGGCTCTCGCCGTCAGCGCGACGGTGCTTATCGCGCCCGCGCAGGCGCAGGACAAGAAATACACCATCGCGCTCGTTCCGGGCCTGACCACCGACGGTTTCTACATCACCATGCGCAAGGGCGCCCAGGCCGCGGCCGACGCCCTTGGCGTGAACCTGGTCTTCCAGGGCGCTCCTGAGTTCAATCCGGTCACCCAGGTGCCGGTGCTCGACGCGGTCATCGCCAAGAAGCCGGACGCGATCCTGATCGCGCCTACCGACAAGGTCCAGCTGGTCGAGCCGCTGCGCAAGGCCAATGACGCAGGCATTCCGGTCATCACCGTGGATACGTTCATCGGCACCGGCGCCTATCAGACCGGAGCGGGTGACGCCGATTTCCCGCTGGCCTACATCGCTTCGGACAATGTGCTGGGCGGCGAAATCGCGGCGCGGGCGCTTGCCAAGGCCGTCGGCGACAAGGGCAAGGTCTACGTCTCCAACGTCAAGCCCGGCATCTCGACCACCGACCAGCGCGAGGAAGGCTTCAAGAAGGAGATGGCCAACCATCCCGGCATCACCGTTCTCGAGACCCAGTTCAATGACGACGACGCCAACAAGGCGGCCTCGCAGCTGCAGGCGGTGTTCGCGCGCAACCCCGACCTCGTCGGCGTGTTCGGCGCCAATCTGTTCTCGGCGCTGGGCGCCGCCAATGGCGTCAAGCAGGCAGGGCAGACGGGCACCGTCAAAGTGGTTGCCTTCGATGCTCCGACCAGCATCGTCGACAACATCAACACCGGCCTTGTGGATGTGGCGATCGCCCAGCATCCCGCAGAGATCGGCTATTTCGGCGTCGTCTCGGCCTATGCCCACCTGACCGGCCAATCCATCCCGGTCACGATCGGCACCGGCTTCACGATCATGGACAAGTCCAACATCGCCGATCCGAACATCTCGAAGTATCTCTACTCCGAGTAAGTCCGGACCAGCTTGGCTCTTCCCGGTGCGCCGGGAGGAGCCTGTGCCGGTCCCGCCAGGGCGGGACCTGTTTGAAGGCAGCCGCGCCGCGGAGTACTCATGACCTCGACATCACCAGCACAGCCAGCCGAGAAGCATGTCGCCCCCCAGGCTGACCACGGCGATCCCGCCAGGAGCTGGATCGCACGCATCGCCGAGGGGCGCGCCTGGCTGTTTCTCGCCGGCCTGATCATCTGTTTCGAGATCTGGTCGCGGAGCGCCTTCGGCGCCACTTTCGTGCTCAATCCGTTCAATCTTCAATCCATCGCGATCTTCGCCGTGGCGCCGCTGCTTTTGGCGACCGGGCAGACCTTCGTCATCATTTCAGGCGGCATCGACCTGTCGCTGGGCTTCATCATGGGCCTTGCGGCGGTCATCGCCGCGCATGCCACCAACATGGCGGGCGCCGCCATTCCGTTGCCGTTGGCCATGCTGGCCGGCATCCTTGCCGCGGTGATCGTGGCCGGCGTGCCCGGCGTCATCAACGGCTTGCTGATCTCGCGGCTCAGGGTCCCGCCCTTCATCGGCACGCTCGGCATGTTCGGCGTCGCCCGCGGTGTCGCCTTCCTGCTTGCCGGCGGCACGACGGTGCCGGTACAGAATTCCTGGTTCGCACTGCTCGGCAACGGCAAGTTCCATGGCGTGCCCTATCTGGTGATGATCGCCGCTGTCTTCGTCGTCGTGATGCACTATCTGCTCAGCCAGACCCGGTTCGGCCAGCACAATTACGCTATCGGCGCCAATGTGCAGGCCGCGCGCCGCGCCGGCATCGACATCAGGGGCCATATCCTGCGGCTTTATGTGCTGTCGGCAATGTGCGCCGGCCTTGGCGGCGCGCTCTATGCCGCGCGCTTCACGGCGGGGGCAGCGCAGGCCGGCGAACCGCTGCTGCTCGACAGCGTCGCGGCGGTGGTGATCGGCGGCGCCAGCCTGTTCGGCGGCTCCGGCACCATCTTCGGCACCGTCGCCGGCGCGCTGGTGATCGCGGTCATCCAATACGGGCTGGTCTTCGTCAATGTGGAGCCGTTCTGGCAGTTCATCGCCGTCGGCGTCGTCATCATCATTTCCGTTCTCATCGACCAGGCGCAGCGCCGGTTCAGTGGAGCCCGTCAGGATGAATAGCACCGAGCCCCTCCTCGAAGTCCGGAACCTTTCCAAGCACTTCGGTGCGGTACGGGCGCTCAACGATTTCTCCATGGCCGTGCGGCCGGGCGAAGTGGTGGCGCTTGCCGGCGACAATGGCGCCGGCAAGACGACCCTGATCAAGGCAATATCGGGCGTGTTCCAGCCGACGGGCGGAGAAATCCTGCTCAGAGGTCAGCCGGTGGCTTTCGCCACGCCGCAGGAGGCGCGCGAAAAGGGCATCGAGACGATCTACCAGGATCTCGCGCTGGCCGACAATCTGTCGATCGGTGCCAACATCTTCCTCGGCCGCGAACCGATGCGCAAGGCGTTCGGCTTCCTGCCGGTGCTCGACCGCAAGGCCATGGCCGAGGCCGCCAGGGAGACGATGAAGCGGCTGGACTTTCACGTCAGCCGGTTGAACGCGCCGGTCAGCAATTTCTCCGGCGGCCAGCGGCAGGCCGTGGCCATCGGCCGCGCCGTCTACTGGGACGCGCAGATCCTGATCATGGATGAACCGACGGCCGCGCTCGGCGTGCCGGAGCAGCGCAAGGTGATTTCGCTCATCCATCAGCTCAAGGCGCAAGGGCGCGGCGTGATCTTCATCTCGCATAATCTCCAGGACATCTTCGCCGTTTCCGATCGCATCGTCGTGCTGCGGCGTGGGATCCAGGCCGGCGAGCGCAAGATTTCCGAGACCAACCATGACGAGGTCGTCAGGCTGATGGTCGGCGGCTAAGGCCGTCGATTGCTAGCCGGCATCGCGGTTGGTCAGCGCGATGTGGCAGCAGCCGCTGCCGTGGCCGGGCGTCCAGGTGACATTGTCGAACGCACGCCGGTCGCCTCGAACAGGCCACGGTCGAAGGCGCCGGCGATGCGGCAGAGCGTCGCGAGTTTTTCCTCGCCGACGCCGGCCTCGACCCAAGCATCCTTGAGGGGGCAGCGTTTCACCTTGAAGGCGATGCGGTCGGGCCCGCGTTCGACATCGGTCGGATACATCCGGCCGTCATCCGGGCTGACCGACAGGAAAGCTTCGCCGATTGAGCGCGCGTCGTTGGGACCGAATCCGGCGAAGGCGGCTGCTGCCACTTCCTTGCCGCGCTGCTCGATGGTCCGGGTCATTATCGCCTCGGCTCTTTCGGCGCCCAGCTCTCCGGTCAACTCATCCAGGAACAGGCGATAGAGGTCGGCCCGGTTGCGGAATGCGGAATCGAGTTCGCGCGACAGTTTCTCGGCTCTGGCTTCGGGGTCGATCATGATGCTTCCTGCGTGGTTCTTCTGAGCTTTGGTGCGGCTGCCACGAGCGCCTTGCCGATAGCCGATCGCGGCGCATCGATGACGGCGCGGGCATCGCCGCTCTCGGCAATCCGCCCGCCGTCGAGAAGGATGACGCGGTGGGCGACGGCCCTGACGACGCCGAGATCATGCGAAATGAAGAGATAAGCGATCCGTTCCTGGCGTTGCAGGTCGAGCAAAAGATCGAGGATCTGTCCGCGCACCGAAACATCGAGTGCCGACACCGCTTCGTCGAGCACGATCAGCGAGGGTTTCGTGGCCATGGCGCGGGCAATCGCCACCCGCTGCCGCTGGCCGCCCGAGATTTCGTGGATGGCGCGAGAGGCGAGCTCCGCCGTAAGCCCGACGCGCTCCAGCAGGGCGGCGATACGGCGCGGGCGCTCGGAACGGGAGGCGACGCCGTGGATGCGCAAAGGGTCGTCAAGCACGCGCGCCACCGTGGCGCGCGGATTGAAGGCGGCAAGCGGATCCTGGAACACCATCTGCAAGCGAGCGCGACGCGCACGCAAGCTGGCGCCGCCCAGAGCCAGGAAATCATGGCCTTCAAACTCGATCCGGCCGGCATCCGGCTCGATCAGCCGCAACACCAGCCGGGCGATCGTCGACTTGCCGCTGCCGGAGGGTCCGGCCAGCGCCAGCGTCTCGCCGGGCCCGATTTCGAAAGAAACGTCGTCGGCCGCGGTAACTGTCTTGCCGCCACGGCGGTAATGCCTGGTAAGGTTGGAAACCGCCAGCACAGGGGCGCTCATGCCATCACACCGTGGTGCAGCGGTTCGGCGTCGAGGCCGATATGGGCCTCGAGCAGCGCGCGCGTGTAGGCTTCAGTTGGCGCACTGACGATCTGTTGCGTGGCGCCAAGTTCGATCAATTCGCCATGCCGGAACACCGCAATGCGGTCCGCCAGCTCGGCGGCCAGCGCAATGTCGTGACTGATGAACAGCAGCGTCATGCCGTCTTCTTCCACCAGCCGCCGGATCAGTGCGACGATCTCGGCCTGCACGATGGTGTCGAGCGCGCTGGTCGCCTCGTCGGCGATCAAAAGTCTTGGGCCGGCTGCGATCGCGGCTGCAATCGCCACACGCTGCTTCTGGCCGCCGGACAGCTGATGCGGATAGGCGCGCAGGGCGGAGTCCGGGTCGGGCAGACGGACGCGTTCGAGCAGATCCTTCGCCTTGGCGTATGCCTGAGGCCATGTGAGACCGAGATGGGTTCGGGAGACTTCGGCGATCTGTTTGCCGACGGTCATGACAGGATCGAGGCTGGCGGACGGGTCTTGAAAGATGAAGCCGATATCGCGGCCGAGGAGGGGTGCCTTTTCGAGAAAACGGGAAGGTAGGCGTTCTGCCTTGGCACCCAACATCGACGGTCGCAAAACCCAATCGATACGTCCGTCAATCCTGGCGCTCGCCGGCAACAAGCCTGCAATCGCCAGCGCCAATGTGCTCTTGCCCGAGCCGCTTTCGCCGAGGATGGCCAGCCGCTCGCCAGCCACGATGTCGAGGCTGATGTCCCTCAGCGCCACCACCTCGCCGTCGTCACGGCGGTAGGTCACCGCGAGGTTGCGGATCGAAGCCAGCGCGGTCACGACAGGCCTCTTCGGACCGCCGTGGTTTCAACGATGCCTTCGCCGGCGAGATAGACGCCGAGCACCGTCAGAACCAGTGCTATGCCGGGCGCGATCGACAGGAAGGGCGCGGTGCGCAGCACGGCGCGGCCCTCCGCTATCATGCCGCCCCAGGTGACCCGATTGGGGTCGCCAAGGCCGAGGAAGGACAAAGCCGCCTCGGTGAGGATCGCCGCTGCCACGATCACCGAGGACAGCGCCATCACCGGCGGCAAGGCATTGGGCAGCACCTCGCGAAAGGCGATTTCCAGCGGATGCATGCCGATGACGCGCGCGCCGGCGACGTAGTCGCGCTCGCGGATCGACAGCACTTCCGCGCGGGCCACGCGCGCGGGCCCTGTCCAGGTGCCGAGCGCTATTGCCGCCACGACGACGCCGAGCGAAGGGCCGACCACGCTGACGAAGGCTAGCGCCAGCAGAAAGCCCGGCACGGTCTGGAAGGCATCGGTGACGCGCATCAGCACCTCGTCGGTGAGGCCGCCGGCAAACCCGGCCACCGTGCCCACCATCGAGCCGATGGCCAGTGCGGCGGCGGCTGCCGCAAGGCCGACGGCAAGCGATGTGCGGGCGCCGTGGAAAAGCTCGGCCAGCACGTCGCGGCCGAGGCGATCCGTGCCGAGCGGCAGCGACCAGTCCTGGAAGGGCGGCAGCAGCGCCGGGCCGGCGATGGCTTGCGGGTCGCCCCGAAACAGCAGCGGCGCCGACAGGGCCATGGCGCACAATGCCGCCAGGAGTATGGCGCCGGCGACCGCCTCCGGCGTGCGCAGAAAGCGGCGGAGCGTGCTCATGTGCCGGCCTCGTTGGCGCCGACGCGCGGGTCGAGAAAGGCATAGGCGACATCGACGAGAAGATTGATGACGATGACCAGGACGGCGCTGACGAGAATGATGCCGAGCAGCAAGGGCGTGTCGCGCGCGGCCACTGCCTCCTGCGCCAGCCGACCCAGACCGGGCACGGCAAAAACACTCTCGATGACGACGCTACCGCCCAGCATCTGCGCCGACTGCAGGCCGAGCATCGTGACCAATGGCAGCAGCGCATTGCGGGCGACATGGGCAAGCACGATGCGGGGGAGCGACAAGCCCCTGGCGCGGGCGGCCAGCACAAAATCCTGCCGCCAGACCTCGGTCATGCCGGCACGCATCATCCGCAAATAGAGCGCCAGGTAGATGAAGCCGAGGCCTGAGACCGGCAGGACGAGATGGATGGCGATGTCGGCGGCGCGGTCGAGGCCGGCCTTGCCGGAGGCGATGGTCTCGATGCCGCCGATCGGCAGCCAGCGCAGGTCGACAGCGAAGACGACGATCAGCACCAGGCCGAGCCAGAAACCCGGCACCGCGTAGAGCGCCAGCGAACCGATGGAGAGAAAACGGTCGCGAAAACTGCCCGGCCTGGCGCCGGCATAGATGCCCAGCGCCGAGCCGAGGCCGAAGGAAAGCGCGGTGGCGCTGCCCATCAACCACAGCGTGGTCGGCAGGCGCTCGAGGATCACGTCGCGGATCGGCCGCGAAAAGGTGACGGACTGGCCGAGATCGAGATGCAGCAGCGCCCAGAGATAGTTGGCGAGCCGCGTCAGCTCCGACTGGTCGAGGCCCCAGCGATGGCGCAACAGCTCGATCATGCCGGCATCGCCGCCGGTAGAGACGATATAGGCATCGACCGCGTCGCCCGGGGCGGCCTCGAGCAGCAGGAACGTGCCGATGACGACGATCAAAAGCACGAAGACGCTGCCGACGAGGCGACGGCGGAGGAGCGTGAGGGCGCGGTTCATGGCGGCGTCGAAGAGGTGGTGAGACGACTGAACAAAATGTCGCGCTTGAGCGCCGCCCTCTGTCCGGCAGGACAGAGGGGGGCCTCGTAGAACTCAACGCCTACGATGATTTCGCGAACGTTCATCCGCGAAATACTGTCACGATTCCAGATATGTGTCCGCCCAGTTCGATACCGCCCAGCGCGGATTGTTGGCGATGTTGCCGACCGTCTCGCGCGCGACGCTGATGAAGCTCCATTCGGCGACATTGATCAGCGGCAGGTCGGCGGCCACCTCCTTCTGGAACTCCTTGTAAAGATTGGTGCGGGCCGATGTATCGAGCGTCTCGGACGCCTTGGCGATGAGCGCGTCCAGCGCATCGTTCTTGTAGCCGCCCTGGTTGGAGAACGGCACGCCGTCCGGAATGCCGCTCTGCACCAGGATGGTGGTCGAGATCGCCGGGTCGCCGCGGAACACCGGCGGGCCGACGGCGAGGTCGAAAGCGTGGTCGGTGTAGACGGCCTTGATATGCGCGGCGGAATCGTTGTTGACGAGCTGGGCGTCGATGCCGATGGCGGCGAGCGCCTGGCGCAGATAGTCGCCGAACTGCTTGGTTTCGTTGAAATAGGGAGCCGGCAACAGTTTCAGCGAAAAGCGCTTGCCGTCGGCGCCCTTCTTGTAACCCGCCTCGTCGAGCAGCGCATTGGCCTTGGCGACGTCGAAGGCATAGGTCGGGACGTCGGCGGTATAGAACTGCGGGTCGTTCTTCGGCACCGGGCCGGTGGCGGCGGCGGCATAGCCGAGGAACACCGTCTTGACGACGAAATCCTTGTCGATGGCATGCGCGATCGCCTGGCGCACCTTCAGGTCGGCGAGCTCCTTGCGACGGTGATTGATCTCGACGACGAGCTGGTAGGTCAGTCCCTCATAGCCCTTGGTGATCACCTTCAGGCCCGGCACTTTCGAGATGCGGTCAAGATCGGCCAGCGGCACGGCGGAGAAGGCGGCGAGCTGGATCTCTCCTGCTTCCAGCGCGCTCGCCGCCGAAGTGCGGTCGGGCAGCACCTGGTAGATGATCTCATCGAGATAGGGCTCGCCCTTGCCCCAATAATCCGTGTTCTTCGTCAGCCGGTAGTATTGGCCGGCCTTGTATTCGGCGAACTTGAACGGGCCGGTGCCGATGGGCGCGTTGTTGGCCGGGTTGTCCTCGATCTTGCCAACTTCGTAAACGTGCTTCGGCACCACGCTGCTCAGCGCCGGCAGAGCGTTGCGGATCAGCTGGAAGGGCGTCGGCTTGGCGAATTTGAACACGGCGGTCAATTCATCAGGGGTATCTACCGCGGCCAGATCCTTGAACACGGTGCGGCCGAGATTCTGCAGCGGTTTCCAGATCTGCAGCGCCGAGAAGGCGACGTCGGCCGAGGTGAACGGCTTGCCGTCATGCCATTTGAGCCCTTCGCGCAGTTTGAAGGTCGCCGACAGCCCGTCGGCGGCGCCTTCCCAACTGACCGCCAGGCGTGGTGCAAGCCCGTCCTTGCCATCGAAGGAGGCTTCGGCCAGCGTTTCGACGATCTTGCTGGAGATGAAGAAGACGCCATTCGAGGCGACGATGGCCGGGTTGAGGTTGCGCGGCTCGGAATCGGCGGCGAGCACCAGGCGGCCACCCTTCTTCGGCGTCTGCGCCCAGCTCAAGGCCGGCATCGCGGTGGAGGCCAGAAGCACGGCAGAGCCCGCAAGCACCGTGCGGCGTGAAATCCTGAACTCCGACATCATCCTATTCCCCCTCTATCTCATATCTTGCACGGAGGCCTTTCGGGCGTTTCCATGCACGTTTGATTATGGGCCTTGCCGTGGCTTTCGCCAGAGACGGAATGGCGCATCGTGGCGTGGCTTTGAAATTTTTGTTCGCTGGACCAGTTACGGGAGAGTGGTCGATAACCTGACCTGGTAAGACCAAGTCATCCGATGCACCTCACATTATGGGCACCGGCGACGGCCATTCAGCTGTGCGAGCCTGTTTCTGGCTGGACCAGATGGGCGAAAATGGTGCAGATTTGACCCGAAGTCGGAAGACCTATCGGGATCGGGCAGCCGGCGATCCAGCCGATCCGCGCGGACATTCAGGGAGAGAGACAATGAACATAGCTCCGGAGAAGAGTGCCGTCGGCGACATCCCATTCGACCACGCCAGGGTCGATGGCCTGATGGAAGAGGCTGATATCGACGTCCTGCTCGCGACCTCCAAGCACAACACCCAATATCTGCTCGGCGGCTACAAGTTCATCTTCTTCGCCGCCATGGATGCGATCGGCCACAGCCGGTACCTGCCGATCGTGATCTACGAAAAAGGCGGACCGGACCACGCCGCCTATATCGGCAACCGCATGGAGGGTGGCGAACACCAGAACCACCCGTTCTGGACGCCGACGCTGCATGCCGCCTGCTGGGGTACGCTCGATGCCGCCAATCTCGCCGTCGAGCATGTGCGCAAGATCGGCAAGGGCGACGCTCGCATCGGCATCGAGCCGGGTTTCCTGCCGTCGGACGCCTATGCCCTGATCCGCAAAGCGCTCCCCGACGCCAAGCTGGTCGATGCCACCGGCATGCTGGAGCGCATGCGCGCCATCAAGACCGAGGCCGAGCTGGAGAAACTGCGTATCGCTTCCGAACTGATCACCGATTCCATGCTGGCCACCATCCAATGGGCGCGCGAAGGCACGACCAAGAGCGAGATGATCGAACAGCTTCGCCGCGAGGAGACGAATCGCGGCGCGCATTTCGAATATTGCCTGCTGACGCTGGGCTCCAGCCACAACCGCGCGGCGTCGCCGCAAGCGTGGAAGAAGGGCGAAGTGCTGTCGATCGATTCCGGCGGCAATTATCATGGCTATATCGGCGACCTCTGCCGCATGGGGGTTCTCGGAGACCCGGATGCCGAGTTGGAGGACCTGCTGGCGGAGGTCGAGGCGGTGCAGCAGGCGGCGTTCTCGAAGGTAAAGGCGGGTACGCTGGGTGGTGACATGATTTCCCATGCCGAAGGCGTGCTGAAAAAATCCAAGGTCGCGCCCTACACGGATTTCTTCGCTCACGGCATGGGGCTGATCACGCATGAGGCGCCGTTCCTGATGACCAACCATCCGGTGACCTATGAAGGCACCTATGCGGGCAAGCCGCTGGAGAGGAACATGGTGCTATCGGTGGAGACGACCATGCTTCACCCGACGCGCGGCTTCATCAAGCTGGAGGATACGGTGGCGGTTACCGATACCGGCTATGTGATGTTCGGGGATCGGGGTCGGGCATGGAACCGGGGTGGCATGTAACCTGCCACGTTACAAATGAGCGTGCCGGTCTCGATTGTCTCTAAGGCGCGTCGCGTCGAAACGAATTCATGCGCGGCGCTTTGCCGTTGCCGCTAAACAGAAGTCACTTTTGCGCGACAGGCACTAAACCATTCCAGTGCAGACGACTTCCAATCTTCCGTCGATCGTCTGGGTGCAGCATATGGTAAGCCCCTCGGATGCGGAGACGACGGCGCAATCGGATGCAAACGTTGACGCCCACGGACTGCCGGATTTGGCGTTGCGATGGAACCAGGAGAGTTGGCTCTGAAGCCCGGCCATGATCATAAGCAGGGCATTGATGTCACGTTGATCCGGCGAGGGCGGTGTAAAAGCGATCTTGACCAGCGGATGCTTATGGTCTTTGCAGTTGACCGTCCGTACCTGCTCGACCGTCTGGATCAAGCTCAGCGGCACGGGTATCCAGGATTTGCAGGACAAATCGGTCGAAAAGAGAAGCGTTGACGGGTCGGCGTCGTTGGCCTTGACAATACCGCCAACCGTCATGGCCGGGTTGCCGTCCGGCAGGCTGCCCGTTGCGAGCTTTTCCACGAATTCCTGGGGACTGAAACGCGTCATCGCTTCTCTCTCAAGGAGGCATGCTGGACGATAGCATATCGGAAGGGCGCCTCAAAGTCGCGAGCGAGGGGAGTTCCCGGCCGGCAGCAACCTGAAATCCGGCAGTTCGCGCAATCCCAGTTCCGGCCCTGCCGGCGAATAGACGACGAACAGCTGCATCGGCCCGTCGCCGGTGTTGAGCGTCGAGTGGAAGCGGCTCTCCGGCACGTAAATGGTGCAGCCGGGGCCGACCTTCTCGACCACCGGATTGCCTTGCTCGTCCTCGACCATCTGCTCGCCATGGCCCGAAATGACAAAGATGATTTCCTCCGCGCCCGGATGGTTATGACGGGTATGGCCCTTGCCGGAGGGCAGGTCGACGACGCCGCCGGAAAAGCGGGTCGCGCCGTTCACTTCCGGAGCGACCGTCAGCGACAATTTTCCCCAGTCGAATCCGAAGGCGCCGACATCCTTCGGGTAGACGAACACCTTGCTCTTGTCGGTCATTCTCATGATCCCTTCTTTTTCTTCGTGGTCGTCTTCAGGCCGCCAAGCGTGACGGCCTTGAAATCGGCGGTCTGCCGGGCGATCGCCGCTTCCGCCGGCAGCCGCTCCATCGAGCTCGCGCCATAGAAGCCGTGCAGCCCCTTGCAGCGTTCGAGGATATAGCGGGCGTCGTCCGGCATCGAGATCGGCCCGCCATGGCAAAGCAGGATGACATCCTTGCGCACCGAACGGGCCGCTTCGGCGATCGCGTCGATGACGACCACGCAGTCGTCGAGCGACTTGGCAGAGGTGGCGCCGATCGAGCCCCCCGTCGTCACGCCCATATGAGCCACGACGATATCGGCGCCGGCCCTGGTCATGGCGCGCGCCTCGTCCGGGTTGAAGACATAGGGCGTGGTCAGAAGATCGAGCTTGCGGGCTTCGGCGATCATGTCGACCTCGAGCCCAAAACCCATGCCTGTCTCCTCGAAGCTCTGTCGCATGCTGCCGTCGAACAGGCCGATGGTGGGGAAATTCTGCACCCCGGAAAAACCCATCGTCTTCAGCTCGGAGAGCAGCAGCGGCATGATGACGAACGGATCGGTGCCGTTGACACCAGCCAGCACCGGCGTCTTCCTGACCACCGGCAGCACCTCGTAGGCCATCTCCTTGACGATCTCATTGGCATTGCCATAGGCAAGCAGGCCGGCGGCCGAGCCGCGACCGGCCATGCGGTAGCGGCCGGAATTGTAGATGATGATGAGGTCGATGCCGCCGGCCTCTTCGGCCTTGGCCGACAGGCCGGTGCCAGCGCCGCCGCCGACGATCGGCACGCCCTTGTCGATCATCCCCCTGAATTTCTTCAGTATGTCCTTGCGCGGTATTGCCGGCATGTCTTGGATCTCACTGTCTGGCGATTTCGAGGAAAGCCGCGACCGCGGCCTTGGCGAATCGGGGATCATTGATGTGCAGCGGCAGGCGTGTCAGCCGGCGCGTCGCGTTCGGCTTAATCGTGCGCTCAATGGCTTCGAACAGGGCGGCATCGGCTTGCGGGTCGAAGAAGGCGCCGCCTTCGATGTCGAGCGCCGAGACGCCTTTCTCCGGGACAAGGAAATGCACGGGCCCCTTGCAGCGGGCGAGCCTTGTGCCGATCCACTCGCCGATCTTGCGGCATTCCTGCGCCGTCGTGCGCATCAGCGTGACGTTCGGGTTGTGCTCGTAGAACAGCCGCCCGCGATAAGGGTCCGGAATGGTCGCAGGCGCCCAGAAATTGACCATGTCGAGCGCGCCGACCGAGCCGACATAAGGCAGGCCGGTGCGGGCAACGGCACCGAAACGATCCTCCGTCGCCGGCAGCACGCCGCCGAACAGGAGATCGCAGACCTCAGTGGTGGTGATGTCGATGACGCCGGACAGCAAGCCGCTGTCGGCCAGTTTTTCCATGCTGCGGCCGCCGGTGCCGGTGGCGTGAAACACCATGCAGTCATAGGTCGAACGGAGCTGATCCGCGATTGCCGTCACGCAGGGCGTGGTGACGCCGAACATGGTGAGGCCGATCGACGGCTTGCCCTCGGGCGGCGGCGGCGGTCCGGCGGCCATGCCCGATATCGCCTGGGCCGCATTGTGCAGAACGACACGCGAGAGCTGGTTCAGCCCGGCCATGTCGGTCACCGATGGCATCATGATGATGTCCGAGATGTCGACATAGGGCGCGGTGTCGCCGGAAGCGAGCGTCGAAACCATGATCTTGGGCAGGCCGAGCGGCAGCGTGCGCATGCCTGCGGTGACGATCGACGTGCCGCCGCCGCCGCCGATGCCGATCATGGCGGCAATGTCGTTTCGCGATTGGGCAAAGCGAGCGAAGGCGATGCCCATGGCGGCGACCGCAGCGCCGCGGTCGTCGCCGGCGAGCACCGCGTCTCGCCCGCCGGGATGGTGGCCTGCCACATCCCCAGCGGCAATGTCGACCGGCACGCTCGCGGCGCGCGTTCCGACGTCGACCCGGCAGACAGCGGCACCCGTGGCGGCGATCGCGTCGGCCAGGAAGGCGAGTTCCTCACCCTTGGTGTCCGCGGTGCCCACCACATAAATGCGCTTCATCGATGCCTCCCTCTGCCGGTCCAAGTCACCCAGAGGCTCAGTGCTCTACAGAGCGTCAACCTAGCCATTCCGAAAACGAGGAGGTCATTGCAATTTTTTGAGACGCGCGTATCATATTGGTATGGATGTCTCACGTCAACAAGCCGCAGCAAGCGACGACACCGCCGGGGGACCAGAGCGTGGACCCCGCGCGCGCACGAAACGGCTGATGCTGGAGACGGCGACGAGGCTGATGCAGGCAGGCGCAACACCTTCGGTCAGCGAGGTTGCCGAGGCGGCGCAGGTGTCCCGCGCCACCGCCTACCGGTATTTTCCGAGCCAGGCGGCACTGGTGCAGGCAGTGGTTAACGAGGGGCTCGGGCCGATCCTCACCTGGAAATCCACCTCTGCCGATGCCGAGCGCCGCGTTGCCGAGCTCTTCGACACGGCCATGCCGCGCATCGAGGCTTTCGAGGCGACCTTCAAGGCGGCATTGAAACTGTCGCTCGATCAGTGGGCGCGGCGCCAGGCCGGTACTTTGGGAAGCGAACCGGCCTTCAAGCGGGGCCACCGCGTCGAATTGCTTCAGGACGCGCTCGCTCCGCTCAAGGGCCGGCTGCCGCCGCGCGACCTCAAGCGGCTGGCGCAGGCGCTGTCGCTGATCTTCGGCGTCGAGGTGCTTATCGTGCTGAAGGACATCTGGGGACTGGACGGTCGCCGGACGATGTCCGTTGCCCAGTGGGCGGCGGTCGCCCTGGTGCGCGCGGCGATCGCGGAATCAGTCTCCGAAGCACAAGCGATCGAACCAACAAGGGTCACGAAATAGCAGGTATCTGGTTCTACCAGATTTGCATACTGGTTGCCGATATTAACCGCAATGCTGAAGCATGAACAAGGCCGATGTCTATCAATGAGTAGGAAAATTTAGGAAAAACAGGCAGATAAGGCTGGAATTCGAGACTTCGAGCTGTCACCATTGCTCAAGAAAGGGCTTGACGGAGCTTCAAAATTGGTAATACCAGATCAAAGGAGAAAAGCGGATCGAAAGTGAGGGCTGCGATCCATTTCCGGACGGGCGAGGAGGCTCCAAACCGGAAGGCGCGACCAAGGGAGGAACTACCAGGGCCGGCCCCGTTTGCCGGTTCGCTTGATACGGTAGAATGCGCACAAGGGAGGAAACATCATGCGCAAGATAGTGACCAGCTTGCTTGCTGGTATCGGCTTGACACTTGCCTGCGGAACATCCGTCTACGCCCAGGACAAATCGCTCACCATCTTCTGGGCGGAATGGGATCCTGCCAACTACCTCCAGGAACTCGGCAACGAGTACGAGAAGGAAACCGGCGTCAAGATCACGGTGGAGACCACGCCTTGGGCCGACTTCCAGACCAAGGCCTTCACCGAGTTCAACGCTCATGGCGATGCCTACGACCTGGTCGTCGGCGACTCGCAGTGGCTCGGCGCCGGCTCGACCGGTGGCCACTATGTCGACCTCACCGACTTCTTCAACAAGCACAAGCTCGGCGAGGTGATGGCGCCGGCGACAGTGAAGTACTACGCCGAATATCCCGGCAACAGCGGCAAGTACTGGGCCATCCCGCTCGAAGGCGACGCCGTCGGCTGGTCCTATCGCAAGGACTGGTTCGAGGATCCCAAGGAGAAGGAAGCCTTCAAGGCCAAATACGGCTACGACCTCGACGTGCCGAAGGATTTCAAGGCGCTGCGCGACATCGCCGAATTCTTCCACCGGCCGGACCAGAAGAGATACGGCATCGCCATCTACACCGACAATTCCTATGACGCGATGGCGATGGGCTTCGAGAACGCGCTGTTCTCCTATGGCGGCGAACTGGGTGACTATTCGACCTACAAGGTCGACGGTTTCATCAACTCCGATAAGGCTGTCGCCGCACTCGACGCCTATAAGGAGCTCTACGAGTTCACGCCTCCGGGCTGGGCCAAGTCGTTCTTCGTCGAGGACAACCAGGCGATCACCGAAAACCTGGCCGCGATGAGCATGAACTACTTCGCGTTCTTCCCCTCGCTGATCAACGAGGCGTCGAACCCGAACGCCAAGAACACCGGCTTCTTCGCCAATCCTCCCGGGCCGAACGGCGACCAGTTCGCCGCACTCGGTGGCCAGGGCATCTCCGTCGTCTCCTACTCGCAGAAGCAGGACGAGGCGATGAAGTTCCTCGAATGGTTCATCAAGGACGAGACCCAGAAGAAGTGGGCGGCACTCGGCGGCTACACCTGCAGCGCAGCCGTGCTCAAGTCCGAAGAGTTCCAGAATGCGACGCCCTACAACAAGGCCTTCTACGAGACCATGTTCAAGGTGAAGGATTTCTGGGCGGTGCCGGAATATGCCGAACTGCTCCAGCAGCTCAACCAGCGCGTCTATCCCTACATGATCGGCGGCGAAGGCACCGCCAAGGAAACGCTCGACGCACTGGCCGCCGACTGGAACGCGACTTTTAAGAAATACGGCCGCGGCCAATAATCGTTCATGTCCCACGGAGGGGGCGCTCATGCCTCCTCCGTTTCTTTTTCTTCAAGCGGGAGCAGGGTCTTGGCGACCACGATGATCACCACGCTGGACAGATCTTCACGCGCGGCCGCGCGTGGCCTTAGCGATATTTCGATCCGCAATCTTTTCATCATCCCGACGATCCTGTTCCTGATCGTCTTCAACATCTTTCCGCTGATCTATTCGCTCGGCTATTCCTTCACCGATTTCCGCGCCTCGACCAACGCGCCGGCGAATTTCGTCGGGTTGCAGAACTACCGCGACCTGCTCAGCGACCCCTATGTCTGGTCCAACTTCGCCATCACCGCCAAATACGTGATCATCTCGGTCGCCGGACAGTTGCTGGTCGGCTTCGGCGTGGCGATGCTGCTCAACCGCGACATCCCGCTGAAGGGGCTGCTGACGACCCTGCTGCTGCTGCCGATGATGCTGTCGATGGCCGTCGTCGGCCTGTTCTGGAAACTACTCTACGATCCGTCATGGGGCGTCATCAACTATGCGCTCGGGCTTGGCAATTTCGAGTGGCTGGCCGACCCCAAGATGGCGCTCTACGCGGTGGCGCTGACCGACATCTGGATGTGGTCGCCCTTCGTCATGCTGCTGTCGCTGGCCGGCCTCTCGGCGGTGCCGAAGCACCTCTACGAAGCCGCCGCTATCGACCGCGCCGGTCCGTTCTACACCTTCTTCCGCATCACCTTGCCGCTGGTCGCGCCGATCCTCATGATCGCCGTCATCTTCCGCACCATGGAAGCGTTCAAGACCTTCGATCTGGCCTACATCCTGACCACCCAGCCGACGGCTGAACTGATCTCGATCCGGCTCTACAAGATGGCGTTCCAGGAATGGCAGACCGGGCGCTCCTGCGCGCTCGCCTACATCGTGCTGATCATGGTGCTGGCCATCACCAACATCTACGTCAAATATCTCAACAAAGTGAAGGAGCGCTGAGATGGCCGCCGTCCGCACTTCTTCCGAGATCGCCCTCAACCGCGTCGCAATCGTCGCCGTGCTGGTGGCGACAGTGATCTTCCTGGCGCCGATTTACTGGATCGCCTCGACGGCGTTCAAGCCGCGCAATCTTGCCACCACCATCCCGCCGACGGTCGTGTTCCAGCCGGAGATATCGCCCTTCGTGAAGCTGTTCACCAAGCGCTCGCAATTGCGCAGCCCGCCTTCGCCGGAAGAATATGCGGCGGCGCCCTGGTGGGAACGCGTCGTCTTCGACGGCGGCGAAAAGATCGTGCGCGACGGCAAGGGCCAGGTGCAATGGTCGGGCTATCCGAACCGTTTCATGAATTCGCTGATCGTCGCGATCACCTCGACGGTGCTGGCGGTCGGCATGGGTACGTTCACCGCCTATGGCTTCTCGCGCTTCAGGGTCAAAGGCGAGGCGGACCTTTTGTTCTTCATCCTGTCGACCCGCATGCTGCCGCCCGTGGTGGTGGCGATCCCGATGTTCCTGATGTACCGGGCGGTCGGCCTCAACGATTCCCATA
This sequence comes from Mesorhizobium sp. B264B1B, assembly GCF_020165765.1. NCBI lineage: Bacteria > Pseudomonadati > Pseudomonadota > Alphaproteobacteria > Hyphomicrobiales > Phyllobacteriaceae > Mesorhizobium > Mesorhizobium sp. B264B1B. The sequence goes on from NZ_JAIUIS010000009.1 coordinate 29,975, forward strand.
TCGGGCTGATCATCCTCTACACCGCCTTCAACCTGTCCTTCTCGGTTTGGCTGATGAAGGGTTTCATGGACGAGATCCCGAAGGAGTACGAGGAAGCGGCGCTCGTCGACGGCTATACGCGCATGGAAGCCTTCTTCAAGATCGTGCTGCCCGAAGCCGCCACCGGCATCGCCGCCACGGCCGTGTTCTGCTTCATCACGGCATGGAACGAATATGCCTTCGCGCTGATCATGACCAATCGCCGCGCCCAGACGGCACCGCCGTTCATCCCGAGCCAGGTCGGCTCCGGGCTGCCGGACTGGACGGTGATCGCCGCCGGCACTTTCCTGTTCCTGCTTCCTGTCGCCATCTTCACCTTCCTGCTTCGTAATCACCTGTTGCGCGGCATGTCCTTCGGAGCGATCCGCAAATGAGCTTTCGCGCCATCAACCAGAAATATCTGGAACCAGGCAGCCAGGTGCTGATGGTGCTCGGCATCATTGCGCTATGCCAGCCCTGGAGCTTGCTGCTGCACAGCTATGGGCTGACCATCATCCTGATCGGCCTGATCGGCTTCAACATCACCTCCAAGATCGCACCGCAAGAGGAAGCCGGGACCGGCCAGTCAGGCGATCCGCAGCGAAATCCGGGAGCGCAGCATTGACCCAGATCGAGCTTCGCGGCGTCCAGAAGTTCTTCGGCGCCGTCCAGGTCATCAAGGACCTCAACCTCAGGATCGAAGACAACGAGTTCATCGTGCTGCTCGGCCAGTCGGGCTGTGGAAAGACGACGACGCTGCGCGCCATTGCCGGGCTGGAGACGATCGACGAGGGCGACATCCTCATCGACGGCAAGCCCATCCAGCATCTGAAGGCCGCCGATCGCGACATCGCCATGGTCTTCCAGTCGTTCTCGCTGTACCCGCATATGAGCGTCTACGAGAACATCGCCTTTCCCTTGCGCGCCACGCGAAAGAGCAAGAGCGAAATCGACCAGGAAGTTCGCTCGGTCGCCAAGACGCTGCAAATCACGGACCTGCTCGGCAAGAAACCGTCGGCGCTGTCGGGCGGCGACATGCAGCGCGTGGCGATCGGCCGGGCACTGGTGCGGCGGCCGAAAGCGATGCTGATGGACGAGCCGATCGGCGCGCTCGACGCCAAGCTGCGCGAGGAGATGCGGGCCGAGATCAAGCGGCTGCACATCAAGCAAGGCTCGACCACCATCTACGTCACCCATGACCAGATCGAGGCGATGAGCCTCGCCGATCGCATCGTCATCATGCATGAGGGGGTTCTCCAGCAGGTCGGCTCCCCCGACGAGGTCTATTCGCACCCGGCCAACCTCTTCGTCGCGCAATTCGTCGGCAGTCCGGTGATGAACGTGGCCGACGCGGCGGTGGCCGAAAAAGCCTCGTCGGCCTCGGTGACGGTGGGCGATGCGCCAACCGGTTTCGAATTCCCGCGCGCGCTCCTGTCGAAGCTGAACGGCCATGCGGGCGGCCGGCTGGCACTCGGCATCAGGCCGGAAGGCGTCCTCATCAGCCGTGAGGCGGCGGAGGGCTTCATGGCGGTCGAGACGCAGATCGTCGAGCCGCTCGGCTCGTTCGACATCGTCGACCTGAAAGTCGGCTCCAAGATGCTGCGCGCCCGCACCAAGAGCGGCTTCATTTCAGGTCCCGGCGAGAGGGTGTTCGCCAGGATCGATCCGACACAGGCGCATTTCTTCGACGCGGCGAGCGGCAAGTCGCTCGGAGTGAGACTCTGATGGCCCATATCCAGCTCAAGAACATCTCCAAGACGTTCGGCAATCACACGGCCCTGACCGGGCTCGACCTCGACATCGCCGATGGCGAGTTCTTCGTCCTGCTCGGCGAGACGGGCGCGGGCAAGACAACGACGCTGCGGCTGATCGCCGGACTGGAAAGGCCGAGCGAGGGCCAGGTCTTCATCGACGGGATCGACGTTGCCGACTGGGGCGCCGCGGAGCGCGACGTGGCGCTGGTGCTACAGCAATATTCGCTCTACCCGCGCTATACGGTGCGCGAAAACCTCGAATTCCCGCTGAAGCCGAAGATCCGGCGGCTGCCCGACGCCGAAATCAAGGACCGCGTCGATCGCGCGGCGCGGACGCTCAGGATCGAGCATCTGCTCGACCGCAAGACCGACCGGCTGTCGGGCGGCGAGATGCAGCGCGTCTCGATCGGCCGGGCCATCGTGCGCAAGCCGCGCGTGTTCCTGATGGACGAGCCGCTGTCGGCGCTCGACGCCAAGCTGCGCGAGGCGCTGCGCACGGAACTGAAGAACCTGCAGATGCAGCTCGGCGCCACCTTCCTGTTCGTCACCCACGACCAGATCGAGGCGATGTCCATGGGCGACAAGGTGGGCGTGCTCAACCATGGCCGCATCGTCCAGACCGGCACGCCGCATGAGATCTACAACAATCCGCGCGACACCTATGTGGCGAGCTTCGTGGGCTCGCCGCCGATGAACCTCATCGACGGCAGGGTGGTCAACGATCGTGCGGTCATGGCGCCGCTGAATTTCGAATTGCCGCTTTCAGGGGGAGCCAAGGCGAGTGCGGCGACCGACGGTCGCCCGCTCGTCTTCGGCATCCGCCCCGAGGACGTCTATCTCGAGAGCGGTGCGCCGGTCGAGGCGCGCGTCCACGACGTCGAAAACCATGGCGTGGAAAAGATCCTGACGCTGCGCGTGGGCGAGACCACGCTGCGCGCCACGGTGCCGGCGCGGACCGATGTCGCGATCGAGCAGCCGGTGCGCTTTGCCTGGAATCCGGACAAGGTGGTGCTGTTCGACAAGGGCAGCGGCGTGAGTTTGCGGCACGCCGGATGAGGCGAATATCGCGAATGCGATGTTCCGGACAGCGCCCTAAACAAAAAGCCCGCCTTGCGGCAGGGCAAGGAATCCGGGTTAACGGGTCCCTCCGGAGCCTTCGTCGGTGCGCTGTTGATGAAGCATTGAACGGAAAAACCCGCCTGTGCGGCGGGTCCCTGGCGCAACTCAGCACCATAACCAAATATCTACCATAGTTGCCTTCACCCAGTCAAGAAAAAATTCCTATCATGGGAAACTGGCACAGCGGGACCGGCTGTGGTCAGGTCTTGTCAACCCGAGTTCTGAGCCCCCGCAGCAATGTCGGCCGGACAGCCGTCCCGCACCTCTACTTCGGCAGGTAGGTCTCATAGGGCTCGGTGTTGATCAGCAGGATCACGCATTCCGTGTCCGAGAGGCAGGCGTCGTCATGCATCTCATTGGCCTTCTGGGTCCAGTAGGATCCGGGAGGCAGCTCGACCTTGCTCGCCTCGCCGCCTTCCATCTGCCAGTGCGCCCATAGGCCCTGGATCACCACGGCGCGATAATCGGCGGTGTGCGCATGAACAGGGGCGTGCCAGTTGCCCGGGACTTTCAGCAAGGTACCCGCGGGGCCCTTGGCCCTTTCTCCCCATAGCGGTCCGAGACGCTGCGGTTGGTCCGGCGCCTCAGAAACATAGGGAATCTTGCTGGCCGGCAGATAGCTGTCCTCAAGGGCGAAGGCACGGCCGGGGATAGTGAGCATTGCGGCCAGCGTCAGGATCTTTAAGTGATTTGGCATCGCTTCTCCTCTTCGGGCCGACTTGCCGCCAGCGCTCGTCTGTTGGATGACAAGCTATTGCAAATGGCCAAGCCGGGAATGGCATTCTGTCCGGAACACTTGGCAATTCATCCAGGCCGGAAATCGCCACTGCAAACAGCGTTGATTTAGCCTTTTCCCGAGGCGCCGCCCGCGGCGCGCAAATGGCTGGGCGCGCTGCCGACGATGCGCTTGAAGGCCCGGCTGAACGACGCTTCCGAATCGTAGCCCAATCTGGCGGCGATCACCGACACCCGCATCCCTTCTTCCTCGAGCCACCGCCTTGCCTGATGCATGCGTACCCCGGCGACATATTTTGCCGGTGTCTCTCCGACGACGGCCGTGAAACGTTCGGCAAAAGCCGACCGTGAGGCGCCCATCTCGCGGGCCAGCGCTTCGACGGTCCAGTTCCTGTCAGGCTGCCGATGAATGGCGACCAGCACGCGGCCGATGTCCCGATCCTTGATCGCCGAGATCCAACCCGTGATGTCACCGGCGCTGTTCTCCACCCAGGAGCGGATGATGGCTGCGGCCAATACATCGGCCAGCCGCGCCAGCATCATGCCGGAGCCGGCCCGGTTCCTCGTCGCCTCGTCGGCCATGGCTTCCAGCAAATGCGGGATGCCTGGCTCGCCGGCCATCAGCTCCTTCGCGCGCAGCATATCCGGCATCATGGCCAGCAGTGGATGCGAGCCATCGTGGTTGAAGTGCATGCTGCCGCAGAACAGCAGCGTTTTTGCACCATGGCCGCCGTTCGAGACGGCGTAGACATTGTCCTGCAGGGGCTCGACGCTGTAGCTTTCGAGCGGTTCGGCTTGTACACCGGGTGCGCTGGCAAGGATATGCTCGGCGCCGCGCGGCAACAGCAATGCATCGCCGGCTTTCAGTTCCATCCATTCGCCTGGTGGCGAAAGCAGCCAGCATCCGGCACGGCCGATGAAGTGAAACCGCGCCGCCTTCTGCACCGGAAAGAGCACGGCCCAAGGCGCGCCCAGTTCGCAGCGGCCATAGTCGACGCCCTCGAGGCGCAGCGCGCGCAACATCTCGGTCAACGCACCCCCCGGGGCCGGCACAGTGTCGTTGGGCGAGGTCAAGTCCATGCCGATTCCTACAGCAGTTCAGCGTCCCACGGAAACGCTGAACTGCTGTACCTCTTCGGGCAATTCCGGACGGAATTGCTCCAGCCTGGAGTCACGGCCTGGCGCTTCAGCCGGCCTGGCGGATCTCAGCATGTTCCTCGGCACGCAGGTGGCTGGGAGCCGAGCCGATGACGCGCTTAAAGGCCCGGCTGAAGGCGGCGTCCGACTCATAACCCAGGCGTGTGGCGACGACGGAAATCTTCTGGCGATCGCGCACCAGCCATTGTCGGGCCTGGTGCATGCGCACCTGGGTGACGTACCTGGCCGGCGTCTCGCCGACAATGGTGGCAAAACGCTCGGCAAAGCCCGATCGCGAGGCGCCCATCATCCTGGCGAGCGCCTCGACGGTCCAGTCGCGGTCCGGTTCGAGATGGATGGCGGCCAGAACGCGCCCGATGTCGGGATCCCTGACCGCCGCGATCCAACCGCTTGAATCGCCGCAGCCGCGCTCGACCCATGAGCGGATCACGGTGGCGGCAAGGACGTCGGCGAGCCGCGCCAGAATGCCGCCGGAGCCGACGCGCTCCATCGTCACTTCACGCGCCATCGAGTCCAGGAGATGCGGAATACCCGGCTCATAAGCTTCGAGTTCATGCGCGCGCATGACATCAGGCATCATGCCGAGCAGGGGATGCAGGCCATCGATGTTGAAGTACATGCTGCCGAAAAACAGCAGCGTGCCCGGACAGCGACCATCGGGGCACATGGCTTCATTGGACATGCAATAGACGTTCTTGCAGACTTCTTCGGCCGCGTAGCCCTGGATCGGCCAAGCCTTGGTGCCCGGTTCGCTTGCCAGCACATGCGCTGCGCCACGCGGCAGCAGCGCCGCGTCGCCCGCCTTGAGCTCGACCCACTCGCCCGAGGGCTGCATCAGCCAGCAGCCCTTGCGGCCGATGAAGTGGAATCGCGCCGCTGCCTGGGCCGGAAACTGGATGCCCCAAGGCTCCCGCATTTCGCAACGGGCGTAGTCGACGCCATCGAGACGCAGCCCACGCAATATGTCGGTCAGCGGATCGCCAGTGGTCGGAATTTTGGACGAACGGTCAAACATAATGGTGTTTCTAGCATGGAAACTCCAGGCCGTCACTCCCTATGTTGCAGTGCAGCCAAATATTGCGCTGCAACTTCATCGGAGACTGACCATGGCCGAACCCGCGACGGGCGTCGTCGACGCCGCCCTATTGAACACTGTCGATCAGGAGGAACGAACCGAGCCGGCATGGGGCGCCGTCGTCTCGCTGGCGCTTGGTGTTTTCGGTCTCGTTACGGCGGAATTCCTGCCCGCCAGCCTGTTGACGCCGATGGCGAGCGATCTCGGCGTCAGCGAAGGCGTTGCGGGACAAGCGGTCACCGCGACGGCGATCGTCGGCGCCATTGCCGCTCCGACAATGGCGATCATGACACGGCGCATGGATCGCAGGCTGGTGATGTGGATGCTGACCGCGTTTCTGATCGCCTCGAACCTTTTGGCCGCCTTTGCCTCATCGCTGCCCATGCTTCTGCTTGCCCGCGTCGTGCTCGGCGTTGCGCTGGGCGGCTTCTGGGCGATGTCGGCGGCCATGGCGTTGCGGCTGGTGCCGATGCGGTTGATGCCACGCGCCATGTCGATCATCCTGACCGGCGTTTCGCTGGCCACCGTCACCGCCGCCCCTGTCGGCGCCTATGTCGGTGATATCTGGGGCTGGCGCACGGCTTTCATGATCGCCACGGTCGTCGCCGCGCTGGCGTTGTTGGTGCAGGTGGCCACCATTCCGAAACTGCCGCCGATGGGCGTGGCAAGTTTCCGCACCTTGCTCGAGGTGCTGGAGCGCCCGTCGATCAGGGTGGCGCTGCTGGTCGTGCTGCTGGTCGCTTCGGGGCACTTTGCCGGCTTCACCTATGTGCGCCCCTTCCTCGAGAAGATCCCGATGCTCGGCATCGAGACAATCTCGCTGGTGCTCCTGGCCTATGGCATAGGCGGCTTCTTCGGCAATATCGCCGGCGGCATCCTGGCCGAACGCAATCTCAAGGCCGCCGTCGCGCTGGCACCCCTGCTGATCGCAGTGGCCGCCGCCTCGATGCTGGTCTTCGGCGCCTCGCCGGCGATCGCCGCCGCCGCCGTGGCGGCCTGGGGCTTTGCCTTCGGCGCGGTGCCGGTCGGGCTGCAGACATGGCTGGTGCGGGCCGCGCCCGATCAAGCCGAGAGCGCCGGCGGCCTGATGGTCTCCACCTTCCAGGTGGCGATTGCGCTCGGCGCCGTCTTTGGCGGCCTGCTGGTCGATCATGCCGGCGTCGCCAGTGCCTTCGCCTATTGCGGCGCGGCGACTTTGCTGGCCGCCGTCGTGGTGTTCCTGCTCGGCCCAAAACGCGCCGGGTAGGCTCTCCCGACAATCATCCCTGACTCGGGCAACGGCCCGAGAACCATCAAGGTTCTCGGGCCGTTGTCGTTGCGATGGCGGCGTCGCTGACAGGCAGACGCGGCAGGCTGCCGGTGAAATTCAGGCTGAACGCCCATCGAAGTCGAAGATCGACAGGGCGGACGGATCGACATCGGCGACACAGTTGATATTGATATAGGCGCTGCGTTCACTCCCCTCGCGCACATCCTCGGCGAAAGGATGGATGCCGCAGGTGCGACAGAAGCGGTGCGCGATGGCGCGGTTGCCGAATGTGTAGGTGCCGATCTCGTCGCCCCAGGCCAGTACCCGCAGCGCCCGATGCGGAACGGCGCACAGCAAGGCCCCTTTGCGCGCGCAGATCGAGCAATTGCACCGCACGGCTCCGGTCAGTTCCGCCTCGAACTCGAAAGCGACCTTGCCGCAATGACAGCTGCCTTTGTAAAGCATCGTTTTCTTCCTTGCGTCCGCCAGGGGTGCAAAACCGCCCGCGCCGGGTTAAGTCTCGGCACGCCACGCGCTGGCTGCTAAGCTTAAGACGTCCCAGAGGTCCGGAGTCCGACACCGAAGATGCAATCCGTCCGCGATCACCTGGAAACTATCCTTGCGCGCCTGGCCGCCCGTGCCGGTGAAGAACGTGTGTTCACGAAACTCTATACCGAAGCCGCGCGAGCCGCAGCCGATGCCGCCGACGCGCGGCGGAGGGCCGGCGTGAGGCTCGGACCGCTCGACGGAACGATCATTTCGATCAAGGACCTGTTCGATGTCTGCGGCGAGGCGACCACGGCCGGATCGCTGCTGCTCAAGGATGCTGCGCCGGCAATTGGCGACGCCATGATTGTGCGCCGGCTGCGGCAAGCCGGCGCGGTGATCATCGGCAAGACCAACATGACCGAGTTCGCCTTTACCGCCATCGGCGACAACCAGCACTATGGCACGCCTGGCAACGCGACCGATGCCGACCGCATTCCCGGCGGCTCTTCCTCCGGCGCCGGCGTTTCCGTCGGCGAGGGGACGAGCGAAATCTCCATCGGTTCCGACACTGGCGGATCGATCCGTATTCCGGCGGCACTTAACGGCGTCGGCGGCTACACGCCGACGGCGCGGCGGGTGCCGCTCACAGGCGCCTTTCCACTGTCGGCCACGCTGGACTCGGTCGGCCCGCTCGCCCGCACCGTGGCGCAATGCGCCGCAGCCGATGCGGTGATGGCGGGCGAGGACTTGGCGCTGCCGGCGCCACTCGCCCTTGCGGGGTTGCGCATCGGTCTCCCGCGCGGCGTGCTTTTCGGAGAGACTGAAGGCGCGGTGGCAGCAGCGTTCGAGCGCTGCCTCGGCAAGATCGAGCAGGCCGGCGCACGGGTCGCGGACCTGTCGATCGACGACCTGATCGCGGACCTTCGCGCGGTCACAAAACGTGGTTCGATCGCCGCGATGGAAGGGGCTGAAGTGCATGCAGACTGGTTGGCGGCAGGCGCTCCGGTGCCGGTTGACCCGCATGTGAGCGGACCCTTGTCGCGGGCGGCAATGCTGCCGACCCCGGTTTACATCAGGGCACTGCGTCGCCGTGCTGCGTTGGCCGCCGCCATGGATGAGCGGCTGACGTCGGTCGATGTGCTGGCCCTGCCAACCACGCCGGTGACGGCGCCGACCATCGTGTCCCTGGCGCAAGATGCCGGTCTGCGCGATCGCACGGAGGGCCTGCTGCTGCGCAACACGCAGGTGGCCAACCAGTTCGATCTCTGCGCGATCTCGCTGCCGATACCAGGCATGGCGCTGCCGGCCGGCTTGATGCTGGTGGCGCGCCACGGCCATGACCGCCGTCTGCTGAGCATCGCCGCTGAAGTGGAGAGATTGCTGGGCGGCTGATCGGGACTGAACCGAATGTCAGTGTGAAGAGCAGTGCTTGCGTTCGCTGTCCTTGGCGGCGCGCTCGACGGCCGTCGCGATCAGCCACGGCAGGCTGTATTGCTTGCCGGTGATGGTCTGGGTGCGTCGCTCGATCGATCCCCTGACGACAATCTTGCCGGCAGAGAGCGCATCCGACGCCTCGACCATCGCCTTGTCCTTCGTCGGCAATCCGCCGGTGTCGATCGACACGCCCTTGATGATCTTGCCGGTGGCGAGGTCGAGCACGCTGTTCGATGGGCAGGGAGCCTTGAAGCAGCGCAGCCCGTTGTCGCAATAGACATAGCTGCTTTTGGCCGCGGCGAGCGAGGGCAGCAGGCCCGCTGAAGTGGTGGCAAGGCAAAGGAATGCGAGGCGGAGAACGGACATGGCTCCAGCGTCGCGAAGAATTGGGGCGAAACGGCGATGGTCTAGCTGTCGGCGGGAAACCGTCGCCGATAGTGCCCGACCACTTCCGGGTTGCGCAGATTGACCGGCAATTTGCCTGCCAGCACCAGCAGGGCCTCGCCGGCCGCGCCAACGCCCATGCGCATCATCGATTCCTCGGTGATGCCGGCCATGTGCGGGGTGATGACGACATTGTCGAAGCTGAAATAGGGATGATCCGGTGGCAGCGGCTGCGTCGAGAACACGTCGAGCGCGGCACCGCCGATGCGGCGCTCCCGCAAGGCCTCGATCAGCGCGTCGTCATCGACGACGGGCCCGCGCGACACGTTGATCAGCAGCGCGTTGGGTTTCATGCGCGATATGCGTTCGCGGCTGATCAGGCCGCGTGTTTCCGGCGTCAGCGGACAGCACAGGACGATGATGTCGCTCTGCTCGACCAGCGCGTCGATCGACAGGAAGCCGACCTTGTCCGGCGCCGGCTGCATGCTGCGGGTCGTTGCGACCACTTTCAGGTCGAACCCATGCGCGGCGATATGGCCAACGGCCTGTCCGACGGCGCCGAGACCGACGATGCCGATCGTCTTGCCGGCGAGCTCGATGTTGGAATTGGCGTGCTCGCGACCGGCAAGCCAACCCTTGGCGCGCAGGTCGCGGTCGACGACACGAAACTGCCGAAGCAGGGCGAGGGCTGCAAACATCACATGCTCGGCCACCGAGCGTGCGTTGACCGCCGGCACGTTGGCGACCAGCACACCTGCCGCGGTCGCTGCTTCCATCGGGATCATGTCGAGCCCGGCGCCATGGCGGATCGCTGCCCGCAACCTGGTGGCACCCTCGAACAACAGTGGCGGCAGGGGCGCGCGCACAATGACGATGTCGGCATTCCTCGCCTCGGCGGCCAGCGTGCCCGGATCGATGGCCGAGGCGACGACAAGCTCACCCGCCCCCGCCAGCATGGCCGCGGCGCGCGGATGCAGTCTGTGCGTCGACAGGATGCGCGTCATCCCCGTCAGGCCTGTTCGAGCGTCGGGTTTTGCGGCGCCGCCCCGAGGCCTTCGATCAGCCCCTTCCAGTAGCTTTCCGCGCCCTGCAGGTGGGCGCTCATCAGCGCCTGGGCGAGATTGCCGTCGCGCCGCAGCAGCGCCTCGTAGATCTGGATGTGTTCGGCATGCGAGCGCACGCTGCGCTCCGGATCGTTGAAGTAGATCGGCAGGCGCTGCTCGCCCATCAAATAGTAAACGCTGCAGATGTTGTGGAAGACGCCATTCTTGGTGGCGCGCACGATCTCGAGATGGAATTCGCGGTCCTCCTTGGCGAGGCCTTCGCCTGCCGCGATGCGTTCTTCCGAGGCCTTCAGGATCTCGCGCAGCCGTTCGAAATTCTCCTCGGTGGCACGCGAGCATGCAAGTTCGGCCGCCTTGATCTCATGGATCTTGCGCAATTCGACCGTCTCGTAGATCTGCAAGGGATCGAGCGGCAGGCCGGCGCGCGCGAACAGCGCCAGCGCCTCGACGCTGGCCTGCTTGGTGTCGATATAGATGCCGGACTTGGCCCTGCGCTCGACGATGCGCATGGCCTCGAGAATGGCCAGCGCTTCGCGGATCTGGCCGCGGCTGACGCCGAAATGCTCCGCCAGTTCGCGTTCCGACGGGGTTCGGCCCGTCTCCTTGTCGGAATGGGAGAACAGATAGGCGGCAAGCTCCGCGAGAAGGTTGTTTTCTTTCATCGTCAATTGCGTTGCGCGTGCGCCTCCAGGAATCGCTCCGAAATGGTGAATCCCAATCCGGGTTTTTCGGGGATCGCTATCATACCGTCCCTGGCTTCGACAGTCTCTTCGACAAGGTCGTGGATCATCGGATTGGCACCGAGCGAATATTCGACGGTGAAGCTCGACGGCGAGGCGGCGCAGACATGCAGCCCGGCGAAGAAGCAGGGCGCGCCGGCCCATAGATGCGGCGCAAAGCGCAGGTTGAAGGCGCTGGCGATGGTTCCGATCTTCATGGCCTCGCTGATGCCGCCGCAGAAGGCGGGATCGGGCTGGAAGATGTCGGCGGCCTTGAGCACGGCGAGGTCGCGGAAGGCATAGCGGGTCGCATCGCTTTCGCCGGTGGCGATCGGTATGGCGCCGGAGGCACGGACTTCGGCAAGGCCGGACTTGTCGTCGGCGATCACCGGCTCCTCGAACCAGGCAAGGTCGAGATCGCCGGCGAGATGGATGAAACGCTTGGCCTCCGCCACCGTATAGGTGCCATGGGCGTCGACCATCAACTCGACGTCGGGGCCGAGCGCCTCACGGGCGGCGCGAACGCGAGCGGCCGACACATGCGCGGCGCCATCCATGGCGCCGATGCGCATCTTCAGCGCCTTGAAGCCGCCCCTGGCGACATAGGATTTGAGCTGGTCGCCGATCGCGTCGGCGGACGCCCAGCCACCCGAGGCGTAGGCCGGCATGCGATCGAGCTTGCGCCCACCGATCAGCCGCCAGACCGGCTGCCCGAGCGATTTGCCCAGTATGTCCCAGAGCGCGATGTCGACGGCGCTGATGGCTGCCACGCTCATGCCGCGCCGCGCCAGCTGCGGCATGGCATGGCCGGCGCGCGCCGCGCTGTCGTGGCGCACGCCGTTGTAGAGCATTTCCCAGATGATGCCGATATCGGCCGGATCGCGGCCGACGAGCTGCGGCCCGACCTCGCGGTTCAGCATATGGACGAGCGCACCATAGCTGCCGGCGCTGCCGGCGGCGTTCTTGCCTTCGCCCCAGCCGACCAGCCCGTCATCGGTTTCGATGCGCAGGATGGCGGCGTCGAAGGTCGTCACCTGACCGAAATCGCTGCGGTGCTGCTTGGCCGCCTCGATCGGTATGCGAATCCACCAGGCCTGGACGCTTTTGATGCGCATGGTCTTCCCCGGCCCTGCCGCCGGATGGCGGGAGGGCTCATTCCCAATCGGATCGGCTACTTGATCAGCGGCAGCAACGTTTCGGCAGTGATCCGCATCTGGTCGGTGTAGAACTTTTCCGTCAGCACGCTGGAGCCGTGATCCTGGATGAATTTGAGCTGCTCGGGCGAGATGTCGACCGGGTGGCGTTCGACCATGTCGGGGTAGGGCGCGGCCGGGGTGCGGTCGACAGGCGCGACGAACTCGTTGGTCAGCGCCCCGTCATAGCCGACCTCCCGCAAGGTCGCGACGATCTTCGGCCAGTCGATCTGGCCAAGGCCTGCGGCGAAGCGGTTATTATCGGCGACATGGAAGTCGAACAGGCGCTTCCCGACCTTACGGATCGCGTCGTAAACGTTAAATTCCTCCATATGGAGGTGGTAGGCGTCCAGGCAGACGCCACATTCCGGGCTGACAGCGTCGGCCAATGCCAGGGCCTGGGCGCCGCGATTGAACAGGTAGGTCTCGAAACGGTTGAGTGGCTCGACCGCGATCTTGACGCCGACCTTCTTGGCGTGGGTGAAGCACTCCCTGGTGGCATCGACCACCCACTTCCATTCCTCTTCCTCGGTGCCGTCCGGCACGACCTTGCCGACGGTCGCGGGAACCAGCGTGATGATCTCGCCGTCGAGTTCGCTGACCATGGTCAACACGTCCTTGACGTATTGCACGGAGCGCTCGCGCTGGCCCTGGTCCCGGGCGGCAAGGTTGCGTTCGCCCAGCATCAAGGTCACGGCGCCCCAGCAGCGTATGCCGTGCTCCTTCAGGAGCGCGCGCGTCTCCTTGGTCTTGTATTGGTCGGGCTCGCCGGAAATCTCGATCGACTCATAGCCGAATTTCTTGATGCGCTTGAGCGTCGTCTCCAACGGTTCCGCGCGCATCCAGTTGTGCGTCGAAAGATGCATGGTCTGTCCTTCCCGGATCGTCCCTAATGGTTCGCCTGCAACATGCCGTCACCGGATGTGACGGACGGTTCCTCCCCAAGGCGTTCCAGCATTTCTTCGCAAACTGGTTCGACCAATTGGGCCCAAGACGAGGTCTACAGCAATTTCCCACGCGCGGCAAGAACTGTGCGATGGCAACTTGATGTCTGGATTACTCCATTGATTATATTGGACTATGCTGCCCTCCCGTGGCACGGTGGAGGGCTCTGAATGTGAGTGGCAAGGCTTGACCAAATCGCCACGTTTGGTAATACCAGAATGACAATGCACGCAAGTGACCGTTGAGAACAGACCAAAGTGGCTGGCTCTGTCTTCAATCGGCGCTATGCTCGGGCGCGACAACAATGAGGGAGGATGCCGATGCCGAGGACGATGAAGGGCCCTGGACTGTTCCTGGCGCAGTTCGCGGGCGATGCAGCGCCGTTCAATTCGCTTGCATCGATCACAAAATGGGCGGCCGGCCTCGGCTATAAGGGCGTGCAGATCCCGACCTGGGACGCGCGCTTGTTCGACCTCCAGAAGGCTGCGTCTTCCAAGGCCTATTGCGACGAGGTGAAGGGCATCTGTGTCGACGCCGGCGTTGAGATCACCGAACTATCGACGCATCTGCAGGGGCAATTGGTGGCGGTGCATCCGGCCTATGACGCGCAGTTCGACGGCTTTGCGCCGGCTTCGGTGCACAACAACCCCAAAGCGCGGCAACAATGGGCGGTCGAACAGATGCAGTTCGGGGCCAAGGCGTCGCGCAATCTCGGGCTCGACGTCTCGGTGAGCTTCAGCGGCGCGCTGGCTTTCCCCTACCTCTATCCCTGGCCACAGCGGCCGGCCGGATTGATCGAAGAGGCGTTCGCAGAACTAGGCAAGCGCTGGAAGCCGATCCTCGATGTCTATGAGGACAATGGCGTCGACGTCGGCTACGAAATCCATCCCGGCGAGGATGTGTTCGACGGGGCGACGTTCGAGATGTTCCTCGACGCGGTCGGCGGCCACAAGCGCTGCAACATCAATTACGATCCGTCGCACTTCCTGTTGCAGCAGCTCGATTATCTCGAATTCATCGACATCTACCACGAGCGCATCAAGGCCTTCCACGTCAAGGACGCCGAGTTCAACCCGACCGGGCGGCAAGGCGTCTATTCCGGCTACCAGAGCTGGACGAACCGCGCCGGCCGCTTCCGCTCGCTCGGCGACGGACAAGTGGATTTCGGCGGCATTTTCTCCAAGCTGACGCAGTACAACTATGATTCCTGGGCGGTGCTGGAGTGGGAGTGCTGCCTGAAGCATCCGGAGGACGGCGCGGCCGAAGGCGCGCCCTTCATCCAGCACCACATCATCCGGGTGACGGAGAAGGCGTTCGACGATTTCGCCGGCGGTGCCACGGATAAGAAGGTGCTGCGCGCCATGATGGGAATCTAGCGCGGGTTTTCCCTCTCCCTCGAGGGAGGGGTATCTCAGACACGAGGGAGACGACATGGTCGGTGCATCGAAGTCGGAAACGGGAGGCGGCCCGATCCGCTATGGCATGGTCGGTGGCGGGCAAGGCGCTTTCATCGGCGCGGTGCACCGGATCGCGGCGCGCATGGACAATGAGTTCGTGCTGGTCGCCGGCGCGCTGTCGTCCGATCCGGCGCGCGCCAAGGCCTCTGCCGCCGAGCTCGGGCTCGACCCTTCGCGCAGCTACGCGTCCTATGCCGAGATGGCCAAGGCCGAGGCAAAGCGCCCGGATGGCATCGAGGCGGTGGCCATCGTCACTCCGAACAATGTGCATGTGCCGGCGGCCAGGGCGTTTCTTGAAGCCGGCATCCATGTCATCTGCGACAAGCCGCTGGCGACGACGCTGGCCGAGGCAAAGAAGCTCGCGGCGATCGTCGAGAAGACCGGCAAGGTGTTCGTGCTGACCCACAATTACACCGCCTATCCGATGATCCGCCAAGCGCGCGAGATGGTGGCCAAGGGCGTGCTCGGCGACATCCGCATCGTGCAGTCGGAATATCCGCAGGACTGGCTGACGGAGGACCTTGCCGCCACCGGTCAAAAACAGGCGGCGTGGCGTTCCGACCCCAAGCAGGCCGGCGCCGGCGGCGCGCTCGGCGACATCGGCACGCATGCCTACAATCTTGCGCGCTTTGTCTCCGGGCTGGAACTCGACACTCTGTCGGCCGATCTCGACGCCTTCGTACCGGGACGGCAGCTCGACGACAATGTCAACGTGATGCTGCGCTTCAAGCCGGTCGGCAAGACGCATGCGGCAAAAGGCATGATCTGGGCAAGCCAGGTGGCGCCCGGCCATGAGAACGGGCTGAAGCTGCGCATCTATGGCTCGAAGGGGGGGCTGGAATGGGTGCAGGCCGACCCGAACCATCTCTGGTATACGCCGTTCGGCCAGCCCAAGCAGCTGATCACCCGCAACGGCGCCGGCGCGCTGCCGGTGGCGGGCCGTGTCAGCCGCGTTCCCTCCGGTCATCCCGAAGGCTATCTCGAAGGCTTCGCCAACATCTACCAGGAGGCCGCACGCGCCATCCGCGCCGCGCGGCGCAAGGGCGGCAAACCTGCCAAGGACGTCGTGTTCCCGACCATTCAGGACGGCGTGGAGGGCATGGCCTTCATCGAGGCCTGCGTGAAATCGTCGAAGAAGAATGGAGCGTGGACGAAACTTTAAATTGACCTCGCGGGGGATCATTTTGGGGAGGGGCGTCGATGAAAATCGGCATGTGCATGTTCTTGTGGACGACGGCCGTATCGAAGAAGCACGAGCCATTGCTTCGCGACATCAAGGCCACCGGCTTCGACGGCGTCGAGATACCGATCTTTGCCGGTATGCCGGACGACTACAGAAAACTCGGCGAGCTGCTCGATCGCATAGGGCTTGAACGGACCGCCGTTTCAGCGATGGGCGATCCGGCGATGAACCTGATCTCGGCCGATGCGGCAACGCGCAAGGCCGGTGTCGACTACATGAAATGGGCGATCGATTGCGCAGATGCCCTCGGCGCCAGAACGCTAAGCGGCCCCTTGCATTCGACGCTCGGCGCCTTTTCCGGGTCCGGCCCGACCGCGGCCGAGAAGAAACGCTCCGTCACCTCGCAGCGCGCCATCGGCGATCATGCAGGCAAGAGGAACGTCACCATCGGGCTCGAGGCGCTCAACCGCTTCGAATGCTATCTCCTCAACACGATGGCCGACCTGTCGGAGCATATCGATGCCATCGACCGGCCGCACATCAAGGCGATGTACGACACCTTCCACGCCAATATCGAGGAGGCAGACCCGATCGGCGCCTATACGAAGCATCGCAGGAATGTCGTGCATATCCATATATCGGAGAACGATCGCGGCGTGCCGGGGCGCGGCAACATCCCCTGGAAGGAAACATTCTCGGCCATCCGCAAGAGCGGCTACGACGACTGGCTGACGATCGAGGCGTTTGGACGTTCGCTGAAGGATCTCGCGGCGGCGACCAAGGTGTGGCGCGATTTTTCCGAGAGCCCGGAAGCGGTTTATCGGGATGGATATAAGCATATCAAGAACGGGTGGAAGAAGGCCGCCTAGGTGCCTTGGTCGGGCGATAGTGACGCGAACAAGACCTGCGTCGGCGACCTTTGGCGGATAGAAAGAAGCCTCGGCCTAGGGCGACAGGCGTCAGCCAGGACGGCCTGGCGCCATTCCTCTCCCCCGTCGATCGGGGGAGAGGTGGCGGGCGGCGCGGGCCGGGGGGGCGGGGGAGAGGTGAGCGCAGCTCGACGGAGTGGGGGTCGATCCTTGGCGCGGCACTATACGATGCCCGTGCTTATGCGTCACAAGGTTAGCCCTGCTCGGCCTGCAACCTGTTGTAGTCGTGAATCGTCCGGCTCAGCCTGCGGCGCAGGAAATTGGAAATGTTGTCGAAGATGAAGACCACGACCAGCGTCAGCAGCACCATGTAGAAGACGTTGGCCCAGTTCGAATTGGTGCGCATCGCTTCCCACAGTTTCAGACCGATGCCGCCGGCGCCGACGGCGCCGATAATGGTTGCGCCCCTGGTGTTGGATTCCCACTGATAGAGCGTCTGGCTGATGAACACCGGCACCACTTCCGGCAGTACGCCGTAGCGCTGCACCAGAAGACGGTTGGCGCCTGTCGACACAACACCTTCGCGCGGCTTGTCATCGATGTTCTCCAGCGCCTCGGAATAGGTTTTGCCGAGCGTGCCGATCTCGGTGAAGAAGATCGCGGCGCTGCCGGCCAGCGGACCCGGTCCGAAGGCGCGCGTGAAGAACAGTGCCCAGATCAGCATATCGATGGAGCGCATGAAGTCGAAGAAGCGCTTGAGCAGCTGGTTTACCAGCCGGTTGGGGGTGATGTTGCGGGCGGCGAAGAAGGCGAGCGGGAAGGCGACGATGCCGCCGAGCGCGGTGCCGAGAAAGGCCATGACGATGGTCTGCAACAGCTTTGTCCAGACATCGCCATGCTGCCACTGCGCATTGTTCCAGATGTTGTTGCCGGCGAGCGCCAGATTGGAGGTGCCCGCTTTCAGCTCGGGGCCCGACGTGATCAGTGACACCACCTCGCCGGCGGATTTTCCGAAGAAGGGCGAGCGTGTGTCGAAGACGAAGTTCGCCCAGCCGAGAAAGCGCTTGCGGATCCTGACGCGATCGGGGGCGACGCGGACCTCGCCGGCGAAGCCCATGTCGGCGACGACCTCATCCTCATGCACGGTGACCCAGTCGGGAACAGGTCCCGAGACCAGCGGCTTGCCGCTGTCCAGCGCCACCGCCACGCTCGTCCCAGCGGCGACGATCGTTGCTCGTGCCTTGTCGAAGGTGACCGACTTCGCCGTGCCGTCGATCAGGACCGTCACCGAACCGTCGGCGTTGGTCTTGACCCAATCCGGGTGGGGATTGGGGCCGAGTACAGAAAAGCGGGGGTATTTGGCCGTTATCTGCGGCTCGTCGAGGCGGAAGATCGGCTGCACGTCGTAACTGATCCACTGGGTCAGGAACAGCGGCAGCCGCTCCCAATGCGATTCCCGCAGCACTTGCGGCAGATTGAAGAACCACAGCGCGTAGAGCAGGTAGAGCAAGATGCCGCCAAGCAGCAGCAGCGGCCCGAAACGCTTGTGGAACGGCCGGCGGAACACTTGCGGGAAGCGTTCCTCGATCGACTGGATTTCGGCGGCGGTCATGATCAGGCGCTCATCACAAAGGCCTGTTCGCCGACCAGCTTGCGGCGCAGCCAGGCGGAGAACTGGTCGACGATGAAGATGGTCGTGAACAGGAGCAGCACCAAGGCTATCGTCTTGGCGCCGAAGCCGCGCGAGATCGACAGCTTCAGCTCCTCGCCGATGCCGCCGCCGCCGACCGCGCCCATGATGGTGGAGATGCGCACGTTGATCTCGATCCTGAGCAGCGTATAGGACATGAAATTGGGCAGCACCCGCGGCAGGCCGGCAAAGCGTACCCGTTCGAACCAGTTGGCGCCGACGGCCCGCAGGCCTTCCTCGGCGCGCATGTCGATGTTCTCGTTGATCTCATAGAACAGCTTGCCCAACGCGCCGATCGAATGCAGACCGATGGCGATGATGGCGGCGATCGGACCTATCGAGACGATGGCCGCGAACAGGCCGGCGATGACGATCTCGGGAAAAGCCCGCAGCAGTTCCATGAAGCGCTTGACGACAAGCCGCAGCAGCGGATGCGGCGTCAGGTTGCGCGCCGCGATGAAGGAGAACGGCACGGCGAAGACGAAACCAATTGATGTCGAGACCAGCGCCACGTTAAGCGTGGTCAGCATCAGCTCGAAATATTCGGGGATGTAGAAGCCGCCCCAGACATAGGCGCGGCCGAGGGGAAAGTTGAATTCCTGCGTGCCGGTGTCATGCGGGGAGGCGATGTCGAACAGCGCCCGCCAGACATCGTTCCAGTCCTTGGGAACGAGCCAGCTCAGGAAATCCAGTATGTGCGGAAGCCGGTCGAAGAAGTGTCCGGCATTGGCATCGTCGGCGAACCACATGGTGCCGCCGAGTGCGACCAACAGCAGGCCGACGCCGATGGCGGTGTAGAGCCGGCGCAAGGAGGTCTGGCGACGCCAGGCGTCGGCCATCTGGTGCGTGGCGCCGGAAGGAGCTGTCAGGGAAAAGGTCATGGTCGGAGATGCAAGAAGGGCGGCGTTTTCTCGACGCCGCCCTTCCTGACTTCTGCCTTTAGCCGCCGATGGCTGCCTTACGGGCTTCGACGATGACGTTATAGAAATCCGCCTTCACCGGAACGTAGCCGGTAAAATCACCGCCTTCGACGCCTTCGAAGCAAGCCTTGTCCTTCTTGGGCAGGTCGGTGAAGAAGGCCGCCAGCTTGGCCGTCATCTCGTCGCCGAGCGCCGTGCGCACGACCAGCGGACCGTTCGGGATCAGGCCCGAGCGCCAGACCTCGACGAAGTCGTTGGGGTCGACGGCGCCCTTGGCGACTTCCTTGTGGAAGGTGCCGGAGGTGTAGCCGTCCTTGAAGTCGCCGATGCCGGAGGAATCGTCCACCGCCACGTCGACCTTGCCGTCACGCACGGCGAGCACATTGTTCTCATGGCCGCCATTGAACTGGGTCGAGGCGAAGAAGGTCTCGTTCGACGCGCCCGTGTCCTTCGGAATCTGCGTCAGCGGGATCAGGTAGCCGGAGGTCGAATCCGGATCGGCGTAACCGAGCTTCTTGCCCTTGGCCGACTTGATGTCGGTGATGCCGGAGGACTTCAGCGCCAGGCCGATCGAATAGTAGCCGGTCGCGCCGTCGGTCTGCTGGGTTGTGAGGATCGGGGTTACCGCCTTGGGATCCTTGAGGACGACGCTGGCATAGCCGGAAGCGCCGAGTTCGGCAAAGTCGAGCGTGCCGCCGAGCAGGCCCTGGATGACGCCGTCATAGTCGGCGGCCGGGAACAGCGAGACCTTCTCGAAGCCGAATTCAGCCTTCAGGTGATCGGCCAGGCACTGGTAGTTGCGCAGCCGGTCGGTTTCGTTCTCGCCGCCGAGGATGCCGACGCGGAATTCCTTCATATCGGCGGCATGCGCCGCGCCGGTGGCCATTGCAAGCACCGAAACGGCGCTGAAAACCATTTTCCTGAACATCTGATTTCTCTCCTGTAGGTTCCGGCCCCGCGCCGGCGGCGTTGGTGATTTTGACGGGTGCCCTGACGCGGGCTGGCGATCCAGGTCGCTCTCAGTAACCCGGGAATGCGGGTTCGAGCGGTCCGGCGGATGCGGCGATCTTTTGCTTGAAGGCAACGCTGGTCGAGGTGATGGCCTCGGATATCTCGCCGCCATTGCTGTCGGCGCCATAGACGAGACGGACGGCCTCGCGGTTAAGCTCCTCCGGCGGCCCGTCGAACACGACCTTGCCCGCGGCCATGCCGATGATGCGGTTGCAATAGGTGCGGGCGGTGTCCAGCGTGTGCAGGTTGGTGACCACGGTGATGCCCTCGCGCAAATTGATGTCCTGCAGCGAATCCATCACCACCTTGGCATTGAGCGGGTCGAGCGAAGCGATCGGCTCGTCGGCCAGGATCACTCGGGGCTGCTGCATCATGGCGCGGGCAATGGCGACACGCTGCTGCTGGCCGCCCGACAAGGTGCCTGCGGGCTGCAGCGCGGTACGGGCGATATCGAGCCGCTCGAGGGCGGCGACCGCCTGCGCACACTCGGTCCGCGAGAACATGCCGAAAAGGTTCGACAGGGTCGGACGATGGTTCAGCCGGCCGAGCAGCACATTGGTCAGCACGTCGAGGCGCGGCACAAGGTTGAATTGCTGGAAGATCATGGCGCAGTCGCGCTGCCAGCGCCTGAGCGGCGAACCGCGCAATTGCGAGACCTCGGCTCCGTCGAAGAAAATCGATCCATGGCTGGGATCGATGAGGCGGTTGATCATACGCAGAAGCGTCGACTTGCCGGCGCCGGAACGGCCGATAACGCCGACCATCTGACCCTGCGGGATCGAGATGCTGACATCGTTAACGGCGGTGTTCTTGCCAAATCGTCGGGTGACGCCGCGGATTTCGAGCGTGGCTGACATGGTGCGTTCCCGTCCAGTCGCGGTTGAAGGTCCTGTTGACCCTCGCTAGCGCAGCGCCATGAACCTGCGGTGTCGGATTGATGTCAGTTTTGTTACCACCCACAGCCGTGTCGTGCGCGATCAGGCCAGGACCAATCAGTTCCTCGAAGTGCTTCCATGTCCCTGAAGCTGCGGAAGGCAGGCGGCTCGAGAAGACAGCCCCCTGCCCGAACTCTATGTAAGGAATGCGAATAGTGAGCAGCCCTATTCCATTCACCACCGTCATCCACCGTATTTTTCCAGGAAAGCTTCGGCCTCGAGCTGACGGAAATCGTCGAGTGCGGCGCGCAGCCTCGCATGGTCCCAATCCCACCAGGCAAGCGCCTGGTAGCGCTCGGCGGTGCGGCGGTCGAAGCGCTCGCGGATCGGCTTTGCCGGCACGCCGGCGACGATGGTGTAGGGAGCGACATCCTTCGATACCACCGCTCCGGCGCCGACCGCGGCACCGTCGCCAATGGTGATGCCGGGCAGGACCGTCGAGCCGTGGCCGAGCCAAGTGTCGTGACCGATGAAAATACGCCTGGCGCGGCGCTCAGCGAAGAAGTCGCTCTCGTGTTCGGCATCGTCCCAATAGTCCGATGCGCGGTAGGTGAAATGGTGCAGCGTCGGTCGCCAGGTCGGGTGGTTGGTGGCGTTGATGCGCACGCTTGCCGCGATGTTGGAGAATTTGCCGATCGTCGCACACCAGACGGCGCAGTCCTGCATCATGTAGGAATAGTCGCCGAGTTCGCTTTCCGAAACCCGACAGCGGTCGGCGATTTCGGTCCAGCGGCCGAGCGTCGAATTCTCCACGTCCGCCGTCGGGTGGACCAGCGGCGTCTCCGACAATTTCCTGCTCATGCGGCGAGCTTTCCCGGGGCGAAGGCGGTGACGTCGATGATGCGGTCGGCCACCGACGCGCGCACATCATGGTCGTGGAAGATGCCGAGCAGGGCGACGCCTGCCGCCTTCTTGGCGGCGATGAGTTCGATCACCACATCGCGGTTCCTTGCGTCGAGCGAAGCGGTCGGCTCGTCGAGCAGCAGGATCGGGTGCCCGGTGATGAAGCCACGCGCGATGTTGACGCGCTGCTGCTCGCCGCCGGAGAAGGTCGCCGGCGGCAATGCCCAGAGTTTTTCCGGCAGGTTAAGCTGCGCCAGCAGGGCGCGCGCCTTGCTTCTTGCTGCTTCGCGATCCTCACCGCGCTCTACGAGCGGCTCAGCGACGACGTCGAGCGCCGATACGCGGGGCACGGTGCGCAGGAACTGGCTGACATAGCCGATGGTCTGGCGGCGCACGGCAAGCACGGTGCGCGGGCTGGCGCTGGCAAGGTCGATCAGCCCGTCTTCGTGCGTGACGATGATCTGGCCTTCGTCGACGGCGTAATTGCCGTAGAGCATCTTCAGGATCGAGCTCTTGCCGGCCCCGGACGGGCCGCCGAGCACGGTGCATTCACCGGCGCGGATCGAGAAGGAGACACCGGCGACGACAGGCAGTTTGATGCCGTCGCGCAGATGCATGGTGAAGCTCTTGGCGACGTCGGAAACAACGAGAGGCGTCGGCATCAGAAGGTACTCCAATCGTTATTCGTTTGCGGGCAGGACAGAGGGGGGTGACTTGGCGCCATCGTCAAACCTGCAGAATCGAGGAAACAAGCAATTGCGTGTACGGCGCGCGCGGGTCATCGAGCACGCGGTCGGTGAGGCCGCTTTCGACAACGCGCCCGTCCTTCATCACCATCATGCGCTGTGACAAAAGCCGGGCCACCGCGAGGTCATGGGTGACGACGATGGCGGCGAGGCCGAGATCGGTGACGAGGCCGCGCAAGAGATCGAGCAGGCGCGCCTGCACCGAGACGTCGAGGCCGCCTGTCGGTTCATCCATGAACACCAGCCGCGGGCCGGTGACGAGGTTGCGGGCAATCTGCAGGCGCTGGCGCATGCCGCCGGAAAAGGCGCGCGGGTCGTCGTCGATGCGGTCTTCCTCGATCTCGACGCGCGACAGCCAGTCGACGGCGGTGGCGCGGATCTTGCCGTAGTGGCGGTCGCCCACCGCCATCAGCCGCTCGCCGACATTGGCACCGGCCGACACCGTCATGCGCAGGCCGTCGGCCGGATTCTGGTGGACAAAGCCCCAGTCGGTGCGCATCAGGAAGCGGCGCTCGGCCTCGCTCATGCGGTAGAGTTCGCGGAACTGGCCGTCGCGCATGCGGTAGCTGGCGGTGCCGGATGAGGGCAACAGTCGTGTCGACAGGCAGTTGAGCAAAGTCGTCTTGCCGGAGCCGGATTCGCCCACGACAGCCAGGACTTCGCCCGGCCACAGATCGAAGGTGACGTTGTCGCAGCCGACGCGCGAGCCGTAGAATTTGGAGAGCGCCGAAACGCGCAGCAAGGGTTCTTCGGTCATTGTATCTCCTTACCCTCCCCCTTGTGGGGAGGGTCGGCGCGCAGCGCCGGGGTGGGGGCTGCCGATGGGTCGCTACCCCCACCTTCGGCGCGACCTCCCCACAAGGGGGAGGTAGGGGCGCTGCGCCGCTTCTCGCAGTGGTCGGTGTCGGAGCAGACGAACATGTGGCCGCCGTGGTCGTCGAGGATGACCTCGTCGAGATAAACGTTCTCGGCGCCGCACAACGCGCAGGGCTGGTCGAAGGTCTGCACCTCGAACGGATGATCCTCGAAGTCGAGGCTGACCACATCAGTAAAGGGCGGCAGCGCGTAGATGCGCTTCTCGCGGCCGGCGCCGAACAGCTGCAAAGCCGGCGAGCGGTGCATCTTGGGATTGTCGAATTTCGGCGTCGGAGACGGGTCCATCACATAGCGGCCCTCGACCTTCACCGGATAGGCATAGGTGGTGGCGATGCGGCCGTGCTTGGCGATGTCCTCATAGAGCTTCACATGCATGAGGCCGTATTCCTCCAGCGCATGCATTTTGCGCGTTTCGGTCTCGCGTGGCTCGAGAAAGCGCAGGGGCTCGGGGATCGGTACCTGGTAGACCAGCACCTGGCCTGCGGCGAGTGGATATTCGGGAATGCGGTGGCGGGTCTGGATGATGCTGGCGCTGGCGGTATCGGTCGTAACCGCCACATTGGCGACCTTCTTGAAAAAGGCGCGGATCGAGACCGCATTGGTGGTGTCGTCGGCGCCCTGGTCGATGACCTTCAGCACATCGTCGGGGCCGATGATCGAAGCGGTAACCTGGACGCCGCCGGTGCCCCAGCCATAGGGCATCGGCATTTCGCGCGAGGCGAACGGCACCTGATAGCCGGGAATGGCGATGCCCTTGAGGATCGCGCGGCGGATCATCCGCTTGGTCTGTTCGTCGAGATAAGCGAAGTTGTAGCTGGCGATGTCAATCGGTTGCGCGCTCATTCCGCGGCCTCTTTCTTCTCTTCAATCTTGCCGGGATTTTCGCGGGCGTCGTACTCGGCGCGCATGCGGCGCACGAGGTCGAGTTCGGCCTGGAAGTCGACATAATGCGGCAGCTTCAGATGTTCGACGAAGCCGGTCGCCTGGACGTTGTCGGAGTGCGAGATGACGAATTCCTCGTCCTGGGCGGCGGCGACAATGTCCTCGCCGAGTTCGCTTGCACGAAGAGCGCGGTCGCAGAGTGCCATGGCCATCGCCTTGCGCTCGCTCTGGCCGAAGACCAGCCCGTAGCCGCGTGTGAATTGCGGTGGCGCCTTGGCCGAGCCCTTGAACTGATTGACCATCTGGCATTCGGTAACGCGCGCGGTACCGAGCGGCACCGCGAAAGGCAGTTCGGGCACGTCGAGCTCCAGCTCGACCTCGCCGATGCGGATCTCGCCGACGAAGGGATGGTTGCGGGCATAGCCGCGCTGCGTGGAATAGCCGAGCGCCAGCAGGAAGCCCTCGTCGCCGCGCGAGAGCGCCTGCAGGCGGATGTCGCGAGCCATCGGGAACTCCAGCGGCTCGCGGGTGATGTCGCCGGGGACATGGTCCTGCGGCATGTCTCCGTCCGGCTCGATCAGCCCATCGCGAGCGAGGATCGCCGAGACGCGCGGCATTGCCTGCGCTTCCGTCTCGCGCCGCAAGGGCGCGGCGACATCGGCGCCGGCGGCAAGCTCGGGATCGAGCAGCCGGTGCGTGTAGTCGAAGGTGGGCCCAAGCAACTGGCCGCCGGGCAGGTCCTTGTAGGTCGCCGAAACGCGGCGTTCGACCAGCATGGTGGCGGTGTCGATGGCATTTGTATAGCCAAAGCGCGGCAGCGTGGTGCGGTAGGCCCGCACCAGGAAGATCGCCTCGATCATGTCGCCGCGCGCCTGCACGATAGCGAGTGCGGCGAGTTCGCGATCGTAAAGCGAGCCTTCGCTCATCACCCGGTCGACGCCGAGCGCCAGCTGTTCGACGATCTGGTCGAGGCGCAGTGCCGGTACCGAGCGGTCACCGCGCCGACGGTCGGCGAGCAGGCTGTGGGCGTTGGCGATCGCGGCTTCGCCGCCTTTTACCGCAACATACATCGCTAGGCCTCCGTAGTCTTGATGCGTGTCGTACGCGGCAGGCAGGCGAGGCTGTCATGTGCCGCCAGGATGATGTCGACGCCGCGCGGAAAGCGGTTGATGTTCTGCTTCCACTGCTCGATGAAATGACGCGGCATGCGGGCCGGCGCGATCGTCGCCGTCTTCTCGATGCCAGGACCTTCGAGCAGCAGCGGCGTGCCTGACGTGAGATCGCCGACCTGCAGGATCAATGTGGTCGAGCGGTCGGGATAGTCCTGCGTGCCTTGCGAGAAACCGTCGAGCGCCATCATCTCGGCCGGCGAGGCCACAAAGGCGAAATGCGCGTCGGCCGGGGTGTTGGCCAGCGGCGCACCGCTGTGAAAGCCGAGCCAGGACATGACCGCTGCCGAGGCATGCAGGGCCGGGTCGAGCCAGAGCGGCGTGTCATTGTCGCACAATGCCAGCGCAACCGCGCCCGATGTCGCCGAAAGCGGCGCCGGCGGGCGGGCCAGGGCCGGCAAGGGTTGCACGCTGCCCGGCCGCGCCATTGCGTCCATGACGGCGCGAAACACCGTCTGGGCGTTGAACACCGGATCGGCGAACCCGCCCTCGATCGATTGCGCTGCGATATCCATCAATCTTCTCCGCGAACCATGGTGAAGAAATCCACCTTCGTTGCCGCCGTTTCGGCGCGGCGCCTTTCTCGTGCCGTGGTCAAGGCAGCCCGCAGCGGCGCGAGAAGGCCCGTTTCGACCGCCTCTCGGTGGGCGGGGTCCTGCCACAGCGCGTCGGCGATGGCCGCCAGCTTCGCCTTCTGCTTGTCGCGGCCGAGCGCATAGCAATGGCCGACCTGTCCGGACGGCAGGCGCACTGTGGCGCGGGTCACGGTGGCCTCGCCGACATTGAACGGCGCGCCGCCGCCGCCGATGCGGCCGCGCATGGTGACCAGGCCGGTCTCGGGACCGCGCAGCAGTTCGGCCTCGGCAGGCAGGCCGGATTCGTTCCAGAGGCGAACGATGTCGTCGCCGCTGGACTGCGCCAGGGTTGCCATGGCCGCCTTGCGTTCGGCCTGGTCGCGCGCTTCCTGTCCTCGCATGAGCAACATCCTTGCTTCTAATTTATCTATTGATATAGACAACCATACGAATTATACCCATTACCTAACGCGAGTCCATGACGGGTGCGTGACAGGGGCCGGCCAGGGGCGAAACCGTGAACGGAAAACACGTGGCTGACGGTATCGAGCGGCGCAGCGGCGTCTCGTTGTGGCGCCAGATCGCCGACCGAATCCTGCAATCGATCGCTGCCGGCGATTTTGCCGAGAATGCCGCGCTGCCGCCGGAGGTGGCGCTGGCCGAGCGCTATGGCGTCAACCGTCACACGGTGCGCAGCGCCATCGCGGCGCTCGTGCAAGACGGGGTACTGCGGGCCGAGCAGGGGCGCGGCACTTTCGTGCTGTCGCGCAAGCGGCTGTCCTATCCGATCGGCGCGCGCACGCGATTTTCAACCGGCTTGCAGGGCCAGGCGTCGGAGCGGCATATCGTGCTGCTGGCCTCATCGGTCGAGCCCGCCAGCCGGCGCGTCGCCGAAGCCCTGGGCGTTGCCAGGGGATCGGATGTGATTCGCCTGGAGACGCGCGGCGAGGCCGATGGGAAGCCGGTGTCGCGCGCTTCCGGCTGGTTCGACGCCAGGCGCTTCGCCGGCATCGATGTGGCCATGGCCGAGACCGGGTCGATCACCGCATCGCTCAAGCGTTTCGGCATAGACGATTATCTCAGGCAATCGACGGTGCTGTCGGCGCGTCACGCCGATGCTTCCGACCTTGCCGACCTCGATCTGCAGCCGGGCGGCATCGTGCTGGTCACGGTGGCCGTCAACATGACGCCGGACGGCCGGCCGATCCAATTCGCCGAGGCGCGCTTCCCGGCGGAGCGGGTGGAGCTGAAACTGTCGGCGCTGTAGGCGTGTCGGCCTAACGCTGGAATCAGACCAGCCCGGTCGCGCGCACTTGTCAGCGGCTTGGCGTTTGGGGGTCGACCTGCGCGGGGGTGTGGTCAATTCGGGCCGGGTTCACGGCCTGCCATGTTATGCCCCTACCTCGATCACGGCCTTGATCAGCCCGGATTTCTCATGCGCCCAGCGGGCGAGGTCACGTGGCGTGTCGGCAAGCGTGGTGCGGTGGGTGACGAGCTTGGCCAGCGGCACCGCGCCATCGCGGATCGAAGCGGCGACGTGGTCAAAGTCGGCCCTCAAGGCATTGCGGCTGCCGACAAGCGTCATCTCGCGCTTGTGGAACTCGGGGTCGGAAAAGGCGATGTCGTCCTTCACGACGCTGACCAGCACCAATGTCCCGCCATGCGCGACATGAGCGAAGGCCGACTGCACCGAGGGGGTGTTCCCGGTGGCGTCGAAGACCACGTCGAAGCCTTCGCCTGATGTCGCTTCGCTGACCAGATCGGATGCCGCGCCGCGCGACCCGTCGAGGGTCTTGAAGCCGAGTTCATTGGCGGCGAAGCGGAGCCTTTCGCTGCTCATGTCGAGCAGCGTCACGTCGAGCCCGGCGATGCGGGCGAAGATGGCGGTGCCGAGCCCGATCGGTCCGGCGCCGATGACGAGCGTCCGTGCGCCGGGATCGGCACGCGAGCGCCGCACCGCATGGGCGCCGATGGCCAGGAATTCGACGGCCGCGGCATCGGCCAACGACAGGCCGTTGGCTGGATAGAGGTTTTGTTCCGGGATAAGGATCTGTTCGCACATGGCGCCGTCGCGATGCACGCCGAGCACTTCGATCCGGACACAGCAATTGGGTTTACCGTGCCGGCAGGCGATGCATTTGCCGCACGCCAGATAGGGATTGATGATGACCGGCTCGCCCGTGGCAAGACCAACGCCTTCGCCCGCCTCGACGATGGTCCCCGACACTTCATGGCCCATGATGCGGGGGTAGGCGAGGAAGGGATGCTTGCCCTCGAAGATGTGGTAGTCGGTGCCGCAGATGCCGACATGGCTGACCGCCACCAGCGCCCAGCCGGGAGGCGGCGAGCCAGCCGCGGGACGGTCTTCCACGACAAGGTCGCCGGGCGAACGGCAGACAACGGCTTTCATGCTTCAATCCAGTCGGTTCATGGAATCGCCGGCCGATTTTTCGACCCGGCCGGCGATCGATTTTACTTGCCACCTCGGCGGCGCAGGCCGTCGAAGTAGACGATGACGATGATCAACATGCCGGTGATGACGCGCTGCCAGAACGTGTTGACGTTGAGCAGGTTGGCGCCGTTGTTGATGGTGGAGAGGATGAACGAGCCGATCAGCGGCCCGTGCACCGAACCGATGGCGCCGAACAGCGACGTGCCGCCGATCACCGACGAGGCGATGGCTTGCAGCTCGTAGGTGTCGCCCTGCGTCGGATTGCCGATGCCGATGCGGGACGCGAGCAGCACGCCGACGAAGGCCGCGCACAGGCCGGACAGCACATAGGCCATGTAGATCGTGCGCGGCACGTTGACGCCGGAGAGGCGCGCGGCTTCCGCGTTCGAGCCGACGGAGAAGAGATAGCGTCCCCATCGCGTGTGGTGCAGGAAGACGTAGGAGGGCAGCGCAACCACGATCACCATCCAGAACAGATAGGGGATCCCCAGCAGCGAGCCGCGCGAAAACGCCTGGAACGCGTCGCTGTTGATCGATATCGAATTGCCATTGGTCATCAGGAGACCGATGCCGCGCAGCGAGGTCATGGTCGCCAGCGTGATGATGAAGGGCGGCAGGCCCATCCTGACGATGCCGAAACCGTGGAACAGGCCGATGGCGACCCCCACCAGCAGCGTCGCCAGAACCGCGATCCAGACCGGCCAGCCGGCATTGATCAGCAGTGCGACGATGACGGTGGCGAAGCCGACGATGGCGCCGACGGAAAGGTCGATGCCGCCGGTGATGATGACGAAGGTCTGGCCGACGGCCAGGATGGCGATCAGAGAACCCTGGCGCAGCAGGTTGGTGATATTGAGCGCCGAAGCGAAGGACGGCGTGGCGACCGCCAGGATGACCCACATCAGAAGCAGCAGGCCAAGCAGCGTCAGCCCGAACAGGGCATTGTAGTTGCGCTTCGGCTTTTCGGCAGGGATCGCCTCGGTGCTCATGTCTGTCCTCCCGTCTTTTCTTGTTTCTCGGCCAGGGCCTGGCTCAGAATGTCCTCGTGATCGGCGGTGCGGAAACCATGCGTGGCCACCAGCTTGCCGCGCCTGAACACATGCAGCGTGTCAGCCAGTCCGTAGACCTCAGGCAGATAGGACGAGATCAGGATGATGCCCGCGCCCTTGGACAACAGCACACTGAACAGCCGGTAGATCTCGGCCTTGGTGCCTACATCGACGCCGACCGTCGGCTCGTCGAAGATGAACAGTTTGGCGCCGTGCGCCAGCCACTTGCCGATGACGATCTTCTGCTGGTTGCCGCCCGACAGGCTGGAGGCCAGCGCGCCGCGCGTCGGCGTCTTGATCCTGAGGTCGGCGATCTGCCGGTCCGCCTCGGCCTTCTCCTGCGCAGACGAGATCAGCAGATTTTTCGATATGCGCTTGTAGATCGGCAGGTTGAGATTCAATGCAACCGGCAGGTTGAGGCACAGGCCCTGGTCGCGGCGGCTTTCCGGTGCCAGCGCCATGCCGAGCTTGATGGCGTCGTGCTCGGAGTTGACCTGCACCTCCTTGCCTTCCCACAACACCTGGCCGGCCGATTTGCGGTGGCGGCCGTAGAGGGTGGTGACGAATTCGCTGCGGCCGGCTCCGATCAGGCCGTAGAGCCCGACGATCTCGCCCGCGCGCACCGACAGAGAGACATTCTCGAAACCCTTGCCGGACAGGTTCCGCGCCTCGGCGATGACGGCGCCCGGCGTGAAATGCTCCTTGTGATAGATCTGCTCGATCGAGCGGTTGATCATCAGCTTGACCAGCTCCGGCTCATTGGTCTCGGCGATGTTGCGGGTGCCGACCAGCGTGCCGTCACGCAGCACCGAGACGCGGTCGGCGAGCTCGAACACCTCCTCCATGCGATGGCTGATGTAGATGATGGTGACGCCTTCACCCTTCAGGCGGCGGATCAGCGTGAACAGCTGGTCGGCCTCTTTGCGGGTGAGGTAGGCGGTCGGCTCGTCGAAAATCAGGAATTTGGTGCCGCGCACGGTGGCTCGGGCGGCGGCGATCAGCTGCTGCTGGCCGATGGTGAGATCGCCGAGCACGACATGCGCCGGCAGGTCGAAGCCGAGACCGTCGATGATCTTCTGCGCTTCCCTGACCATGGCTCGTTGCTGGAGGATGCCGAAGCGCGAGTTCTCCTCGCCGAGGAACATGTTGGCGGCGACGGTCAGGTGGCGGCAGAGCACGACTTCCTGGTGCACGGCGTTGATGCCGAGCGCCATGGCTTCGTGCGGCGTCGCCAGGGCAGCCGGCTTGCCTTCCCACACAACCTCTCCGGAGGTGCGCGGGATGACGCCGGTCAGAAGTTTGATCAGGGTCGATTTGCCGGCACCGTTCTCGCCGACGATGGCGTGGATCTCTCCCGCCTTGAAGGCCAGGGTCACAGGCTTCAGCGCATGCGTGCCGGGATAGCGCTTTTCCAGACCCTGCAGCTCGAGGATCGTCCTGCCGGGCTCCAGCACGGGGGCCGGATGCAGTTCCTGCGCGGTCGACGTCATGGCAATCCTCCCTGTTGTTTCCGGGGCGCAGAGGCCCCGGAAACAGTTGCGCGTGCCGATGCTCAGTTGAGCTTCGGGTTGAGCAGCGCGTCGATCTTGGGATCCTTCATGTTGGCCTTGGTGACCAGGTTGGCGCCGGTGTCGACATTGGTCTCGACCTTTTCGCCCTTGGAGGCGGCAAGCGCGGTCTTGATGCCGTCATAGCCCATCCGGTAGGGATCCTGGACGACGAGGGCGGAAATGACGCCGTCGTTGAGGAACTTGATCAGCTTCTCGTCGCTGTCGAAGCCAACCAGCGCCAGCTTGCCGCCGAGGCTGTTTTCGGCGACAGCCTGCCCGACGCCCTGCGCCATGATCAGGTTGGAAGCGAAAATACCCTTGAGGTTCGGATTGGCGGTGATCAGGTCGGTGGCGATGTTGAGGCCGGTGGTGGCCTGGCCGTCGGCATATTTGTCGGCGACCAGCTTCAGGCCCGGATATTTCGCCTTGAGCTGTTCGATGAAGCCCTGCTTGCGTTGTTCGAGCGAGCCGGCGCCAGGCGTGTTGGTGATCAGGGCAACGTCGCCCTCGATCTTGCCGCCATTGGCTTCGCCGATGGCCGCTGCGAGCCCGTCAGCGGCGACGCGGCCGCCCTGGACGTTGTCAGTGGTCAGGAAGGAGGTGAAGGCCTTGGAGTCGGCGCCGGAATCGATGCCGATAACCTTGACCTTGGCTGCGGCTTCGTCGATCGGCTTGCCGAGCGCCTTGAACTCGGTCGGCGAGATGACGATCGCCGCCGGATTGCTGGCGACGGCGTTTTCGAGGATCGAGATCTGGCCGTTTACGTCGGTCTCTGCCTGGGCGCCGAGCTCCGGCACGTTGACGCCGAGATCCTTGCCGGCCTTGCGGGCCCCGGCCAAGACGATCTGCCAGTAGAAGGACGTGGTGTCCTTGACGATGATCGGAATGGTCACGTCCGCCGCCGAAACCGGCGCCGAGTGCATGACGCCGGCAAGCATCGACGCGGCCGCCAGCGCCATGACAGCGCGGCGATTGAGAATGCTGGTCACGAATTTCATGGAATTCCTCCCTAGGTCGCCCGGTGAACGATACGGAAGCTCGGTTCGGATAGGCGTAGCCAAACAGAACTTTATCAATAAAAAACAGTTGCAGTATTTTGATAGTGCATCGATCCGGTCGATGCAAGCGGTGTTTATGCCATCCTCGGGGCATGGCGGTCATGACAGCACTGGCGCCTTGCTCTCCCCACGCTGCCCGACGCTTCCGTTTCGTGTGACTAACGTATGGAATATTAATTCCATAAATTAGTCAATATAGAATGCCCGTTCCTTCTTCGGTTCGCGGGATCGTGAAGCCCCGCGATCGCACGCCTTCGCCCGGGCGGATCGGACACTTCATGCCAATTCCTGCACTACGGTGTAGGGGCGGTATCTGGCGTAGTCCGCCTGAGGCACGTCGACATCGAGCAGTTCGAGATTTCGGGTCAGGTTCGCCAGCTTGGCGGTGCCGGTCAGCACGGTGGCGACCGAGGATTCCTGGAGGGGGAACTGGAACGCGGCGGCGGCGAGCGGGTAACCACCTTCGGCGGCGATCCGCTCCATCGCGCCGACGCGGTCGAGCACGTCACCGCTGGCGGGCTTGTAGTCGAAATGGGCGCCCTGCACCGGTCCGGTCGCCAATATGCCTGAGTTGAACACACCGCCGATGACCAGCGAAGTCTGTCGGGCACGGCAGAGCGGCAAAAGTTCGGCTTCGGCGCTGCGATCGAGCAAGGAATAGCGGCTGGCGAGCAGGATACAATCGAGCGGCGCGCGACGCATCACGTCGAGACATATCCGGACTTCGTTGACGCCGAGCCCGTAGGCGGAAATGACGCCGGAGTTTTTCAGTTCTTCGAGCGCCTTGAGCCCACCGTCCATCAACTGGCGAAAGTGCATTTTGGTCTTCTCGACGCCATGCGTGTACACGCCGATGTCGTGCACAAACAGGATGTCTATCCTGTTTAGACCAAGCCGCGCATAGCTGAAGTCGACCGAGCGCATGATGCCGTCATAGGAATAGTCGTAGTCGAGCGCGAAGGGCAGCGGATCGACATAGGAGTGATCGGGAACCTGATCTTCCGGAACGGGCCGGAACAGGCGCCCGACCTTGGTCGACAGCACATAGGAATCGCGCGGCTTATAGCGCAGGAAGTCGCCGAAACGCCGCTCCGACAGGCCGAAACCATAGAAGGGCGCGGTGTCGAAATAGCGCAGGCCCGCCTCCCACGCGCCTTGCAACGTTTCCATCGCCGCCTCGCGCGAACAGGCGCGGTAGAGCCCGCCGATCGCGGCACCGCCAAAGCTTACTTCGGTGACCTCGAGCGCCGTCTGGCCGATGCGGCGTTTTTCCATGCACAACCTCCCCGTTGCCCGCCATTATCCGGCGCGGCAGATTCCAAGACCTCAAGCCGCAGCATTCCAGGAAAGTTCGCGGCCACTTTCCGGACTGCGCGACTTCAAAGAGTTAGAGCGTCGCGCCGAGATGCCAGGGCACGAACTCGTTGTCGCCGTAGCCGAAATCCTCGCTCTTGGTCTTGCGACCGGAGGCCGTCTCGACGATCAGTTCGAAGATCTCGCGGCCCATGCCGGCGATGGTCTTCTCGCCGGAGGCGATGACGCCGCAATTGACGTCCATGTCCTCTTCCATCTGATGATACATGGTCGAGTTGGTGGCGACCTTGATCGACGGCGTCGGCCGGCAGCCGAAGCAGGAGCCGCGGCCGGTGGTGAAGACGATGATGTTGGCGCCGCCCGCCACCTGGCCGGTGGCGGAAACCGGGTCATAGCCGGGCGTATCCATGAACACCAGCCCACTGCCGGTGACCTTTTCGGCATAGCCGAAGACGCCGTTGAGCGGCGTCTGGCCGCCCTTGGCTACCGCGCCCAGCGATTTCTCCAGGATGGTGGTGAGGCCGCCGCGCTTGTTGCCGGGCGAGGGGTTGTTGTCGATCGAGGCGCCGTGCTTGGCGACGTGGTCCTCCCACCACTTGACGTAGCCGTCGAGCTTCTTGGCGATCTCGGGCGTCGCGGCGCGATAGGCGAGCAGATGTTCGGCGCCGTAGATTTCCGTCGTCTCGGAGAGAATACCGATGCCGCCGACGCCGGCCAGGATGTCTACGGCAGCGCCCAGCGCCGGATTGGCTGTGATGCCTGACATGCCATCGGAGCCGCCGCATTGCAGGCCGACGACGATCTCGCTGACCGGGATGGGTTCGCGCGTGAGCTGGCCGACTTCCTCGGCGATCTCGGCCAGCACGCCCATCGCCTTTTCGACCGATTTGCGCGACCCGCCGGCATCCTGGATGTTGAAATGGCGTTTACCGGCGGCCGCACCCTTCTGGCCGTACAGCGTGAGCTGGTTGACCTCGCAGCCGAGCCCGACCATCAGCACACCGCCGAAATTGGGATGGCGGGCATAGCCGGCCAATGTGCGGTGCAGCACCATCATCCCGTCGCCGGTGGCGCTCATGCCGCAGCCCTGGCCGTGGACGATCGGGACGAAGCCGTCGATGCCGGGATATTTTGGCAGCAGCGTGCGGTTGGCTGCGTCGGCGATGGCGTGGCAGACGGTGGCCGAACAGTTGACGCTGGCGATGATGCCGATGAAGTTGCGCGTGCCGGCGCGGCCGTCGGCGCGGCGATAACCCATGAAGGTGCGGGCGCGGTCGGCCTCGGTCGCATGCTCGGCCTCGCTTGGCGGCACCACCGGCAGGCGGCCGGCCTCGAACACCAGATTGTGCGAATGGACATGCTCGCCGGGCGCGATGTCCTGCGTGGCGCGGCCGATCGCCTGGGCATATTTGACCACGGCGGACCCGGCGGGAATCGGCTTGATCGCCACCTTGTGGCCGGGCTCGATGACGGCGGCGGCAAGCGCGCCGCCGGGCAGCGCGGTGCCGGTCTCGATGCGGCCGTTGGCGACCGCGACATTGTCGGCTGGGGACAGAAGAATTGAGTTGGAGGCGTTCACGGGCGTTTCCTGGGGTGATCCTGGGAGGCGCGGATTGACACGCGCTTGTTAAGAGTTAATGTCTTTTATCGTGAAAAAACAGTTTTGCGTCAATTGTTTTTTCCGGCAGTTCCTGTGCGGCTGGATGAGTAGCGGCGCTGCAACCGGTAAGCGAGCCCCTCGGCAAAGCGATTCCGCTTTCGAAGGTGATAGGAACGTCATATTGCGCTTCAAGCCGGCCGCCGCAAGCGCCGGCCAGCGATGGGTCAGGGCATGTCGAAGAGCAACAACGTTTACAAGGAGGCCTATAACAGGTGCCTCAGGCTGCTCGACGAGACGCGCAGCCTGCCTTCGGAACCGGAACTGGGTACGCTGCTCGGCGTCAGCCGCACCACGGTGCGCAGCATCCTTGCGCGCATGGAAGAAACCGGACTGATCGCCTGGAACAAGCGCGCCAAGACGGTGCTGCGTGAAACGCGCCCCGATGATTTCTTTCCCGAGGAAGAGACCGACACACTGGCCGAGATCATCGAGCGGTCGTTCATGCGCAGGCTGCTCGCCGGCGGCGCCGAGGCCGGCATGCAGATCAACGAGCTCGAACTGGCGCGCGAGATCGGCGTCGGCACCACCAGCGTGCGCGAGTTCCTGATCCGCTTCTCCCGCTTCGGCCTGATCGAGAAGCGCCGTAACAGCCATTGGGTGCTGAAGGGTTTCACCCGCGCCTTCGCGCTGGAGTTGACGGAAATCCGCGAGATGTTCGAGCTGCGCTCGGCATCGGCGTTCACCGCACTGCCGCAGGACAGCGCGGTGTGGGCCGATCTCGACAATCTCGAAGAGGAACACCGCGGCCTCGCCCGTGACATCGCCACGCGCTTCAACGAGTTCTCGGAGCTCGACGAGCGCTTCCATCGGCTGATCCACCGCGCCTCGCACAACCGCTTCATCGTCGATTTCTATGATGTCATCGCCATGATCTTCCATTACCACTACCAGTGGAACAAGGCGCAGGAGCGCGAGCGCAACGAAATCGCGATCGGCGAGCATCTGGCCTATATCGCGGCGCTCAAATCACGCGACCTGGGCAAGGTCGATGCCGCCTGCCGCAAGCATTTGAAGTCGGCGCGCCAGACGCTGCTGACCTCGATCCCCGAGAGCCGGCATCCACAGAGGCCCTGATCGCGCCGCGTTGCCGCAGCACCGATTTGCCGATTTTCCGTCTCTTGCTGCCGTGGTAGACATCTTCCGGTGATCGCTTGAAGATGCAGATGGTTTGAACAGGCAAGTCATTTGACCAAAAAGGGGAGACGGTGGAGCATTCCGGTCGCGCTTGTCGCGGCCTACCTGCTGCTGCTTCAGTCGACGCTGAGCGCATTCGCCTTCGCCACCGGACCGGCCGCCTCGCAAATCGACGCCTTCGGCAACGTCATCTGCACCCACGAGGGCACTGCCCAGCTTCCCGATGGCGGCCCCCATCCGTCGCATCTGCCGGCATGCTGCATGCTGGGCTGCAGCATGGTTTCAGCGGCCTTTGCGCCGCCACCCGATGCCGGGCTTGCGCTGGCCTCGCTTTCGTTCGAAGCCGTCGTTTTCATCTTTCCGGCGGCCACGCATCTCAATTTCGCGCGCCAGCGGTCGCCGTCGAACCCGCGCGCGCCGCCGCTTTCGGCCTGAGCCTGCTGTACGCTCGGCGGAACCTTCCGCCGGTGCTTTCATCCAAAGAACGAATCGTTCGCGACCGGCCAACGGCGCGATCCCCTATTCATGGAGCAAACCATGTCCCAAGCTTTTCATATCGCGGCGCCTCCTTCGGGCGGCCGCACCAAATTCCTGCGCCGTTTCAATGAACGTGTCGGCCTTGCCGTGCTGGCGTTTGTGCTCTTGTTCTTCGGTGCCCAGGCCGTCTGCGCGCATGAATTCAAGGCCGGCGATCTCGAGATCGAGCATCCCTGGTCGCGCGCGACACCCACAGGCGCCAAGGTGGCCGGCGGCTATTTCACCATCACCAACAAGGGCAATGCACCCGACCGCCTGCTGTCGATTTCCTCCGACGTCTCCGAAAAAGCAGAGCTGCATGAAATGGGCGTCAAGGACGGCGTCATGACCATGCGGCCGGTGACGGGCGGCCTGGAAATCCCGGCCGGCGGCAAGGTGGCGCTAGCACCCGGCGGCTATCACCTGATGTTCATCGGCCTGAAGCGGCAACCCAAGCAGGGCGAAGAATTCGCGGCCACGCTGACCTTCGAAAAGGCTGGCGCCGTCAACGTCGAGTTCGCTGTCGAAGGCATGGGCGGTGGCATGGACGACCACGCTAATTGACCGCGCCATCCACAACTATTGAATTCAGAGGGACCATCATGAACAAGTATCTTCTGTCGGCCGGCGCGCTTCTGGCGCTGGGGACCAGTGCCGCCTTTGCGCATGTCACGCTCGAAACACAGGAAGCGGCGGTCGGTTCGACCTACAAGGCCATCCTGCGGGTGCCGCATGGCTGTGACGGCAAGGCGACGACCGCCGTGCGCGTGCAGATCCCGGAAGGGGTGATCGCGGTGAAGCCGATGCCGAAGCCCGGCTGGACGCTGCAGATCAAGAAGGGCAAGTACGAGAAATCCTACCAACTCTACGGCCAGGCGGTGGCCGACGGCGTCAAGGAGGTCGATTGGAGCGGCGGCAATCTGCCGGACGAATTCTACGACGAGTTCGTCTTCCGTGCGATGCTGACGGCAGACCTCCCGGCGGGTCAGAAACTCTATTTCCCGGTGGTGCAGGAGTGCGATGGCGCCGCCGACCGCTGGATCGAAATCCCGGCGGCCGGGCAGGACGAAGACGCCCTGGAGAACCCCGCGCCCGGCATCAAGCTCACGCCGAAAAAGTAAACTCTCGCGGCGCGCTCCATGTCAGGAGCGCGCTGCATTTCATGGCAATGACATGACGGTGATATTCCCTTTCAGGACGGTTCGCGCGGCCGGCAAGCTCATCGGCCGGGTTTCTGCTGGGCTGCTGGTCGTGGCCGTGCTGCTGATTGCCATGGCGGCGACAAATCAGGCTTTCGCCCACGCCGCGCTGATCAAGACCGATCCGGCCGACGGCGCCGTGCTGTCGCAGGCCCCCGCGCAATTCGCGCTGACTTTCAGCGAACCGGTCTCGCCGCTGGTGCTGACGCTGGTGAAGCCCGACGGCACGCCCGTTCCGCTGACGTCCTTCCGCCTCAGCGACCAGACCGTCGTCATCGACGATCCGCAGGCACTTGGATCGGGCACGCATGTGCTGAGCTGGCGGGTCATCTCCGCCGACGGTCATCCGGTCGGCGGCTCTCTGCTGTTTTCCATCGGCGCGGCGAGCCAGCCGCCGACTGTTTCCGAAGCCGTCGACTGGCAATTGCGCTCGGCGATCTGGATCGGCAAGGTCTGCCTCTATATCGGCCTGTTCCTCGGCGTCGGCGGCGCCTTCGCCCTCGCTTGGCTGGCGCGGGGTAGCCGTGCCGGACAGCGCTTCGTTGCCGCCGCAATCCTGTGTGGGCTGGTCGCGGCACCCATGTCGCTTGGCTTTCAAGGGCTGGATGCGCTCGGCGCGCCGCTCTCGCATATGGCGCAGCCGGCCATCTGGACCGCCGGTCTCGGCACCAGCTTCGGCTGGACGGTGTTGATCGCGTTGATCGCGCTCGGGCTCGGCCTTTTGTCGCTGGCCGGACCGCGCGCGGCCGCCAGGCCCCTCGCGCTCGCCGGCCTGGCCGGAACGGGCCTCGCGCTCGCCGCCAGCGGCCACGCGAGTGCCGCCGAGCCACAATGGCTGACGCGGCCGATGGTGTTCCTGCACGGCGCCGGCATTGCCTTCTGGGCCGGTGCGCTGGCGCCGCTCGGACTCGCGCTGAAACGGCAGGATGCCGAAGCCGTCACGTTCCTTCGCCGGTTCTCCGCCGCTATCATGCCGGTGGTGGCCTTGCTTGCCGCCGCCGGCGTGGTGCTGGCCGTCATCCAGGTGCAAACACCCGCAGCGCTGGTCAACACCGCCTATGGCCGGCTGCTGCTGGTGAAGCTCGCGCTGCTGGTCTTCCTGTTCACGCTCGCCGCCGTCAACCGCTGGAGATTGACGGCAATGGCCGAGGCCGGGGCGACGGAAGTGCGGCGCAGGCTCACCCGTTCGATCGGCGTCGAAATACTGATCGTACTCGCCATCTTCGGTGTTGCCGCCGGCTGGCGCTTCACGCCGCCGCCACGGGCGCTGGCGATTGCCGCGGCGCAGCCGGTGTCGGTTCATATCCACGCGCTGAAGGCGATGGCGGACCTCAGCATCACGCCCGGCCATGTCGGGCCGGTCGCCGCCTCGATGATCATCATGACCGGCGATTTCGGGCCGCTCGACGCCAAGGAGGTGACGCTGGTGCTGTCGAAGCCGGACTCCGGCATCGAGCCGCTGAAGCGGGCGGCGACAAAGTCCGATGACGGCAGCTGGCGTGTCGACGATCTCGTCATCCCGGTCCCTGGCCGGTGGACGGCGCGCATCGACATACTGGTCTCCGACTTCGAGATGGTGAAGATCGAGGCGCCGGTAGACATCAGGCCGTGATGGCTCTCCAACACAATTCGGCGAGGCGGTTGACGCGAGCCTGAAGGCCCGTCAATCATCCCTGGCAGGATGCATCTTGGCGAAACCCCGGCAATCGCGGGCTCGAACAAACAAGATCCGAAAGCAGGGAAGAAACATGGAAAAAGCCGAAATCGGCCTGATCGGCCTTGGCACGATGGGCTCCAACCTGGCGCTCAACATCGCCGAGCACGGGCACCGCATCGCCGTTTTCAATCGCACCAAGGCGCGTACGGATGCCTTTGTCGAGAATGCCGGCGCGCTCAGGGATATGGTTGTCCCCTGCTACAGCCTGGAAGAACTCGCCGCCGCGATCCGGCCGCCGCGTCCGATCATCATCATGGTGCTGGCCGGCAAGCCGGTCGATGAACAGATCGCCGCATTGCGCGGCGTGCTGTCCCATAACGACATCGTCATCGATGCCGGCAACGCCAATTTCCGCGACACGATGCGGCGCTTTTCCGAGCTGGCGGGCTCCGGCCTCACCTTCATCGGCATGGGCGTGTCCGGCGGCGAGGAGGGTGCGCGCCACGGGCCGTCGATCATGGTCGGCGGCACCGAGGAGTCCTGGAAGCGCGTCGAGAAGGTGCTGACGGCAATCTCCGCCAAGTTCAAGGACGAGCCATGCGCGGCCTGGCTCGGCACCGACGGCGCCGGCCATTTCGTCAAGACCATCCACAACGGCATCGAATATGCCGACATGCAGATGATCGGCGAGATCTACGGCATCCTGCGCGATGGCCTGGGCATGGCGCCGAAGGAGATCGGCGCCGTATTCGCCGGCTGGAACAAGGGCCGGCTCAACTCCTACCTGATCGAGATCACCGCCAAGGTGCTGGCGTCAGATGATCCCAAGACCGGCAAGCCGGTGGTCGACATCATCCTCGACCGCGCCGGCCAGAAGGGTACCGGCAAATGGTCCGTTATCGAGGCACAGCAACTCGGCATTCCGGCGACCGCCATCGAGGCGGCGGTGGCGGCACGCGTCCTGTCATCGATCAAGGACGAGCGGCTTGCGGCGGAAAAAGCCTATGGCAACATCGGCGTCACCAGGATTTCGGGCGACAAGGCAGACCTGCTCAAGGATCTGGAACTGGCGCTGTTCGCCGGCAAGATATCAGCCTACGCGCAAGGCTTCGCCGTGATGAGCGGCGCTTCGAAGGCGTTCAACTGGAACCTGCCGATGCCGACCATCGCCAAGATCTGGCGTGCCGGCTGCATCATCCGATCGCAGATGCTCGACACCATGGCCGAAGCCTTCGGCCGCGGCGGCGCTTCGACCAATCTCCTGATGGCGCCGGCCTTCATCACCATGATGCAGGAGGCGCATCCGTCACTGCGGCGCGTCGTGGCCAGGGCTTCCGAAGCCGGATCGCCGGTGCCGGCGCTGTCTTCGGCCCTTGCCTATTTCGACAGCTATCGCCAGGGCCGCGGGACCTCGAACCTGATCCAGGCACAGCGTGATTTCTTCGGTGCGCATGGCTTCGAGCGTATCGATGACAAGGGCGCCTTCCATGGACCCTGGGGGAGCGGCGCCGCCGGCTAGCGGTTCAGCGTTTCGCGGAACGGCGTACCGCTCTATCTCTTTGTTTTTTGGGCAATGCCTTAGGAAAGCTACGCGGGAATTGCTCTGGCGGCGGGGCTTCAATCAGCCGCGATAGGCCACAACTTCGCCCGGCGCGCTGAGTGACTGCAGCGAGCCGGGCGCCGCGCCGCCGATCCAGCCGAGCACGGCGCGGGCGAGCTCGGAGCCGGCCAGCCGGAAGTTCTCGTTGACGATCAGCAGTTCCCGGCGGAACAGATGCAGCAGTTCCGACGACTGCTTCGACACCA
Source organism: Mesorhizobium sp. B264B1B (assembly GCF_020165765.1). Lineage (NCBI taxonomy): Bacteria > Pseudomonadati > Pseudomonadota > Alphaproteobacteria > Hyphomicrobiales > Phyllobacteriaceae > Mesorhizobium > Mesorhizobium sp. B264B1B. The sequence continues at coordinate 71,862 of NZ_JAIUIS010000009.1, forward strand.
CGTCGATGTCGCGGCCGAGTTTCAACCCGGCGTCCTCGATGCCGGCAACAATGGCAAGCGTGGCGGCCGCGGCGCTGCTGACGATGCCGTCCGGCCTGATGTCGCGCCGCATCAGCTGCGCGGTCCTCATCCTGATCTGCTCGATCGAGTGGTCGATCGAAACGGTGTTGAACGGCACCTCCGAGGCGCCGACTTCGCTCAGCGCGTCGGCAAAGCCGTTCACGGTGTGGCCGTGATAGGTCAGGCCGACCGGCGGCGTCACCAGAGCCAGCCGACGCCGGCCCAAGCCGGCCAGATGGCGCACCGCCTCGGCCGCGAAGGCGTAATTGTCGAAATCATGATAGGGGTGCACGAGCCCCATATCGGTGCGGCCGTGCGTTGCAAAGGGTATGCCGCGCTCCAGCATGTAGCGGGCCCTTGGATCGTTGGGCTGGGTGCGCGAAATGATGACGCCATCGGCGGAGCCGGTCTCGACGAGATAACGCACCGGATCCAGCGGATCCTGCGAGCGCGAGTAGGGCGTGACGATCAGATGGTAGGGCGTATCGGCGATGACTTCGGTGACGCCGTAGATGATGTCTGAGACAAAGCTCATGATCTCGTGCTCGGTGTTGAGCACGAGGCTGATGACGTTGGTCTTGCCGGTTCGCAGGCGCACGCCGGCGCGGTTCGGCCGGTAACCGATCTGCTTGGCCACGAGTTGGACGCGGCGCTTGGTCTCGGCGCCGATCTCCGGCGCGTCCTTCAGCGCCCGCGACACGGTGGTGACGCCGAGCCCGGTCATGAAGGCAAGCGTCTTCAGCGTCGGCCGCTCCCTGGCCGACGTCTCGTCATCGCTGTCCGTGCGCCGTCTGTCCATTCGTCCCGCCCCGTCAGGCGCTTAGCAGCCGCCGGCCAGGCCGGCAATCGCCGCCGTCGCTCCCATGGCGCGTCTCCTTAGCTGAACAAGCCTATACTGAAACGTTACAGATTGTCACGACCGGTGTTCGACCAGGCTGTGGCCGAGGTCGAAAGTCCGCATGGGCTCGCCGCCGAAAAGCGTTGGGAATCAGCAGGAAAGGCATTGGGAGCAAGCTTCTTGCGAGCTTTCTGTCTTGCCATGTGGGATTTTGCGTATTGCGCTGCACAACGGGCTCCATCCCGAAAGGATTTTGTTCGCGGCTCGAAAAATATCGAACTGACTTTCAAGGGAAGGGTTGCGCATATCTTGCAATTGCCGTATCGAAAATCTGTAACGTTTCAGATTCTGGGAGGAAACCGAAATGCGATACAAATTCCTGACCGCCGCGCTTGCGGCGACGGTGGCGTTGAATTTTGCCGGGCCGGCGGCCGCAACCGATCTGGAAGTCACCCATTGGTGGACATCCGGCGGCGAGGCCGCGGCGGTCGCCGAACTCGCCAAGGCCTTCGACGCAACCGGCAACCACTGGGTCGACGGCGCCATCGCCGGGTCCGGCGGCACGGCGCGGCCGATCATGATCAGCCGCATCACCGGCGGCGACCCGATGGGCGCCACCCAGTTCAATCACGGCCGGCAGGCGGAAGAGCTGGTGCAGGCAGGCCTGATGCGCGACCTCACCGATGTCGCCACCAAGGGCAAGTGGACCGAGGTCGTGCGGCCGAAGAGCCTGCTCGACGGTTGTACCATCGACGGCAAGATCTATTGCGTGCCGGTCAATATTCACTCCTGGCAGTGGCTGTGGCTGTCGAACGCGGCCTTCGAGAAGGCGGGCGTGCCGGTGCCGAAGAACTGGAACGAATATGTCGCCGCCGCCCCGGCGCTGGAAAAGGCCGGCATCGTCCCGCTCGCGGTTGGCGGGCAGGCCTGGCAGGCGTCGGGCGCATTCGACGTGCTGCTCGCCGCGGTGGGCGGCACCGACACCTTCCTCAAGGTCTACAAGGACAAGGATGCGACGTTCGCCGCCGGTCCTGAAGTCGCCAAGGTCTTCAAGGCCGCCGACGATGCGCGCAAGATGGCCAAGAACACCAATGTGCAGGACTGGAACCAGGCGACCAACATGGTCATCACCGGCAAGGCCGGCGGCCAGATCATGGGCGACTGGGCGCAAGGCGAATTCCAGGTCGCCGGCAAGACAGCCGGCAAGGATTATACCTGCCTTCCCGGGCTTGGCCTGAACGAGGTCATCGCCACCGGCGGCGACGCCTTCTACTTCCCGCTGCTCAAGGACGCCGACAAGTCCAAGGCGCAGGAAGTGCTGGCCGAGACCTTGCTCGATCCCAAGACCCAGGTCGCCTTCAATCTCAAGAAAGGCTCGCTGCCGGTGCGCGGCGACGTCGACCTCAACGCTGCCAACGATTGCATGAAGAAGGGGCTCGACATCCTGGCCAAGGGCGCCGTCATTCCCTGGACGGACCAACTGCTCTCGCAGGACAGCCAGAAGCAGAAGGAGGACCTGTTCTCGGAGTTCTTCGCCAAGCCCGACATGACGCTCGAAGAAGCGCAAAAGCGCTTCGCCGACATCATCGCCTCGGCCGATTGACCGCCGACAAGCCGCCTCGCTCCCGGCCACCTCAGGGCCGGGAGCGAGGCGTGCCGACCTTGTCGCCCTTACCCGATCCAGCATGGCTGCACCGATGAGCAAGAGCGAACGCCCGAGCCAACTCTTCCGCAACCTCAATGCGAAGGTCGCCTCGATCCCGATGATCCTCACCGCGCTGGTGGTGTTCGTCGGCGGCACAGCCTGGACGGTGCTTTATTCCTTCACCAATTCGAAGCTTCTGCCGCGGCTGCATTTCGTCGGGCTCGACCAGTACTACCGGCTGTGGGCGACGCCGCGCTGGCTCGTCTCGATCGAGAATCTCTTGATCTACGGCGTGCTGTCGCTCGTCTTCTCGCTGGTAATCGGCTTCCTGCTCGCCGCCCTGCTCGACCAGAAGATCCGTTTCGAGGACACGTTCCGCACCATCTTTCTCTATCCCTTCGCGCTTTCCTTCATCGTCACCGGCCTCGTCTGGCAATGGCTGCTCAATCCCGATTTCGGCATTCAGGGAGTGGTTCGCGACCTCGGCTGGACAAGCTTCAATTTCGATCCGCTCTACAATTCGAGCATCGTCATCTACGGCATATTGATCGCCGCGCTGTGGCAAGGCACCGGGCTGATCATGTGCCTGATGCTGGCCGGCCTGCGCGGCATCGACGAGGACATCTGGAAGGCCGCGCGGGTGGACGGCATCCCCACCTGGAAGACCTATCTTTTCATCATCATCCCGATGATGCGACCGGTCTTCATCACCACGCTGGTGATCATCGCGTCGGGCATCGTCAAGGTCTACGACCTCGTCGTCGCGCAGACCAGCGGCGGTCCCGGCATTTCCTCTGAAGTGCCAGCAAAATATGTCTACGACTACATGTTCTTCGCCCAGAACCTCGGCCAGGGTTTTGCCGCCTCGACCATGATGCTCTTGTCGGTGATGATCGTCATCGTGCCGTGGGCCTATCTCGAATTCGGGGGCCGCAAGCGTGTCTGATCATGCCGTCTCCCTGGCCGCGTCCCAAGCCGCCATTCGCGCCGATGCCTCGGGACCGAGCGGACCGAAGCCCCGGCACATGTTCTCGCGCCGCAACATCTTCCTGTACGGCACGCTCATCGTGGTGGCGCTCTATTACCTGCTGCCGCTCTATGTGATGGTTGTCACCTCGCTCAAGGGCATGCCGGAAATTCGTCTCGGCAACATCTTCTCGCCGCCGGTCGAGATCACGTTCGAGCCGTGGGTCAAGGCATGGTCGCAGGCCTGCACCGGTCTCAACTGCGACGGTCTCTCTCGCGGCTTCTGGAACTCGGTGCGCATCACCGTCCCCTCGGTGATCCTGTCGATCGCAATCGCCTCGGTGAACGGCTACGCGCTCGCCAATTGGCGCTTCAAGGGCGCCGACACGTTCTTCGTCATCCTGATCGTCGGGGCTTTCATCCCCTATCAGGTGATGATCTATCCGATCGTCATCATCCTGCGCGAGATCGGCCTCTATGGCAGCCTGAGCGGCCTGGTGATCGTGCATTCCATTTTCGGCATGCCAATCCTGACGCTCTTGTTCCGCAACTATTTCACCTCCATGCCGGAGGAACTGTTCAGGGCTGCGCGCGTCGACGGCGCCGGCTTCTGGGGCATTTATCTGCGCATCATGTTGCCGATGTCGCTGCCGATCTTCGTCGTCGCCGTCATCCTGCAGGTGACCGGCATCTGGAACGACTTCCTGTTCGGCGTCGTCTATACGCGCCCCGACACCTATCCGATGACGGTGCAGCTCAACAACATCGTCAACTCGGTGCAGGGGGTGAAGGAATACAATGTCAACATGGCCGCCACCATCCTGACCGGGCTGGTGCCGCTGGTCGTCTACTTCATTTCCGGCAAATTGTTCGTGCGCGGCATTGCCGCCGGCGCGGTGAAAGGGTGATGTCGATGGCGGCAAACGGCACCAGCGTTTCGATCCAGGACCTGTCGCTGAACTTCGGCTTGGTCTCGGTGCTGCAGACGCTCAACCTCGACGTCGCCGAGGGCGAGTTCATAGTGCTGCTCGGACCCTCGGGCTGCGGCAAGTCGACCTTGCTCAACTGCATCGCCGGACTGCTCGACATTTCGGACGGCCGCATCTTCATCAAGGGCAAGAACGTCACCTGGGAAGAGCCCAAGGACCGCGGCATCGGCATGGTGTTCCAGTCCTACGCACTCTATCCGCAGATGACGGTGGAGAAGAACTTATCCTTCGGGCTGCGCGTCGCGGGCGTGCCCAAGGACGAGATCGCGAAGCGCATAGCGCGCGCCGCCGAGATCCTGCAGATCGAGCCGTTGTTGCAGCGCAAGCCCGCGGCGCTCTCCGGCGGCCAGCGCCAACGCGTGGCGATCGGGCGCGCGCTGGTGCGCGACGTCGACGTGTTCCTGTTCGACGAGCCGCTGTCGAACCTGGACGCCAAGCTGCGCTCCGAACTGCGCGTCGAGATCAAGCTTTTGCACCGCAAGTTGCAGAATACCATGATCTACGTCACCCATGACCAGATCGAGGCGATGACGCTGGCCGACCGTATCGCGGTCATGCGCGGCGGCGTCATCCAGCAGCTCGACGCGCCGCAGACCATCTATAACAAACCGGTCAACCGCTTCGTCGCCGGCTTCCTCGGCTCGCCGGCGATGAACTTCATCGACGGCAGGCTCGAGAAACACGCTGGCGACTGGTTTTTCGTGGTCGACAATCTCAAGGTTCCACTCGGCACCTATCAATTCGACAAGCAACCGGAAGCCGGCCCTGCCGTGTTCGGCATCAGGCCCGAGCATGTCAGCCTGAACAGCGGCACGGGCTGGCCGTTCTCGACGGCGGCCAATGTCGAGGTGGTCGAACCGATGGGGTCCGACACGCTGGTGTGGCTGAAACTTGCGCAGCAGAATTTCAGCGTCCGGGTCACCTCGGAACGGACGCCCAAGAACGATGAGGCGGTGACGGTGGGCTTCGACCCGATGCGCGCCTCGCTCTTCGACGCCCAAACCGGCAGCCGCATCTAAAGCCCGATAACCATCCCCCAAGCAGAACGGACAAAGACGATGAACTGGTCATTCCAACTTTACAGCGCGCGCAATTTTCAGCCCTGGGAAGGCGTGCTCGAGATGCTCGGCAAGCTCGGCTACACAGAGGTCGAAGGCTTCGGCGGCGTCTATGACGATCCCAAGGCCTTCCGCGCTCAACTCGACAAAAACGGCCTTGCCATGCCGACCGGGCATTTCTCCATCGATGCGCTGGAGAAGGATTTCGACGGCGTGCGCAGGATAGCTGAAGCGCTCGGCATCAAGCTTTTGATCTGCCCCTATCTCATGCCTGAGTCCAGGCCGTCGGACGCTGCCGGCTGGCGCGGCTTCGGCGAACGCCTTGCCAAGGTCGGCGAGACGGCGAAGAAGGCCGGCTACGGCTTTGCCTGGCACAATCATGATTTCGAGTTCAAGAAACTCGCCGACGGCTCGCTGCCGCAGGATCACATCCTGGCTTCCGCGCCCGACATCGGCTGGGAGATGGATGTCGCCTGGGTGGTGCGCGGCGGCGCCGATCCGCTGCCCTGGATCGAAAGGCACGGCAAGCGCATCGTTGCCGTTCACGTCAAGGACATGGCAAGGCCGGGCGAGGGGCTGGACGAGGACGGCTGGTCGGATGTCGGCCACGGCACGATCGACTGGGCCGGCCTGATCAAGGCGCTGCGGGCCAAGAGCGCGGCCAAATATTTCGTCATGGAACAGGACAATCCCAATGACATCGAGCGCTTCGCCCGCCGTTCGATCGCAACCGTAACGGCCTATTAGGAACAAGCATCATGGCAAACAAACTTGGCGTCGGCGTCATCGGCTGCGGCAACATCTCGAAAGCATATTTCTCGCTGGCGCCGCTGTTTCGCGGCATCAGGATGCGGGCTTGCGCCGATATCAACATGGGCGCCGCGAAAGCGCGGGCGAAGGAGTTCAAGCTGCGCGCCGAGACGGTCGAGGACCTGCTCAAGGCCGACGACATCGACATCATCGTCAACCTGACCATTCCGGCCGTGCACTACGAAGTGTCGAAACAGGTGCTCGACGCGGGCAAGCATGTCTATTCGGAAAAGCCCTTCGTGCTTTCGGTCAAGGAGGGGCTCGACTTGAAGAAGCGGGCGGAGAAGAAGGGACTTCGCATCGGCTCGGCACCCGACACCTTCTTCGGCGGCGCGCATCAGTTGGTGCGCAACCTGATCGATACCGGCAAGCTCGGCAGGATCACCAGCGGCACTTGCCATGTCATGGGGCACGGCATGGAGCACTGGCACCCCAATCCGGACTTCTTCTTCCAGCCGGGTGCCGGCCCCGTGCTCGACATCGGGCCGTATTACATCACCAATCTGATCCAGCTGATCGGACCGGTGAAGCAGGTGGCGGCCTTCGCCACAACCCCGGCCAAGGAACGCACGATCAGTTCGAAGCCGCGCGCGGGCGAAAGGATCCCGGTCAACACGCCGACCACCATCCACGGCCTGCTGGAGTTCGAGAACGGAGCCGTGATCACGCTCAACACCAGCTGGGACGTCTGGAGCCACGGCCATGCGCCGATGGAGCTCTATGGCGAGATGGGGAGCGTGTTCGTGCCGGATCCGAACTTCTTCGGCGGCGACGTGCGCTTCACCGAAGCGGCCAAGCCGGTCAAGAAGCTGCCGAAATGGCAGCATCCGTTCGGCGTGCCCAACGAGATGCATTCGCAGGGCATGATGGCCAATTATCGCACCGCCGGTCTCGCCGACATGGCGATTGCGATCTCCGAGGGCAGGCCGCACCGCTGCTCGATGGAGCTGGCGCTGCACGCCGTCGACGTCATGACGGGAATCCTGCGCTCGGGCGAAACCGGCAAGTTCGTCGCCATGCAGACCACCTGCGAACGTCCAGCCGCGCTCGGCATCAAGGAAGCCAAGGCGCTGATGGCGAAGAAGAGCTAGATCGCGGATTATCGATAATTTTGATGAACCCTCTCCCCGTTTTCGCGGGGAGAGGGTAAGGGTTGGGGCGCAGGGCCTGCGCGTCGCGTTCGCGATGACAGTGCCCAGTCCATCCAGCTTCGAGGATTTTCCCCATGCCCTTTGTCGCCGCCGAAAACCGCTATGAAAAAATGGTCTATAACCGCTGCGGGCGGTCCGGCCTGAAGCTGCCGGCGATCTCGCTGGGGCTGTGGCACAATTTCGGCAACGACACGCCGCACACGACCAAGCAGGCGATCGTGCGCAAGGCCTTCGACCTCGGCATCACGCATTTCGACCTCGCCAACAATTACGGGCCGCCGTCCGGCTCGGCCGAAATTGCATTCGGTGAGATACTGCGCACCGACTTCGCCGCCTACCGCGACGAACTCATCATCTCGACCAAGGCCGGCTACGAGATGTGGGCGGGGCCCTACGGCCAATGGGGTGGACGCAAATATTTGCTGGCCAGCCTCGACCAGAGCCTGAAGCGGATGGGGCTCGACTATGTCGACATCTTCTATTCGCACCGCTTCGATCCGGATACGCCGCTGGAGGAAACGATGGGCGCGCTCGACCATGCGGTGCGCGCGGGCAAGGCGCTCTATGTCGGCATCTCGTCTTACAATTCGCAGCGCACGCGCGAGGCGGCCGATATACTGAAGCGGCTCGGCACGCCTTGCGTAATCCATCAGCCGAGTTATTCGATGCTGAACCGCTGGGTCGAGGACGATGGCCTGCTCGATACGCTTGATGGGCTGGGCGTCGGCTCGATCGTGTTCTCGCCGCTGGCACAGGGCATGCTGACCGACAAATATCTCGGCGGCATCCCCGAGGGCAGCCGTGCCTCCCAGGGCAAGTCGCTGCGGCCGGCCTTCATCAACGACAAGACCATCGCCAACATACAGGCGTTGAACGCGATCGCGGGCCGTCGTGGCCAGACGCTGGCGCAGATGGCGCTGGCGTGGGTGCTGCGCAAGGGCAAGGTGACATCGGCGCTGATCGGCGCCAGCCGGCCGGAGCAGGTGGAGGACTGTGTCGGCGCGCTGGAGGCGCCCGACTTCAGCGACGCCGAGCTTGCCGAGATCGACAATTACGCGCGCGAGTCCGACATCAATCTGTGGGCAGCCTCGGCCGAGCGCAACGGCCCGCCGAGGAAGTAGGCATGGAAGCCGGTAGACGACGGCGGGAGCCCTCCCGCCGTTGTCTTCGCGGAATGCCGCGCCAGCGCGTTTCAACAGAGGAGTAGCAAAGACAGCGGTTCGTCGCTATCTGAACGGGGGCGGCCGTTTGCATATGGAAACGACGTGTATGTGACACGAGGCAGGTCGGAAACAGGATCATGGCGGCAAGGGATGTGCTGACGAAGAACCAGCTGTGCGTGCTCGAGAAACTCGAGGCCGCCAGCGGGCCGCTCAGCGCCTACACCTTGCTTGACCAACTGCGCGAGCGGGGTTTCCGCGCGCCCCTGCAGGTCTACCGCGCGCTCGACACGCTGGTGAAGTCCGGCTTCGTGCATCGGCTGGAAAGCCTCAATTCCTTCGTCGCCTGCGTCGAACCGCACGATCACAGCCATTCCATGACCGCCTTCGCCATCTGCGACACATGTGGCCAGGTGAGCGAAATGTCCGACCATGATGTCGGTCACCGGCTGGACGAATGGGTGCGCTCCACCGGCTTTGCCGCCAAGAAGGCGGTGATCGAGTTCCGCGGGACCTGTGCCAAGTGCCGGGCGCAAGCTGCCTGAAATGTGTTGATATTCAGGTGATGTCGGCTGGCGCTAGTGCGCCTCGTCCCAATTGTTCGCCGCTCGAGCGTCCACATGCAGCGGCACCGACATGGACACCGCCGGCATGGCCGCGTTCTCCATGACATGGCGCACGACGGGGATCGTCGCCTCGACTTCCGCCTCGATCGTCTCGAAGATCAGCTCGTCATGCACCTGCAAGAGCATGCGGGCCGAAAGCCTGGCCTTCTCCAGCGCCTCGTCCATGCGCACCATGGCGCGGCGGATGATGTCGGCGGCGGTGCCTTGCAGGCGCGCGTTGATCGAGGCGCGCTCGTTGAAGGCGCGGATCGAGGGATTGGAGGACCGGATCTCGGGGTAGTGGATGCGGCGGCCGAAGATCGTCTCGACGAAACCGTGCTCGCGGGCATAGGCCTTGGTCTCTTCGATATAGTCGCGGATGCCGGGGAAGCGCTCGAAATATTTTTTGATGTAGTTGCTGGCCTCCTCGCGCGGGATCGACAGCTGGTTGGCGAGGCCGAAGGCCGAGATGCCGTAGATGATGCCGAAATTGATCGCCTTGGCGCGGCGGCGCACTTCCGAAGGCATGCCCTCCACGGGCACGTTGAACATTTCCGAGGCGGTGATGGCGTGGATGTCGGCGCCGTCGGCGAAGGCCTGCCGCAATTGCGGGATCTCGGCGACATGGGCGAGCACGCGCAATTCGATCTGGCTGTAGTCGGCCGAAACCAGGCGGTTGCCCTTGTCGGCGATGAAGGCTGTTCTGATCCTGCGGCCTTCGGCGGTGCGCACCGGGATGTTCTGCAGGTTCGGGTCGGAGGATGACAGGCGCCCCGTCGTCGTCGCGGCGAGCGCGTAGGAGGTGTGGACCCGCTTGGTGTCCGGGTTGACGAAGCCGGGCAGCGCATCGGTGTAAGTCGATTTCAGCTTGGTCAGCTGGCGCCAGTCGACGATCTTGCGCGGCAGTTCGTGGCCTTCCGCGGCAAGGTCTTCCAGAAGTTGCGCCGAGGTCGACCATTGGCCGGTCTTGGTCTTGGAGCCGCCGGGCAGACCCATGCGGCCGAACAGGATGTCGCCGAGCTGCTTGGGCGAGCCGATGTTGATGCGCTCGCCGACGAGCTGATAGATTTCTTCCTCGAGCCGGGCTGCGCCCTGCGCCAGTTCGCCCGACAGCCGCGACAGGATCTGCCGGTCGACCGAGATGCCGCGCTGTTCCATGCGCGCCAGCACCGGCACCAGCGGCCGTTCCAGCCGTTCATAGACCGACACCAGGCCCTTGGCGGCGAGCCGCGGCTTCAGCACCAGCCAGAGCCTGAGCGTCACATCGGCGTCCTCGGCCGCATGGGCGGTCGCCTTGTCGACATCGACCTGGTCGAAGCCGACCGAATTCTTTCCGGAGCCGGTCACGTCCTTCAGCCGAAGCGGACTATGGCCCAGCCATTTCTCGGCAAGCGCGTCCATGCCGTGGCCATGCGAGGTGCCGGCATCGAGCACGTAGGAGATCAGCATGGTGTCGTCGAAAGGGCCGACGTCGATACCGTAGCGGCTCATGATGACGAGATCGTATTTCAGGTTCTGCGCGATCTTGAGGACAGACTTGTCCTCGAGCAGCGGTTTCAGCACGGCCAGCGCCTCGCGCAGCGGGATCTGGTTGTCGATCGGACCACCGCCGAGCAGGTCGCCATTTCCGCTCCTGTGGGCGAACGGCACATAGGCGGCGCGACCTGGCGCCGTCGCCAGCGACAAGCCGATCAGTTCGGCCTGCATCGGATCGGGCGACGTCGCGCGGGCATCGAAGGCGACGATGCCGGTCTCCAGCGCCTCGGCGACCCAGGCCTTCAGGCTGGCGACGTCGCGGATGCATTGATAGGCCGAAATGTCGATCTTGCGGGCGGTGGCGGCCTCCAGGCGAAGCGCCGACAGAAGCGAAGGGGTGTTGCCCTCCTTCGTGCCGCCGCCTGCTTCCAGGGCCGTCTCGCCGTCCTGCTTCGCCTCGGCGCTGGGCGCGACCGGCGCGCCGGCGCCGACATCGGGTCCATGCGCGAAATCAGCGCGTTCGACCGTCACCGCGACCGCCTGCACGTCGCTTGCCTCGGTTCCCGTCGTTTCCGCCACGCGGCGGGTCAGCGAAGAGAATTCCATGGTCTTGAGGAAGCCGATCAGCTTCGGCCCGTCCGGCGCGTGCAGGACGAACTCGTCCAGCCCCTCGGCCACCGGCACATCGTTCTTCAACGTCACCAGCTGGCGCGAGATGCGCGCCTTGTCGGCATTGGCGATGATGGATTCGCGTCGTTTCTCCTGCTTGATCTCGCCGGCGCGCTCAAGCAGTCCGTCTAGGTCGCCGAACTGTTCGAGCAATTGCGCCGCGGTCTTCGGTCCGATGCCCGGCACGCCGGGAACATTGTCGACGGAATCGCCGGTCAATGCCTGCAGGTCGATCATCTTCTCCGGCGGCACGCCCCATTTCTCGATGACCTCGGGAATGCCGATCTGGCGATCCTTCATCGGATCGTACATGCTCACCGTCGGGCCGACCAACTGCATCAAGTCCTTGTCGGAGGAGATGATGGTGGTGTCGCCGCCGGCCTCGCAGGCCAGCCGGCAATAGGTCGCGATGAGGTCGTCGGCCTCGAACCCTTCCATCTCGAGACAGGGCAGGTTGAACGCCCTGGTCGCCTGGCGGATGAGGCTGAATTGCGGGATCAGGTCTTCCGGCGGCGCCGAACGGTTGGCCTTGTATTCGGGATAGAGATCGTTGCGGAAGGTTTTCGACGAATAGTCGAAAATGACGGCGAAATGCGTCGGCACGATGCCAACATCGGTGTTGCGGGCATCCTGCATCAGCTTCCAAAGCATGTTGCAGAAGCCGGACACGGCGCCGACCGGCAGGCCGTCGGACTTGCGGGTCAGCGGCGGCAGCGCATGATAGGCACGGAAGATGTAGCCGGAGCCGTCGACAAGAAAGAGATGATCGCCTTTTTTCATGCCGGCAGGGATAGCGCGGCGCGGCGGCTTGGTCCATGCCAAAGGCACCGCTTCCAGCAACACCCTGACAGGCAGGCGACAGGTTGGTTGGAAAGAGCTGAAATCGGCATTATTTTCGCCTGCGAGACGGCTTGGTCCCGCCTGTCCAACGGCTGCTCACGGCCATGTTACAAAAGTGTAATATTCGTGCCCTTGAATCGCCACGTTCGAGGACACAGATAAATGGCATCGGCAATTTTCGCCGACGTCCGGAGCAAGGCCCGTCCCCCGCCTATCCCGGACACCTGCGGCAGCCTATCCCCCCTCTCCGGGCTGCCGCATCGTTTCGAGTAGAAGGGCCGCCGTGGTTCCCCCTCCACCACGGCGGTCTTTTTTGTTCGAATACGCGCTTGGAGCCCGTGGTCCAATGGTCCCGGGCTTTTCGTTTGTCCGCTCTGCCTTTAGGGTTCCGGCACTGAATCGAAAGGCTCATCAATGTCAATTTCCCCCGTTCTCGACCGTCTCGACAAGAATCTCGACCAGAGCCTGGAGCGCCTGTTCGGTCTGCTCCGGATCAGGTCGATCTCCACCGATCCGGCCTATGCCGCCGATTGCCGCAAGGCGGCCGAATGGCTGGTGGAAGAACTCAAGGTGATCGGCTTCGACGCCAGCGTCCGCGACACGCCCGGCCACCCGATGGTGGTTGCGCATCATGATGGGCCGGCCGGTTCACCGCATGTGCTGTTCTATGGCCACTATGACGTACAGCCGGTCGATCCGATCGAGCTTTGGGAAAACGACCCGTTCGCGCCGGCGGTCAAGGAGATCGAGCCCGGCCACAAGGTGATCACCGGGCGCGGCTCGGCCGACGACAAGGGTCAGTTGATGACCTTCGTCGAGGCTTGCCGGGCCTGGAAGCAGGTGCATGGCAATCTGCCGTGCCGCATTACCATCCTGTTCGAGGGAGAGGAGGAGTCGGGCTCGCCGTCGCTGAAGCCCTTCCTCGAGGCCAATGCCGATGAACTCAAGGCCGATTTCGCGCTGGTCTGCGATACCAGCATGTGGGACCGCGACACGCCGTCGATCTGCGTGGGGCTGCGCGGGCTGGTTGGCGAGGAGATCATCGTGAAGGCCGCCGACCGCGACCTGCATTCGGGTCTCTATGGCGGCGCCGCTGCCAACCCGATCCGCATCCTGGCAAAGGTGCTGGCCGACATTCACGACAAGGACGGCCATATCACCATCCCGGGCTTCTATGACGGCGTCGAGGAAACGCCCTCGCAGATCCTGAAATCATGGGAAACGCTGGGCGAAACGGCCGAGACGTTCCTTGGCCCCGTCGGCCTGTCGATCCCGTCGGGCGAAAAGGGCCGCTCGCTGCTGGAACTCACCTGGGCACGGCCGACGGCCGAGTTCAACGGCATCACCGGCGGCTATACCGGCAAGGGCTTCAAGACGGTGATCGCGGCGCAGGCCTCGGCGAAAGTATCGTTCCGCCTCGTCCACAAGCAGGATCCCAAGAAGATCCGCGCCGCCTTCCAGCAATTCGTCAAGGAGCGCATTCCGGCCGACTGTTCGGTGGAGTTCCACCCGCATGGCGGCTCGCCGGCAATCCAGCTTTCCTACGACTCGCCGTTCCTGGCCAAGGCCAAGACGGCGCTGTCGGACGAATGGCCGAAGCCGGCGGTGACGATCGGCAGCGGCGGCTCGATCCCCGTAGTCGGCGATTTCCAGACCTATCTCGGCATGGAATCGCTGCTGGTCGGTTTCGGCCTCGACGACGACCGCATCCACTCGCCGAACGAAAAGTATGAGTTGAGTTCGTTCCACAAGGGCCAGCGCTCCTGGGCACGCATTCTGGACGCGCTGACGCGCTGAGCCGGGAACTCACGAAAGGCGGGAAAATCAAGTTTATGTTGATTTTTCCACCGATCACGGCAAGGACGGGTTGCCAGCGCAACGTGCTGGAGCGCGCGCGTCCGCTCGATGGATGCGCGATGCCGAAAGCGCGACCCCGGAGAAGACGATGAGCGATATCCGTTTCCACAAAAACGATCTGCCCGACCTGTCCCGCTACAATGTCGGGGCGGTTGCCATCGATACGGAAACGCTGGGACTGAACCCGCATCGCGACCGGTTGTGCGTGGTGCAGATTTCACCCGGCGACGGCAGCGCCGACGTCATCCAGATCGCGCCGGGCCAAAAGGAAGCGCCGAACCTCGTCAAGCTTTTGGGAAACCACAGCGTGACCAAGCTGTTCCACTATGGGCGCTTCGACCTTGCCGTGCTCTACCATGCATTCGGTGTGATGCCCGAGCCGGTATTCTGCACCAAGATCGCCTCGCGGCTGACCCGCACCTACACCGACCGGCATGGGCTCAAAGACATCTGCTTCGAGCTTCTGGGCGTCGGCCTGTCCAAGGCGCAGCAATCGTCGGACTGGGCGGCCGAAACGCTGTCGCCCGAACAACTCGAATACGCCGCATCCGACGTGCTCTATCTGCACCGGCTGCGCGACGTGCTGGCGGCGCGGCTGGCGCGCGAGGATCGCACGAAAGAGGCCGACGCCTGTTTCCGCTTCCTGCCGACACGCGCCAAGCTTGACCTCATGGGCTGGGACGAAGAGGATATTTTCGCTCATAGCTGACGGCGTCGCGGCGCTGCCGCCGATGTTCCGTCCGGGACCAGATGCCGGCCGTCGTGTTCCGTCGGCTCGAAAAGAGGGATGACATGACGGACAGGAAGCCCATATCGACCGCGCCCACCGACGGTTCCAAGGTCACCGTGACCTGGAAGGACGGCGACGGCGTGCTCAACGAATCCATCGCGCAATACCGGGACGGCGGCTGGTGGGTCTACATCGACAGCGATACGCAGAAGAAGGTCGAGCCGACGAGCTGGCGGCCCGCCGCGAGCGACGACGGCGACCAATGAGCAGGCCGCTGGCGAGGCCGGCCGCTTTCGCATAGCCTGAAGCCGTTGATATCGAGGCCGATTCGGGGCTTTCCGCTCCGCGCTCGCCTCTTGCTCGGAGGGAAATCGCCATGGGCGTCGAAAGCCTGCTCGTCTTCATCATCATCGGTGCCATCGCCGGCTGGCTCGCCGGTCTCATCGTCTCCGGTTTCGGCTTCGGCCTGATCGGCAACATCATCGTCGGCATCATCGGCGCGTTCATCGCGGGCTGGCTGTTCCCGCGGATCGGCTTGGCCATCGGCGGCGGCATCCTCGCCTCGATCATCCACGCCACGATCGGCGCCATCATCCTGCTGATCCTGGTCAGGGTCCTGAAGCGAGCCTGAGGCCGGGCACCGAGGAGCGCGCCATGAAACAGAATACGCTTTATCTCGTCATTGGCGCGCTCGTCGTCGTGGTCATCGCGCTCGGCGTCTACGTCTACCGCGAACAGACCAAGCCGAAAGGCGTGGAGCTCAAGATCGACGACAAGGGCATCTCGATCCAGCAGAACTGAACGGAGCCCGGGCTTGCCGGCTCCGCATTGCTCCCCACGCCTGACTATCGCTGCCTGCCGGATTTAACCCGCCTTTAAACCGCCGCATCTACTCTGCAACCCGAACGCCATAGGCATCGGGATATCAAGCGCAGCGCATGGCGAACCGCAGAGACAGCCGCATCGAACCCAGTTTCGAGGGACCGCCACAAGCGAGATCCCAGACCGGTCTTTCGGTGAGCGAGGAGGATCGCGTCGTGCCCAGCAACCGCAAAGCCTCCGCCAAACGCAAACCGCCGAAGGCAAAATCGTCGCGTGCCAGGCGCGGCAGGAGCCGGCGCGGCCTGTTCGGCGTGCTCGGCCGGCTGGTCTACTGGTGCTTCGTGCTGGCCATCTGGGGCGGCATCGCGGTGGCCGGAGTCGTCGTCTACTACGGCGCCAAGATGCCGGCGGCCACGACCTGGTCGATCCCCGATCGCGCGCCCAACATCAAGATCGTCTCCGCCGACGGCCAGCTGCTCGCCAATCGCGGCATGAGCGGCGGCGAGGCGGTCGGCCTGCACGAAATGTCGCCCTACATCCCCGAGGCGGTCATCGCCATCGAGGACCGCCGCTTCTATTCGCATTTCGGCGTCGATCCGATCGGCCTGTCGCGCGCCATGGTCGCCAACCTCGCCGGCGGGCATTTCTCGCAAGGCGGTTCGACGCTGACGCAGCAACTGGCCAAGAACCTGTTCCTGACGCCGGACCGCACGCTGGAGCGCAAGGTGCAGGAGGTGCTGCTGGCGCTGTGGCTGGAGCACAAGCACACCAAGGACCAGATCCTCGAAATGTACCTCAACCGGGTCTATTTCGGCTCGGGCGCCTATGGCGTCGAAGCGGCCTCGCGCCGTTATTTCGGCAAGAGCGCGCGCGACGTCACCTTGTCGGAGGCGGCGCTGCTTGCCGGTCTCCTGAAGGCGCCGTCGCGACTGTCGCCGGCGCGCGATCCCAAGGCCGCCGAGGACCGCGCGCAGCTGGTGCTCGCCGCTATGCGCGACGAAGGCAAGATCAGCGCCAAGGAGCTGACCACGGCGATGAGCGCGCCGGCGACGCGCGCGCCGTCCTACTGGACAGGCTCGGAAAACTACGTCGCCGACACCATCATGGAAGAGCTGCCCGATCTGATCGGCGACGTGCGCGGCGACATCGTCATCGATTCCACCGTCGACCTGAACCTGCAGAAGCTCGCGGAACAATCGATCCGCCGGCTGATCGACGAAAGCGGCAAGAAGCTCAACGTCACCCAGGGCGCGCTGGTGTCGATCGACGATTCGGGCGCGGTGCGTGCCATGGTCGGCGGCTACGATTATTCGACCAGCCAGTTCGACCGCGCCTCGGAAGCGCGCCGGCAGCCCGGTTCGGCGTTCAAGCCGTTCGTCTACATGGCCGCCCTCGAGGCCGGCCGCACGCCCGACAGCGTGCGCAACGATGCGCCGATCAAGATCGGCAAATGGACGCCCGACAATTACGGCGGCAAGTATTTCGGGAAGGTGACGCTGGCAACCGCCTTGGCGAAGTCGCTGAACTCGGTGGCGGCCCAGCTGACCATGGAAGTGGGGCCGGACGCAGTGGTCGAGGCGGCGCATCGCATGGGCATCCAGTCCGATCTGCAGGCCAACACCTCGATCGCGCTCGGCACGTCGGAAGTGACGCCGCTGGAGCTGACCTCGGCCTATGTGCCTTTCGCCAATGGCGGCTACAAGCCGGATATTCATTTCATTCGCCGCGTGACATCAGCCGAGGGCAAGGTGCTGTACGACGCCGGCAGCGGCAGCGCGCCACGCGTGGTGAAGCCCGAGATCGTCGGCATGATGAACTCGATGATGACCGGGACGGTGGAGATCGGCACGGCCAGGAAGGCGGCCTTCACCTGGCCGTCGGCCGGCAAGACCGGCACCAGCCAGAATTCGCGCGACGCCTGGTTCGTGGGCTACACCGCCAATCTCACCACCGGCGTATGGTTCGGCAATGACGACGGCAGCCCGATGAAGAAGGTCACCGGCGGCGCGCTGCCGGCGCAGGCCTGGCACGAGTTCATGGTCGCCGCGCATGAGGGCGTGCCCGTGCGGCCGCTGCCTGGTACCTGGAAGTCGACGCCGGCCGATAGGATCGTGCCGGACGAAATCCCATCGGCCGATGCGACGCAGCCGGCTCCGAAGCCGCAAGCGCCTGTCGGCCAGTCGGCGCCCGCTGCCGTCGCGGCGCAGCCAGCGCCGGTTCGCGCGCCCCGCCCGGCCCAGACCGTCGACGCCGACGGTTTCGATATGCCGGGCGATTCCGGAACCACCGCGTCGGTCAGACATCCGGTGCCGCCGGGCAGCGTCGGCGGTCCGCTCAAGAAGCGGCAGACCTCGATCCTCGACATTCTCGGCGGAGGCTAGCGGCAACTCGCCTCTCGCCAGCGCCACACCGTTCGGCTACACCTCCCGACATGGCTGAGATCGACACCAGGAAGACCATTGTGCTGACCGGCGCCAGCCGTGGCATCGGCCATGCCACGGTCAAGCGTTTCTCGCGCGAGGGCTGGCGCGTCATCACCTGCTCGCGCCAGGCGTTTGCCGAGGATTGCCCGTGGCCGGCCGGGCCCGAGGACCACATCAAGGTCGATCTCGCCGACCAGGAGGATGTCGGCATCGCCGTCTCCGAAATCCGCCACCGGCTTGAGGCGCATGGCGGGCAGCTGCACGCGCTGGTCAACAATGCCGGCATTTCGCCAAAGCTCAAGGACGGCAACAGCCGCATGAACTCCATCGACACGCCGATGCATGTCTGGCGCGACGTGTTCCAGGTCAATTTCTTCGCGCCGATCATGCTGGCGCGCGGGCTGTTCAAGGAACTGGCATCGGCGAAAGGGTCGATCGTCAACGTCACCTCGATCGCCGGCACCCGGGTGCACCCCTTCGCCGGCACCGCCTATGCGACATCGAAGGCGGCGCTCGGCTCGCTGACGCGTGAGATGGCGCATGATTTCGGCCCGCACGGGATCCGCGTCAACGCCATTGCGCCGGGCGAAATCGACACCGCGATCCTGTCGCCGGGCACGGACAAGATCGTCGAGACCATTCCGCTCAGGCGGCTGGGCACCACGGCCGAGGTCGCCGACATCATCTTCTTCCTGTGCTCCGGGCAGGCGTCTTATGTGACCGGCTCGGAAATCCACATTAATGGCGGCCAGCACGTGTGATGGGGCAGGTCTCAGCCTAGGGATCGTTCATCCGGTCATGGTGAGAACGGCCTTGCCGCTGAAGCTGCGCTGTCGCAGAGCGTCCAGGGCTTGGGCGATGTCGGTCCATGGCATGGTCAGGGCGACGCGGGTTTCCAGCCGGCCGGCCGCAACGAGAGCGAGCAGCGAGGCGATGTCCGAGCCAATGCCCGCGCCAGACGTGTAGTAGGCGAAAGTCTGAAGCCTCGCCCCCTCGTGACCCGGAACGAACTGGCGGAACCCAATTGGCGTGAGTTCGCCACTGCTTGAGCCGAACATGACGATCGTCCCGCCAGGAGCGACGCGTTCGATCGCGTGGGCGAGGCTTTGGCCACCGACCGATTCGGTAATCAGCGAAAACGGCCCCACGGCCAGTTCGATCGACTCGACGACTTGCCCGGCACCCAGGCGGCGGAGATCCTCGCCATGCCGGGAGGCCGCGACCGCGGTCACGCTCGCGCCCTGTTCGCGCGCGATCTGGATCTGGAAACGGCCGACCGCTCCACTTGCGCCGGTGATCAGGACCCGTTGGCCGGCAAGGTCGCCGCCATGGCGCAAAGTCCTGAGCGCGGTGGTGCCCGCGACCGGAAGCGTGGCCGCGGAAACGAAGCTGACCTCATCCGGCAGGACGGCGAGGCGGTCGGTCGAAACCGCGACGCGTTCGGCCCAGCCGGCCTGGTCGACCAGAGCCGCGACGCGGGCGCCCACGGCTGGCCCGGAGCCGTCGGCCGCTGGCCGTTCGACGATCCCGACGATGTCCTGGCCGGGTATCCAGCCGTCCGGGCGTATGGTGAGCAGGCGCAATTCGCCGCGATTCAACGAGGTTGTGTGGACCGAGACAAGCGCCTCGTTTGCGAGAGGCCGTGGGTCCTCGACCTCGGCAAGCGTCAGTCCGGCGGGGCTGTCGGAAGACATGGCTAGGGCGAGCATGAGACGTACCTTCCTGCTGGTTTGTGGACGCAAAGCGCGGTGGCATCCTGATCAACCGGGTGCATGGGCAAGCTGGAACCTATCGACTTCCCAGCTTGAAGAATTTAGCTATCGTGGCGTTTAATCGCTAAAAGCCGTCAATCATGAGACAACCTCTTCGTTACCCATGGCTCGATTTCAATGTGGATGACGTCCTCGCACCGGCAATCGCCGTGCGCGTCGACGTTACCGAAACCAGGGCCGAAGTCCCCTCCCATCGGCATCGCAAAGGCCAACTCGTCTTCGCGCTCGGCGGTGGCGTCACATGCCGCGTCCCGAGCGGCCTGTGGATGGTGCCGCCGCATTGCGGGGTGTGGATTCCCGGCGACATGGAGCACAGCAATATCGCGACCGCCAACGCCCGGATCTTCTTCGTCTACATCGAGCCGGGAGCCGCCGAATTGCCGGACCGGTGCTGCACCCTTTCGGTCTCGCCGCTGCTGCGCGAACTGATCATCGAACTGTCCGATGGCGTGGGGGATGATGAGGCGAGGGATGCGCTTTTGATCAGGATGCTGCTTGCTGAGCTGCCGCGCATGCCTGTCCAGCGGCTGCATCTGCCGATCTCATCCGAGCCGCGATTGAGGCGGATCGCCGAAGCGTTGGCGCAGGATCCCGCCGACCGCAGCACATTGTCGGAATGGGCCAGCCGGGTTGCGCTCAGCGAGAGCAGTCTCGCCCGTCTCGTCGTGAAGGAGACTGGCTTAAGCTTCGGACGCTGGCGCCAGCAGTTGCATCTGATCGTCGCAATTCGAGAACTTGCCTCCGGTGCGAGCGTGCAGCAGGTCTCCGGCGATCTCGGCTATGATTCCGTCACCGCCTTCATCACCATGTTCAAAAAGGCGCTTGGCAAGCCGCCGGCAAAATACCTCGGCAGCGTCGCGCAAAATGGCGGCTCTGCCTTCGTGGCGTGATCAACCTGGCTGCAGGCGGAGCACCTCGAGCATCCATTGTTAGACCAGGCGACGCCTTGTAGATTCGAACGACACCTTGGAGATGGAAACATGGCGCTCAAGCGGATGGACAACGTAGGAATCGTCGTCGAAGACCTCGGAGAGGCGGTTGATTTCTTTCGCGAACTCGGCCTCGAGCTTGAAGGACGGGCCACGATCGAAGGAGAATGGGCCGGACGTGTCACCGGACTGGGCGATCAGCATGTCGAGATTGCCATGATGCGCACACCGGACGGCCATAGCCGGCTCGAGCTCTCCCGCTTCCTCAGGCCGCCTGTCGTCGCAGATCACCGGAACGCCCCGGTCAACGCCCTAGGGTACCTGCGCGTCATGTTCACCGTGGATGACATCGACGAGACGCTTGAAAGGCTCCGCACGCGCGGCGCGCAGCTCGTAGGCGAAGTAGTCCAGTATAAAGACGTGTATCGGCTCTGCTACATCCGTGGGCCTGAGGGGTTGCTCATCGGACTCGCCCAAGAACTCGGTTAAGCGCAATACGAAGAAATGGCAGGAGTGGCCGATGTCAGCGGGCGCGTCCAAGGCCGCCCCACCTGTTCGAGGTCCAGCCCTCCACGGTCGGCCGCGTTCTCGCTAAGCACGGATTAGGTCCGTGCAGGATCGGCTCAGGCGGCGGACGGTTCAGCCGCCCGCGGCTTGTGACCAAGCACCTCTTCCACGATGCCGCGCGCGATCTCGCGTTCGCCCATGATCACCGTATCGGCGCCGAGCCCTTTGAGATGCTCGACCTCGGCATCGGAATGGGCGCGGGCGACGACGTTGATGGCGGGATTGGCGGCGCGCGCACGCAGAACGATCTGACCGGCCTCGAAGGCATTGGGGATGGCCAGGATCAGCCGTTTCGCGCCTTCGGGGTTGGCGGCTGCAAACACTTCGGCATTGGCGGCGTTGCCGGCCACGGTCTCGATGCCCTCGGCCCTGAGCTTCACCAGTGTCTTGTCGGCATCCTCGACCACCAGGAAGGGCAGGGCGGCTTCCTTCAACGCAGCGCCGACGAAACTGCCGACACGGCCGTAGCCGATCAGGATCGCGTGGCCGCTGAGGGCTGTTCTTGGCGGCGGCCCATCTTCCTGCTTCGCCGGCGAGGCTACGGAAGCCACCTGGCCGGGCTCCGTCGCCGGGCCGACCGGTTTGGGCTCCACAGGCGGCGCCGTCCTGGCGGCGCGGGCCTCGAGCCATGGCTTCATCCAGTCGATGACCAGGAACATCACCGGGTTGAGCACGATCGAAAGGATGGCGCCCGCCAGGATGAGATCGCGCCCCTGTTCGGGCAGCAGTTTCAGCCCGACGCCGAGTTCGGCCAGGATGAAGGAGAACTCGCCGATCTGGGCAAGGCTCGCCGAAATCATCAGCGCCGTCGCCAAGGGATAACCGAAGGCGACGACGATGAGGAAGGCCGCCAGCGACTTGCCGACGACGATGATGGCAAGCGTTGCCAGGATCGGCAAGCCGTTGCTGAACAGGCTGAACGGGTCGAACAGCATACCGACCGAGACGAAGAACAGCACCGAGAAGGCATCGCGCAGCGGCAGCGATTCCTCCGCGGCGCGGTGGCTGAGTTCGGACTCGCTCATGATCATGCCGGCGAAGAAAGCGCCCAGTGCCAGCGAGACGCCGAACAGCTTGGCCGCGCCGAAGGCGACGCCAAGCGCTATCGCCAGCACCGAAAGCCGAAACAGCTCGCGCGAGCCGGTATGGGCGACATAGTGCAGGATCCAGGGAATGACGCGGCGGCCTACCACCAGCATAACGATGACGAAGGCGGCGACCTTGGCCAGCGTGATGCCGACGACGCCCCAGATGCCGTAGCTCGCGGGCAGCGACAGCAGGCCGCTCGCATGGGCATCCGCCTGCTCCTGGCCGCCAAGCACGCCGGCAAGCGCTGGCAAAAGCACCAGGGCCAGCACCATGGCCAGGTCCTCGACGATCAGCCAGCCGACGGCAATGCGGCCGCGCTCGGTCTCGATCAGGCGGCGCTCCTGCAGGGCGCGCAGCAGCACCACGGTCGAGGCCACCGACAGCGCCAGGCCAAAGACCAGTCCTGCTCCCGCCGACCAGCCGAGCATCCAGGAAAACCCCGCGCCGAGTGCCGTGGCAAAGCCGATCTGGACGATGGCGCCGGGCACGGCAATGGCGCGGACCGACAGGAGATCCTTCAGCGAAAAATGCAGGCCGACGCCGAACATCAACAGGATGACGCCGATTTCGGCGAGCTCATTGGCAAGGCCGGCGTCAGCGACGAAACCGGGCGTGTTCGGCCCAACCAGCACGCCGGCCACGAGATAGCCGACCAGCGGCGGAATGCGGAAGCGGTTGGCGAGAGCGCCGAAGACGAAAGCGAGCCCCAGACCGGCTACGATGGTGGCGATAAGGGGAGTGTCATGCGGCATTGTCTATGGAGCGCCTTTCAAGCCAGCGATGCAGGATATGCGCCGCCCGAAGCCGCCGCCTGTTTGCAATATGGTGGATTGAGTGTCGGCCACGCAACCCCGCTAAACCGGGAATTGCCGGTGAAGCGACAAATACCTCGCCGGTGGGCAAGCAAGCCGGAATTCGAGGTCAGCCGAAATCATGCGCCGCAACGGCGGCGCTCGATCGCCAACGATCAAGCTGCCCGCAACAGGGCCTCGATCTCGAATACCGCGTGGTTGGTCAGCGTCTTGGGAATTTCCGCGCTGACCTTGTCGCTGACTTCCTTGTGCAGGATCTTGCGCATCGCGCCGAGCACGAGCGGCGGCGCGATGAGGATGATTTCGTCAAAAGAGCCTCGATGAGCCAGCTTGTAGAGCCGTTCGGCGAGTTCGTCGGCAAAGCGCTCCTTGCCGATCCGATGCCAATCCGTCTCCTCAACCGCGCTGCGATGAACCGAGGGGCCGTCATTGTAGCGACCGGGACTGTCGCTGCCTTGCTCGCGCGTTGGCGGGTTGTCCTGCCTCATTTCCTGCACCACTTCGAGGTTCGGAAATTTGGTGTCACCTGCATTTCTGAGGAAGAGCGCTTTTTCTCCGTCGGCCACCATGATCCAGATGCCGTGCTTCAACTTGATCGCGCTCATGACGCCGGGCTCCTTCCTTCGCTGCCGCCACGCTTGGCTTCACGCCGCGGCCAGGTATGATTTTGAATTGCGCATGCGGAAGGAACGCGCCTCGATCCGGTAATGTTCCAGCCAAAAAGCCAGGTCATACGGACGCTCCGTCGAGGTGGAGGCGCGCGCACGACCGCCAGGCAGCTTTAATCTACTAAATTAGTAGAATTTAGAAAAAACGGTTTTGTCATAAAGCGCGTTCGGCCCAAAAAAGAGGAGAAATCAAGGCCCGCGACAGCGGCTTGATGCCGGTCTCCGCAACAAGGTGGAATATTTTTCTCTTGGCTGCGGCCCTTTAGAAAAAGCGATTGCATCCCGGAAGGTGATGCGCGAGTGGGTTTCTTCAGCTTTTTCGCGCCCACGCGTAGAAGTGAAGACCAGATCAGGATTCCGTTCGTATCCATGCCGCAGCCCGCCCCCAAGCTCAATGCCTTCCCCGTCTTCGTACGGGTCGAGGACGAAGCCGTAACGATCGTCGGCGGCGGCGACGAAGCGTTGGCCAAGGCACGATTGCTTGGGCAGTCCAGCGCTACGCTGCGCATCGTCGCGGAGAGCGCCTCACCGGACATGCTCGGCTTCATCGCGCAGAGTGGCGCCACCCACATCGCGGCCTATGAGGCGAGCCGGCTGGAAGGCTCGGTGATGGTGTTCGCTGCCAGCGGCGATGAGGCGCTCGACCGGCGCGTTGTCCAGGATGCGCGCCGGCTCGGCATCCCCGTCAATGCGGTGGACCGGCCGGAGCTTTGCGATTTTTTCACCCCGGCGCTGGTCAATCGCGCACCGGTCGCGATCGCCATCGGCACGGAAGGCGCTGGGCCGGTGCTGGCGCAGATGCTGCGTGCCCGCATCGACCGCATGCTGTCGCCCTCGTTGGGCAGGTTGGCGGCTCTCGCCGCGTCCTTCCGGGCCGCCGCTGAAAGCCTGCCCAGGGGCAATTCGCGCCGCCGGTTCTGGAGCGAGTTCTTCGGCGGTGCGCCGGCGCGCGCCGTCGAAGCTGGCAAGCTTTCGCAGGCGCATGACGCAGCCGCCGATCTTCTGCGTTCGGCTGCATCCGCTTCAGGCCATATCGCCCTGGTTGGCGCGGGCCCCGGTGCCGAGGACCTTTTGACGCTGCGTGCGCATCGCCTGCTGATGGAGGCCGATGTCATCGTCCACGACGCGCTGGTGCCGGAGGCTGTCGTCGCCATGGGCCGACGCGACGCCGAGCGGCTGGCGGTCGGCAAGCGCAAGGGCTGTCACACCAAGAGCCAGGCCGAGATCAATGCGCTGCTGGTCGAGCTTGGCCGCGAAGGCAAGCGTGTGGTGCGGCTGAAGTCGGGCGATCCCCTGGTGTTCGGCCGGGCCGGCGAGGAGATGGCGGCGCTGCGTGATGCCGGCATCGCCTATGAGGTGGTTCCGGGCGTTACCGCTGCTTTCGCTGCCGCCGCCGATTTCGAATTGCCGCTGACGCTGCGCGGGGTTTCCTCCTCGATGGTGTTCACCACCGGTCATGATCTCAAGGGCAATTCGCTGCCCGACTGGGCCAAGCTTGCCATTTCGGGTGCCACCGTTGCTGTCTATATGGGCCGCTCGGTGGCCGCGGAGGTTGCCGGCCGGCTGATCGAGGCCGGGCTTTCGCCCGATACGGCGGTAGCCGTGGTCGAGAATGCCAGCCTCGGCAATCGCCGCCGTTTCCACGGCACGCTTGCCGACCTGCCGTCGTTGGAAGCGCGCGCCGATCTCTCAGGTCCGGTCATGACCATCATCGGCGATGCGGTCGCCGGCGCCAATTTCGAACGGTCCGAACCGCTCGCGGCACACAGGCATGAAGGTGCGCCCATAGCTGCCACCGAGGGAGTTCAGCAATGAAGATACTGACCGCCAACCGGCTCGCCGACGGCATCGCCGTCTGGTACGCAGACGGCGGCTGGGCCGAGAGGGCGGACCATGCCGACCTCGCCCATGACAAGGCGGCCGAGGATCGCCTGGAAGCGATCGGTGCCAAGGCCCACGCCGACAACGAAGTCCTCGACGTCAACCTCATCGATGCCGAAATCGTGAACGGCGTTGTCGAGCCGGTGCGGTTGCGCGAGAAGATCCGCGCCGCGGGCCCGACCATTCGCAACGATCTTGGCAAGCAGGCCTCCCGGGCGGCGTAAGCCCAGACCAGAAGTGAACACGGGCGGACGCGCCCTGAAAGACGAAGCATGTACCGCTACGATGAGTTCGATCACGATTTTGTCCAGGCCCGCGTCGCCGAGTTCAGCGACCAGGTCCAGCGCCGGCTCGCCGGCGAGATCACCGAGGACCAGTTCCGGCCGCTCAGGCTGATGAACGGCGTCTACCTGCAATTGCACGCCTATATGCTGCGCATCGCGGTGCCCTATGGCACGCTGAACGGCAAGCAGTTGCGCATGCTCGGCCACATCGCGCGCAAATACGACAAGGGCTACGGCCATTTCACCACGCGCCAGAACATCCAGTTCCACTGGCCGGCGCTGTCCGACATTCCTGCGATCCTGGCCGATCTGGCGAGTGTCGAGATGCACGCCATCCAGACCAGCGGCAATTGTATCCGCAACGTCACCGCGGACCATTTCGCGGGTGCGGCGGCCGACGAGGTCGCCGATCCGCGTCCCTATGCGGAAATCCTGCGCCAGTGGTCATCTGTTCATCCGGAGTTTTCCTACCTGCCGCGCAAGTTCAAGATCGCGGTAACCGGCGCGGAGCGCGACCGCGCCGCCATCCAGACCCACGACATCGGCCTGCACCTGAAGAAGAACGCGGCCGGCGAGCTCGGCTTCGCCGTCTATGTCGGCGGCGGCCAGGGGCGCACGCCGATGGTCGCCAGGAAGATCCGCGATTTCCTGCCGGAAGCCGACCTTTTGTCCTACTGCACGGCGATCCTGCGCGTTTACAACCTGCATGGCCGCCGCGACAATAAGTTCAAGGCGCGCATCAAAATCCTGGTCCATGAGACCGGCGTCGAGGAGATCACGCGCCAGGTCGAGGCGGAATGGCAGCAATTGAAGGACGCCGAGTTGAAGCTGCCGGAAGCAGACATCCGCGCCATCGACGCCTATTTCGCGCCACCAGCGCTGACCGCGCGGCCGGACGGCGACGAGGCTGTAAAGCTGGCACGCCTCGATTCCAAGGGCTTCTCGGATTGGCTCGACCAGAACGTGGTGACGCATCGCCACCCCGACTATGCGGCGGTGACCATCTCGCTGAAGGGTATCGGCGAAGTGCCGGGCGATGCGACCGACAGCCAGATGGAAGCGATTGCCGATATCGCCGAGAAGTATGGATACGACGAGTTGCGCGTCAGCCACGAGCAGAACCTGATCCTGCCGCATGTGGCGCGCGCCGACCTGAAGGCGGTCTATGACGCGCTGGTCGATATCGGCCTGGCGACCGCCAATTCGAACCTGATATCGGACATCATCTCGTGCCCGGGCCTCGACTATTGCGCGCTGGCCACAGCGCGTTCGATCCCGATCGCGCAGGAGATCTCGCGTCGCTTCGCCTCGCTGGAGCGGCAGCGCGAGATCGGCGAGTTGAAGCTGAAGATCTCCGGCTGCATCAATGCCTGCGGCCATCACCATGTCGGACATATCGGCATTCTCGGAGTCGAAAAGAAAGGCACCGAGCTGTACCAGGTGACGCTTGGCGGTTCGGCCGACGAGAACACTTCGGTGGGCGAGATCATCGGCCGCGGCTTCTCGTCGGAAGAGATCACCGACGCCATCGAGCAGATCGTCGAGACCTATCTCGGCCTTCGGCTCAACTCACAAGAGAAATTCATCGACGCCTACCGCCGTGTCGGTCCCGCGCCGTTCAAGGAGGCGCTCTATGCTGGCGAAGCCAAGGCCGCTTGACCCTATCGTCGACGCCGATGACGGCATCGCCGCCAAAGCGGCGGGGTTTGACGCGCTTTACGGCCACCTGAATCCGCTCGACATCATCGAACGCGCGGCAGGCGACCTGTTTCACGACGAGATTGCCGCGGTGTCTTCCTTCGGTGCCGATTCGGCCGTGCTACTGCACATGATTTCCGAAGTCGATCGCTCGCTGCCGGTCATCTTTCTCGATACCGGCAAGCATTTCGAGGAGACGCTCGGCTATCGCGACGCCCTGGTCGCCGATTTCGGGTTGACCAACATCCAGGTGATCAAGCCCGACGAGGCAGCACTCGAGCGGATCGATCCGACCGGCAATCTGCACCAGACTAATACCGACGCCTGCTGCGATGTGCGCAAGGTCGAGCCGCTGGCTCGGGGCGTAGCGCCTTTCCGCGCCTGGTTCACCGGCCGCAAACGCTTCCAGGCCTCGACGCGCGCAGCACTTCCGGTGTTCGAGGCGGTCGGCCCACGTATCCGCATCAATCCGCTGGCGCACTGGACGACGTCGGACCAGGCGGACTACATGCGCGCGCATGCACTGCGGGAAAATCCGCTGGTCGCCTATGGCTATCTGTCGATCGGCTGCTTCCCGTGCACCCAGCCGGTGCAGCCGGGCGAGGACGCGCGCAGCGGCCGCTGGGCCGGCCATGCCAAGACCGAGTGCGGCATTCACCTGTCGGGACTGGAGAAGTCGCTGACCGACGCATCGCTATAGGGTATGCTGATATTCAGGTGAGGCCGGCCTGCAAACGGCGGCTTCGGGAGCTCACGTACTACAAGTACGCTCCGCTCCGGCTCTCGGAAGCTACCGTTTCGACTCGGGCCTGCTTGAATCTCCACACCCCCTTGAGCTCTTTGAATTTTAGGAAATTTCGATGACTGAACCGACGATACCGGAGACCCGCCTCTGGACCCCGACGGGTTTTCGCGAGGATGAGTGGGCTCATGCCGAAGGCGCGGAAGCACTGTCTGGCAATGGCCGCTTCATCCTGCCGCTTCAGGCGTTTCTCGATCTCGATCCGGAGGTGCGCCGGTCGGCCAAGGAAAGGATCGGTGTCGTGCTGCAACCCGGCGATCAGCTCGAAAGGATTGCTGGCCTGCTCGACCAACTGTCGCTGGTGGCGCTGGCTTTTCCGTCGTTCAGCGATGGCCGCTCCTTCTCAAAGGGCGAATTGCTGCGCAGCCGACATCATTTCGAAGGTGCCGTGCGCGCCACCGGCCAGGTGCTGGTCGACCAACTGCCGCATATGCTGCGGCTCGGTTTCGATGAATTCGAAATCTCCAATCCCGTGCTCTTGAAGCGGCTGGACGAAGGCCGCACCGGCGGATTGGGACTCTACTACCAGCCTGCCGCCGTGCCGAAGCCCAAGGGACCAAAATACTCCTGGCGTCGGCTGCGTGCCGGCTGACGTCACGACACTTCCAGCGACAGGTTTGCGGCCGCCTGTCCTCTCCCCGTCACGACGGCGGGAAGGCGCCGGTCAGCGGATCGGGGACAGCAGAGCCAGGCAGAAGACGGCTACGTCGCCATCCGTGCCTGACGAAACGATACCAGCTTGCCGCTGTTTTCATCCCACAGCGCCAGCTTGACGCAGCGCAGGCTCTCAAGAAGGGTGATGCGGCCTATGCCGCGCAGTTCCGGATAATCGCGCAGCACTTCCTGCAGGCGGTAGCCTGGCACCTTCGCGGAGAGGTGATGGACATGATGGACACCGATGTTGCCGGTGAACCAGTTCAGCACCGGCGGCAGGTCATAATAGGAGGATCCGTGCAAGGCGGCACGCTGGAACTCCCACTCATCGTCCTTCGCCCATTCGGTCTCCTCGAACTGGTGCTGGACATAGAACAGCCAGATGCCGGCGGATCCGGCAAGGATGACGATCGGCAGGTGGACGACCAGAAAAGCGCCAATACCGACGAACCATATCAGGATCGACGCTGCCAGAACGATGGCGAGGTTGGTGGCCATCGAGGATACCCAGGGCTTCAGGCCACCGCGCATCATCCCGACCGGCAGCCTTTGCTCGAAGATGAAGAGCCATATCGGCCCCAGTCCGAACATGACCAAGGGATGGCGATAGAGACGATAGGCGAGGCGACCTCTCCAGGACATCCGCCGGTACTCCGCGACCGTCAACGTCTTGATATCGCCAACGCCGCGCTCGTCGAGATTACCCGCGCTGGCATGATGGGTGGCATGAGCACTCCGCCAGCAATCATAAGGCGTCAGCGTAAGCACGCCCAGGACGCGGCCTATCCAGTCATCGGCGGTGCGGTTGGCGAAGAAAGATCCGTGCCCGCAATCGTGCTGGATCATGAAAATCCGCACCAGGAAGCCCGCCGCCGGCAAGATCAGCACCAGCCCCCACCAATGGCCATAGGCAAAGGCAATCGAGGACAGCGCCCAGAGTGCTGCGAAAGGGATCAGGGTGATCGCCAGTTCGACGGCGCTGCGCCGCCTGTCCGGCTTCTTGTAGCGCGCCAGGATCTTCAACCAGGCGCGCTTACTGTTGGCGGCAGTCTCAGGGGAAATCATGTTCATCATGAAGCATAGGCGGAGGGGCCCGGCTCCCGCAAGGCTAATCACGAGAAATTACCGCGCGTAATTGTCGCGATGGGGCGCGGGATCCTCGATCCAGGCCGCGACTTCAGGTTCTGTTCTAACCCTTGCAACTCTGCCAACCCGGATCGCATCCGGTCACATGCATCAATGGCGCGCGCCGCCAGCCATGCTGTTTTCCAGGCCGTCGAGACGTTCGAGCTGGTCCCGGAAGCGGTCGGGAATGTCTTTCTCGGCGCGAAAGGCCGGCAGCGCATGCAGAAAGCGTCTCACCGCCGCCGTGCCTAGCTGGCGCCGGATTTCGGCGGCGATCCGATCTTTCTT
The DNA here is from genome assembly GCF_020165765.1 of Mesorhizobium sp. B264B1B. Classification (NCBI taxonomy): domain Bacteria; kingdom Pseudomonadati; phylum Pseudomonadota; class Alphaproteobacteria; order Hyphomicrobiales; family Phyllobacteriaceae; genus Mesorhizobium; species Mesorhizobium sp. B264B1B. The sequence goes on from NZ_JAIUIS010000009.1 coordinate 102,530, forward strand.
TTCGCCCTTGTCGCGGGGTGTCATTTCAAAAATCCTGTGTCGGTTCGAAAATCCTCCAGCCAGCAAATGGTTCCCCGATCGCGCCGCCGGGGCAAGCAAAGGTGGAAGCTATGGTAAAGTTTGAATTAAAATCGAAGCGTCGCACTGATCGCCATTCGGTTTGAACGGCTGGGCGCGTGCCTTCGCTTACCCCTTGATTTTTGCCCACCAAACCTCGATATCGGGCTCAAAATCCACACTATTCGAGATGATGGGAAACGGCGATGAGCGACCAGGCAAAAGACGAACGCGCGCCCGACGAAATTGAGGCGACCGAAGCCAATGCCGAGCGCACGGAAGGTGGCGTCGATGGCGATTATGAAGCGGTTGTGCGGCTCCTGAAGGAGAATGAAGAGCTGAAGGACAGGGCGCTTCGCGTTGCGGCCGAGATGGAGAACCTGCGTCGCCGCACCGCGCGCGACGTGCATGACGCGCGTACCTATGCGGTCGCGAACTTCGCCCGCGACATGCTGTCGGTTTCGGACAATCTGCGCCGCGCGCTGGACGCTATTCCCGCCGAGGCCAAGGCGTCCGGCGATGCGGGTTTCAAGGCGCTGATCGACGGCGTCGATCTCACCGAGCGTGCCATGCTGTCCGCACTGGAGCGGCACGGCGTCAAGAAGCTCGCGCCGGAAGGCGAGAAGTTCGATCCCAATTTCCACCAGGCCATGTTCGAAGTGCCCAATCCCGATGTGCCGGCCAACACGGTGGTGCAGGTCGTGCAGCCGGGCTATTCGATCGGGGAGCGGGTGCTGCGCCCGGCCATGGTCGGCGTTGCCAAGGGCGGCCCGAAAATCGCCGCCGGCGAAGCGCCGGTCGAGCCGGGGCCCGTCAACGAGCAGGCGGAGAAGGATGCGTAGTTAGGGGAATAGCGCAGTAAGGCAGTAAGGCAGTAAGGGGCGTATCAACAGTACGGCTTCGTGCTAAACATACTTCCCTACTCCCCTGCTGCCTTACTCCCTGGTCCCGCCCTTGAACCCCATCGCGCTTCTCGACTATGCCGGCGTTGCGGTCTTCGCGGCGACAGGTGCGCTTGCCGCGTCGCGCAAGCAGCTCGACGTTATCGGCTTCCTTTTCCTGGCGTGCGTCACCGGCATCGGCGGCGGCACTCTTCGCGACGTCATCCTTAACCTGCCGGTTTTCTGGATCGCCAATTCCAGCTATGTGCTGATCTGCGCGGCGGTTTCGGTGCTGGTGTTTTTCAGCGCGCACCGTGTCGAATCCCGCTGGAAGTGGCTGCTCTGGCTCGACGCCGTCGGGCTAGCCGCTTTTTCGGTGATGGGTGCGGCCAAAGGGTTGGCCATCACCGGTTCGCCAGTCGTTTCCGTCATCACCGGCGTGCTGACCGCCACATTCGGCGGCATCCTGCGCGACGTGCTGGCAGGGGAGCCTTCGGTGCTGCTGAGGCCGGAAATCTATGTTACGGCCGCCCTGGTTGGCGCGTCGATCTTCACATTGGGCGATGTCGCCGGACTGCCGCAGATCGTGTCAGGCTTGGCCGGTTTCGCCGCGGCATTCGCCGTGCGCGGCGGCGCGCTCAAATTCGGCTGGTCGTTTGCGTCCTACAAGAGCCGGCCCGGCAGGCGGCCGGAGGATATTTCGTGAGAGAAGGGATTAGGGGTTAGTGATTAGTGAGTAGTGAGTAGTGATTAGGGTTAATCAGTAGGTGTAAATTATGATGTCTTCACTACTGACTACTGACTACTGACTACTGACTACCGATCACGCCGCAAAACGCTGCGCTTCCCCGCCGTAATAATTGACGTAGCGGGCGCCGATCTCCTTGACCGGCATCACCACGAACACATCGACCGTCGAGAATTCACGATCGATGACGCAGCCGTCGCCGATGCGGGCGCCGACCCTGAGATAGCCCTTGACCAAGGGCGGCATCGCAGCGATCGCTGCCTTGGCATTGACCGCCTCGATCGGCATCAGGTCCATGGAACAATAGCGGCCTGCGACGGCGCGCACGTCCCAAGCCGAATTCGTGCGGCAGTGATGCGCCAGATAGGTGAGCGCCTCGGCATGGGCCGCCGGCACCGTGCCCTGGAAAGACGCACAGCCGGTCATCACGCCAATGCCGTAGTGGTTGATGTAGGCCCAGATGCCTTGCCACAACGCCTCGATGGTGCGCTTCGAACGGTATTCCGGCAGGACGCAGGAGCGGCCGAGCTCGAGAAAGCGCTGGCCGGGGTGACGGGCGATGAGCTTGGTCAGCTCGAACTCGCCTTCGGAATAGAAGCCGCCGGCGGCCGCAGCGATTTCTTGCCGCAGCAGCCGGTAGGTCCCGACGATGCGGCGATGTTCGGGGCCGGAAAGCGAGGTATCGAAGACGAGCAGGTGATCGCAGTGCGGATCGAAGCGGTCGGCATCACGGCGGTCCTGCACCTGAAACAGGTTCTTCCTGGCGCCAAGCTCGTCGTAGAATACCCGGTAGCGCACTTCCTGCGCGGCCGCGATCTCGGCCTCGTTGCGGGCCAGCCGCACTTCGAGGTTGCCGATACGGCCGAGCGCTGCGCCCTTTGTGACGGAATCGACATTGCGCCCGGCAAGCAAGGCGCCGCCGGCGTTCGGCCGAGTGTCACATTCCGGCATAACTGTATGCACGAGTGATTCTCCTTCGAGCCATCCCTCTTGGCACGGGGATACGGTGTAGGTGCAACAGGATTGTGACAGTACCGTGATACGGCGTCGCGGGCAATACTTCGTCGGCTGGCGAATACGGTCAACCGGCTACGTTATGCAAAAGCAAGGTGGCGCCGCTCGGCAGGAGATTGAAGAAAAAAAGTCTCAGGCGGCGACCTGCCCCTCGATGGCGTCGACCAGTGCATCGGGGTCGAGCGGCTTGGTGACAAAGCCGCTGGCGCCGTGGGCGAGCACCGCATGGCGGGTCTTTTCCTGGCTGTCGGCCGACAGCACCATGATGGGCACTGGCGGCACGGCCGTCTCCTCCTCATGGCGGCGGATGGCGGCGATGGCGTCCATCCCATCCATCACCGGCATGTGCAGGTCCATCAGCACCACGTCGAAGCGGTGTTTGTGTCCGGCACCGGTAACGGCCTCGACCGCCGCCTTGCCGTTGCCGACAACCTTGACGCGATGACCGGCCTTCAGCAGCGTGGCGCGAGCGAGCATGGCGTTGATGTCATTGTCCTCGGCGATCAGCACCGACAGGCCACGCTGGCGATCACTGGCGGCGCGAAGCGCCGGCGGGTGGGGCTTTTCCGGCCGTGTCGGGGCAAGCGCCGGCGCATGACTGCTCAGAAGCACACGCAAAAGTGTTCCGCCTCGCACCGGTCTGGCGAGGAAGGTCGCGTAGCCGCTGGCGCGGAACTCGCCGAGCATGCCGCGATCGGTCGGGGCGATCAGCGTGATGGCTTCGCAATCGGAAAAACCGCTTTGGCGCAGCCGCTTGAGCAGTCTTCCGTCGCCCTCTTCCATGGCCGCGTCGACCAGCAGCACGTCGCAATCGCCGGAGAACGATGCCGCCTGCGCCACGGTGGTGGCGATATCGACCGCGCCGCCGTTGGCGCGGATGCTGCGGGCGATGGCGTCGGCCTCGACGATATTTCTCGACAGGATTACCGCGTGCCTGCCCTGAAGCGCGTCCATCCGGCCCGGTGGTGGCTCGCTCGCGGAGATGGCCGGGATATCGAAGACGAATTCCGAACCCTGACCCAACCGGCTGGAGACGGAAATCGTGCCGCCCATGGCGGTCACCAGGCGCTTGGAGATGGCAAGACCGAGACCGGCTCCGCCATGCGCGCGCGTCGAGGTACCGTCGGCCTGCTCGAACTCCTCGAAAATGCGCTCCATGTCGTCTTCATGCAGGCCTGGCCCGGTATCCGCGATGGTGAAGCATATGCGGTCGGTGGTTTCAGTGCGGGCGCGCGCTATACTCACCAGCACCCCGCCGCTGTCGGTGAACTTGATGGCGTTGCCGATCAGGTTGAGCAGCACCTGCCTGACCCGGCCCGGATCTGCGGTGATCAATTGCGGCACGTCGGGCTCGACATGGCAGCCGAGGCCGATATCCTTGGAGAAGGCGCGCGCGGCGAGGAGCTCGACAACGTTGTCGGCGATCTCGCGCACCGACATTGGCTGCGGTTCGGGATCGAAGCGTCCCGCCTCGATCTTGGAATAGTCGAGCAGGTCCTCGATGAGGGCCAGCAGGGCGCTGGCCGAGGTCGAAATGGCGCCGACATAGGTCTGCTGCTCCGGCGACAGGCTGGTATCGGCCAACAGCCTGGCCATGCCCATGATGCCGTTCATCGGCGTGCGGATTTCATGGCTGACGGTGGCGAGGAAGCGCGATTTGGCCTGGCTTGCGTATTCGGCCCGCTCGCGCGCGGTGATCAGCGAGGATTCGGCACGCTTGCGGGCGGTGATGTCGCGGGCGATGGCGCGATGCGAGACAGAACCGCTGTCCTTGTCGCGCACCGACAGTTCGATCCACGAGAACCAGCGCGAACCGCCGGGGGTGCGGATGGCGACGTCGGTGGAACTCAGGCATTCATGGTCGGAAAAGGCGGCGTCGGGAACGATACCGACTTCGATGCCAAGTTCAGCCAGGGTCTTGCCGGCGAGGTCGCGCTGGTCGACCTCGACGAGATCGGCGAACACCTTGTTGGCATAGACGATATAGCCGTCGCGGTCGCGGTGGATGACGAGATCGCCAAGCGCGTCGATCAGACCGCGAAAGCGCTCTTCGCTCTCCTGCATCTCCCACATGCGATCGGCCAGCGTCTCGATCTCGGCACGGCTGCGAGCCGTGGTTTCATCAAGCAGCGCGGCGGTGCGGTATTCGTTCCTTCTGGCGCGCAGGTGCAGGCCGAAGCCGGCAAGGCCGGTCGCCAGCAAAGCGAGGCTGATGAAGATCGGCGCGCCGGTCAGGTGCGTCAGCCCCGCCAGCATGATGATGGCGACGAAGGTCAGCAGCGGCAAGCCTTCGCGGCCGGCCAATCGCGGCTCATTCCTGGCCTGTTGCGGCTCAGGCGCCAGCGGCGGTGCGGCGACGAACCGCCGCGCCGACGCCGGCGGAGGTACCGCATCGACGTCTTCGCCAGTCTCCACTTCCTGGATGCCGGATTCCGCGACCATGCGAAAATCCTACCGGACAGAAATTATGGAAGCCTGCGGGGGATCGTTCGAATTTTAGCGGATAGGTTGTTTTACCCCGGCGAACTCACTGCATGTCGACGACGACGCGGCCGCGGATCTTGCCGTCGACGATGTCGCGCGCGGCGTCGATGATGTTGTCGAAGCCGATGGTCGTGGACAGGCTGGCGAGCTTGCGCAGATCCAGGTCGGCGCCGATGCGGCGCCAGGCCTCGAGCCGCACCGGTTTCGGCGCCATCACCGAATCGATGCCGAGCAGCGAAACGCCGCGCAGGATGAAAGGTGCCACGCTCGACGGCAGGTCCATGCCGCCGGCCAGGCCGCAGGCCGCGACGGCACCGCCATAGGAGGTCATAGAGAGCACATTGGCCAGTGTGTGGCTGCCGACGGAATCGATGCCGCCCGCCCAACGCTCCTTGGCGAGCGGCTTGGTCGGCTGGCTGAGTTCGTCGCGCGATATCACCTCCGCGGCGCCAAGATCGATGAGATACGGGCTTTCGGCATTGCGCCCTGTCGAGGCAATGACGTGATAGCCCAGGCTGGACAGGATGGAGACCGCGACCGAGCCGACGCCGCCGGCCGCGCCCGTCACCACCACGGGCCCGCGATCGGGCACGATGCCGTGCCGCTCCAGTGCCATGACGCACAGCATTGCGGTATAGCCGGCGGTGCCGACCGCCATCGCGTCATGCGCGCTGATGCCGTCGGGGAGCGGCACCAGCCAGTCGCCGTTGACGCGGGCGCGCCCGGCATAGGCGCCAAAATGCGTCTCGCCGACACCCCAGCCGTTCAGGATGACCTTGTCTCCCTTGCGCCAGTCGGGATGGGAAGAGGATAAGACCGTTCCGGCGAAATCGATGCCTGGCACCAAGGGCCAGCGGCGAATGACCGGCGCCTTGCCTGATATTGCGAGCCCATCCTTGTAGTTCACCGTCGTCGCTTCGACTGCGACGGTGACGTCACCGTCCATGAGATCGGCTTCGGTGAGGTCGGTCACCGCCACCGACTGTTTCTTTTCGGCGTCGCGCGAAACGAGGATGGCTTTGAAGGTTTCGGGCATTTTTCTCTCCTCGATCTATCGACGTTTGGACTCTGCTGCGGCGGCCGCGCCGGGTCAATCGGTCAGGCGTCGGGACCCTGGGGCTTGGGCTGGCGCCGCCAGCCCAAAACTTCGTCAAGCACGACCAGCGCGGCGCCGACCGAAATGAAGGCATCGGCGAGATTGAACACGGCGAAGGACCAGACCGGAGTGTGGAACAGGATGTAGTCGATGACGTGGCCGTAGACGGCGCGGTCGATCAGATTGCCGAGCGCGCCACCGATGATCAGGGCAAAGCCGGTGCGGGCAATAACATGGCCCGCTGGCGTGTGCGTGGCCAGATAGAGCACGAAGGCGACTACGAGAACGGCGATGATCACCAGCCCGGTATCGCCGAAGGATGAGAACATCGAGAAGGCGATGCCGGTATTATAGGTGCGAAACAGCGCCAGGAAGGGCAGGAGATCGAGCTTTTCCTGAAAGGGAAGGCCGATCTCGACCAAATGTTTTATCCACTGGTCGAGCGCGATGGCCGCGACGACCAGCAGCGCATAGGGAGACCATGATTTCACGATTGGGCAATCCTCATTGCGAATCCACCATAGGGTCCAGTTTCAGCGCGCCGCGGCGGATCTCGAACAGCATGACGCCGGTGGCGACGGCAAGATTGAGCGAATCGGCACGCCCTGCCTGCGGAATCCTGAGCAGCCTGTCGCAACTCGCCGCCAGGCTTTCGGGCAGGCCTTGCTGCTCATTGCCCATCATCAGCAGCACCGGCCCCCGGGAAAAATCGACCGAGCGGTAGTCGACCGCGCCTTTGAGGTGTGTGCCGGCGACGAGACCCGAAAACCCGCCGCGCCAGGCGAGGAATGCCTCGGTCGTCGCCTTGGCCACCGGAACGGCGAAGATAGAGCCCATGGTGGCGCGCACCGTCTCCACCGAAAAGGGATCGGTGGTGTCTCCGACCAGGATCACGCCCTTCGCGCCTACGGCGTCCACCGTGCGGATGACGGTGCCGAGATTGCCGGGATCACGCACCCGGTCGAGCGCCACCCAGACATCGCCATTGTCGGCGCGGATATCCTTCAGGGCCAGGAATTTCTGCGAGAAAACGCCGATCACCATTTGCGGATTGTCGCGGCGGGTTATGGCGACAAGCACTTTTTCCGAGACTTCAAGCACCGTGCCGCCGGAAGCCACCGTGCGCGCAGCGACCTTCTCCACCGCCGCGTTGCCGCGTCCGGCCTTGGCGAAGACCAGGGTCCTGATATGCCAGCCGAGGTCGAGCGCATCGATGACCAGCTTCAGTCCCTCGGCCATGAAGGCGTTCTGCTGGTCGCGGAATTTTTTCAAGGCCAGCGCCTTGATGTCCTTGACCAGCGGATTGGCGAGGCTGGTGACCTCTTTCACCTGCCCGACCGGACGGGCGCCGTCATATCCACTCATCAGGCCACCCAGCGCGAGAACAGCGAGGTCGACAGCGCGCGGCCCGCCGATTTTTCGCGGATGATCAATTCGCCCGATTCAACCCTGCCGCCCATGCCGGCAAAGGTGTCGCGCATGAGGGCATGGATGGCGAAGAAGGAGGCGCGGATCGAATAAGCGGTCAGCACCACGGCAAGCGGTTTCGGGGTCAGGATCGATCGGCAGAGATCGGTCAATGCCGGCAGGTCCTCGAACAACTGCCAGACCTCGCCCTTGGGGCCGCGGCCATAGGCGGGCGGGTCGAACAGAACGATGTCATAGCGGCTGCCGCGGCGCTCCTCGCGCTCGGCGAATTTCACCGCGTCTTCGACGATCCAGCGGATCGGCTTGTTGCCAAGCCCGGCCATCTCCTGGTTTTCGCGGGCCCAGCCGATCGCCTTTTTCGAGGCATCGACATGAGTGACCTCGGCGCCGGCGCGCGCCGCCACCAGCGAGGCAAGGCCGGTATAGCCGAACAGGTTGAGCACCTTGACCGGCCGCCTGGCCGCCGCGATCAGTCCGGCCATGTGATCCCAGTGCGAGGCCTGCTCGGGAAACACGCCGACGTGGCGAAACGAGGTGAAGCGGCCGAGATAGTCGATGCCGTCGTGCTTCATAGGCCAGGTCTCGCCGAGCGGCGTCCCGGGGAAGCGCCAGCGGCCAATGCCTTCCTCGTCGGTATCGCCGGTGAAGACAGCGTCGGCGCGGTCCCATTCCCTTGCCGGTAGCGCCTTCTGCCAGATCGCCTGGCCCTCGGGGCGGACGATCCGATAAGGACCGTATTGTTCGAGCTTCTGGCCGGCGCCGCTGTCGAGCAGCGCATAATCGGCATTGGGTGCCACTTCGAGGATCAGCGGAAGCTGTTCGGCCGGAAGAGCGCCGTCGCGACGGGCCAGGATGCGGGGCGCCGACTTCGGTTCCGGGCGCTCGTCGGCCCTGGCCTCGGGCCGCTCCTGCGGCCTGGCCGTTCCACGGCCTTCATGCGGACGCACCCGTTGCGCACCGCTTTTTGCGGGCGGACGGCTGTCGCGGCGTTTGTCGCGAAAAGATTTCAAGCAGGAGCATCTCCGAGGCGTGGCCGCTTTTGACATAGGGCAACCGGCTTCGCAACCAAGTCCGCCGCGCAAGCGTCGCCTGGTCATGTCGGCTTGCGATGGACCAATGTCAAAGAAACAGGCAAATCTTCGATATGTCCCGCTCCGAACGCCTGCTCGACCTGATCCAGACATTGCGCCGGCATCGCATGCCGGTGAGCGGGCAGTCGCTCGCCGACGAACTCGGGATTTCAATTCGCACGCTTTACCGGGACATCGCAACGCTGCAGGGCCAGGGGGCGCCGATCGAGGGCGAGGCGGGGCTCGGCTATGTGCTGAAGCCCGGATTCATGCTGCCGCCGTTGACGTTCAGCGACGAGGAGATCGAGGCAATTGTGCTCGGTTCGCGCTGGGTCGCCAAGCAGCCGGATTCGCGGCTTTCGTCAGCGGCCGTCAACGCGCTTGCCAAGATCGCGTCGGTGCTGCCTGATGATCTGCGCGAGGATCTCGACGCCACCACACTGCTGGTCGGGCCGCCCGCCCCGACTGTTGAAAGCATCGATCTCGGCCTGGTGCGGCAGGCGATCCGTAACGAGCGCAAGCTGGACTTTTTCTATCGCGATGCCAGCGGCGCGGGGTCGCGGCGCGTGGTGTGGCCGTTCGCGCTTGGCTTCTTCGACAAGGTGCGGGTCGTGGTGGCGTGGTGCGAAATGCGGCAGGATTTCCGGCATTTTCGCACCGACCGCATAGCCGAGCTCAAGACGACGGATCTGCGCTATCCGCGCCGCCGTCAGGCGCTGCTGAAGGAATGGCGGGCAACGCTCGACACCCCACGGCGTTAGCGGTGTGTAAGCTGTCCAGGGCGCCTTTCGTGACGGATACTGCCAGAATCTGACAGTGATGCGCTTTATGTCTGTCCCGGTCGAAACCCCTGGAGAACAGTCATGGTCACCCCCAATTTCGTCATCCTCTACGTCGACCAGCCGCAGCGTAGCGGCGCCTTCTACAGCGCGCTGCTCGGCCGCGAGCCGGTCGAAAGCGCGCCGACATTCGTGCTGTTCGTGCTCGACAACGGTTTCAAACTCGGTCTCTGGTCGAGGCATACGGTGGAACCGGCGGCGGCAGCGACCCGTGGCGGCGCCGAGATCGTCTTTGCCCTGGATACGCCCGAGGCAGTCGATGCCGCCCATGCCGACTGGTCCGGACGTGGGCTGAAGATCCTGCAGGCGCCGACCGACATGGATTTCGGCCGCACCTTCGTTGCGCTCGATCCCGACAACCATCGCCTGCGGGTCTACTGGCTGTCGGACGGGCAGCAGGCAGACGGGGAGCAGGAATGAGCGCGTCTTGGATCGCGGTGGCGTCGGCGCAGCACGTCCGGCGCGGCCGCGAGGGCGGCTTCATGCAGGTCAACCACGGCAAGGCGGCGCCGCTGCGGCGGGTCCAGCCCGGGGACGGCATTGTTTATTATTCGCCGACAACGATTTTGGGCGAGAAAGACGGGCTGCGGGCGTTCACGGCGATCGGCACGGTGCGGGAGGGAGAACCCTATCAAGGCGACATGGGCGGCGGCTTCACGCCCTTTCGCCGCGACGTCGACTGGGCGGCGGCCGGGGAAGCGCCGATCAAGCCATTGCTCGACAGGCTGGACTTCACGGCCGGCAAGCCGAATTGGGGGTATCAACTGCGCTTCGGCCTGTTCTCGGTAAGCGCGGCCGATTTCGCCGTAATCGCCGAAGCAATGGGCGCTAAAGCAGCCGGGACAGTAAGCTAGGTCCGGAGCGCCTTGTAGACGGCAATGCCGGCGGCAAGGTCCTCGAGCGCGGCGCCGACCGACTTGAACAGCGTGATCTCGTCGGCGCTCCGGCGCCCTTGCTTTTGACCGCGCGCCAGCTCGTGCAAGTCGGCTATGATGGCTTCCGGTTTCAACACGCCCGAAGCGAGCGGTATGACGATGTCGCCCGCTTCCTTGGTGGCGCCGGCGCGGGTGTCGACATAGACGCGGGCGCGCCCTATCGCCTCGTCGTCGCTTTCGCGCATTGTCGGGGTGAAGCCGCCGACCATGTCGACATGGCTTCCCGGCTTCAGGCGGGCGCCCTTGATCAGCGGATCGGTGGCGATCGTCGCCGACGAGACGATATCGGCCTGGCCGAGCTCGGCATCGAGATCGGCCGCTGCGCTCGCCGCGAAGCCCTCGGCGCGCAGTCCGGCGGCGACCTTCTCGGCGTTGTCCAAGGTGCGATTCCAGATGCGGATGGTCCTGATCGGCCGCACGGCGCAATGCGCCTTGGCGAGGAATGGCGACAGCGCACCGGCCCCGATCACCAGCAGCCGGGAAGCGTCTTCGCGCGCCAGATAGGATGCGGCGAGCGCCGAGGCGCAGGCCGTGCGCCATTGCGTCAGCCGCTGGCCGTCGATCAGGGCCTCCGGTTCGCCGGTGGCGCCGTTGAGCAGGAGATAGACCCCCATCACTGCCGGTTTGCCGATGGCATTGTTGTCGGGCGAGACGGTAACGATCTTGACGCCGATATGCCCCCCGGCCGAGATGCCGGCTGCGTTGAAGTCGGTCCAGGCCGGCATCAGCAGCAAGGTCGAGGCCGCACCGTCCGGCCGTTCGACCGTGTGATGGTGCCGGACAGGTTGCACCGCGCCGTCACGGAAAGCCCCGCGCAGCGTCTCCACCAGCCCTGGGAAGGTCAACGCCTGGTCGACCTCTGCGGCCGAAATGGTCAGCATGGGAAACTCCGTGAAGAAAATCGCGGGCCCGAGAGGGCCCACAGCGCCGTGCGGCGGTCAGTTGGTCGGCTTCGGCAGCACCGGTCCCTGCGGTGTCGACGGGGTGCGGCCGATCGCCTGGCGCAGGTTCTCGGCCTCGACGCCGCGCTGGCGCGCCAGCTTGCGGTAGCGTCCCTGCTTGACCCAGGTCGCCAGGCTGCCGACGACCATGCCGACGGCGAGGGCCAGGAACAGGAAGATGAACAGCGGCAAAGTGAGCGTCAGCGCCGGATTGCCGGGATTGAACGGATCCAGCGTGAAGGCGACGAGTTCGCGATTGGCGACGGCCAGCGCGATCAGGATGACCGCCAGGGGCACGAAGACCACGATGAGCATGAAGCGATTGAGCATGATGTTTTCCGTCGGAAACCGGCCTCCCGGGAAGGGCCGGTCTGGCGTCGCGCCTACTTTCCGCCATTCAGCCTTTCGCGCAGTTCCTTGCCGGTCTTGAAGAAAGGCACCCATTTCTCCTCGACCTCGACGGATTCACCGGTGCGCGGGTTGCGGCCGGTGCGGGCGGGGCGATTTTTCACCGAAAAGGCACCGAAGCCACGCAATTCGACCCGGTTGCCTTCGGCGAGCGCGTCGGTGATCTCGTCGAAAATCGCGCCGACGATGTTTTCAACGTCGCGCAGGAAAAGATGCGGATTGCGCGTGGCAATAATCTGCACAAGTTCGGACTTGATCATCGGACGGGTCCCCTGAAATCGGTGCGGTCGAAATTATGAGGATGATTTTGTTTGCTTTTTCATCCACCCCAAACGGCGTCTCAAGGGTGCCAGACGGAAACGAGACCGTCAAGAAACAAGCGGTCGGCGCCAAGTTCATGGATGAGATCGCCGCTGTAGTCCGGCAGGCCGAGCGCGCCGGCGATCGTTCTCACCATCGCTTTGGACAACAGGAAGCCGCCGCGCCGCTCCGTGTCCTTCCATTCGACCACCTTGAGTTTCGAGTCGACGCCCTTGGTCGCCAGCCAGTCGATCGCCTCGGTCTCGCCGCCGACGGCGTCGATCAGGCCGTTGGAGACCCCTTGGCGACCGGTGAAGATCGATCCGTCGGCGAGCGCCAGCGCTTGCTCGCGGGTCATCTTGCGGCGTTCGGCGACGATGCCGACGAACCAGTCGTAGCTGTCGAGGATGAGCTTGCGGACCATGGCGCGCTCGTCGTCGTTGGTCGGCTTGAAAGGCGAGGGCGAGGCCTTGAGCGGCGAGGATTTCACTTCCTCCAGCTTGACGCCGAGCTTGTCCATCAGGCCGCTGACATCAGGATACTGGATCAGCACGCCGATCGATCCGACGATCGAGGTCTTGCGGGCGACGATGTGATCGGTGGCGCTCGCGATCATGTAGCCGGCCGACGCGGCGAGCGTGCCGACCTCGGCCGCGACAGGCTTGTCGGCGGCGAGCTTGCGCACCTCCTCATAGATCGATTCACCGCCGACGGTGGTGCCGCCGGGGGAATCGATGGCGAGGATCACGCCTTTCACCCTCGGCGACTTGCGGATGGCTTCCAGCCGCTCGATCAGTTCGTCGTCCTCGGTGATGGTGCCTTCGATCCTGACCTTGGCGATATGATCGACGGCCGAGCCGCCGAAATCGTCGCGATAGAACCAGGCCGAGATCGCAATGACGCCGAGCGCAACGATGGCGATGGCCGCAGCGCGCCAGAAGGTCAGCTTACGCCGCAAGCGGCGGCGGTCGATCAGGTCGTCGGCTCTCAATGCCATGGTCAGCCTCACGGTCGATGGAAAGAGATGCTTTTAGACCATGACGTCCCGGTCTGGAAGCAATTCCGTCTGCGCATGACGCGGCAATCCGCGCGCGGCGCACGCGAGGCAAGTGCGCGTCAGCGTCCGCCAAGACGTCGGTTTCGTGATTGGTCCGTGAAACGAACGGCAGGTAAGGGGGGAGCCGATGGTAACGAAAAATGTACGCCAGACGTCTATTTCTGCTATGAAGCAGGGCTGTCGGTGTTGATCCGTTCTGATCTGCACGACCGCAACTGTCACATTTTCGCGGTTTTCGTCGGCTTGTGCTTGCTTGAAAGCGCCGACGTCCCACCTATAGGCGGTGTTGCCCGGCGGGGCAGGGGTTTTAGAAGAAAGCAGTTATGTTAGCGCGAACGAGTGAAGCGAGCAGCACCGAGACGGAGTTGGCTCCCCCGGCGGACGGCCCGGCGAGGGGGGACGCGTTCGATCGCGCACGGCGGCATTCGCGCCGGGTGCGCGTGCTCAAATTCGCCGTGCCGGTGCTGGCGGCGTTGATCGCCATTGCCTTCCCGGTCTATTCCTACCTCGCCGCACCGGTGTCCGTCGCGGTCCAGGCGGAAGGCACCGCCTTTTCCAACGGCAAGCTGGTGATGGCCAACCCCAAGCTCAACGGCTTCACCAAGCAGAAATTGCCCTATTCCATGACGGCATTGCGCGCCATACAGGACGTCAGCACGCAAGGCATCATCGAACTCGACGGCATCGACGCCAAGGTGCCGATCGCGGCCGACAATGTCGCTGCGATCAAAGCCACGCATGGTACCTACGATCGCGACGGCAATACGATGCACCTGACCAGCGACGTCACGATCGCCACGACCGACGGTCTTCAGGCCAGGTTCAAATCGGTCTTCCTCGACATGGGCAAAGGCACTATGAAGACGGATGACCCCGTGGACGTCAGCCGTGACGGGTCGCAGATCACCGCGAATTCCTTGTCGGTGCAGGATAATGGCAAGGTTCTGGTGTTCGAGAACAAGGTGCGCGTCAATATCGATCCCGCCAATCTGAAGGCGGCAGAGGCAAAGGGCGAAGAAGCGAATGTGGCTCATTAGTTCGACACGGCTTGCCGCCGCAGCTTCGGCGCTGCTTTTGCTGGGGCTTGCGCCGGTGCAGGCGCAATCCAGCGCCGAGAGCGCGTCCGGGCTCAAACTGTCGGGCGACAAGCCCATCCAGATCGAGAGCGACAAGCTGGAGGTCCGGCAGGCGGACAACGTCGCCGTGTTCACCGGCAACGTCACGGTCGTGCAGGGACCGACCCTGCTCAAGTCCGGCAAGATGATGGTCTACTACGTCAAGGACCCGAACGCGGCCGCAAAGGGGACGGAAGCAGCGGGAGCGGCGATGACCGGCTCGGCCAACATCGACCACCTTGAAGTCAGCGGAAAAGTTTACATCAAGTCGAATGACCAGATCGCGACCGGTGATAATGGCACCTTCGACATGAAGACGCAGGTGCTGGTCCTGTCCGGCAAGGAAGTGGTGCTGTCGCAAGGCCCCAATGTCCTCAAGGGCTGCAAGCTCACCGTGCAGATGAAGACCGGCCTCGCCAATGTCGACGGCTGCGGTGGACGTGTCATCATGTCGATGACGCCACCGCCGAAATCGGGAGCGACGAACCCCTGATGGCCAGCCTGTCGTCGCTGACGGCGCGTCTTCCGGGGCGGGCCGCCGGCAAGGTTTCGGCTCCGGCCACGGTCACCGCCGATAAGGCGAAGTTCAAGGGAACCTTGATCGCCAAGGGCCTGACCAAGAGCTACAAGGGTCGCAAGGTGGTCAGCGGCGTCACGCTCGGGGTGCGTGCCGGCGAGGCCGTCGGGCTGCTCGGTCCGAACGGCGCCGGCAAGACCACCTGTTTCTACATGGTCACCGGCCTGGTGCCTGTGGACGAGGGCACGATCGAGATCGACGGCTTCGATGTCACCTCCATGCCGATGTACCGGCGTGCGCGTCTGGGCATCGGCTATCTGCCGCAGGAGGCCTCGATCTTCCGCGGCCTCAGCGTCGAGCAGAACATTCGCGCCGTGCTGGAAGTGGTCGAAAAGAGCCGCAAGGAGCGCGAGCGCAGCCTCGACGAACTGCTCGAGGAGTTCCATATCAGCCATTTGCGCAAGGCGCCGTCGATGTCGCTTTCCGGCGGCGAACGTCGGCGCCTGGAGATCGCGCGTGCGCTGGCCACGCGCCCGGCCTACATGCTGCTCGACGAGCCTTTCGCCGGCATCGACCCGATCGCCGTCGCCGACATCCAGCAACTGGTGCGTCATTTGACGGCGCGCGGCATCGGCGTGCTCATCACCGATCACAATGTGCGCGAGACGCTCGGCCTGATCGACCGCGCCTACATCATCCATGCCGGCCAGGTGCTCACTCATGGCCGGGCCGATGAAGTGGTCGCAAATCCCGACGTGCGGCGGCTCTATCTGGGCGAGGGATTCACGCTTTGAGCGTGAAATTTGTTTCCTGACGCGATTTTTTGCCTGTCAGGGGCCGCTTTTTCGTGATTTTGCTCCGGGATAACGCTCCGGTAAGCGGGTTTTGCTAGCGTTTGCCTTGACAAGCAAAAGCCGGGCCAGTTTCTATCGGTTCGCGAAAATTCCTTCCGGCAGTCCGGATGCAGACGAGGCGTTTGAAACCGAACCATGGCGTTGGCGGCGAAACTACAGCTACGACAGTCGCAGTCGCTGGTGATGACGCCACAGCTGATGCAGTCGATCCGGCTGCTGCAGTTCACCCATGCCGAACTCGAGCACTTCATCGACGAGGAGATCGAGCGCAACCCGTTGCTGGAGCGCGCCGAGCCGCAGGACGACGCCGCCAGCGACCAGGCGCCGAGGACGGAGGCGGCACCGGAAACGGCCGACGACGGCGACTGGTTCGAGACCGAAGCGGGATGGAGCGCCGAGGCGATCTCGGAAAAGCTCGACACATCGCTGGAGAACCTGTTCCCGGACGACCCGGGCACCAGCGAGCGGCTCGGACCAGACCTCACGGCACAGTGGAAATCGGCGACCGGCAATGGCGGCACGTCCTCGTCCGAAGGCTTCGATGCCGGCGACATGGCGGCGACCGCGATCACGCTGCGCGATCATGTCAGCGAGCAGATCGCGCTCGCTTTCGCCGATCCGGCGGCGCGCCTGATCGCCGGCGAACTCGCGGACGGCCTCGACGAGACCGGCTATATGCGCGCCGATATGGCTGAGATAGCCTCGCGCCTTGGTAGCGGCGCCGACGCCGTGGCCAAGGTGCTGTCGGTGTGCCAGACCTTCGAGCCGGCCGGCCTGTTCGCCCGCGACCTTGCCGAATGCCTGTCGCTGCAACTTGCCGTGCGCGACAGGCTCGATCCGGCGATGAAGGCGCTGATTGCCAATCTCGAACTCCTGGCGCGCCGCGATTTCCACACGCTGAAGCGGATCTGCGGCGTCGACGAAGAGGACCTGCTGGACATGCTGGCCGAGATCCGGGCGCTCGATCCGCGGCCGGGCATGGCATTTTCGGGCGGCGCCAGCGACGCCGTCATTGCCGATGTCGAGGTGCGCGCGGCCAATGACGGCAGCTGGACGGTCGAGCTCAACGCCGAAACGCTGCCGCGCGTGCTGGTCGACCACATCTATTTCGCCCAGGTTTCGCCGCACGCCAAGAACCAGGCCGAAAAGGATTTCCTGGCCGAGTGCCTGCAGAACGCCAATTGGCTGACGCGCAGCCTCGATCAGAGGGCAAAGACCATTCTCAAGGTCGCATCGGAGATCGTGCGCCAGCAGGATGCCTTCCTCGTCCATGGCGTGCGCCAGCTGAAGCCGCTCAACCTGCGCACGGTGGCCGACGCCATAGGCATGCACGAATCGACCGTCAGCCGGGTCACCGCGAACAAGTACATGCTGACGCCGCGCGGCGTGTTCGAACTGCGCTATTTCTTCACCGCCTCGATCGCCTCGTCGGGCGGTGGCGAGGCGCATTCGTCGGAAGCGGTGCGTGACCGCATCAAGCAATTGATCGACGAGGAAAAAACCGTCGACGTCCTGTCCGACGACGCGATCGTCGACATGTTGCGCGAAAGCGGCGTCGATATCGCCAGGCGTACGGTCGCCAAATACAGGGAAGGCATGAATATCCCGTCCTCGGTGCAGCGCCGGCGCGAGAAGCGGGCCCTTGCCAGCGCCGGGCGCTAGGTTCGGCGATTTCCACAGGGTTCGTGCTTCATTGACAAGCTGCGGTGAAGTGGCTAGAAGCCCGCCCGCATGAGACGGGCTCGGCGCCCGCTAGCGGATGGTCCGTCACGACAATGGCCTAGGGATGGTCAAGAAGGCGGCTTGTGATCAACCGGAAAGTTTGGATTTAAATCGGCGCGAGTGACGCCGCAAAGCTTGTGCGCACGGACCACGAGTATAAACTCCGGCCAGTTTGAAGCCTGAGCAAGGAAGGTCAGTTTTCAGATGAATCTGCGCATATCGGGAAAACACATGGATATCGGCGATGCGTTCCGTACGCGCATCAACGATCGTGTCGGCGAGGCGATCGGCAAATATTTCGACCGCGGCTTTGCCGGACATGTCACCGTCATCAAATCGGGCTCGCGCTATTCGGCGGATTGCATGATCCGGCTGGATTCCGGCGCTTCGCTGCAGGCGACCGGCGATGCCCAGGACCCGACGCTGGCTTTCGAGGCCGCGGCGGATCGTCTGGAAACCCGGCTTCGGCGCTACAAGCGCCGGCTGAAATCGCACAATTCGGGCAATGGCGAGCTCACCGATATCGCCTACACGGTGATGGCGCCACTCGCCGATGACGACGAGGACATTCCGGAGGATTTTGCGCCGGCCATCGTCGCCGAATCGACCATGACGCTGAAGACCATGTCGGTGGCGTCGGCGGTCATAGAACTCGACACAAAGGACAGTCCGGTCTTCGTCTTCCGCAACGCCGGAAACAATCACGTCAACATCGTCTATCGCCGGCCGGATGGGAACATCGGCTGGATCGATCCGTCCACGACCAAGGTCGCACAGGGATAAAACCGGCCGCACGAGGGGTGGGGACTGGTGACGGCAGGCGAACAAGGGATTTTCAAGTATGGATCTGAGCGATCTCATCAACGTTCCGGCGATATTGCCGGCGTTGAAGGCGAACTCCAAGAAGCAGCTTCTGCAATTGCTGTCGGAGAGGGCGGCCGCGATTTCCGGCATTCCGGAGCGGGAGGTGTTCGACACGATCCTGCAGCGCGAGCGGCTCGGCTCGACGGGGGTCGGCAACGGCATCGCCATTCCGCACGGCAAGCTGGCCGGCGTGAAGCGCATCGCCGGCGTGTTCGCCCGCCTGGAGACGCCGGTCGATTTCGAGGCGCTCGACGACCAGCCGGTCGACCTGGTGTTCCTGCTGCTGGCCCCTGAAGGGGCCGGCGCCGATCATCTGAAGGCGCTGTCGCGCATCGCGCGGGTGCTGCGCGACGCCGATACGGTGGCCAAGATCAGGGGAACGCGCGACGCCGTGGCGATCCACGCGCTTTTATCGGACACCCAGGCCTCGCACGCGGCCTGACGTTTTCTGGATGAACAATGGTAGGGCCGCCACGGGCGGCCCCGTTCGTTTTCAGCGGAAAATCGCCTTAATGAATGGCGACCGTGGTCAGGTCGTTTTCCATGGCGCCGGCCAGCGCGCGATCGCGCGCATCTGAAAGCAGGATCGGCTGGCCGTTGGCGGCAAACAGCGCCCACAATTCCATGCCGGGCGCGATTTCGCCAATGCCCGGGAAACGGCCGAGCAGTTCCTCGCTCGTAACCTTGCGCAGATAAGCGACCGAGCCCTCGCCGAGATGGGCGAATTCACCGCTGGTCATGGTGGGATTTTGTGTAGGATTTTGGTCAGTTCTGGTCATTTCAAGCCTCCTTGGCGCGAGACGCCGCCCTGGTTCTGGGCAGTAGGCCATCCCGCATGAGAGCCATCGGCAAAGATCAGTCTTTCACCGATATGTTTATTTTCCGTACCAGCCGCTCGGACTCGGGCCGATCGAGATCGATCGACAAAAGGCCGTTCTTCAGCTCCGCCGCAATCACCCGCATGCCGTCGGCCAGCACGAAGCAGCGCTGGAATTGGCGTGCGGCGATGCCGCGGTGAAGAAATTCGCGCTCGGTATCGTCGGTCTGACGACCGCGCACGACCAACTGGTTTTCCTCCGTGGTGACATCGAGATCGCTTTCGGCGAAACCGGCGACAGCGAGCGTGATGCGCAGCCTTTCGGCCTTGCCGTCGGCGCCGCTGAGCCGCTCGATGTTGTAAGGAGGATAGCTGTCACCGGATTTCGCCAGGCGCTCCAGCGTCTTTTCCATGGCGTCGAAACCCAGGAGAAGCGGGCTGGAGAAAGGCGTCATTCGGCTCATGTTACATTGTCCTCTCAAGAGCGACATAAACTGGAAAAACCCAGATGGCATTTTTCCCGATGGTCTTGATATGGTCCGCCCCACGACCAAGTTCAAGCCATCAAAACACCCGCCCAAAAAGACCACGTCGTGGACTCACAAGAATGATCGACATGGCGCTTGAAACGGCAGTGAGATGCAAGGAGAAGCGCTGCGCCGGGATTCGTCCCCCGGGCGGAGCGGTTCGGCAGCTCAAGGCCGGTTCGGTGCGTTTCGCATGCTCGCTCGGACGCATGAGCTCATGGCCAAACAAGGAATTGAAATGCCCCAAACACGCAAGATCATCATCGACACGGATCCTGGCCAGGACGATGCCGTCGCCATATTGCTGGCGCTTGGCAGCCCCGAGCTGGAGATCGTCGGCATATCAGCCGTAGCCGGCAACGTGCCGCTGAACCTTACCGAAAAGAACGCCCGCAAGATCTGCGAACTGGCCGGCCGACCCGACATCAAGGTCTATGCCGGCGCCGTCCGTCCGCTGGCGCGTGAACTGGTTACGGCCGAGGCGGTGCATGGCCAAACTGGCCTCAACGGGCCACAATTGCCCGAACCGACGATGAAGCTGCAGGATAAGTACGCCGTCGATTTCATCGTCGAGACGCTGATGAAGGAAGAGAGCGGCAGCATCACGCTGTGCGCTCTCGGGCCGCTCACCAATATCGCGCTGGCGCTGATCCGCGAGCCGAAGATCGCGCCGCGCATCAAGGAAATCATCCTGATGGGCGGTGGCTTCTTCGAAGGCGGCAATGTCACGCCGGCGGCCGAATTCAACATTTATGTCGATCCGCACGCGGCCGAGGTGGTGTTGAAATCCGGCATTCCGATCGTGCTGATGCCGCTCGACGTCACCCACAAGGCGCTGACCACCGCCAAGCGCACCCAGGCCTTTCGCAAGCTCGGCACCAAGGTCGGTACCGCAACGGCCGAGATGCTGGAGTTTTTCGAGCGTTTCGACGAGGAGAAATACGGCACCGATGGCGGGCCGCTGCATGACCCCTGCGTCATCGCCTACCTGTTGAAACCGGAGCTGTTCAAAGGCCGTAACTGCAATGTCAGCGTGGAAACCAGCTCGGAACTGACCATGGGCATGACCGTGATCGACTGGTGGGGCGTCACCAAGCGGGAAAAGAACGCCAAGGTGATGGGCGACATCGACCATGACGGCTTCTTCGCGCTGTTGCTGGAACGGCTGGGGCGGCTTTAAATCCGCCTCCTTACCCTCTCCCCTCGCGGGAAAAGGCGGCCTCGCGAAGCGAGGTCGGATGAGGGGTGTTCCGGGGAACGCCGACGCCTCACTCCGTCACGCACCCCTCAACCATCTCGGCGTTGCGCGCCGATCCACCTTCCCCCACAAGGGGGAAGGAAAGGCGGCGGTGCTCACTTCGACCGTGAAAACGCCAGCCACAGGCCGCCGCCGATCATGAAGCTGCCGCTGATCCTGGACAGGAGCTTGACGCGGCGGGCGGACAGGATGCGACCGGCGCGGCCGGCGGCCAGCGCATAAGTCGAATCCGACATGGCGGCGAAGATCATGGCGGTGAGGCCCATGACGGCGATCTGCAGCGAATAATTGCCTTGCGGCGCGATGAATTGCGGAAAGAAGGCGCCGAAGAAGATCAGCGTCTTCGGGTTGCTGAGCGCTACCAGCAGGCCCTGCACGAAAAAGCCGCCGCGCGGCTTCCGCGCCGTTCCGTCGGCGTTCAGCTTGCCCTTGGACCGGAACATCTGCACGCCCATCCAGATCAGGTAGGCGGCACCGATCAGCCGCACCCATTCGAACCAGTGCCCCATACCCGATATCAGCGTGTTGAGGCCGATGCCGACGATGGCGATCATGACCGCCAGGCCGGCCTGCGTGCCGGCGACATTGGCCAGGCCGGCGCGGGAGCCATGACGGATGCTGTTGGCGATGATCAGCGTGACCGTCGGCCCTGGCACCAGGATGATGACGACGCACGCAAGGACATAGGCGGCATAGAGTTCCAGCGACATGATTTTTCCCTCGGGCAGAATGCCGCCTGTGCGGCGCCACAATCAATGCATGGCGGCGATGCCGGTGCAAGCCGGCACATGGAGCCGCGCGATACGCAGATGCACCGGATTCAGGCGCCGGACGGCCACGGCAGTGTCGTCTCATAGGCCGCCGCCGCCTTCAGCACAGCCATGTCGCCACGCGGCCGGCCGATCAGTTGCATGCCCATCGGCCGGCCTCTGGCGTCGAAGCCGACCGGCACGCTGACGGCCGGGCAGCCGCCCATGGTGGCGGGCGCCGAAACCTGCATCCAGCGGTGATAGCTGTCCATCGGCCGGCCGGCGATCTCGCGCGGCCAATGGGTGCCGACGTCGAACGGAAAGACTTGCGCGGTCGGCAATGCAATCAGGTCGAAGCGGTCGAACAGCGACAGCAGCGTCCGGTACCAGGACGTCCGGACGACCGAGGCGGCGCGAATCCGAGGCGCCGTCAGGAGTTGCGCGTTCTCCACCTCCCAGACGGCTTCGGGCTTCAACAGGGCGCGCCTGGCAGGATCGTCATAATGCACTTTCAGCGCGCAGCCGCTGCTTGCCTGGCGCAACGTCACGAAGGCCTGCCACAAGGCCTCGAAATCAAAATCCGGCACCAGTGCCTCGGCCTTGAACGAGGCCTCCCCGAAGCGGTCGAGCGCGGCCTGGCAGAGCTCGAGGATGCCGGGCTCCATGGGCAAATGCCCGCCCAGATCGCCGAGCCAGGCGACACGGCCGCCTTTGGCGGGCATATGCAGGCCTTCGAGGAAGGAGCCTTGTTTCTCATAGGACAAGGGTGCGCGCGGATGATGGCCCGCCTGCACGTCGAGCAGCAGCGCCATGTCGCCGACATTGCGACCCATCGGCCCATCGACGCCCATCTGGGCATGAAAGACCTCGACGTCCGGGCCGCCGGGGACGAGCCCCTGCGATGGCCGGAAACCATAGACATTGTTCCAGGCGGCTGGATTGCGCAACGAGCCGCCGAAGTCGCTGCCGTCGGCGACGGGCACCATGTCCAGCGCCAGCGCCACCGCGGCGCCGCCGCTCGAGCCGCCGGCGCTCAAATCTGGATCAAAGGCGTTCAGCGTCGGGCCGAACACGGGATTGTAGGTGTTGGAGCCGAGGCCGAATTCGGGAACGTTGGTCTTGCCGATGATGATGGCGCCGGCCTTGCGCATGCGCTCGACGAAGAAATCGTCCTCCTGCGGCACGAAATCGGCGAAGATCGGCGAGCCGAAGGAGGTGCGCAGGCCGCGGGTCATTGCGAGATCCTTGACCGCGATCGGCAGGCCGAAGAGCGCACCGGCCCGGTCCGGACGGGCATCGGCTGCGTCGGCCTCGCGCAGGATATCGCTACGATCGCGCAAGGAAACGATGGCGTTGACGAGCGGGTTGACGGCTTCGACGCGGTCGAGGAATGCCGTCACGACCTCACGTACCGAAAGTTTCCTTTGCCGGATCGCGTCGGCCAGTTCGACGGCAGACAGGCGGCAGATGTCGCCGGTCGGTGGCGCGGCATGCTTTGTCTGGGGGCGCATTCTGGTCGTCTCAGCGGGATTTCAGGAGTGCCTGGTCGACATCGGCGGCCAACGGGATGGCCGGCTGGGCGCCCGGCTTCAGGCATGCCAGCGAGCCGGCCGCGCCGGCCCGGGCGAGCGCCTGTTCGAGGGGCAGGCCCGACGACAGGCCGGCGGCGAAATAGCCGCAAAAGGTGTCGCCTGCACCAACCGTGTCGACCGGGGTGATCTTCAATGCGGGCACCGTCAGGGAATCGGTCGGCGTCGCCGCCATCACGCCGTCGCCGCCGAGCGTGACGACGATGGCGCGGCCGGTTTTCCCGGCAAAGTCGCGCATCCGTGCCGCGCGGTCGCGCCCGCTCAGCGACAGCACCTCGCCATAGAGGTCGAACTCAGTCTCGTTGGCGACGACATAGTCGGCCTTGCCGAGCAAGCCGGCCGCGTCGCGATGGAAGGGTGCGGTGTTGAGCACGGTGACGGCACCGGCCGCGCTTGCCTGATCGAGCGCGGCTTCGACGGTCGCAAGCGGGATCTCGTGTTGCAGGAGCATGACATCGCCTTTTCCGGGGAAGGCCTTGGACAGGTCGCCGGGCAGCACCGAGGCGTTGGCACCCGGTACCACGGCGATAATGTTCTCGCCATCGTCGCCGACCATGATCAGCGCGGTGCCCGTCGAGGCAAAAGTTTCGCCCACGCCAGACAGATCCACCTTGGCCTGGCGCAGCAGCGCCAGGGCCTCGCCGGCGAAACTATCCTTGCCGACGGCTCCCACCATGCGCACCTTGGCGCCGGCGCGCGCGGCGGCCAACGCCTGGTTGGCGCCCTTGCCACCGGGCGCGGTGGCGAAACCGGAGCCGCTCACCGTCTCGCCAGGGCTCGGCAAGCGGTCGACATTGGCAATAAGGTCGAGATTGATCGAGCCGACGACGATGATCAAGGAATGCCTCCTCATGAATGAGCGGGAAGCTATCCTGTAAGATCGTTGCTTTCCAGTGCATGCCGATATGGCAAGCGCTGCGGTGCCGCGTCATGCGAGTCAGCGGGGCGTCGTCGTTTTCCACGTGACAATGCCGGCGGAAGTTGCCGGCGTTCCCGATTTCAAGAGGTGACCTGTCCAGCCTCCCAGCCCAGAATGGCGCGCTTGCGGGTCAGGCCCCAGTGGTAGCCGGTGAGGTCGCCGGATTTGCCGATGGCGCGGTGGCAAGGCACCACGAAGGAGAGCGGGTTGGCGCCGTTGGCGGCGCCGACGGCGCGGCTGGCGCTCGGCGCGCCGATGCTGGCGGCAATCGAGGAATAGGTGCGAGCCTTGCCCATCGGAATCTGGAGCAAGGCCTCCCAGACGCGAACCTGGAAGTCGGTGCCGATCATCACGACATGCAGCGGCTGGTCCGGGCGCCACAGCGTCGGGTCGAAGATGCGTGCGGCGTAGGGACCGGTCGCGGCCATGTCCTCGACATAGACGGCATTCGGCCAGCGGCTGGACATATCCGCGAAAGCAGCGCGCTCCTCGCCCGGATCGCTGAAGGCGAGGCCTGCAAGCCCTCGGTCGGTGGCCATGATCAGGGCGGTGCCGAATGGCGAGCTATGATAGCCATAGCGGATTGTGAGCCCGGCGCCGCGCGTCTTGTAGTCGCCCGGCGACATCGCCTCATGGGTGACGAACAGGTCGTGCAGCCGGCCGGGGCCGGACATGCCGAGCTCGAACGATGTTTCAAGCAGCGGCATGCCGGAATCGAGCAGCCTGCGGGCATGGTCCAGCGTCACCGCCTGCAGGAAAGCCTTGGGCGAAAGGCCGGCCCAGCGTGTGAACAGCTTCTGCAGGCCGGTCGGCGTCTCCCCGACCTCCTCTGCAAGCTCCTCGAGGGAAGGCTGATCGCGATAGTCGAGGCTGATCTTCTCGATGGCGCGGCGCACGATTTCGTAGTCGTTGCCTTCGGGCGTGATGTCCTTCTTGAGGACTGCTGTCTGGGTGCTCATGGGAATTCTCCTTGAGCCGGAATATCAGCCCTTGGGGCGCCGATCGCCACCCGAAACTTGCCTTCTTGCGGCGCATACCCAGATAAACTCTGGTTTTCGAGCCCAGGAGTCGCCATGGCGGGTGAAAAGGTAAATCTCGCCGGCGCGAAAGAAACCTTGCTGATGACGCTCTACGGCAAGGCGCTGGAAAGCCGGATGCCCCATTCGCTGCTTGGGGATCGTTTCGCCGACGAGGCGGTGCGTAAGATCGACTATGATTTCTCAAGACTCAAGGTCGACAGCAATCTCGGCATCGGCCTGGCGATCAGGGCAAAGACGCTGGACGTCCGCGTCGAGGAGTTTCTGGCCAGAAATCCTGATGCCATCGTGCTGCATCTGGGGTGCGGGCTCGACACGCGCATCTTCCGGGTCAATCCGCCACCAGGCGTCGACTGGTTCGATGTCGACTATCCGGAAGTCATTGAACTCAGGCGCAAGCTTTACCCGCCGCGCGACCGCTATCGCCTCATCGCTTCGTCGGTAACAGAGCCGGACTGGCTGGCTGAAGTGCCCCGGAACCGACCGGCCATCGTGGTGGCGGAGGGGCTGACGCCCTATCTCCCGGCCGAGGAAGGGTTCCGCCTGTTCTCGCGCCTGGTCATACATCTTGCCGGCGGCGACCTGATTTTCGACGCTTACAGCGGTTTCGGCCTGAAGCTGCTGCGCCTCAATCCGGCGATCAGGGCGACAGGCGCCGAGGTCCACTGGGCGATCGAGGATCCGCACGAACTGGAACTGGCTGTCCCGAAGCTCCGATTCATCGAAGACATCCCGGCCTATGGACCTGAACACGCCGCCCGCATGGGCTGGCCCGCGCAGCTGTTCGTTCGGCTTTGGAAATACATTCCCGCACTGCGCAAGATCGGCAGGCTTTTGCGCTATCGCTTCTGAAACGTCGTACCCCTTGTTCGACGCGGTCCGGACGCAAGCTGTTCGGCTAGCGCGCCTTGGCGGTGGCGAGCGCACGTGAAAAGGCGGTGGCGAAGCTTTCGCGGGAATCGGGGTCGAGAAAGCCGCCGATCGCTACGTTTTGTCCCTGCGCCTCGACCGCCATCCGGGTGATGCCGATTTCGGCGTGACGGGCGACCGAAAAGCGCGCCCAGAACGGGTTGAAGCGGTGCGCTTCCGATTTTCCCGACGGCGCGGTCTTGCGGATATCGAGGCTGGTGCGCGAGATCGACACCTCCTCGCGGGCGCGGGCGGCACGGTAGTTCATGCGGAAGGCAATGTAGACGGCGACAACGTCCAGACCGAAGAAGCCGAAAACCGGCCAGGCGCCGCGCGACAGGAAAAAAGCCCCGGTCACCAGCCAGCCGAACAGCAGCGCGACCATCAGCACGGCGAAGCCGGTCTTGCCCAGCGACCGGTGCGGGGTCAGCAAGGCGCTGAAGAAGGGTTCGTCCGCCTGGAACGAGGCATTTGTGTCGTTCATATCTGGATATTATAGGAAGGAAATGGCAAGCCCCAAGTCCAAAGTACCCGCACAATCCGAAAAGAAGCCACTGCCTGGACGGCGCGACGGCTCGAACGCCAAGCCGAGCCCCAGGCCGGCCCGATCCAGAACGCTCTACAGTCCGGCGGAGGTGCATGAGATTTTCCGGCGCTTTGCCGTCCAGCGGCCGGAGCCGAAGGGCGAGCTCGAACATGTAAACCCCTTCACCCTGCTGGTGGCCGTCGTGCTGTCGGCGCAGGCGACCGACGCCGGCGTCAACAAGGCGACGCGGGCGCTGTTCAAGATCGCCGATACGCCGCGCAAAATGCTGGATCTGGGTGAGGCCAGGGTCGGCGACTATATCAGGACCATCGGTCTGTGGCGCAACAAGGCCAAGAACGTCATCGCGCTGTCACAGGCATTGATTCGCGATCATGGTGGCGAGGTGCCGGACAGCCGGGACGAACTGGTCAAATTGCCGGGGGTCGGGCGCAAGACCGCCAATGTCGTGCTCAACATGGCCTTCGGCCAGCACACGATGGCCGTCGACACGCACATCTTCCGCATCGGCAACCGCATAGGACTGGCGCCCGGCAAGACGCCCGACCAGGTCGAGCAGGGGCTGTTGAAGATCATTCCCGACGAATATATGCGCCACGCGCATCACTGGCTGATCCTGCATGGCCGCTACGTCTGCAAGGCGCGCAAGCCGGATTGCCCGGCCTGCGTCATCGCCGACCTCTGCAAGGCGCAGGAAAAGACGACCAGCGTGCCGGCGCCGCTGGTCGAGATCGCTCCGCTCGAGGAAGCGAGCGGAATTCAATAAGTTAACTCTCCTCCACAAACACCTCTTCGCGCTTCTTCTTGACCGCGGGCAGGAAGACGATGACGAGCACGGCGAGCGCGATGAGGAGCAGGCCGGCGCTGATCGGTCTCGTCACGAAGGCGCTGGGATCGCCACGCGACAGAATCATGGCCCGGCGGAGATTTTCCTCAAGCAGGGGGCCAAGCACAAAGCCGAGCAGCAGGGGCGCGGGTTCGCAGCGCAGTTTGGTCAGGAGATAGCCGAGGAAGCCGAAAAAGGCGACGGCGTAGAGGTCGTAGACATTGGTGTTGACGCTGTAAACGCCGATCGAGCAGAACGCCATGATGATCGGGAAAAGCACGTAATAGGGGATCGTAAGCAGCTTCACCCAGAGCCCGATCAGCGGCAGGTTCAGGACGATCAGCATCAGGTTGCCGATCCACATGGAGGCGATGATGCCCCAGAAAAGCGCCGGCTGTTCGGTCGCGACATTCGGGCCGGGCACGATGCCCTGGATGATCATCGCGCCGATCATCAGCGCCATGACCGGATTGGCTGGAATGCCGAGCGTCAGCATGGGGATGAAGGAGGTCTGCGCGCCGGCATTGTTGGCCGATTCCGGCCCGGCGACACCTGCGATCGCGCCCTTGCCGAATTCTTCGGGGTTTTTCGATACGCGCTTTTCGACCGTGTAGGAGGCAAAGGCCGCGAGGATCGCGCCGCCTCCCGGCAGGATGCCGAGCGCTGAACCGATGATCGTTCCGCGCACGATGGGCGCCGCCATGCGCCTGAAGTCGTCGCGGGTGGGCATGAGGCCGGAAACCTTTCGGATCATCACCGAGCGCTCATGCTCGTTTTCGAGGTTGCGAAGGATCTCGGCGATGCCGAAGACGCCGACCGCCACGGCGACGAAATTCAGCCCGTCGGCATATTCGGGGATACCGAGCGTGAAGCGCGGCGTGCCGGTGTAGATATCGGTGCCGACAATGCCGAGCAACAGACCGAGCACGACCATCGCCAGCGCCTTGACGATCGAACCGTGCGCAAGCGCGACCGACGAGACGAGGCCGACGACCATCAGCGAAAAATATTCGGCCGCGCCGAATTCCAGCGCGATCGAGGTCAGCGGCGGGGCGAAGATGGCGACGAGGAAGGTCGACACCGTGCCGGCGAAGAACGAACCGATCGCCGCGATCGCGAGTGCCGCGCCGGCGCGGCCGTTCCTGGCCATCTGATAGCCGTCGATCGCCGTGACGGCCGAGGACGATTCGCCGGGCATGTTGATGAGAATGGCTGTGGTCGAGCCGCCATATTGCGCACCGTAATAGATGCCGGCGAGCATGATGAGGGAGGAAACCGGGTCGCCGATCTGAAAGGTGATCGGCAAGAGCATGGCGATGGTCGCGGTGGCGCCAATCCCGGGCAGGACGCCGATCAGCGTGCCAAGAAGGACGCCGATCAAGCAGAATCCAAGGTTCGTCAGCGATGAAGCGGTCGAAAAGCCGAGCGCCAGATTGCCGAGGAGCTCCATGCTCATCTCCTCACAATGGCAGCCATGGGCCAAAGCGCCGGAACGGAAGGCCGAGCGCGTAGCTGAAGACGAGGAATGCAAACAGGGTCAGGCCGGTCGACAGCACGAACGCGGTCAGCGGTTTCATGCGGCCGCTGGCGAACGATGCGATCAGCGCCGTCAGGAAGATAGACGGAATGAAGCCGAGGCCGCGCACCGTCAGGCCGAAGAAGATCGGAGCGGGAAGGATGAACAGCGAGCCGCGCCACGCAATGTAGCCGATCGGATCGCCCTCGAATCGCATCGCCTGGACGAGGATGACGAGGCCAAGCAGGATCAGCACGATCGCCAGCACCAGCGGGAAATAGCCCGGCCCCATGCGGAAGGCGGTGCCGATTTCCAGGCCGAGCGACTGCAACGCGAAAAATGCGCCGAAAACGATGAACAGCGCAGCGCATATGCCGTTCGTCCTGTCGATTGCGAAAGCCTTCATGACATTCCTCCCAAGCTGCGGGCGCGCGACGATACCGAAGCGAAAACGGGGCGCCGGCGGCGCCCCGTTCAAAACTCAGTCGGCGTATTGGCCGGCGGCTTCGATGATCGGCTTCCAGCGCGCGATCTCGTTTTCCAGCTTGGCCTTCAGCGCGGCCGGCGTCGCGTCGGCCTGCGGCGACGGCCTGGTGCCGAGCTCGGCGAAGCGGGCGGCGACGTTCTCGTCCTTCAGCGCGACCTGCAGGGATTTCGACAGCCGTTCGGTGATCTCCGCCGGAGTGCCCTTGGGGGCATAAAGACCGTGCCAGATGCTGACCTGCACGTCGGGAAGGCCGGCTTCCGTCGTCGTCGGGACATCGGGCAGCACATCGAGGCGCTCCGGCGAGGTGACGGCGTAAGCCTTGATCGTGCCGCCCTGGATCTGCTTGGTGGTGTTGGTCGTCTGGTCGCACATGATGTCGACCTGGCCGCCGAGGAGATCGGTCATGGCCGGGCCGGTGCCCTTGTAGGGGACGGTGACCAGCGGCGTCTTGATAGCGCTCATGAACAGCATGCCGCAGAGATGCGAGGCAGCACCTATGCCGGCATTGGCTACGGTGACGCTATCCTTGTTGGCCTTGGCGTACTCGACCAATCCCTTCAAATCGGCCGGCTCGAGGTCCTTTCGGCCAACGATGGTCATTGGCACCTCGGTGACGAGGCCGACATATTCGAAGGCGTTCAGCGTGTCGTAGGCGAGCTTTCGGTAGAGTGTGGCACTGGTGGCCATGCCGATGTGATGGAGGAGCAGGGTGTAACCGTCCGGCTCGGCCTTCGCGACGCGGCCAGCGCCCAGCGTGCCACCGGCGCCGCCGACATTCTCGACGATGACCTGCTGGCCGAGATCCTTGGACATGGCTTCCGCGACAAGACGCGTGACCGTGTCGGTCGGGCCGCCGGCCGCAAACGGCACCACGACGGTGATGGTGCGTTCGGGATAGGTTTGCGCGCCTGCGGCGACGGGATAAAGCGTGACGGCCACGACGGCAGCCAGAGCGGCGACAAATCTTCTCATCGTGATTTCCTCCCAGAGCTTAAATCTTCAACCGCCGCGCGGAGTTCTCCTCGACACCGGCTGCACGGATACAACTAGCGCAGGCTAACAGATTGCAATCGTACTCAAATGGCAAAGTGCTGATATCCGCAACCGTTCTGGCTGGCGGCCCATGAGGCGCGGCCGGACCATCGGAGGAACGACTGTCCCGGCTGGATCGAGACACGCCAAGCGCGCGCCGTCTGTCTGGAAGATGATCCGCGCCGGCCTGGCCCTTGCTCGCGGCCGGTGATTTGCTAGGTGCTGCAGGTTTGAGCGAGGGCGACCCATGACCCATCACGACACAAGCGGCGTTCCGGTTATCGAAACGACGCGCGCCATCCTGCGAGCGCACCGGCTGGAGGATTTCGACGCCTATGTCGCCATGTGGGCCGATCCGGTCGTCACCCGCTTCATCGGCGGCAGGCCGCGCACGCGAGAAGAGAGCTGGATGCGCTTCCTGCGTCACGCCGGGCTCTGGTCGCTGCTCGGCTACGGTTTCTGGGCGATCGAGGACAAGGCGACGGGCCGTTTCGTCGGTGAGGCCGGGTTTCACGACCTCAAGCGCGATATGGAGCCGCCGATAGAGGGCATTCCGGAGGCCGGGTGGGCGCTCGCTCCGGCCGCCCACGGCGCCGGCCTCGCCACCGAGATCGTCAGCCGCGTGCTTGGCTGGGGCGACGAGACCTTCGGACGTGGCAAAACCGTCTGCATCATCGACCCCGAAAACACCGCTTCCTTGAACGTGGCGACGAAGTGCGGCTACCGGGAGGTGGCGCGGACCATCTATCACGAAACCCCGACCATCCTGCTGGAGCGGTTGGCCTGAGCACTCGCCAAGTGCCTAAAGCGCGCGGCGTCGAAACGGATTCATGCGCTGCGCTTAGCTTTCTTGTTTTACGTCGTTCTCCCAAAGCCGAGGTCCCTTTGGGCGGCATGCATTAGCGGTCGTTCCGCAAGGGCGTCGAAATGATCCGAGAACGCCGTCTGCTCCTGATAACCGCGCCGGGACTGGCATTATCCGTTTGCACCGCGGCTTCGCGAGCCGCTTCATCGAGCATCGAGGCATCCTCGCCGAAGGCGCGGGTGGCACGGGCCGCCGCCTCGAGCAGCGGCCGCCGCATGCGCCGCAGGAAGGCCGCGTCGACGCGTGTGCTCGGGCCGGCCAGGGTCAAGGCGCCGAGCAGAACCCGCCCAGGCCCGAACACCGGCGCCGAGACGCCCGCCGTCTGCGGGTCGCGGTCGCCGATGGCGAGGCAGTTGCAGGTCTTGCGGATGGTTTCGTACGGTTCGCCCGGCTGTCCGGAAAACGCCGCCAGCACACGCCCGCCGGAGCCCACCAGCAACGGCAGGACGTCACCCTCGCGGATCGTATAGCGGATAGGATGCTTGGACTCGACGCGATAGAGACAGGTGCGCACGTCTCCCGACCGGACATAGAACGCAACGCTTTCCCAGCTTAGCTCGCAGAGATCGCGCATGATCGGCAGCAGGATGTCGACCGCCACGACCGACCGCTGATAGAGCGCGCCGAGCCGGAAGCTGGCCGGCCCGATGCGGTAGCGTCCGTCGTCCAGGCGTTCGAGCAATTGTCCGCGCAAAAGCGAATTGGCCAGGCGCAGAATGGTGCTCTTATAGAGGCCGGTTCGGGCCGCGATCTCGGAAAGGCTGAGCGAGCGGTCCGCCGTGGTGAATGCATTGAGGATGGCAATGGCCCGGTCAAGCGCGGCAACACCGTCGGCTGACGCGCTCCGGATTTCGATGCCAACTGGTTTGCCTGCCGAATTCATTGGTTCCCAGTCGAACAAAGGTCGAGCGGCGCGATTGTGTCGCGCAGCTCAAGCATTCTGTCCAGCAGAATATCGTTCCTGTTGACGGAACGCGGTAAAGTCTGCTTGAACTCAAGCACGGGTCTGGTTTCAGGCGCGTTTTTGGCGGGCACCGGAGGAGGTGTCGTGATTTGGAGGAATCCCATGCTGAACAGACGCAAATTTTTGATGAGCACCGCTGCCGCGGGGGCCGCCGGGCTGGTGGCGTCGCGTCTTTCTCCCGCTCTTGCCCAAGGCACGCCGCAGATACAGATTTTCGTGCCGGCGGCGCCCGGTGGCGGCTGGGACCAGACCGCGCGCACGATGGACCAGGTGCTGCGCAGCGAGAAGCTGATCTCCGGCTCGCAGATCACCAATGTCGGCGGCGCCGGCGGCACGGTCGGGCTGCCGCAATTCATCAGTCAATGGAACGGCAAGGGCAATTCGCTGATGGTTGGCGGCATGGTCATGGTCGGCGCCATCATCGCCAACAAGGCTGCCAATAATTTGACGCAGGTCACGCCGATCGCCCGGCTCACCGGCGAGTTCGAAGCGCTGGTGGTGCCGGCGGCCTCGCCGTTCAAGACGGCCGCCGACTTCGTCGCCGCGCTTAAAGAGGATCCGACGAAGGTTCCCGTCGCCGGCGGCTCGGCCGGCGGTTCGGACCATATCCTGTTCGGCCTGATCGCCAAGACGGCGGGCGTGCCGGCGACAAACCTGTCCTACGTGCCGTTCGCGGGCGGCGGCGAGGCGCTGTCAGCGCTGCTCGGCAACCAGGTGGCGGCGGGCATTTCCGGCTTTGGCGAGTTCTCCGAACAGGTCAAGGCCGGGGCGCTCAGGCTGCTCGCCATTTCCGCCGACAAGCGGCAGGAGGGCATCGATGCGCCAACGCTGAAGGAAGCCGGCATCGACGTCGAACTGTTCAACTGGCGCGGCGTCTTCGCACCCCCCGGCGTCTCCGATACCGATAAGGCGGCGATGATCACGCTGGTCGAGACCATGGCCAAGAGCGATGCCTGGGCCACGGAATGCAAGAACCGCAACTGGACGCCCATCCTGCTCACCGGCGACGACTATGCGAAGTTCCTTGCCGAGGATACGGCTCGCATCGAAGCCATCCTCAAGGATCTCGGGCTCGCCTGATTTCCCTGAAGGGGGCGGGTCCATGGTCCGCCCTTTTTCCTCCCGCCGTTCGCATGGACATGCGATCCACCGGGGATGAAGATAGGATAAAAGCCGGCTGTGAGACGCCGGCTGTCTTGGGAGGACATTCATGAGCACCAGCGACCAGCAGGCTGCGTCCTCGCGCCTTGCCGTACCCGAACTGCTGATCGGCATCGGGCTTCTGGCCTGTGCCGGGGCGGTCGCCTGGCAGACCTTGGCGATCCCGGTGTCGCCGCTCTACTCCAAGGTCGGCCCGACCGTCTTTCCCTACCTCACCATGTTCGGCCTGGTGGTTCTTTCGCTCTTGCTCATCGTCGCCGCACTGCGCGGCGGCTGGCAGCCGGAAGAGGAAAAGGAGACGCCGACCGACTGGAAGGCGATGGGCTTCGTCGTCATCGGCCTTGTCACCAACCTGCTCCTGATCCAGCCGCTCGGCTTTACCGCGGCATCCGTCATCATGTTCGTTCTGGTCTGCTACGGCTTCGGCAGCCGGCATACGCTGCGCGATGCGCTCACTGGCCTCGTGCTGGCGCTGGCCGCCTATTTCGGCTTCGCCAGGGCGCTCGGCGTCAATATCGGCGCCGGTTTCATCGAGAACCAGCTGAATACGGTGATCGATGCGTTCACCAGCACGCTGAGGGGCTGACGCCATGGAAACGCTAGGCCATCTGGCACACGGTTTCGCCGTCGCCTTCACTCCGGTCAACCTTCTGTGGTGCCTGCTCGGCACCACGCTTGGCACCGCCATCGGCGTGCTGCCCGGCCTCGGACCGGCGCTGACCATCGCGCTGCTTCTGCCGATCACCTACCAGGTTGCGCCGGAGGCCTCCTTCATCCTGTTTGCCGGCATCTATTACGGGGCCATGTATGGCGGCTCGACGACCTCGATCCTGCTCAACACGCCAGGCGAAAGCGCTACCATCGTCACCGCGCTGGAAGGCAACAAGATGGCCCGGTCCGGGCGCGGCGGCGCCGCACTTGCCACCTCGGCGATCGGCTCCTTCGTCGCCGGCACTCTCGGCACGCTGGGCGTCGCCTTCCTGGCGCCTATCGTGGTCAGGTTCGCGCTGGCCTTCGGCCCGGCCGAATATTTCTCGCTGATGGTGCTGGCCTTCATCACGGTTTCGGCGGTGCTGGGCTCGTCCTCGGTGCGCGGCTTGACCAGCCTGTTCGCCGGCTTTGTTATCGGCATGATCGGGGTCGACCTGCAGACCGGCCAGCCGCGCTTCACCTTCGGCATGACCGAACTGCTCGACGGCGTCGACGTCATCATCGCCGCCGTCGGCCTGTTCGCCGTCGGTGAGACGCTCTACATGGCCTCGCGCCGTTATGCTGGCAAGGACGAGATCGTGCCGCTGAAGGGCTCGCTCTATATGACGGCGGCCGAATGGAGGCGCTCGTGGAAGCCCTGGTTGCGCGGCGCCGCGATCGGCTTCCCGATCGGCGCCATGCCGGCCGGCGGCGCCGAGATCCCGACCTTCCTGTCCTATGCCATCGAAAAGAAGCTTTCGAAGCACAAGCAGGAATTCGGCACGGTTGGCGCCATCGAGGGGGTAGCCGGTCCGGAGGCCGCCAACAATGCCTCGGCCGCCGGCGTGCTGGTGCCGATGCTGACGCTCGGGCTGCCGACCTCGGCGACGGCGGCAATCATGCTTTCGGCCTTCCAGAGCTACGGCATCAATCCAGGCCCGCTGCTTCTGACGACACAAGGCAACCTGGTCTGGGGACTGATCGCCAGCCTGTTCATCGCCAACGTCATTCTCGTCATCCTCAATCTGCCGCTGATCGGGCTTTGGGTGCGGCTGCTGAAGATCCCGGCGCCGCAGCTCTATGCCGGCATCCTGGTTTTCGCCACCGTCGGCACCTACGGCATTTCGCAGTCGCCGATCGACCTCGCCATCCTCTATCTCCTGGGTGCTGCCGGCTTCCTGATGCGGCGCTTCGATTTCCCGACCGCGCCCGTCATCATCGGCATGATCCTGGGACCGCTCGCCGAAACTCAATTCCGCCGCGCCATGACGATCTCGAACGGCGACTGGTCGGTGTTCTACAAGCACCCGCTGTCGCTGACCCTGCTGACGCTGGCCTTCATCGGCCTGGTCGGGCCGCATATCTGGGCCTACATCGAACGCCGCCGATTGCGGGGGCCGGAGCATGTGCCGGGCGATGCCTGATCGATTTGAAGTGACATGACAGACCTGCTTTCCGGCATCCGCGTGCTCGACCTGACCAACGTCCTGGCCGGGCCCTACTGCGCCTACCAGTTGGCGCTGCTCGGCGCCGACGTCATCAAGGTCGAGGCGCCGCAAGGCGGCGACCTGGCGCGACAGCTCGGCGGTTCGCCGGAACTCAACCAGGCCGGCATGGGAGCTTCGTTCCTGGCTCAGAATGCCGGCAAACGCTCCGTCGTGCTCGACCTCAAGAAGGAAGCCGAGCGCGAACGCTTCCTCGACCTGGTCGCCAGCGCCGATGCGCTGGTGGAAAACTTCCGCCCCGGCGTCATGGGCCGGCTTGGCCTCGGCTACGAGGCGCTGAAGGCGGTCCGCCCCAACCTTGTCTACTGCGCGATATCGGGCTTCGGCCAGACCGGGCCGATGCGCGACAATCCGGCCTATGACCAGATCATCCAAGGCCTTTCGGGCATTATGAGCATCACCGGCACGCCGGAGACGGCACCCTTGCGGGTCGGCTATCCCGTCGCCGACACGCTGGGCGGACTGGTCGGGGCCTTCGCCATCGTCTCGGCGCTGGTAAGGCAGAAGACGAGCGGCGAGGGTGCTTTTCTCGACGTGTCGATGCTTGAATGCACATTGTCGGCGCTTGGCTGGCCGGTTTCCAACTATCTGACGGCCGGGGTCGATCCCAAGCCGATGGGCAATGAGAACATGACGGCGGCACCGTCGGGCGCCTTTCGCACCGGCGACGGTCTGCTCAACATCGCCGCCAACAAGCAGGAGCAGTTCGTAACGCTTTGCCGGCTTATCGAACGGCCGGAGCTGGCGTCGGATCCACGCTTTGCCGAGCGCGAGACGCGCAAGCGGAACCGTGCGGCGCTGAAGATCGAGATCGAGGGGGCCCTGGCGAATGGCCCGGCGGCTGCGTGGGAAGAAAAACTGAACCGCGCCGGGGTGCCGGCGGGCAGGGTGCTGACGATCCCGCAAGTGCTGGCCGAACCGCAGGTGCTGGAGCGCCAGATGACCAGGGCTTTCGACGGCGTGGCTGACATGGAGAGACCGCTGACGGTTCTGCGCGGCGGCTTCATGGTCGATGGTACGGCTCCATTGCCGGCCTCCCCGCCACCGGCCCTGGGCGAGCACATGGACGAGGTTTTCGCCGGCCTGTCGCCCCGAGCGAAGACAAAGGCACTCACATGAACGAGCAAAAGACGATATGAGTGAGCAAAAGACGGGCCGCGAGCGTGCAGAGGAGTGGTGGCAGACCGGCATCATCGAAATGCGGCCGGGCGTCATCCGGCTGCGCGGCTATGAAATCCAGGACCTGATCGGCCGCGTCAGCTTCCCGGCTGTCATCTGGCTGATGCTGCGCGGCGAATTGCCCAGCGAGGAACAGGCCGCGCTGCTCGGCATTGCGCTGGGCGCCGCAGTCGACCACGGGCCGCAGGCGCCGTCGATCGCCATCGCCCGCATGGCGGCGACCTGCGGTGTCGGCATCAACAGCGCCATGGCTTCGGCCATCAACGTGCTTGGCGACGTGCATGGCGGCGCCGGCGAGCAGGCGCTTGCCTTCTATGGCGACATTGCCGCGGCGCTCGATGGCGGCACGACGCTGAAAGAGGCTGTCTCGGGGCGGCTTGACCGGTTCTTTGCCGGGGAAAAGGGCTACGTGCCGGGGCTGGGCCATCGCTTCCATCCGGTCGACCCGCGCGCGCCGCGCTTGATGGAACTGACCCGGGAGTTTGCCACGCGCGGCGTGATCAATGGCCGCTTCGCCGACATCGCCGAGGCGATCGAGGCGGAGGTCGCGCGACGCAAGGGCAAAAAGATACCGCTCAACATCGATGGCGCGACCGCCGTCATTTACGGCGAGCTCGGCTTTCCGCCACCGCTGACGCGCGGGCTTTTCGTGCTGTCGCGCTCGGTCGGCATCCTGGCGCATGCCTGGGAACAATCCCAGCAAGCCGAGCGGAACAAAGGTCCGCTGCCACGCGAATGGCTGTGGGCCTATACCGGTACGCCGGTGCGACCGTTCCCCGAAGAGGACGGCGCCGGGGCGTGAAGCCTTTACGCGGGGTCGATTTGTGCGGGCTGGGGAAGCTTCAAAGTCCTTACCAGCGTCGAAAGTTCGGGTTCGTCGATGAGCATGGCCGCATCGGCCGGCGCCAGCCAGGCCCGTTGCCGCCGTTTGGCTTCCTGCCAGTCGGCAAGCTCTTGCGTTACTTCCAACAGATAGACGATGACGTCGACGCGGACGAAACGGTTGGCCAGCCGCTTCCAATAGGAATAGGTGCCCGCCGGCTGCTTCAGGGTCTTGCCGAGTACGCCCGCTTCTTCCTGCGCCTCGATGGTGGCCGCCTTGCGTCCGCTCTTGCCTTTCATCGGCCAGCCCTTGGGTACGATGAAGCGCCTGGTGGTGCGCGAGGTGACCAGCATCACCTCGATGTCGCCGCGCTGGTCCAGCCGAAAAGGGATAGCCGCGACCTGGCGGATCGTCTCGCCCTTCTTGGCCTTGCGCACGGCCTTTTTCTTGGTGGCTGCCATTCGTAAAATCCAGTCGGTGCAGTGCCCATACCGTGACGCGGTGTCGTTGCAAAACCCAAACTGCCGCAAGGGCACCGGAACGCCCCTACCATGTAAGTCGGCTAAATAAAAGGGAAGCCCGCCTCAGCGGCAGGTGCTTACGGCGGTGTTGCCGATTATCTGGGTCTGGCAGTTCGGCCTGACCCGCGGCACGATGGGCGGCGGCTGTTGCACGATCACCCGGTCCTGAGCCCGATTCTGTTGCTGCTGTTGCTGAAACTGCTGCCGCTGGACACGGTTTTGCAAGGCCTGCAGATCGTTCTGCTGGATCAACGCGTTGTTGTCGACGGAGGGAATGAGCACCTGCGCGGAAGCAGGCAGACGGATGCCCGCCAGCGTCGCGGCTGCCAATGCCGCCGTCATGAAAACCGTTGATGGCCGAAGCGCCAACATCTGCTCATTCCCGCACAAACAAAGTTCACTCCACATATAGTGCGTTTGTCCCCTCGTGCCACGCCAGAGTGCCGATTAACAGGAAATCGCGTGATCGCGCCCCCTTCGCGGCGGAGGAGAATCTGCCCCGCCGCCCGCATCGCACTTGACGGAAGCGATCGATTCGCCGCTCTATCGGGCTGACGCCGGCCTCCAATTCCATGGCGTCAACGGCGTCGGCATGTCCGTCGGATGTAACGGCGCCTTCGAGGAAACGGTCAAACAGAACGCCGACAGTGCATCCTTCAGGGTCAGCTTCCAGCTGGCTCAGGGATGGAGCCGGGCAAAAGGGGTCCTTATGAGGAAGCATGCGTATCTGCTGGCGATGCTGGGGGCTGCCTGCATCGCCGGTCTGCCAGCCGCGGCGGCGCAGACAAAAGGCGACAAAGCGGCGGCCGCGCCCGCCGCCAGCCAGCCACAGTTGCCCGGCGGCGCATCGGCCCTGTCCGAAACCCATGGCGACTGGGCGGTCAACTGCCAGATATCGGGCGCGGCCAAGGCATGCAGCCTGTCACACCAGCAGTTCAACAAGCAAAGCAACCAGCGTCTGCTGGCGATAGAGCTGTCGAGCAGGACGGGCGAAGACGCGACCGGTACGCTCGCTTTGCCGTTCGGCCTGGCGCTCGCCAAGGGCGTCACCCTGACGATCGACGACCAGAAGCTGGACGGCAGTCTGCAGTTCAATACTTGCCAAGCCGTCGGCTGCCTGGTGCCGGTGGCGTTCGATGCCAACGTCGTCCCCGTGCTCAAGGCGGGCACCACCTTGAAGGTCGATGCCTTCGCGGCGGATACGGGGCAAGCGGTTAGCTTCTCCATC
Organism: Mesorhizobium sp. B264B1B; assembly: GCF_020165765.1. NCBI lineage: Bacteria > Pseudomonadati > Pseudomonadota > Alphaproteobacteria > Hyphomicrobiales > Phyllobacteriaceae > Mesorhizobium > Mesorhizobium sp. B264B1B. The sequence goes on from NZ_JAIUIS010000009.1 coordinate 142,006, forward strand.
CCGCTCAATGGCTTCGGAAGTGCGCTTGCCCGGACGGCCGAGCTTCTTGCCGACTAGCGGTTCAGCGTTCGACAGAATCGCTAGCTTGCGCTAAGCCTTTGTTTTAGGAATTCCGACGGTCCAGCTCGTCACGCTGCGGTCGTTTTCAGCCGTTCCGCGATCAGGGTGGCGAGCCGGTTCGCCACTTCGTCCTTGCTCATCTCGGGCCATTCCTCGACGCCGGTCTTCGAGACGATGCGAACACGGTTGCGGTCGCCGCCCATCACACCGGATGGGCCGACGCAGCTGGTCTGCGACACGTTGTTGGCGACAATGAAGTCGGCGCCCTTCTTCCTCAGCTTGGCTTCGGCGTTGCGCAAAAGGTCCTGCGTCTCGGCGGCGAAGCCGACCACCAGCGCCGGCCGCTGCTTGTGATGCCCGACGCCCGCAAGGATGTCGGGGTTCTCGATCATGCGCAGCACCGGCGGGCCTTCGCCCGGCGCTTTCTTGATCTTCTCGCCAGCTGGGCTGTCGGTGCGCCAATCGGCGACGGCGGCGACGAATACCGCCGCATCGGCCGGTAGAAGCTGTTCCACGGCATCGCGCATTTCCTGCGCCCGCTCGACGTGGATGGTTTTCACACCAGCCGGATCGGCGATGCTGACGGGACCGGAGACCAGCCTCACGTCGGCGCCGAGCCTGGCCAATGCCGCCGCTATGGCATGGCCCTGCTTTCCCGACGATCGGTTGGCGATGTAGCGAACGGGGTCGATCGGCTCGTGCGTCGGGCCTGACGTGACGATGATCTTCTTGCCGGCCAGCGGCTTGGATCCGGTATCGAGCAGCGCCTCGATGGCGGCGACGATCTCCAGCGGCTCGGCCATGCGGCCTTCGCCAGCCTCGTTGCTCTCGGCCATCTCGCCTTTGGCGGGGCCAACGAAGGTGATGCCATCCTTGTGCAGCGCCGCACGATTGCGCCGCGTCGCCGGATGCGCCCACATTCTGGGGTTCATGGCCGGCGCCATCAGCACCGGCTTGTCGGTGGCCAGGAGCACGGTGGAGGCAAGATCATTGGCGTGGCCGTTGGCGAGCTTGGCCATCAGGTCGGCGGTGGCGGGCGCCACGACTAGCAGATCGGCCTCGCGCGATAGCCTGATATGGCCGACATCGTGCTCCTCATTGCGATCGAAGAGATCGGTAAAGACATGGTCTGCCGAGAGCGCACCGGCCGACAGCGTGGTGACGAATTCCCGCGCAGCCGACGTCATGACCACGCGCACCGCCGCACCCCTTTCACGCAGACGGCGGATCAGGTCGAGTGCCTTGTAGGCGGCGATGCCGCCGCCGATGATGAGCAGGATGCGCTTGCCGGAGAGGCTCATGAAGGACCAGAGATCATCAGCGACTTTCTTCTGATCAAAATCTGCTTTTTGCAGCTCCCGGCCGAATTCGAGGATCTCCTCCGCCGTAACGAAATCCTCGGCACCTTTGAAGGTGGGCGCCACTTCCTTGAGCAGCAGACTTCTTGCCTCCTGCTCCATCGACACACCATGACGGGCAGCCCGCTCGCGCAGTCTTTGTTTCAAATCCTCGTCGAGATTGCGAATGGTCAGGGTACCCATGGCTAACTTTGCCTCCCTGCCATTGGTTGAACCTTGGCCTCGTCCTTAAATGTCAGGCGTCCACCATCGAAGCCTTTCGTGGTCGGAAGCCCAACTGATGCCGCGAGCACATCCCGCGCCTCCTGCTCCATGGAAACGCCGCGCGCGGCACCGCGTTCACGCAATCGCTGCATGACATGATCTTCCAGATTCCGGACAGTAATCCTGGCCATAGTCGCACTCCTGCGCACAATATAGCTATCCCGTCTTTCGACTGCAATGACCGCATTGCTGTCATTGCAGTCACTCAGAGCAGCTTCCAGGCTATATAGACCAGCGTCAGGGCTATCACCCACAGCGCCACGCGGCCGGAGCGGTTGTAGCGCGCTTCAGCCTTTCCGATGGCGCGGGCCGTCGCCTCGTCGAAGCGCAGGCCATGCTCGGCCATCAGGTCGATCTCGCGCGACAGCCGCTCGATGCGCGCTGCCAACTCGGGGGCTTGGCGGATCAGCGTCAGCATCGCCTTGCCGCCGTCGCGGGCGTCGGCCAGCAGGCCGCTTGGCCCGAGATTTCCTGATATCCAGCCGCTGACCACGGGTTCGGCGGTCTTCCACATGTTGAAGGCCGGATCGAGCGTGCGCGCCACGCCCTCGACCACCACCATGGTTTTCTGCAGGAGGATCAGTTCGGGCCGCGTCGCCATGTCGAAGAGTTCGGTCACCTCGAACAGCAGCGTCAGAAGCTTGGCCATGGAAATGGTCTCGGCCGGCTGGCCATGGATCGGCTCGCCGATGGCGCGGATCGCCTGGGCGAAGGCCGCGACATTGTGCTGGCGCGGCACGTAGCCGGCCTCGAAATGAACCTCGGCGACGCGCAGATAGTCGCGCGTGATGAAGCCGTAGAGGATTTCGGCGAGGAACCGGCGCTCCTTCTTGCCGAGCCTGCCGGCAATGCCGAGATCGACCGCGACGATCGTGCCATCAGCCTCGACGAACAGGTTGCCCGGATGCATGTCGGCGTGAAAGAAGCCGTCGCGCAGCGTATGGCGCAAGAACGACTGGATGAGGTTGGCCGCGATTGCCCTCAGATCGTGTCCAGCGGCGGCGAGTCCGGCGATGTCGTTCATCTTGATGCCGTCGACCCATTCCATGGTCAGCACGTCGCGGCCAGTGCGCTCCCAGTCGACGGAAGGGACGCGAAAGCCCGGATCCTCCCTGGTGCTTTGACCAAGTTCGGAAAGCGCGGCCGCCTCGAGGCGCAGGTCCATCTCGATCTTGGTGGTCTGCGCCAGCGTCTCGGTCACCTCCACAGGCCGCAGCCGGCGTGAGGAGGGGATGTATTTCTCCTGCAGGCGGGCGGCGAGGAAATAGCTTTCGAGATCTTGGAAGAAGCGGCGGCGCACGCCCGGCCGGATCACCTTGACCGCTACCTTCCTGGCGACGCCGCCATCGACGGTTTCAGCGGCATGGACCTGGGCGATGGAGGCCGCGGCGACCGGGTCGCCGAACCGCGTGTAGAGGTCGCCGAGCTTGCGCCCGAGCGAGCCCTCGATGGCCGCCACCGCCTCGGCCGTCGGGAAGGTGTGCATCTTGTCCTGCAGCATGGCGAGATCGAGCGCCATGTCGTTGCCGACGACATCGGGTCGTGTCGCCAGAAACTGGCCAAGCTTGACATAGGACGGCCCGAGCCGGACCACCGCCTTGGCCAGCCGATCGCTGCGCTCATAGGCGAGCGCGCGGCGGCGGGTAAACAGCCGCGCCAGCCGCCAGCCCAATTTCGGCAGGCCGGACAGTTCCTCGCCGGGCAAAGCGGCGACGACGCCCTCGCGCACAAGCACCCAGCCGGCCCGCATGAGCCGAAATCCAGCGCTGACGGTGCTCATGCCCGGGCCTGCCTCAAAGTTTCCAGCCCGAATGAAGCGCGGCGATGCCGCCGGAATAGTTGCGGAACGAGACCCGATCGAAGCCCGCGCGGGTTATCATGGAAGCAAAATTCGCCTGGTTGGGGAATTTCGCGATCGACTCGACCAGATAGGAATAAGGCTCGCCGTCGCCGGTGACGGCCTTGCCGATCTTCGGAATGGCCTTGAACGACCAGGCCTCGTAGACCCTGTCGAGCAACGGCATCTCGACCTCGGAAAATTCCAGGCACAGGAACCGCCCGCCCGGCTTCAGCACGCGCAACGCTTCGCTGAGAGCGACGTCGATCCTGGGGACGTTGCGGATGCCGAAAGCGATGGTGTAGGCGTCGAAGGTGGCGTCCGCGAACGGCAGTTCCTCGGCATTGGCTTCGACGAAGTCGGTGTTGCCGGACATGCCTTTCTTTTGCGCCCTGTCGCGACCGACGGCGAGCATCGAGCCGTTGATGTCGAGCACGGTGGCATGAGCATGCCCATGGCTGGCATCGACGATGCGAAAGGCGATGTCGCCGGTGCCGCCGGCGACATCGAGCACGCGCCAGCCCGGCCGCTTCGGCGGATTGAGCCAGGTTACCATGGCATCCTTCCACAGCCGGTGCAGGCCGCCCGACATCAGGTCGTTCATCAGGTCGTAGCGGTTGGCGACCTTGTGGAAAACATCGTTGACCAGGGGCTGCTTGTCGCCTGCCCCTACACGCTTGAAACCATAGGAGGTTTCCATGCCGCCGGCGGCCGTGGTTCTCTCAACTGACATTTTTTTGATCCGTCATAAAACCGGCGGGACCATAGCCGATCGATGGTGCGGGCGCTATTGTTTAAGGCGCGGTGTTCGGCCGCGCTTCCAGGTGGCGGGTTTCGAGACCTGGACTGACCGACGGGATGTTTGAATGCCTTTGAAAGCGGAACTGCACTGCCACATCGAAGGGGCAGCGGCACCGGAACTCGTCATCCGACAGGCGCAGAAATACGGCAAGGACATCTCGCCCTATATCCAGAACGGCTCTTTCGTCTGGCACGATTTCACCTCTTTTCTCGCCGCCTATGACTTCGCCTCCGACCTGTTCCGGACCGAGGAAGACTATGCACGGCTGGCTGACCACTATCTGACCAGCCTGGCGCGTGACGGCGCCATCTACTCAGAGGTCTTCACCTCGCCGGACCATGCCACGAAGGCGGGGCTGTCGCCGAAGGCTTATACGGATGCGCTCGGCGAAGGCATGCTGCGCGCCAAGGCCAAGACCGGCATCGAGGGCCGCATGATCGTCACCGGAGTGCGCCATGCCGGCGTCGAATCCATCGAGCAGGCAGCGCGTTTCGCCGCGCGCTGCGGGCACCCGCTGGTCACCGGCTTCGGTGTCGCCGGTGACGAGAGGGTCGGCGAGATGGAGGACTACGTCAGGGCATTCGAAATCGCCCGCGAGGCCGGGCTCGGCATTACCGTTCACGCAGGCGAACTGACGGGGTGGGAGACGGTCCAGGCGGCGCTCGATCACATCCGACCGTCGCGCATCGGCCATGGCGTGCGCGCCATCGAAAACCCCGATCTTGTCCGGCGCATCGCCGACGAGGGCGTGGTGCTGGAATGCTGTCCCGGGTCCAACATTGCATTGAAAGTGTTCGACAGTTTCGCCGCCCACCCGTTCCCCGCCCTGCTAGCGGCCGGCTGCAAGGTGACGCTCAACTCGGATGATCCGCCCTATTTCTGGACCTCGCTGAAACGCGAATACGACATTGCGGCCGAGTATTTCTCGATGAACGAGAAGGCGCTGGCGGCCGTTACCCGAACGGCCATCGAGGCCGCTTTCGTCGACAGGAAGACCAAGGCAACGCTGCTCAGCCGGCTGGATGCGAAGGCCAGGTGAATGAAGGCTGGGTGGACAGGGAGTGGCCAGCAGTGAGCAGTTTGGCGGAGCGCGCATCGGGACTCGCAAATCGGCTCACTATTCACTACTCACTATTGGCTACTCACCACGAACCACGTCGGAGCACATCATGAAGGGCGTCACCGTCGTCGACCACCCGCTTGTCCAGCACAAGCTGAGCATCATGCGCAAGAAGGAGACATCGACGGCCGGTTTCCGGCGGCTGCTGCGCGAGATCTCGCTGCTGCTCGGCTATGAGGTGACACGCAATCTCGAACTCACGACGACGACCATCGAAACGCCGATCGAAACGATGGAGGCGCCGACGCTGGAAGGCAAGAAGCTGGTCTTCGCCTCGGTGCTGCGCGCCGGCAATGGCTTGCTCGAAGGCCTGCTCGACCTGGTTCCGGCGGCCCGCGTCGCCCATATCGGCCTCTATCGCGACCATGAGACGCTGGAGGCGGTCGAATATTTCTTCAAGGCGCCGAGCGACCTTGCCGACCGGCTGGTCATCGTCGTCGATCCGATGCTGGCCACCGCCAATTCCGCCATCGCGGCGATCGACAAGCTAAAGGGGCGCGGCGCCACCAACATCCGCTTTCTGTGCCTGCTGGCGGCGCCCGAAGGCATCGAGCGCTTCACCAAGGCACATCCCGACGTTCCCGTCTTCACGGCTTCCATCGATCGCCAGCTCAACGAGAAGGGCTACATCATGCCCGGCCTCGGCGACGCCGGCGACCGCATGTACGGGACAAAGTGATTTACCGAAAGTTTACGCAACGGCGCGGTTTCGAGCGGCGTTAAAACGGCAAACACCATCCCGGCGTTAAGGATCGGCCTTCACGACAGCGCCGTGCGTCCTGTCGGACGCTGCGGCACTTTGATTTGCGCGTGATCCTTTCCGAAATCGATCCCGATTTTCGGGGTCATGCGCCGGGGCCGATCCATGCTGCGCAAGCTACTTGTCCTCAGCGTCTTTGCCGGTACATCGGCATCCATCCCGATTGTCTATCAGTCGAATCCGCAGATGTTCGAAAGCCTGCTGAAAACGGCGGTGACGGCCAAGCCAGCGGCCGACGCCCGTCCGGAGGTCGCCTTGGCAGCGGCTCCCGACAAGCCGGTGGCGCCGTTGCCGATGGGCCGCAAGGTTGTCGTCACGGCCGACGCGCGAGGGCATTTCTCGTCGGCCTTCAAACTGAACGGACGCCAGATCGATGGCATGATCGATACAGGAGCGACACTGGTCGCCGTCAACACCTCGACGGCGCGCAGGATCGGATTGTCGCTGAACCCGTCGGATTTCAGTCATGAGGTCAACACGGCCAACGGCACGATCAAGGCGGCGGTGGTGATGATCGACCGCTTGCAGATCGGCAGCATCACCGTCAACGACGTGCAGGCCATCGTGCTCGACGACAAGGCGCTGCACACCAATTTGATCGGCATGAGCTTTCTCAATCGGCTGGGCAAATATCAGGCCGAAAACGGCACGCTGCTTCTTGTCCAGTGAGCGGGCACGGCCGTTCGGGGTTGGGTCATATCAGCCACGCGGCAGGATGCGCCGGATGACCGACTTGTCGGCAGGCGGCTTGGAAGCGCCGATCGCATAGGCCGAAAGCACCGTTTCCGCCGCGGCTTCGGCGTCGGACACCGAGCGGGCATGGACCAGCGCCAGCGGCTCGCCAGCTCGAACCTCGGCGCCGACCGGCAACAGCCTGGTGATGCCGACCGCCGGGTCGACCTTGTCGTCTGGCCGGGTGCGGCCGCCGCCCAGCCCGACCACGGCAAGGCCGATATCACGCGTGGCAATGCCGGTGACGAAGCCGTCCGCGATCGCTCTCACCGCGTGTTCCGTTGGCGCAACGGGCAAATATCGTTCCGGCTTGTCGATGAAATCGGCGGGGCCGCCGAGCACCGTCACCATGCGCGCGAAGGTGGCGGCGGCGCGGCCGCTGGCAAGCGTTTCGGTGGCCCGCCGCATGCCGTCCTGGTTGGACGGCACCAGACCCGCCGCCTGCAGCATTTCGGCGGCGAGCGCCAGCGTCACATCCTCCAGGCGCCGGTCGCGAAGGCGGCCGGTCAGGAAATCGACGGCGTTGCGCACCTCGACCGCGTTGCCGGCGGCCGAGGCCAGCGGTTCGTTCATGCCGGTGATCAGCGCCGAAACTTTTAATCCGGCGCCGCTTGCGACTTCGACCAGGCTGTTGGCGAGCGCCGTCGCGTCGCGCGACTTCTCCATGAAGGCGCCATTGCCGACCTTGACGTCGAGCACCAGCGAGCCCAGGCCTGCCGCCAGTTTCTTCGACAGGATCGAGGCGGTGATCAGCGGCACCGACTCCACGGTTCCGGTCACGTCACGGATGGCATAGAGCCGGCGGTCGGCCGGCGCGAGGTCCGCGGTCTGGCCGATGATGGCGCAACCCGCTTCCAGCACGGCCCTGCGAAACAGCGCGATGTCGGGCTGGCTGGCGTAGCCGGGGATGGAATCCATTTTATCCAGCGTGCCGCCGGTGTGGCCGAGGCCGCGGCCGGATATCATCGGCACATAAGCGCCGCAGGCAGCGACGATCGGCGCCAGCATCAGCGAGACGTTGTCGCCGACGCCGCCTGTCGAATGTTTGTCCGTGACCGGGCCGGGCAGGTCCGACCAGTCGAGCACGTCGCCGGAATCGCGCATGGCCAATGTCAACGCCACGGCCTCGTCGCGGCCCATGCCGTTGAAGAACACCGCCATGGCGAAAGCCGCGACCTGGCCATCGGTGACGGCGCCATCGGTTACGCCAGCGATGAAGTCGGCGATTTCGCGCGCCGGCAGTCTGTGGCCGTCACGCTTGTGGCGGATGATTTCCTGCGGAAGCATCAGTTCTCCAACAGTCCGTCGCGGAACACACGCTTCAGGATCGTCGCCAGCCGCGCGCCGCCGACCGGGGCCATATCCTTGGTCTCCTGGTGCGAAAGCTCGGCTCCGGTCATGCCGGCGGCAAGATTGGTGATGATCGAGCAGGCGGCGACACGCAGGCCAAGGAAGCGGGCAAGGATGACTTCCGGCACGGTCGACATGCCGACCGCGTTGGCGCCCATGATGCGCGCCATGCGGATCTCGGCCGGCGTTTCGAAGCACGGGCCGGAGAACCACATGTAGACGCCCTTGTGCAGCGCCGTGCCGGTCGCCTTTGCCGCCTGTTCGATCGCCTTGCGGATGCCGGCATCGTAGGCTTCGGTCAGGCCGACGAAACGGCGGTCGCTCGGCTCGCCGATCAGCGGGTTGGTGCCGGAGAAATTGATGTGGTCCGATATCAGCATCACCGAACCCGGCCCCATCTCCGGATCGACCGAGCCGGCGGCATTGGTGAGGATCAGCTTGGTGATGCCGGTGCCGGCAAGCACCTCCAGCACCGGCCGCATCGCCGCCGCGTTGCCGTGCTCGTAATAGTGGGCGCGGCCCGACAGCATCAGCACCGGCGTGCCGGCAAACAGCCCGACCACCACCTCTCCGGCATGGCCGGACACGCCGCTTCTGGGAAAGCCGGGCAGATCGGCATAGGAAACACGGATCGGGTTCTCGACCTGGCTGACCAGCCCTCCCAGGCCAGACCCCAGCACCAGCGCCGTGGTCGGCGCCAGGCCGTCCAGCCGTTCGATCAGATGGTCGAGCGCTTCCTTCATTTCAGCATGTCGCCGCGAAAGCCGTAAGGCAGCATGTCGTCCATGGTCACGGTCTCGGCGACGCCGGCATTGTCGCAGAGATAGAGTTTCGTTTCCGGACGGCAGAATTCGGCCAGCCGCTGCCTGCAGCCGCCGCAAGGCGAGCATTTGGCCATGCGCTCGGCAAGGACGGCGATTTCCATGATCTTGCCGCCGCCGCCCATGATATAATGGCCGAGCGCCGTCGTCTCGGCGCACCAGCCTTCGGGATAGGAAGCAACCTCGATGTTAGCGCCTGTGAAGACGCGCCCGTCCTCGGTGCGAAGTGCGGCACCGACCGGAAATTTCGAATAGGGGGCATAGGCCTTGGCCATGGCAGCCTTCGCCGCTTCGAACAATTCATGCGACATTTCGGTGTTCTCTCCGATGATCTTGTCCATAAGCCGGCGCGCCTTTTGCGTCGCGCCCTCGATCCTCAGCGTTCCTTGACATAGGGCACGCCGCCGGCGCGCGGCGGGATCGCCTTGCCGATGAAACCGGCGAGCAGGATGACGGTGAGAATATAGGGCAGGGCCTGCATGAACTGCACCGGCACCTTGCCGATGAGCGGCAGCGGCGAGCCTTGCAGGCGGATCGACAGGGCGTCGAGGAAGCCGAACAGCAGGCAGGCGAACATGGCGTTGACCGGCTTCCACTTGGCAAAGATCAATGCGGCCAGCGCGATGTAGCCCTTGCCGGCGGTCATGTCCTTCACGAAGCCGCCATTCTGCACCATCGACAGATAGGCGCCGGCGACGCCGGTCAGGATGCCGGTGCAGATCAGCGCCCTGTAGCGCAGCCAGGCGACCGAGATGCCGGCGGTGTCCACGGCGGCCGGGTTTTCGCCGACCGCGCGCAGCCGCAGCCCAAAGCGCGTGCGAAACAGCACCCACCAGGTGAAAGGCACCATCGCGAAGGCGAGATAGACCAGTATGGAATGGCCGGAGATCAGTTCCGCGTAGATCGGCCCGAGGATCGGCACGCCTCGGACAGCTTCGGCGCCGGGCCAGATGATCGCTTCGAACCGCTCGCCCGGCTGCAGCGCCGGGGTGCGCCCGCCCTGCTGAAACCATGCCTGGCCAAGGATGATGGTCGATCCGGCGGCGATGAAATTGATCGCCACGCCGGAGACGATCTGGTTGCCGCGATGGGTGATCGAGGCGAAGCCGTGGATCATGGCGAACGCGACCGAGATCACGACCGCCATGCCGAGACCGAGAAAGGCCGAATGGAACACGGAGGCCGCCGCCGCACCGGCGAAGGCGCCGACCAGCATCTTGCCTTCGAGGCCGATGTCGAAGATGCCGGCGCGTTCCGAATAGAGGCCGGCCAGGCAGGCGAGCAGCAGCGGCACCGAGAGGCGGATGGTGGAATCCAGCGTCTGGACGATCGCGTTGAAGGTGTCCATTCAGGCGCCTTTTCCCTTGACCGCTTCCATGCCGACCGACCTCGGGCTGAGCGAGGCGAACAGCGCCTGGATGTAAGGCCTGAACATGTGTTCGAGAGCACCGGCGAACAGGATGACCAACCCTTGAATGATCACGATCATGTCGCGGCTGATCGCAGGCATCTCGAAGGCGAGTTCGGCGCCGCCCTGGTAGAGCATGCCAAACAGGATGGCCGCCAGCACGATGCCGACAGGGTGCAGGCGACCCATCAGCGCCACGGCGATGCCGACGAAACCGGCGCCGCTGACGAAGTCGATCGCGACATTGTGCTGGTCGCCCATCACCGGATTGAGCGCCATCATGCCGGCGAGCGCGCCCGAGATCATCATGGCGGTGATGATGATGCGGGTTTCCGAAATGCCGGCATAGCGCGCCGCCTTTGGGCTGTGGCCGTAGGTACGCATCTCATAGCCGAGCTTGGTGCGCCAGATCAGCAGCCAGACCAGGAAGGCCATGAGCAGCGCGAGCAGGAAGGAGATGTTGAGCGGTGCCGAGCGGATCTTGGCGCCGAACAGCTCGATGACCCAGTTGAGCTTCGGCAATTCCGCGCCGGCGAGGAAATTGCGCGTCTGCGGCGCCTGCGAGGCTGGCGGCTTCAAGGGGCCCACCAGCAGGTAGACCATGATCGAAGCGGCGATGAAGTTGAACATGATGGTGGTGATGACGATGTGCGAGCCGCGCCTGGCCTGCAGATAGGCGGGGATCAGCGCCCACAAGGCGCCCACGGCCGCCGAAGCCACGATGGCCAGCGGAAATGTCAGCCACCATGGCAGCACGCTGTCGAAGGAGAGACAGACGATGGCGATGCCAAGGCCGGCGATGTAGGCCTGCCCCTCGGTGCCGATGTTGAACAGGCCGCAATGCGCTGCCACCGCCACCGAAAGCCCGGTGAAGATGAAGGTGGTGGCATAGAAGAGGGTGAAGGCGATACCTGTTCCCTTGCCGAAAGCGCCCTCGACCAGGATGACGGCGGCACGGAACGGGTTCTCGCCGACCAGAAGCACGACGAAGCCCGCGACGATGAAGGCCACAGACAGATTGATCAGCGGGATCAGCCCATAGTCGGCCCAGGCCGGCAATTTGGCATAGGGCGTGCTCATTGCGCCGCCTCCTGGCGCTCAACACCCGCCATCAGCAGGCCGAGCTCGCCCTCGCTCGCCTCCGGCCCGCGTTCGCCGACGATGCGGCCGGCAAACATGACCAGGATGCGGTCGGAGAGCGAGCGGATCTCATCGAGCTCGACCGACACGACCAGCACGGCCTTGCCCTGGTCGCGCATGGCGATCAGGCGCTTGTGGATGAACTCGATGGCGCCGACGTCGACGCCGCGCGTCGGCTGGCCGACGATGAGAACGCCGGGGTCCTGTTCGATTTCGCGCGCGAGCACGATCTTCTGCTGGTTGCCGCCGGAGAAGTTGGCCGTCTTCAGCCGAGGATTGCCGGGGCGGATGTCGTATTTCTCGATCTTGTCCTTGGCATCGGCAACGATGGCATCGATGTTGAGGAAGGGTCCTCTGAGGTAGCGGGGATCGTCATGATAGCCGAGGATGGAATTCTCGTTCTCCTCGAAGGCCAGCACCAGCCCGACATGATGGCGATCCTCAGGCACATGGGCGAGGCCGCGGTCGCGCAGTTCGCCGGGATCGGCCTTGCCGGTGAGATCGATCGGCTTGCCCTCGAGCATCACCGAACCGGAAACGGCGTGCCTGATGCCGGAGATCGCCTCGAGCAGTTCGGACTGGCCGTTGCCGGCGACACCGGCGATGCCGACGATCTCGCCGGCGCGCAGGTCGAAGGAGATGTCGTCGACCATGGTGACGCCGCGGGAATCCTTGACCGTCAGGTTCTTGACCGCGAGTTTTACCGCGCCGGCTTCCGCTTCGCCCTTCTCCACCCGCAAGAGCACGCGGCGCCCGACCATCAGCTCGGCCAGTTCCGCGACGGTGGTCTTCTTCGTTTCCCTGGTCGCCACCATCGTGCCCTGGCGCATCACCGAAACCGTGTCGGTGATGGCCATGATCTCGCGCAATTTGTGGGTGATCAGCACCACCGTCTTTCCCTGCTCCTTCAATTGCTTGAGGATGCGGAAGAGGTGGTCGGCCTCGGCCGGCGTCAGCACGCCCGTCGGCTCGTCGAGGATCAGGATCTCGGCGCCGCGATAGAGCGCCTTGAGGATCTCGACGCGCTGCTGCAGGCCGACCGGCAATTCCTCGACGATGGCGTCGGGATCGACCTCGAGGCCGTATTCACGCTCCAGCCGCTCCAGTTCGGAACGCGCCTTGGCGATGCTTTTCTTCAGCAAGGCGTCGCTTTCCGCGCCCAGGATGACGTTCTCCAGGACCGAGAAATTGTCGACCAGCATGAAATGCTGGTGCACCATGCCGATGCCGAGCGCGATCGCATCGTTGGGCGTGCTTATCGATGCCGGCTTGCCGCCGACGCGGATCTCGCCGCTGTCGGCCTGGTAGAAGCCATACAGAATCGACATCAGCGTCGACTTGCCGGCGCCGTTCTCGCCGACGATGCCGTGGATGGTGCCGCGCGCGATTTCCAGGTTGATGTCACGGTTGGCGCGCACGGCGCCAAAGCTCTTGTTGATGCCAATCAGTTCGATTGCGGCCAGTTCAATCGCGGCATGCGCCATGCAGCCTGTCCCACTCTTATTTTTTTATCGCTTGGTCAAAATGCCTAGCATGACGCTCCGCCCGTGCCAATTGGCCGGAGCAGCGTCCACTCTCGACAAATCCCGGCGCGCTTGTCAATTTCGAACGTGGCCGAAGCTCTCATATTCGCTAATATGGCAAGCCGATTTGACACTGCGCGCGACACCTGAGGACTTTGCATGACCATGCCCGCCGACCGGCTGACGACGCTGGAGATCCGCTCCGCCGAGCAGGAGAAGACCATCGAGGAACTGTCCGGCCAGATCGCCGAGCAGTGGAAGGTGATCGAGCGCATGCAGCGCAAGCTCGACGCGCTGACCGACCGCTTCCTGGCGCTGGAGGAACAGGCGGCACCCGACGTGCCGGTGACTAAGCCGCCGCACTGGTAGGGGAGGGAAGTCGAGCGATGGCCAGCGATCGCATCGCAAGAGCCGGCGACTACGTGCTTGGCCTGATGAACGATGCAGAGCGCGAACGGGCCGAGCGCGATCTGGAGATCGATCCAGCCTTTCGCGATGCCGTGGTCCAGCTTGCTGAGCACCTGCATATTTTCGACCGCACCGAAGCCGCCGGTGGCGCGGAGCGCTGGCGGCAGATCACGCAGCGCATCGGCGACTTGCCGCAGATGCGCGCTGTCGGTCTTGAGGACGCTAAACCGGTGATCCGGGGCCCCGCCAAGCCGCATGATGTCGGCTTCTATTCTCTCGGCGACCGGCGCGGACTTGCGGTCGCCATTGGACTGGTCGTGGCTTTCGCATTGGGTTATCTGGCGGGAAAGCTATAGCCCACATTGGCGCGACATCAGCGCCATCGGCTCCCCGTTCTGCCTGAACGGCTCGACGACCCTCCAACCAAGCCTCATGTAGAAATCGCGCGCCTCCCACGTGTAGAGATAAAGCGCCTCCACGCCGAGCGATGTGGCATGAGCTTCGATTGCCCTGACCAGCGCAGTGCCGATCCCTCGGTGCTGGTGCTCGGGAGCGATGGCCAGGCCGGCCAGCCATGGTGTCAGATCATGCGCCGGTTCGAGTTCGTCGCGGACCAGCAGGCAGGTCCCGACCGGCACGTCGCCGATCCGGGCCACGAACGCCGTTTCGAAGCCGTCGCCGTGCAGCAGTTTACGAAGTCCGGCCACGTCGTCGTCCAGCGTTCGTCCGGTGCCCGTGAAAAAGGCGGCAACGCGCAATCGCGCCACCGCTGCAATGTCACGTTCGTTCATGGGTTCGACTGTCAACTGCACCATTGGCCTGGGGTCGTGTTTCTTGCGAGACGTCTGCGTCTACCCGGCAGCGACTTCCAAAACAAAACCGCCGGGACCATGCCCGGCGGTTTGCTGTCGGTTTGGCAGATCAATACGGGCAGGCGTTGTCGGCGGTGTAGTCGTGCACCTCGACCTTGCCGGCGATGATGTCGGCCTTGGCCTTCTCGACCGCCGCCTTCATCTCGTCGGTAACCAGCGCCTTGTTGTTATCGTCCATGGCGTAGTCGACACCGCCTTCCTTGAGGCCGAGATTTTCGACGCCACCCTTGAAGGTGCCGTTCTTGCCGTCCATGAAGGCGGTGTAGACGGCAACGTCGACGCGCTTCAGCATCGAGGTCAGGACCTTGCCGGGCTGGAGGCCGTTCTGGTTGGAATCGACACCGATGCCGAGCTTGCCGGCATCAGCCGCCGCCTGCAGCACACCGACGCCGGTGCCGCCCGCGGCCGCATAGACCACGTCGGAACCCTGGTCGATCTGCGTCTTGGCGATCTCGCCGCCCTTCGCCGGGTCGTTCCAGGCGGCCGGCGTGTCGCCGGTCATGTTCTGGATGACGTCGGTCGCGCCTGCCGATTTGGCGCCGCCGACATAGCCGCATTCGAACTTGCGGATCAGCGGAATGTCCATGCCGCCGACAAAGCTCACCTTCTTCGTCTTGGAGGCCATCGCCGCCATGATGCCGACGAGATAGGAGCCTTCATTCTCCTTGAATACGAGCGAGCGGACATTGGGCAGGTCGACGGCATCGTCGATGATGGCGAAGTTGAGATCGGGATATTCGGTCGCGACCTTCTTCAGTGCATCCTCCCAGGCGAAGCCGGCCATGACGATCGGGTTGTGGCCGTCCTCGGCGAAGCGGCGCAACGCCTGCTCGCGTTGCGAAGCGTTGGAGACCTCGAACTCGACATAGGGGACGCCGGTCTCTGTCTTGAACTTTTCGGCGCCATGGTAGGCCGCCTCGTTGAAGGATTTGTCGAACTTGCCGCCGAGATCATAAAGGATGGCCGGCTGCACATCCGCGGCGAAAGCCGGAAGAACCATTGCAGTTGCGGCCAGAAGGCCGAGAACGATACGTTTCATGTGATCCACACCCTGTCGGTTATTTTTTTCCGTTACGCCCGCCCGCCTGCCCGGTTCTCCGGCATGCGCGCGACGTCAGCCAGGAGTGTATATTCCCCTCCCGCTCAGCGGCAATCTGGCACGGCCCGAAACAAAATTCACGTGGAATTTTGACCTTTTGGAAAAGCATGGCGGGGTGCGATGCCCGTGCCCTTCAGGCGAATTGCCCCGTGCGCCGCTGCCGCCTGTAGCCGATGGCGTAGAGCAGCAAGGCAAGCACCGCGAACACGGCAAAGCCCGGCTGGTTGAGCACCCAGGCGATGGCGCCGTCCCATAGCAGCGGGCCGGCCTTGGCGCGAACGAAGCTTTCAAAGGCGGCGCGCGTGT
Source organism: Mesorhizobium sp. B264B1B (assembly GCF_020165765.1). Lineage (NCBI taxonomy): Bacteria > Pseudomonadati > Pseudomonadota > Alphaproteobacteria > Hyphomicrobiales > Phyllobacteriaceae > Mesorhizobium > Mesorhizobium sp. B264B1B. Next base: position 157,866 of record NZ_JAIUIS010000009.1, read on the forward strand.
CGGGCGACACGGCCAGCCAGCTCGCATTGAGCGGGGTCAGCACCAGTGCCGAGGCGGCCACAGTGCGTGTCGTGTCAAGCACCGCCATGATGACCGAAATCGACAGCGCGACCATGGCCGCGAGACGAAAGACAAAGCGAAACATCAAAGACCTTTCCCCTGGCCGATCCTCAACATCCTCCCGAGGATCTCCGGCGGTGTTCCGAACGAGAAATAGAGCGCGCAGGCCCTATTCGCAATCACGGCACGCGAATTGAATCGCGGCCGACGCAGCCTAGCCGGCCGGCCTGCGCTTGCGCCGGTTGGCGAGCCAGACGGCGAGAATGCCGCCGGCAATGGCGCCGACCACCAGCCCGGCCAGGCCGATGAAGGCGGCGAAGTAGCCGCACGCACCCTCAAAGCAACTCACGTCGGTGATATCGGCGATGAGCGAACCGGCCAGGAAGCCACCCACCGCGCCGACGACCGCGCCGAGGATGATGCCGAGCAGCGCGGCGACAATGGAAACGAAGACCGACGGCGCTTCGGCTCGCGGCCTGGCATAAACGGTCTCGGCGCCGGAGCCGCGGCGCAACAGGTAGATGCAAAGCAGGCCGATGGCGATCTCGGCGGCGGTGATGGCCAGGCTTCTGGCGGAGAAGACGAAGCCCGGCACGGCGAGTGCGTAAGCGTGACTTGCCAGCAGCCATATGATCGTGGCGGCCTGCCAGATGGTGAAATGGCTGGGGAAGCGCGCCGAACGGCCGAAGGCGAGGCCGAGCAGGTAAAGCCCCCATAGGATGGTGATGATGTCGGCGACGAGCCCGCTGAAGAGGAAATAGAAAACGGGGTCCGGCAGGCCTGAACTCCCCACCAGCCACAAGGCCGACGCCAGCCAATAGACCGACAGGGCCATAACGATAACCAGCCAGCCCACCGGGACATAGGAAAGTCCGCTGTCCAGATGTCGGGCCGGGATCTTTCCCTCGGCCGGTGGCTGTCCGTTGTCCGGCGTACCGCCCGGAATTCCGCTGCTTGACGTCATGTTGCGACGATGCCCCCCGCAAAGCCTTTCGGACACTCGACAGGCCGCTCGGGACGAAGTCAAGCGCGGCTGGCCTCGCAGCCTTGCCCGTGCACATCATCAAGCAGCGATTGAAGTGGCGGGACTCCAAACGGATGTGCCGGCGGCCCCCATGAACGCCGTGTGGCCGGCAAAGCGAATTGACCGCCGTTATGGCTTGGCATTCGGCGCCGGATCGACTAGATGAGCCCCGCGCCTGTTGCTTCGACGGCTCAGGTGCGGGCAGGGCGTCCGCTGGTTGGCGGCGCCCGGTGCGGGCAGTTCCGCACGCATCCCCAAAGGGAGAGCATCTCCCCAACCCGCGCGGCGAAACCGGCCGACGCGAAAGGCAAGGACGGAGAGGTGGCCGAGTGGTTGAAGGCGCACGCCTGGAAAGTGTGTTTACGGGAAACCGTAACGCGGGTTCGAATCCCGCTCTCTCCGCCATCCTGCTTGATTTTATTGACTTTTTTGGCCGAAATCTCCCTTTGCCATAACCGCGAAAAAGCCCGCCGAAGCGGGCCTTGTCTTTTTTGCAGTGCTCTGGGGTCAGGCTAGCGGAAACGAGTAGCTCTCGTAGACGGCGAAAGGCGTGCGCGTCGTCACCGCGTAAATCTCCTCGACAAATGCCACGGCCTCCGGCGTGTTCATAAAGTTCATCATTAGCCGCGTAGGGCGCCCCTGATCGTCCAGGCGCATGACGATCGCGCCCTGATAGATGCCGCGGTTCAGTTCTGGCAACCCAGTCGTCGTCATAACTGGTTCGGCAGAAATGTGCATGTTCATCGTTCTTCTCCAGGTCTACGGCCCCTCTCAAGGCCTATGCCGGGCGGAAGGCGCCGGCAGCCGGGGGAAGAGAGGGCGACCTGGATCGCTGGCGAGCTTTTAGCTTGCGCTTGGACATAGCTGCGCCACCCCGGCCAAACCAGAATAGTTACCGTCGATACCGCATCAGCAATTTTGGAAGGTTACCCCTCTCCCCGTACGAACCAACATGGATCAGAACGAGAGTCGACGCAAGTTGATTTTTTAGGTAAGCCATTGAAAGTAAATGCAAATGGGCATATTTTGTCCAGGCAAAAATGCAAGTGGGCATATTGGGACCGTTGGTGAGACTGTCGACGGCGGGCCGGGGGTCAGGTTGGGGCGCTAGTCGCCACATTCTACGGGGGGCCGCCACCCGACATCGGTGCCATGTGTGGACGTTCATAGTCGGCTGGCCTGTCGTTCAGCAGATTGAGTGCGCGGCGCATATCTTGGTGTAATTGGTCGATCGCTTCCCAATGGGGGGTAAAGGGCTTTAACGCCAACTGCGCCTCCCGCAACTCCTTTGTGAGCAGCCACGCCTGACGTTCGACCAATCCGAGATGGTAGCTTGAAATTGTCTCGTGGCGCTTGCGTCGTGGCATCCCATCCTCCGTTGAATGAGAACAGGATAGGAATAAAGTCCTTTATCGGTCAAGAACAAACACGGAACCGGAACTCTTGGAGTCGGAGTCGATTCGCACTACAATCTGCGACGGGGCGCCGCACGATTCGACATACAAAATGTTGATTAAACCCATTGACGGTTGGGTATAACAGATGTATTTTCAGTTTAGCGCGGACGGAACGTTATTTAAGCTAGACAGCAGATAAAATTTGATGCAAAAAAGGGCAGCACCCGGAATCGAGTGCTGCCCTGTTTAGTTTGCGATCGCGGAAACCTTGCGCCGTGAAGCACGCGAAAACCGCGATTGCTCGTACTAGCAGCCGAGTAGATAGCGCCCGGGCCTCCTCATAGCAAGGCATAGGAGCAAGACCAATGCACTATCTAGTCGCTTACGATCTCAACAGAGAGGTCATTCGTCCGAAGATCGTTGACGAGGTCAGAAAGACGCCTTGGGCGAGACTTTCTGAATCCTCGTACGTGATCGAAACAAATGAGACGGTCGAGCAGGTTCACGCTCGCTTCCGGCAATACCTCGATGCGAATGACGACTTTTTCGTATTGACGGTTTCGCGCCCGTACACAGGCTACGGTCCGAAGGCCGTCATCGCCTATTTGGATGCGAAGATGTTGCAGTCTCGAGCAGCCTGACGAGAGACGGCCCGCCAGATCCGATTGGCGGGCCGTCCATTTTTTAGGGTCCATCTATGAAAAAGCCTGAATGCGAGAAAGCCATCCGGTCCCTAGCAGCCACGTGGGCTAGGGAAACCGGCGTTAACGTAAGTGACCACCCGAGCTGGTCTAGTTTCAAGAACTGGCTCAGCGAGAAAGGGTATTCTGGCTATCTCAATTTCCGATCTGTGATGGGACCGGACTACGATGCGGAAGCCTGGTTTGACGACGAGCTTGGGCAGAACTGGCGCCGCTAAACCATTCCCCTTTGCTTAGCCTCTCTCAGCGCCTTCAATACGTTCGGCGTGAACTCCCGCTGGTAGGCCTTCAGCGCGGCAGTAACCTGCTCTCCTGCGTCGCCGTTGCCGCCTTGCACGGTGATGTTGGGCGCAAAGCTAACGCTGACGCTCTGCCCGCCACCACCGCCCGCGTTAATAGACGGCACACGTGGAACAATCGTTCCAGACTGGTTTGGCACAAACAGTTCAGGCCGCTTCTCACCGACGATGTATGGCTTGCCTGCCGTCACCGGCCCGCCGTTGGCACGCAAGCCAAGAGCCGAGATGATGCCGGGGTCGCTTCCGCCACCACTGCCCGTAAGCAGACCTAGAATGCTGCCGAAGATGCCACCACCACCACCGGCCGAGTTGGCCTGGTCTAAGGCATCGATCAGATCATTTTCGATCTTGTCGATAACCTTGTCTAAGGCGTTCTCCGCGACGTTAGCAAAGTCGCGCCAGTCGATCTTGCCGTCATCCAGTGCGGACCGCATGTCATCGAAGGCGCCCTTAATGACGTCCCGCTGCAAGTCTTGGGCTTCCTGCGCCTTACGGAGGGACTCGGCTTGTTTGGCGTAGGCATCCGAGACTGCATCGATCTTCGCAATTTGGTCGGCGGACAGTTGCGCATTCTGCCAGTCAGCCTCGCCCTTTTTGCGGGCTTCTTCCCTGACTTCCTTAAGTGCTTCCTGTTCGAGATCCAAAGACACCTTGCGCTTCGTCTGCGCTTCGAACGACAAGCCTAATGCGGATTGCTCAGCCAGAAGAGCCGCGGTGTGGTCTCGGACGGTCTGTAAGTCTTCGGCGAAGCGGTCGTTGGCAGTTTTGGGAGTGAACTTGGATCCGGCGCTTTTCGCACCGCCACCAGTAGGCGGAATTACCGTAGCCTTGTGCGCGGCATCGCCATAACGCGCCTTCAACTGCGCAACCAAAGCGTCGTCGGCCTTAGTGATCTCGCCACCGAATGCTCCGGCAATGCGAGCGTCGATCGGGTCTACAGTCCTATTGCCCTTGCCTGGCCCGGTAAGCACGTCGCCAGGCTTGCCCACCAAGGATCCGGCAACGTCGCCTAGTTCCGCGGCCTGCCTCTGGACAAGGAATTTCTGCATCCTGCTCGAAAGATCGTCCATGCCTTCCAGCGCAGTGAGGATGGCGGACTGCGACGACACCGCGAAGCGGTGCCACGCTGCGTCCCATCTATCGCCCATTTGTTCGGCGCGGCGCAGCAACTCGTCATCGATAACACCGCCTGCATCCTTGGCGGCTTTCTGCATATTGAGAATGCCCTGCGCGCCATCGTTTAAGCCGACAAGCATGGCGGCGCCACCGCGGCCAAAAGCCTCCGTAACAAGAAGCATTTTTTCTTGTTCGGACGCGGCGTTCTTCACCAGGTCCGCGTAAGAGCCGAGCAATTGTTCGGACGTTTTGATGTGGCCATTCTGGTTGCGGATGGCGACACCGTTGGCTTTCAGGATATCGGCAAGGTGCCCGCCGCTTGTTGCAGCTTCGGCAATGTTCTTGCTGAATTTGTCCATTGCGGACTCGAAGGTCTCAGCATCGACGCTGGCCTGCGAGAAGCCGAAAGTTAGCTCTTGCAGGGCCTTGGTGGTCAAGCCCACGCGGTCGGCCGTATCAACCAAATGCGAGGCATTGTCGATCGCTTTAAGCGCCTGGTCTACGAGGGCGATCGGCCCCAGCGCGGCGATAGCACCAGCACCAATGCCTTTGAAAAACTCCAGAACATTGCCCTTCAAGCCGCTCCCGATGCCTGCAAACGACGAGTTAAGCCGCGTCGTCAACTGCTTGCCGCGGGCTTCCATGGCGGAAAAGTTGGAGTTGGTAATCGCCTTGGCTTTCGCCATAGCCTTCTCGAGCTTATCCACCCGGGCCATGACGTCGATCGCCAGTGCCTTGCTTTGATCGTTCGCCATTGCGACTCCTAGAAAAAGAATGCGTCTTTCGACGCGGTTTCATACATTGAGAGGCCACTGGCGCCCGCCATGGCTCGGCCAACGCACATGATGGTTACGCAAGCCGGGTCGATGCGATCTGCTGATTTGTCACGGGCGGGCTTTCGATTGCCGGCGCCGTCCACGTAAAGAACCACATTGCCAACGGCCCACCGCAGTAGCGGATTGCCACCATGGCAAAGACGCCGGTTGAACATAGCATCCTCGAAATCGGCGCATGGTTTTGTGTACGTGGCAACGGTCTGCGGGAACTCCGCAACCGGCAAGCCTTCCGCCTCTAGCGACTCCATAGTCGCGCGTGCGGACCACTTATCGAAGCAGATTTCTTGGCAGTCAAAGCGCTTGGCGAGGTTTCGGATGTAGTCTTCAACGATGCCAAGGTCGACAATATCGCCGGGACATTCGGTCAAAAATCCCTGGTCGCGCCACAGGCTGTATGGGACGTTGTCGTTGTCGCCGCGCCGCCTTATGCCACCGGCTGGCGCGAAGCTCTGGACGTGCAGGGCAAACTGGCCGTGGTCCATCTCAATAGCGATGCCGACCGCGGTAAGGTCAATCCGCTTGCTCAGATCAACGGCTATCCAGGCGCGCCGCCCCTCAAGGGCCTCAAGATCGTAAGCGCCGGCGTTCTCGTCCCATATGGCCATATCCCAAGCCGGCTCTGCAGCGCCGTCAAGCCATTGCCCGAGGTGCAGACGCTTGAACACTTCACGGCTAGCCGGCCTGTGTTCCGCCTCGCGGACGAACTTGCGCATGCCGTCGAGGTCTGGATAAGCGGGGGTGCAGCGGAGGCCGGGATTGGTCTTAAGCCAGACCGACTCGTCGCGGTAATCGTCGTCCTTATCCATGGCGAAGATGACGGGCAGGAAGGCCGCGTCCAGCACGGCGCCGGATGCAACGCGGGTCGCATACTCATAGACGTTGTAGGCCGCTGTGGTGACGCCCACGCCCGCCGTAGTGCCTATGAACATCAGCGTGTTTGCCGACTTGTTCAGGCCGGTCGACATGGCGTCGTAAAGGTCGGACTTAGAAAACTCATGCAACTCGTCGGCGAAACAAAATTGCGGGGTTAATCCGTGCGCGGTCTTTGCTTCATTCGATAGCGCAGCGAAGCGATTGCCGGACTTAGGATGCGACACGCGCTTGAGCGCATCTTGGATATGCGTCGCCTCGAGCAAGGTGGGGTGCGCACGGCAGATACCGGCAAGCTCATCGAACGTTAATGCAGATTGTTCGCGGCTGTTGGCGATCGAGTACGTTCGGCCATTCGGAACGCGCTCTGGACCCGCGGTCATCAGCGCGGCCCACGCTCCCGCAAGGGTAGTTTTCCGATTGCCGCGGCCCACCATAAGGAACACGGTCTTTATCTTGCGCTGGCCGTCCTCACGGACGTCGCCGAAGACGCGCCGGGTCAGGCGCTCCATCCAATAGTCTAGCTGGAATGCACCGCCCTTAGCCGTCGACTTTGGGTGGCGCAGGGCTTTGATAAAGCGGACAGCGCGCTCGCCTTTGCCTTGCGGGTCGGGAATGGGGCTGTCATCAAATAGCCAGGCGTTTGGATCAGATATCGCCGAGGTCTTCGTCTTCTCCTCTTTCGCCACGCGCGCCGCCCTTGTTCTTGCCACGGCTCGCGGGCGTGCCGCCTAGCTCGATGAGCAGGCGCCGCGCAGCCTCTTGGTGTTCTTTCAAAATCGCTGTTGCCGGGTGCCGCTTGGGCTGGCCGTCCGGCCCGATGTAGGTGATGCCGTCGCGCTGTATGATCGTCTCAGATTCACGGATCCTGGCCACGCTAAGGCAGTAGGACTCCACGCTCTGCACCTCGTGCGCGGCAAGCTTACGGTCGGCCACTAACTGCGGAACGATCCGCTGCCATTCGGCCTTCGCGTGCTTTGGCATCCATGAGGGGCAGCGCGGCGGAACGGACAATGCGCCATCTACTGCGGTGATTTCCGCCTTACGTCCTCTGGCCATTAAGCACCTATACGGCGTGTCCGTAGCTCGAGGCCGCGGCGCCGTCCTATCTCTTTCGTTTCGATAATGTTGTGGTGCGCGCCTTCATAAATGACGCGATCGGAAACGGTAACGCCGGCAAGCCAGCGCGTGCGGAACACGATAGCCGTCTCGCCAGAGGCGCCGTAAGCCCGCTGAAATTCTTCGGTGCTGGCGGTCACAAGCTGAGCGCGCATGGTGGCTAGCGGTGCCCACGCTTCAATTGTGTTGCCGTACTCATCGATGGTGGTGGTGGCCCGCTCTATCACCAGTTCGCGGTCAAGCTTTCCGGCTCTCATCAGACGACTCCGGCTAGCGTGTCTTCGGCAAGTAGGTGGATAGTCACGACGCCGTGACTGTGCTCGCCGTCCGGATCGCGTAGGTAAGTCGCGTCCTGGAAGGTGGACGACAAGGCGAAGCCATCAACCACATCTTCCGCATCCCGCACCGCGCGGCGGATCTCGCCGACGATAGACTTGCAGGCCGCAAAGCCGTTCTCAGCCGTCCAGACATGCAACGCCATGTAGACGTCGCCAGCCTGAATGCAGCCGGCATCGTCGGCTACGAACTGGCCATCCCCGAGCAGGATGCAGGGGAAGACTTCCGGCCGGCTGTTACGGTCGAATATGTTCGCGGATGGCACAAGCGCCGTAAGCGCGGCCCTGCCAGTGAACAGTGTGCGCAGGTACTTTTGCGCGGCAAGGCTCGCTTCAGACATTGCGATACGCCTCCACAGCTGCGGCCAGCAAGGCGGCGCGCGTCTCGCAATGACGCGGCAAGGTGATGCCAGCACGCGACTTGAAGCCGCCACCCATGCCTATGAAGAACGTTCCGTCGCTGTGGTTCTGACGGAGCGTCGCCTGCTTTATATTGAAGTCGCCCGCCTGTGCATCGAGAGTCGCCACGATCGTGGATCCGTTCATCTCGAAATGGGCGCGATCAATCTTCTTGATTGCGATCATCTAAAAGTCTCCTTAACGGCATCGCTGATGGCTCGGTCCACCCTGCGCCTGACGCGCTTTTTCAGGGTGTTTACGGACGGCCAGAAGAACGAATTTCGCTCCATCTTTGCGGTGCCGTATTCCTGGTAGAGCGATGCGTCGTTGTCGGTTAGCACCGTGGTCGACAGGTCGCTTATCTTGATTTTGCGGATACTCGTCTTCAGGTCATCGCCGGCCGTGGCAGGATCGTCCGGAGCGAGGTACTGCATGCGCGCTACAAGCTCGTCGGCACCCTTGTCTATGGCCTTAGAGATGCGCTTGCGGGCCTCTTTCGGTATCGCGTCGAACGCCTTCAGCAGCGACGCCAGGTCATCTTTGGCCATGTCAGAAGCTGTAGTTTCGGCGTTCGCGGATGATGTCCCAGACCCCGAATGGTAGTTCCTGCGCGGACACACCGATCACTGTGGCTTCCCTGTTCTCGAATAGGTGGGCTGCCAAGGTCATAACTGCACTAACAAGGTCAGCCGGAACGACGAGCGGGCTTGCGAACTCTTCCGCTATGACGAAACCGAGCAGCTGCTCTAAGTGCGCTTGCGCGGCGTCAATCTGTCCGGAAATCAGCGCGTCATCGGTATCGAGCGTCACGCCCAAGTGGGCCTTCTGCTCATCGAGCGTAACGATTGCCATAGGTTCAAAATCCTATTTGGGGAGAAATGGTAATTTGGGGGCGCGGGTGGTCTGGGCGGGAGGGCGAAAAGTTGCCGACGTGGCCCCTTCAGGAGTTGTTTACTATGAGGATTTACCCTGCTTGCAGCACGGGGAGCACCAACATGAATTTTTGGCGATATCTCTTTCCTGGTTTCATTATCGGACCCATTATCGCGTCAGCATCGTTCAACTTAGCATACGGCGATAGCTTTATTGGCGGAAACCAGTTGGGGATGGGGTCTCTATTTATTGCGAGCATCTTAACTTCTGCTCTTCTCTTCGTCGTCGACGCAATGAACAGCAATTAGATAATGCACCGATGGATACTCGTAGTCACATCTCCCATTGTGATGTTCGTTATCATGATAATTATGTTCATGATATCATTCACTATCAACGCTTCAAAGGACAGATATAAAGTACTCAGTAGCGCTGATAGCGTCGCTTCAGGATTAGGGATGTTGTGGGTGATCGTTCTTGCTATAAGTTTTATAGATATGAACGTCACGTGCCAGATTTTAATTCAGGACAATCTATTCCAGTTTGAGTTCATTGTCGTTAGTTTCTTCTCGCTGTGTGTAATGTTCTATCGATTTCTGATAAATTTCGACAGAGACTGAAAGGGCGCTTACCTAGCGCCCAAACCCACCCTCGCTCTTAATGTTCTTGCGGCTGTTGCAGCCACGCGCAAAAGGCTGCCAATTGGTGCGATCCCAAAACAGCACCATGTCGCCCTTCGGTGCCCTGATGTGGTCCACCATGTTGGCTGGCCTACCGCATCCACATGCACACAGCGGCTCGCCTAGCGCTGCTAGCCATGCCTTGGACTCTTTGGCCCATCGTGCGTCATAACCACGGTCTGAGGCGCTGCCGCGGGCCTTGTCGTTGGCCGCCTGTCTGGCTTTGGCCTGCTTGATGCGGCAGTCGCACTTAGTGCCCTTCGGCACGCTAAAGCCGCACGCGCATATGACGTTCATGATGGCTCCTGAATGGGTTGGGAGACAGCCTTACGGCTGCCTCCCGTTGCGCGCGTACGCGACTTGCCAGTTCCACCAGCGGCGCCCTGAAACCCCTGAAAGGCTGGCGGCACGCTTGCTGGCTTTCTTGCCCGGACATCTGGCTTGCCCGGTTTACCGCCGCCAAGAAATAAAGAGGATTAAGCCACCGGCTTGCTAGCCGCACGGCCCTTGACGATCACAGCACTCGCCGCAACCGACGTGCCGCTGTTCAGGGTAAGCACCGTGCGTACATAGCGACGATTGCCGATGTAGCCGACCTTCACAACGCTGGTGGCGACAAGGGCAGCCGGGAATGTGCCGACAAGGTCGCTGGCAGCAACGTCGGTGAACGTGGTGCCGTCGTCCGACTCCTGAAGCTTGGGCGTGAAGTTGCCAGAACCGGCAATAGCGCCAGTGTTGATGATGACGGCTGCACCGTTGAAGCCAAGCAGGTCGATAGCGGCTGAGGTGTTCGTAGCGGTGAGCACGGCAGGCGCAACAGCCTGGACCGCACCGATATTGTTCGCGAGATCGCGCATGAAATAGTCCTTGTGAAAGAGAATGGGGCGGCCACTAAGGACCGCCCGTATCTGCGGAATTTCCGCAGATAGAATTACGTCGAGATCTTCACCTTGCGGAACTTCGCAGGCTGGATCACGCCAGCACCCACTCTGCGTGTCGCATGCACACGAGTGATGCCGTTGGTTGCCAGCAGGTACGGGTTCACAAGGATCGACAGGGCCAAGCGATCGACAATGCGGTAGCCTGAGAAGTCACCGAACAGAACCGGGAAGTTGCCGGCGCCGACGTCGGGCATATCCACAGCTTCAACAACGGGACGTCCAAGGATCGATTCCGGCGCGCCAAGCGACAGGGCGGGCTGCCAGATATAGGAGCCGGTTACAGAGTCCTTCATGCGCCTTGTCGCCGCCAGGGACGTCGAGTTCATAACCCATGTCGCTGCATTACGGTATGCTGCCGGGAGGCTGTAGAACGTATTGATAAGACCGTCAGCCGTCAGCGTCGAAGCTGCACCGGAAACGGTGAAGCCGATGTCGGCATTAGTCATCAACCCTTCCGGATCAAGCGTGCCGGCGCCATTCACGAAGGCCAAGCCTTCCTTCTGTCCGAAATCTTCGGCAAGGGCCAGGTTGACTTCTGCTTCAGCCTGACCAGCAGAGTCGGCGAGCAGTTGGTTGGAAATATCGACGTAGGTGTTAACCTCACGGATGACGACTTCCGCCTGCCCGAAGGTCGGCTCCGACGCTTCCTGAGACTGGGTTTCGCCCTTCCACTTGGCGTTGGTAACGCTGGTGCGCTTTGGGTACATAACGGACGCGTTGCCAGTCGAGCGAACCGACGCGAGCGCGCGGATCGGGCTGTACTGGACGAGGTTGCGAATGAACTCCGTGCTCATTTCGACCGGCGCCAGGTAGCCGCCCTGCGGATCCGAGCTAACCGTAAGCGTCTTGAGTTCCTCGGCCGGCGTGTTGTTGCCAAGGCGCAGATAATTACCGAAGGCCTTCTGCTCGGCGGTCGGCTCACCCTTCTTATCGGTGATAATGGCAGGGCGGTTGAGCTTGGTTTCTACGCCATCGAGGCGAGCCTTGAGCGCGTCTACCGCAGCCGCGGCCTTGGTTTCGGCGGCAGTTGCCTTAGCTTCTGCGGCGGCCAGCTTCGTTTCGATAGCGGCCAGATCAGTATTCGGATTGGTGTTTTCGGTAGTCAAAGGGAATTCCTTTACATTTGTAATGCGTGCCTGGTCATGAGCCGGCACGGCGACGAGGCTGACTTCGACAAGATCGAGGTCAGAGATTGTGCGGCCTCCGCCTTTTCGCGGTGCTGCCTTCTTGGTCATGAAGCCTACTGAGAGGCCCGTAACCGCCTTCGCCTGCAAAAGCGCGCGCACTTCCTTGGCTCTGGCAACATCCGCAACAAGCAACTTGCCGCGAACCTTGAGACCGTCTTTATCGACGGCAATTGAATCCCACACACCTACGGCCTGTGCCTGGTCGTGCGCGAAAAGCATGGGAAGGGACTTGCCGATTGCTCCAGCAAAGGCAGCCGGCGAAATCATGTCTCCGGTGCGGTCCTCGGAAGCGAAATCCCAAGCCTTGCCTTCGACAAGGCCCGTGTCGTCCGCAGTGAATGCGGCTTTGAATTCTAGCCGTTCCATCAGGCCACACCTGCCGCAACGGCAACTGCCTCAACGGCGGTCGGAACCGGCTCATCTTCCGACTTCCTGCCGACGATTGCCGCCGCCATGATGGACAGCGCCAGGGCGGCATGCTCTCCAAGCGGTGAGCGCTCGAAATACCGCGTCATGAGCTTGTTAGCCTCGGCTGGTGACGTACCACCGCCGACCAGTCCAAGCCTCAACACGTGCCGTATCGTGTCGACTTCCCAAGCGCCTGCGTAGAGCTTCCGGAAAGTCACCATTGGACCTTCGTTGAGCTTTTCGCCCAGTTCTTGGAGGAACTGGAAACCACCAGAATGGACGTCGAAGCGGTGAATGGCGTCGCCGAAAAATTCATCGACGTAGGTAAGGAAGGGTTCGTCCGTCATGCGGCGGCCTCGATTACTGGAGGTGGGGTGTTGTCGTTCGCTGGCTTGGTAGGCGTGCCGGTATTGGGGTTTTCGTACTTGTCGCCACCCGCATAAGGCGGTGCGCCGTCCCATGCTCGAAGCTCGTTAGGACTGTAGATGCGCGCAGATACCAGGCTGCTATAGGCAGTCGCACGCGCGCCAAGATCGGCCTGCGTGAGGTCGTCACGCTCAAACCAAATGCGGAACGACTTGCGATCCCCGGGTGCGATAAGCGCCCTCATAAGGGCTGCCTCAAGGGCGCGTAGCCACGGCTCCAGACAATACGTCAGGAACTCCTTGCCCATCTGTTCGGAATTCGACCATGTAGCGCGGTCGAGTTCGAACACCATCTGCGGGGGAACCCGGAAAGCTCGACAGATTTCGAGGTTCTGGAATTTTCGCAGTTCTAGAAACTGGCTGTCGACACTGGAGAAGGTGAGCGGCTTCCAGGCCGCGCCGTCCCATGTAACAGCAGTACCGGAACCGTTGCCGGATCCACCGAAGGCAGCCTGCCAACCGGCCTTTACCTTCTTAAGCGCCTCGTCGCCCAGCTTGACGCCGGTTGGGAACTCAAGAACACCGGCCGGGCGAGCGCCATTCGTGAATAGTTTCGCGGCATGCTTCTCCATCTGATAAGCGGTGCCGATGGCTTCTGCCGCCATATTAAGAGGCGACTTAGCGAATGGCGCGGTCAGGTGGATGACGTCGCCAGAGGGAACCACATTTCCGGATAGCCTGTATGACGGCTCGTTGGTGTTCGCGTCGCGCTGGACGCTAATGACCGAGTGGTTGTACCGGATAATCTCGACCGGCTTGCCGTCGACCCGATTGACCCATGCCAGGCCGCCCGTGTCATAAATCAGTGCCTCGGCTACTAGGTCGCGGATCAGCGAAAACCCAGAATCCCAAGGGCAGGCATCGCCATTCAGCAGCGGCCATGCGGGGTGTTCCTCGTCGTCCACCCATGCGTCGCCGTCCTTGCGCTGCACTTTGACGCATAGCGTTGCAGCGGCCTCGCTGATCGCACGCACGGCGGCGGCAACCGCTGGTACCGTAAGCGCCACGCTGGCCGGCACAGCCGCTGTTCCGGTGACGCTCGCGCCAAGGATGGCCAACAGTTCTTCGTCGGGGGCGGCGAGGCTCTTTTGTTCGATCGGCACGGTAGGTTTACGAAACGGCCACATCGGTGCCTCCATAGATTGCGGCGCACCGCTCAGAAATCTCGGCACAGATGGAGCCGATAGGGAGTAGGATTTTCGACTTGTCGACGGCCAAGCGTTCAACGTCTCTGTCGGAGATCACGCGGCCAGATGCCGATGAAACAGACATGACATCGACCACAAGCACGTCATCCGCCGCAGGTGGCGTCTGAAGGTGTTCGAAGGCCTGTGCGATAGCGGTAAGCCAGCCGCGGCCAGCGCGCTCAAGCTCATAGCCAACGCGTAAGATGCAGATGTCTTGCGGACTGAACCAACGCCTGTCGCCGCGGCGCTCGCTGAAAAGGATTTCGCAATCACGAATGCGGTGCACCCAAGCGTCGAGCGTGCCGCGCCGCAAGCCAGCCAGGGCAGCGGCTTCCGCAACTGTAAAGTCGCGGTTTTGCCAGTCGGCCATGGTCGGCCTCCTTATGATGGTAAGATTGAGATTTGGGCAAAGAAAAAGGCGACGCAAAAGCGCCGCCCAACAATATTCTCATACATATACGCTACAACGCGCCACGATCTGGCACGTTATGCGGCGATATTTGTCTTCCCGTTGTTATCGTTCATCGCAACGAGCATCTTGGCGGTATCGAGCAAGGCACGTTTGGCTGCGCGATCCGCGTACTGCGGGCCATACCCCAGACGCACGCCGAGGGACTTCAACGAACCGCCCGCAGCCATTTCGTCCAACACTTCCCTGGCTTCACCTTTGGGCTTTTCTGGTGCGTCCCATACTCCCACCGTGCCGGAGTTCGTTCCCTGCTTCGGACGCGAGATGCCACCGAAGAAGTGGGCGCCTTTTGCTGTTACGGTCGGGCACTTGGTTATCGGTGGCGCAGACGGCATCAGGGCGGCAAGCAAGGCGCGTGCCTCCTCGGCGCCATACCGGTTAGCGGCCTCGTCGCGAGGAAGTGGGTCATAGTAGACGCTCGGCTTGCCGTCATCGGTCGGCCGTCGGCACGGCGCGCGTTCCAGCGCAATGGTGTCCATAGGCGCTGGCGTCGTCGGACGAAGCTTCAGATAGACGGCAGGACTGCGCTTGTTCTTGCCGTTGCCCCTCACGTCATCCTTCGGCTTCAGCTTCTTCCCTTTTTTAGTGACGCCCCACTCCTTGAGCGCGCCGCGATAGAAGGTAAGGTCGCCAAGGAACTGCCACTCGTCGTCGCGGTAGGTCTTGCCGGCGAGGCGCCGGTATCCATTGCCTACATGCCGCACGCCATCGCGCACATACACGCGGAAAGCATCGCTGGCCGCCCGCATGAGTTCGCCAACAGTCGGACGCGTTTCCCGGTCAAGCTCGTCTGCATGGGCGGGTGCGGCTGGCTTCTGGTCGATCAAGGCGCGGGCAACGGCCAGGACAGCATTCGGATCGTTTTTCTTGAGCCAGTTCAGAAGGGGAAGCGTCCCGCGGTATCTGGTGGTCGTCATGCTGAGTCCTCGCTCTGTGTAGGTGCATTAGACTGGTTAGAGTGATTAGAGTCAGAGGAACTATAATCGGTATAACCGGTCTTACCGGGGTGTACATAGAGTGCGTATGCGACCTTCTTCACCTCGCCATCCTTGACCATTTTGCCAAGCAGGACATTGATGCTCGCAGCTTTCGCTCCGATTTCCTTGGCAACGTCCGCAGGAGACATGGCACCTGTAGCTTGTTCAAGGGCGTCCAGCACCCGCCGCCGTTCGGTGGAACGCTTCACGTCGACAGCATCGCCAAGCACTGACCACTTGCCGTTGTCGAAACGTAGGGCCTTCTCAAGCTCCTCAATGTCGCGTCCGCGCCCATACAGCTTCGGCCCGTCCGTGTCGCGGTTAAGCACAAGGATGCTGTCAGCGGCGCCCGTCAGGCCATTCGTACCCGATATCATTTCGAGCGGGTCCGACGCTTCCATTTTTCTGACATGCGTAATTACGACCACGGCAAGCCGATGTTCGCCCGCCCACCTTTGAAGCGGCGAAAGAGTCGCATAGTCGGCCTCGTATGAGTCCTGTGTTTTCTTTCTTGCAGGACGGACCATTGCCAGCGTGTCTACGATGACCATGCGCGGGTTTTGAACGCTAAGCCGCCAAGCATCGAGACGAGCGATTAGCCCGCCATCAATCTTCGGCGCTTCGGTGTCCAACTCGAGGTGGGAAAGATCCGGCCATAGCGATTTTATGGGTGGCAGCAACACCTTCAGGCGATCCTGTAGGCGCCGCTGATTGTCTTCCAAAGCGAGATAGAGCGCGTCCCCTTGCTCGCACCGCACCCCCAATGCGTTGCCGCCACTGGCAACTGCTATGGCGACATCCAGCGCCAGCCAGCTCTTGCCGAGTTTCGGGCGCCCGCCAAGAATGGTCAGGCCCTCGGTAATGACGCCAGGCACAACGTAGGCGACGGGCGCAAACTTCATACCGAGTAGGGCTTGGGCGCTTATTGCTGTGCCTGGTCTGTTATCGTTGGCGGCTTTGGGCGGCTCTTTCTTGGGTGGCTCTGTAGGTTTCGCCTGCCGTACCTTCAGTGGCTCGTCATCGATGAGGGCGTCAGTGACGAGATAGCGCGCGATGTCGCCAACCGACGTCACGACACCGATCTGGCGCACCTCGGGCGTTCCTTCTCGCAGCAGGGTAACGATCGACACAGAATCGGACAACGCGTCGCCGGTGAATCTGGCGAAGCTGTCCGTTAGAACACCCAAACGCGGAACGTCTTCCGGTTCTAACTCAGACCAGTGGCCAGCGAACTTTTCAATGGTGTCGCGCGAGGTGTTGGCCCAATCCGGCTGGCCGTCAACGAATGGCACTAGAATCACATCGCCATAGAGGTTGTCGGCAAGGTATGCGACGGTTTCGAGCGCGTGGTCACGCGGGTCGACGCCGATAAATTCTACGGCTGGCTGTGTGTCGTCATCTTCGCCGAATCCGGCCGGTAGTTCGAATGGCGTCATTTCATTGGGCTTAGGCTGCGCGTCGGTCATTAGGTTCCATTCCCAGGGCGGCGAGCGCCAGTTCAATAATTGCCTTGCGCGCTCCCGGTGAGCAGGACAGTGCGTTTCCTTCGCGGCCTGGGCCGTAAAGGAACACGCGCCCATCCGGCGCCTTCACAATGCTGCAGTCTTGGATGGTAATGTCGTCTGTTACGGCGAGGTTGAATTTGCCAAGCGGCATAAATCCCTTCGGCGACCGATCCTGATGGATTGGCCGCATCGATCGAATGTTCATTAGAGGTTCCTGTTTTCAGATGGCTGCCGCAGGCAGTAAAAAGCCGCGCCCCGGCGCCCTTGCGGTGGGTGACGAGGAGGAAATGGCAGAGGCGCGGGGTAGAGGGCTACTTAGGGTAGCCGTCTTCTCCGAATTCGATCTTCGGTCCTGTCCTGGCGTGCGTAGGTTCAGCCATCACCGCTTCAACGGCGGTAATGGCAGTCTGGACGCGGGCAATGCGTTCAAGGGTATCTTCATCTCCAGCTTGCGCTGCGTATTGCTCAACGAGTGCACGGCGGAGTTCTTTCAGGTGGTCGAAGGCGTCGTCAAAATCAGTCATGCCGCTGCCCTCCCGTTGATGCAAGTATCAATCCAATTTTCCACCTCCGCCCGGACGTAGGCGATGCGACGCTCGCCTAGTTGGACAGGTCGTGGAAACTTCCCCTCTGCGGCCATCAGGCTAAGAAGCGGGCGGGAAAGGCTGGTTGCAATGGCTGCATCCTTTGGCGCCATAAGGCGCGGTAGGTTGTCATTTACGGCTGGCTGCACTTTTTTCCTCCGGAGGGCTTGACGGCAGATCTAAAATGGCGGTACAAGTTGACAGGTCACTATTATTGCGCGAAGCGTTTGGGCGCGCAATTTTTGACAATATGCCCATTTGCCTTTTTAGTCAATATGGAAAATGCGAGCGTTGGCGCTATATCGCCTGCGCGCAGTAGTCTGCCCAGTCTTCCATCAGGATGCGTCTTTTCTGCAACGCATCGGAACGCCTGTAGGCCGCTTCGGTCTTGTCCTTCAATGTATGTGCAAGTGCTGCCTCCGCGACGTCGCGCGGGTGAGTCGTCTCATCGCCGCACCAATCTCGAAACGAACTACGCAGCCCATGCAGGGTAGAATCGTCGCCAGTTGCCTTCCGAAGCGCCTTCACCATCGCCGTGTCACTGATGGGAAACACCGTGTCGGTGGTGGCGATTTCCTTCATCGCCTTGACGATCTCAACTGCGCGGTCGCACAGAGGAACGCGATGCTCCCGACCGGCCTTCATTCGTTCAGGTGGTACCGTCCAGAGGCCAGCCTCTAGATCGAATTCGTTGAAGGTGGCGCCGCGCACCTCACCACTGCGGGCGGCCGTCAGGCAGGTGAACTCCACAGCCCGTGCAGAAACACCAGCGGCGGCACGGAGAGCCTTTATTGCGGCTGGTACCTCGTTGTACTCCAGCGCGGCGTGATGGCCTCTGGTGAGCTTCTGGCGAGGCGGCAATAGATCCTTCAACCCGCCACGCCAATCGGCAGGGTTATCACCGACATACAGCCCTCTCGCCTTGGCGTGGTCCATGACGGCCGCGATCCGCATCCGTAGCCGATCGGCGGTTTCTGGTATCGTGCCCCAAATTGGTTTCAGGGTTTCAACCACATCGTCGCGGGTGATGGCGTCAATGGGCTTCTTGTGCAGAGGCTTGGCGTACTCTCGCAAGGTCATCGACCACTGCGCCTTGTGCTTCTCGTTCCTGAAGCCGGACTCCTTTACGGTGATCACATCATCCATGACGTCGGCGAAAGTCTTCTTCGCCGACAGGTGATCGCCGCGGGCAAGGCGCAGACGGACGGCTTCGGCTTTCTCGCGGGCCAAGGCTAGCGATACCGGTGCCGTCCCTTGGCCGTAGCCGCCCAGGCCAAGCTCTGTCCGCTTGCCGCCGCGCTTATATATAAAGAACCACTGTCGACTGCCTTCCTTCCTGACACGCAGGAAAAGCCCGTCGCCATCCGAATGGATGCCCACTGGAAGGGTTCGAATCCGCGTTTCCGAAAGCTTATGCTTGGCCATATCGATTCCCGTTGCCATAACCGAGTTATGGAAAATAGGGAAAATACGGCAAATAGCAATGATAAAGCACTAGCAATTTCAATATGTTACAGAAAAAGGCGGACGCTCTCTCCGCCATCCTGCTTCGCTCTTCGAGCTTCGCAGGATTGGCTCAATCGACAGCGCGAAGCAGGATGCCCTCCGAAGCTTCAGCGTAGGAGGGCAGGGTCATCAACCTTGCCGACCGGCTTGCACGATTAAAAAAGCAGCTGTTAGTTTCGAGCGCTTTGGGAAGCGCGTCGAGTGATCCTTGGGCATTCTATGAACACGCCGCCCCCGACCCGGTTTTGGAATTCCCGGTGATCTGGTAATGGGTGATCCCGACCACAGGAGATGGCATGCCGGACGATGTAATGGTGCGCGACAGCAACGGCGCTCAGTTGAGTGACGGCGATTCCGTTACGCTGATGAAGGACCTCAAGGTCAAGGGCACTTCGGAGACGATCAAGCGCGGCACGTTGGTGAAGAACATTCGCCTTAACGGTAATCCCGGTGAGATCGAATGCAGTACCAGGCAAGTGAAGGGCCTGGTGCTCAAAACCGAGTTCGTAAAGAAGGCGTGACCCTCAAGGCGGTCGAGCCGCAGGGGTAGAATGCGTTTACCGGCGGCGAGCCGTTTCGTCGGCCAACCTGTTACCCCTTACGACTGACGATATCGCTGGAGCGCCAGGACGCGTTCACCACTTCCAATTCATCCGCCGAAAATCTTTACAAAATTCCTATTTCTTTCCGCTTTGCCCCGTCTCGAACCTTTATGGCGATCGGGTCCATATTCCGCTTTGAGAAAAACGTCGGACGCCGTCACCCAAGTGGGCGGGGCGTTCTCACGTAATCGCCAAGCTGCTTCGAGCGGGCGCAAAGTGGAAAAATCAAAGCAAGGACAAGCACAATGGACATCATTGTTCTCGGGATCGGGGTTTTGTTTTTCGCCCTCTCCTTTGCCTACGTCAAAGCCTGCGACAGAATTTGAGCGATCGGGCCATGCTTGTCGATTACATCCTCGGTGGCGGCGTGACGTTGTTCCTGCTCGCCTATCTGACATACGCCCTGATCCGCCCGGAACGCTTCTGACCGGCGCACGGAAAGCCACATCATGACTATCAACGGATGGATACAGATCCTTCTCTATTGCGGGATCCTGGTTTTGCTCGTGAAGCCGCTGGGCGGCTACATGCATCGCGTCTTCACCGGCGACCGCAGCTTGCTGTCGCCGGTGCTCCGCCCCGTCGAGCGGGGCCTTTATCGCCTGGCTGGAACCGGCGACCAGGAGCAGCACTGGACGGGCTATGCCGCCGCCATGCTGTTGTTCAACCTTGCCGGTTTCCTGGCGCTCTATTTCCTCCAGCGCCTGCAAGGCGGCCTGCCCTACAACCCGGCCGGCATGAGCGCGGTCGAACCGGGGCTCGCCTTCAACACCGCGGCCAGCTTCATGACCAACACCAACTGGCAGAACTACGGCGGCGAGAGCACGATGTCCTATCTCGTGCAGATGGCCGGCCTCACAGTGCAGAACTTCCTGTCGGCGGCCACCGGCATCGCCATCGCCATGGCGCTGATCCGCGGCTTTGCCCGCGCTTCCGGCAAGTCGATCGGGAATTTCTGGGTCGATATGACCCGTGCCACGCTCTACGTGCTTTTGCCGCTCTGCGTCGTGCTCACCCTGGTCTATGTCTGGCTCGGAATGCCGCAGACGCTGGGAGCCTATGTCGGCGCCACCACGCTCGAACGCGCCAAGCAGACCATCGCCGTCGGGCCGGTCGCCTCGCAGATCGCCATCAAGATGCTCGGCACCAATGGCGGCGGCTTCTTCAACGCCAATGCCGCGCATCCCTTCGAGAACCCGGACGCCGTCTCCAACCTGATCCAGATGCTGTCGATCTTCGCCATCGGCGCGGCGCTCACCAACGTCTTCGGCCGCATGGTCGGCAACCAGCGCCAGGGCTGGGCGATCCTGGCCGCCATGGGCGCGCTGTTCATCGCCGGGGTTGCGGTCTGCTATTGGGCGGAAGCCGCGGGCAATCCGCTGGTCCATGCGCTGGGCATCGACGGCGGCAACATGGAAGGCAAGGAAACCCGCTTCGGCATCGCGCTTTCGGCGCTGTTCGCGGTCATCACCACGGCGGCCTCCTGCGGCGCGGTCAATGCCATGCATGACAGTTTCACCGCGCTCGGCGGCATGATCCCGCTCATCAACATGCAGCTCGGCGAAGTCATCGTCGGCGGCGTCGGCGCCGGCTTCTACGGCATCCTGATGTTCATCCTGATCGCCGTCTTCGTCGCCGGCCTGATGGTCGGGCGCACGCCCGAATATCTCGGCAAGAAGATCGAGGCCAAGGAGGTCAAGATGGCGATGCTGGCGATCCTGTGCCTGCCGCTGGCGATGCTGACCTTCACGGCCATCGCGGTGGTCCTGCCGAGCGCCGTGGCATCGATCGCCAATGGCGGTCCGCACGGCTTCTCCGAGATCCTCTACGCCTATACGTCGGCGGCGGCGAACAACGGCTCGGCCTTCGGCGGCCTCACCGGCAACACGCCCTGGTACAACATCACGCTGGGTCTCGGCATGCTCATGGGCCGTTTCCTGGTCATCATCCCGGCGCTCGCCATCGCCGGCTCGCTGGCGGCGAAGAAGACCGTGTCCGCCTCGGCCGGCACGTTCCCGACCGACGGCCCGCTGTTCGTCGGGCTGCTGGTCGGTGTCATCGTCATCGTCGGCGGCCTGACCTTTTTCCCGGCGCTCGCCGTCGGGCCGATCGTCGAGCATCTGGCCGCCATCCACGGGCAGACATTCTGAGACGGAAGTGTCTTGGCTGAAACGGAAATGTCCTGGTTCAACAACAGGCATCGCAACGATCGCCATCCCGCCGACAACGGAAAGGAGGAACGGCCTCCTCCTTTCCCCACCATGTCGACATTCCTCGGCATCGCCGCCGTCATGATCGTTCTGTGGTTGCTGGCCTACGGGCTTCCGCATCTTCTTTCGGCATCCGACCGCTCGGTGCCGTCCAACAACACCGAAGCTGGAGCTTCAAAATGAGCCAGTCGAAATCAGCCAGCATCATGGATGCCGGCATCCTGTGGCCCGCCATCGGCGGCGCCTTCAAAAAGCTGAACCCACGCACATTGGCCAGGAACCCGGTGATGTTCGTCGTTGCCGTCGTCTCGGCGCTGACATCAGTGCTTTTCGTCAAGGACCTCGCCAGCGGGCGCGGCAACCTCGGCTTCACCATCCAGATCATCATCTGGCTGTGGTTCACCGTGCTGTTCGCCAACTTCGCCGAAGCCGTCGCCGAAGGCCGCGGCAAGGCGCAGGCCGATTCGCTGCGCAAGGCGCGCACCGAGACCCAGGCCAAGCTCCTGACCGGCGAGCACCGGACGAAATTCAGGCTGGTGCCCGGCACCAGCCTGAAGGTGGGCGACGCCGTGCTGGTCGAGGCCGGCGACATCATCCCCTCCGACGGTGAGGTGATCGAAGGCGTGGCTTCGGTCAACGAGGCGGCGATCACGGGCGAATCGGCGCCTGTCATTCGCGAATCCGGCGGCGACCGCTCCGCGGTCACCGGCGGCACGCAGGTGCTCTCCGACTGGATCCGCGTGCGCATCACCGCCGCCGCCGGCCACACCTTTCTCGACCGCATGATCTCGCTGGTCGAGGGCGCCGAGCGCCAGAAGACCCCGAATGAGATCGCGCTCAACATCCTGCTGGTCGGCATGACGCTGATCTTCGTGCTGGCCACCGCTACCATCCCGAGCTTCGCTTCCTATTCGGGGGGCTATATCCCGGTCACGGTGCTCGTCGCTTTGTTCGTGACCTTGATCCCGACCACTATCGGCGCGCTTTTGTCGGCCATCGGCATCGCCGGCATGGACCGTCTGGTGCGCTTCAATGTGCTCGCCATGTCCGGCCGCGCCGTGGAGGCGGCCGGCGACGTCGACACGCTTTTGCTCGACAAGACCGGCACGATCACGCTCGGCAACCGCCAGGCGACCGAATTCCGCCCGGTCAAGGGCGTCACCGAGCAGGAACTGGCCGATGCGGCACAGCTTGCCTCGCTCGCCGACGAAACGCCGGAAGGCCGCTCGATCGTCGTGCTGGCCAAGGAGAAATACGCCATCCGCGCCCGCGACATGGCGACACTGCACGCCACCTTCGTGTCCTTCACCGCGCAGACCCGGATGAGCGGCGTCGACATAGACGGCTCCTCCGTGCGCAAGGGCGCGGTCGATTCCGTGCTCGCCCATGTCAACCAGACGACATCAGCCAGCCACGCAACGCGCCCGAACAGCGATACGATCAGGGATCTCCAGGCGATCGCCGACGAGGTCGCCAAATCGGGCGGCACCCCGCTTGCGGTCGAGCGCGACGGACGCCTGCTCGGCATCGTGCACCTCAAGGACATCGTCAAGGGCGGCATCCGCGAGCGCTTCGCCGAGCTGCGCAGCATGGGCATACGCACGGTGATGATCACAGGGGACAATCCGATGACGGCGGCGGCCATCGCGGCCGAAGCCGGCGTCGACGACTTCCTTGCCCAGGCGACGCCGGAGGACAAGCTGAAACTGATCCGCGACGAGCAGGCCAAGGGCAAGCTGGTCGCCATGTGCGGCGACGGCACCAACGATGCACCGGCTCTTGCCCAGGCCGACGTCGGCGTCGCCATGAACACCGGCACGGTGGCGGCGCGCGAGGCCGGCAACATGGTCGACCTCGACAGCGATCCGACCAAGCTGATCGAGATCGTCGAGATCGGCAAGGCGCTGCTGATGACACGCGGTTCGCTGACCACCTTCTCCATCGCCAATGACGTGGCCAAGTACTTCGCCATCATCCCGGCCATGTTCGCCGTGTTCTACGTCGCGCCCGGCCAGACCACAGGTCCGCTGCAGGCACTCAACATCATGCATCTGGGGACGCCGCAGAGCGCCATCCTGTCGGCCATCATCTTCAATGCGCTGATCATCATCGCGCTGATCCCGCTGTCGCTGCGCGGCGTCAAATACCGGGCGATCGGCGCCGGGGCGCTGCTCAGCCGCAACCTGCTCGTCTACGGCCTCGGCGGCATCATCGTGCCGTTCGCCGGCATCAAGATTATCGACATGGCCGTCACGGCCCTCGGCCTTGCATAAGGGATCATTCCGATGCTCAAGCAAATCAGACCCGCGATCGTCATGATCGTCTTCTTCACCGTGCTGACCGGGCTCATCTATCCCATCGGCATGACCGGCATCGCCCAGGCGCTGTTCCCGAAACAGGCCAATGGCAGCCTGATCGAGAAGGACGGCAAGGTGGTGGGTTCGGAACTGATCGGCCAGGCCTTCGCCAGCGACCGCTATTTCCACGGCCGGCCCTCGGCGGCCGGCAATGGCTACGACGCCGGCGCCTCCAGCGGCTCGAATCTGGGTCCGACCAACCTCAAGCTGATCGAGCGCATCAAGGGCGACGCGGCGAAGTTGAAGGCCGAAAACCCCAATGCGCCGGTTCCGATGGGCCTCGTCACGACATCGGGCAGCGGGCTCGATCCCGACATCAGCCCCGAGGACGCTTCTTTCCAGGTTCCGCGTGTCGCCAAGGCCAGGGGTATCGATGAAGCCAAGGTCAAGGCGCTCGTCAACAGCCATGTCGACGACCGGGAGCTCAGCGTCCTGGGCGAGCCGGTGGTCAATGTGCTGGCCCTCAACCTCGCATTGGACGACACAGCCAAGCAATGAAGAACAGCGCCGGGGATCGACACCGTCCCCGGCGCCGTTCAAACTGGATGCCGATGCCGGACGAGAGAAGCAACGTCGAAAACAGACCTTCCCCCGACGCGCTGCTCGAGCATGCCGAGCGCGAGGGCCGCGGGCGTCTGCGCATCTTTCTGGGCGCGGCACCGGGCGTCGGCAAAACCTATGAAATGCTGATGTCGGGACGCGCCAGGCTGGCCGACGGCATCGACGTGGTGATCGGCGTGGTCGAGACGCACGGCCGCAAGGAAACCCTGGCCCTCGTCGAGGGCTACGAGGTCATTCCGCGCCGCCCGGTCGAATACAAGGGACGCACCCTCGACGAGATGGACATAGACGCCATCCTGGCACGCCGCCCGGCACTGGTCCTGGTCGACGAACTCGCCCACACAAACGCGCCCGGCAGCCGTCACCCCAAGCGCTATCTCGACGTGCAGGAAATCCTGGCGCGCGGTATCGACGTCTACACGACGCTCAACATTCAGCATGTCGAAAGCCTGAACGACGTCGTCGCCCAGATCACGCGGGTCAGGGTGCGCGAGACGGTTCCCGATTCCATCATCGACCAGGCCGACGATGTCGAAATCATCGATCTGACGCCCGACGACCTGATCAAACGGCTGGAGGAAGGCAAGGTCTATTTCCCCAACACCGCCCAGCGCGCCATCGAGAACTATTTCTCGCCGGGCAATCTGACGGCGCTGCGCGAACTGGCGCTGCGCCGCACCGCCCAGCGTGTCGACGAACAACTGCTCAACCACATGCAGTCCCATGCCATCCAGGGCCCATGGGCGGCGGGGGAAAGGGTGCTCGTTTGCCTCGACGCGCGTCCGGGCGGGGCGGCGCGCGTGCGCTATGCGCGCAGGCTGGCCGACCGGCTCCGCGCGCCATGGACGGCGCTTCATGTCGACACGCCTCGTTCGGCCGCCATGTCGGAAGAAGAGAAGGACAGGCTGGCGAACCATCTGCGCC
Organism: Mesorhizobium sp. B264B1B; assembly: GCF_020165765.1. Lineage (NCBI taxonomy): Bacteria > Pseudomonadati > Pseudomonadota > Alphaproteobacteria > Hyphomicrobiales > Phyllobacteriaceae > Mesorhizobium > Mesorhizobium sp. B264B1B. Next base: position 183,418 of record NZ_JAIUIS010000009.1, read on the forward strand.
TCGCCGAGCAACTCGGCGCCGAGGTGACGACCATTCCGGGCCAGAACGTCGCGCAGGACATCGTGCGCCATGCGACGGCGAACAATTTCACCCATATCGTGGTCGGCAGGCCGACCCGGTCGCGCTGGCGGGAATTGATCGAGGGCTCGCTCACCTATGATCTGATCCGCAATGCCGGCGACATCAGCGTCCATGTCATCTCGGGAACCGAGCGCGATACCGACGCAGCATCGAGAAAGGTCAGGACGGCGGCCGAGCAGCGGCCGTTCCAGATATGGCCGTATCTGTTCGCCACGGCCTATGTCGCGGGCTCGCTGGCCGTCGGCACGGTTCTCGATCAGTTCCTCGACGTGCGCAATCTGGCGATCGTGCTGCTGCTGGCGGTGCTGACATCGGCGGTGACGTTCGGACTGTGGCCGGCCTTGTACGCCTGTTTCCTGAGCGCCCTTGCCTTCAACTACTTCTTCCTCGAGCCGCGCTACACGCTGACGATCAGGGATCCCGAGAGCATCGTTGCGTTTGCCGTCTTCCTCGTCGTTGCCGTCATCGCCAGCAACCTGACGGCGCGCGTGCAGCGCCAGGCCGTCGCCGCCCGCTCACGCGCGCGGGCCACGGAGGACATCTACCTGTTTTCCAAGAAACTGGCTGGCGCCGGTACGCTCGACGACGTCCTGTGGGTCACGGCCTTCCAGATCGCCTCCATGCTGAAACTGCGGGTGGTGCTGCTTTTGCCCGAAAACGGCGCCATCACCGTCAAGGCGGGCTATCCGCCCGACGATACGCTGGCCGAGGCCGATATCGCCGCGGCCCGCTGGGCCTGGGAGCACGACCGCGCCGCCGGCCGCGGCGCCGATACGCTGCCCGGTGCGAAGCGGCTCTATCTGCCGCTACGCACAGGACGCACGGCGGTCGGCGTGGTCGGCCTCGACAACGACAAGCAGGGTCCGCTGCTGACGCCCGAGCAGCAGCGGCTGCTCGACGCGCTGGCCGACCAGGCGGCGGTCGCCATCGAGCGCATCCAGCTCGTCGCCGATGTCGACCGTGCCAAGCTCGCGGCCGAAGCCGACAGGCTGCGCTCGGCGTTGCTGACCTCCATCTCCCATGATCTGAAGACGCCGCTCGCCGCCATCATGGGCGCGGCCGGCACTCTCAGGGAGTTCGCGCCTGATCTGCCCGAGCAGGACCGGACGGAGCTGTTGTCGACGGTGGTCGACGAAGCGGAGCGGCTGAACCGCTTCATCGCCAATCTGCTCGACATGACCAAGATCGAATCCGGTGCGATGGAGCCCAATTATGCGCTGCATTATGTCGGCGACGCCGTCGGCACCGCGCTCGATCGCGCCCGCAAGATCACCAGCGAGCACAAGATCGAGGTCGATATTCCGCCCGACCTGCCGATGCTGAAGCTCGACCCTGTGCTGTTCGAGCAGGTCCTGTTCAATCTGCTCGACAATGCGTCGAAATATTCGCCGCCCGGCTCGACGATCCGCCTGCAGGGCTGGACCGACATCGGCTCCGTCGTGCTTCAGATCATGGATGAGGGATTGGGCATCCCTCCGCAGGATCTTGAGCGCGTGTTCGATACTTTCTACCGGGTGCGCAAGGGCGACCAGGTGCGCGCCGGCACCGGGCTCGGCCTGTCGATCTGCCGCGGCTTCATCGAGGCGATGGGCGGCACGATCTCGGCCGCCAACCGGACCGACCGTTCGGGTGCTGCCTTCACCATCAGGATGCCGGTGCCGGCGGAGTTGCCCAACATCGGCAATCGCATCGGCTCCAGCGCGGATCAGCCTCGATGACCAATTCGAACGTCAGGATATTGGTCGTCGATGACGAGCCGCCGATCCGCAAGTTGCTCCGGGTCGGCCTCGCCAGCCAGGGCTACGCGGTCAGCGAGGCGCCGAACGCCAAGGCGGCTATCGAGCTGATGGTGCAGGAAAAACCGGATCTCGTGCTGCTCGACCTTGGCCTGCCCGGCATGAGCGGCCATGAACTGCTGCGCAAATGGCGCGACGACGGCCTCGATATCCCGGTGGTCATTCTCTCCAGCCGCGCCGACGAGGCCGGCATCGTCGACGCGCTCGAACTCGGCGCCGACGACTACATCACCAAGCCGTTCGGAATGAACGAGCTGGTGGCGCGCATCCGTGTGGCACTGCGGCACAAGTTCCAGCAGCAGGGCGAGAGGCCTGTATTCCAAACCGGAGATCTTTCCGTCGATCTGGTCAAGCGCATCGTCAAGGTCGGGGGCAAGGAGGTAAAGCTGTCGCCCAAGGAATACGACATTCTGCGCATTCTCGTGCAGTATGCGGGCAAGGTTCTCACGCACCAGTTCCTGCTGAAGCAGGTGTGGAACGATTCGACCGACGTGCAGTATCTGCGGGTCTATGTCCGGCAGTTGCGGCAGAAGATCGAGAAGACGCCGGACCAGCCGCGCTACATCACCACCGAGACCGGCGTCGGCTACCGCCTGCGCGAGGTCGAATGAGCGTTGCCTGGCCTGATTAGCCGACAGCTTCCGGCAGCCGGTTCGCGGTCGTCGATGTGCGCAGGGCGGCGACGCAGCCAATGATGCCGAGCGGCACGAAGGCGAGGAACAGCCAGGTTGCCACATCAGCCGCCGCGTCCCGGTTCAGGCCTTGCGAGAAGCCGCTGGCATTGGCGACGATGCCGGCAAGGGCGGCACCCACCGCATAGCCGATGCGCTGCATGGTCGGCACCGCGGCCGAGGCGATGGTCTGCTCATCTTCCGGCGCGGAGGCCACGATGACGCGCGTCAGGAACGGCCAGGCAACGCCGAAGCCGCCACCCTGCAAAAGGGCGCATACCAGGATCAGCGGGATCGAGCCTGCCGGGATGGTGTAGGCGAAACCAGCCAGGCCGGTGGCGATCATCAGGGCGCCGATGACGATGATCAATCTCTCACGCTCCTGTGGCGCGTTGGCGACAAGGATCGACAGGATCGACCAGGCGATCGATTCGGCGGCGATGATGTAGCCGGTGGTCAGGAGCGGAACGTGGTGCAGCGTGGTCAGAAGCAGCGGGCCGTAAATGGCAAAGGAACAGGTCGCCACCGAGAAGGCGGCGACCATGGTCATGCCGCTGCCGACCGGCGTGCGCCACGAGAACAGCTGCGAGGGGAAAAGCCGAGATTTCGGCTTCAGCGCATCGATACGGAAGAACAGCACAAGGCCGATCAGGCCGAGCACCATCAGCAGCGACGAGCGCAGAAGGGCGATATCGACCCCCGCCGAGGCGATCAGCACGACGGCGACGGCAAGGCAGCCAAGCGCTATGAGCGGGAAGGGTGGTGCCTTGCCCGCGCCGGCACTCGGCCTCGTCGCTTCCGGCGTGTCGAGCACGACGAAGCTCGCCAGCGCCATCGCCGCACCGCCGAACACGAAGATGCCGAACGCCCAGCGCCATGACAGAAGCTCTGTCATGATCGCGCCAAGCATCGGCCCGCTGAAGGCGGCGACGCCCCAGATCGCCGACATGATACCGAAAAGCTGCGGCCAGATGGCCCGCGGAAACAGGCGCTCCACCGAGACGAAAGCCAGCGACACCAGCGCGCCGCCGCCCAGGCCCTCGATCAGGCGCCCGGCCAGGAACAATTGCATCGAGGGCGCGGTGGCGCAGATCAGCGCGCCGGCCGCGTAAAGCAGCGCCGCGACCACCATGTTGGTGCGCAGCGCCACATAGCTGACCAGCCGTCCGGCCGCGGCACCGGCGACGATGGCGCCCAGTTCATAGATCGCCAGCGACCAGCCGACGAGCTGCACGCCCGCCAGTTCGCCGATCATGGCGGGCATGACGGTCGCCACCATCGTCTCGTTGGTGGCGTGCAGCAGGATGCCGAGGCTGATGAAGCAGAAGCGCGCGAGGTCGCCGCTCGCCCACAATGCGCGCCAGTCGACCCTGTTTGTGCTGATGTCGGTCACTTCGGTCCCTCGAATTTCATATCCCGATGCAAACGCATGGCGCCAGGAGCCGGCTCGGGGGTCCGGCAGGACCATGGTCGGATGGGTTTGTAGAACCTCAACCAAGCTTGAGCTCAAGCGATTTTTTGGACATGTTCGTGGATGCCCGCATCCCTGGCCGGCCGGCATCGCCGGCCAATCAGTTCTCCGTGCTGCGCAGCTGGAACTGGCTGACACCGATGGCGAAATTGATGCCGGTCTGGGTCTGCAGGCTGAGCGGCTGCAAGGTGAAGGACTGCGAGGAGCCGCCAACCAGCAGATTGGCCCCGGCGCCGACGGTTGCCGTCACCTCGGCGCTGGCGCCGACATAGTCGCCGGCCAATGCGCCCGGCGCGTAGATGTTCTTCAGCGGCGTCAGCACCAGCCATCGCATCACCGCCTGCTTGGTCGTGCCGATGTCGAGGCCGTATTTGTTGACCGCGCCGAAATAGGCTTCCGGCGCGAAAGTCTTGTCGGCAGGGGTGAAGGTGCAGCTCAGATCCTTGCTCGAGCCGAAGATGAAGCCGGTGCCGCCCGATATGGCGCATTCAAGTGTGCCGAGCTCGATGCCCTGGTCCTGTGCCTGGGCCAAGGCGGGGCTGGCAATGGCAACGATGGCAGCAAGGATCATTTTGCGTGTCATGGGCCCCTCGTGCATTCGCTGCAGCCATCTTTGAGGAGCAGATGACACTGCTTCGCGAGCGAAGGATGCCAGGTCAGTGCACGGGGTCCGGTCGGTGATCGTCGGGCTTTGGCCGGCAACCGTCTATGGCGGGATGTATCGTCCACTGGTTCTGAGGCTCCTGCTGGGATGCGACGGTCAATGGCGATCCTGCCGTCTCAACGGCTTCACACCAGCGCGCGGGGCTGCCGTCGGGAACCGGGGATTCGTTCCAGCTGCCGTTCCAGGTGCCGATCTTCTGACAGTGCTTGATGGGATGGATTTCGTTCCAGCCGTCATGTGCCGAATCGTAGACCCACGTTCCCTTGACGAACAGGATGTCCGCGCCGCGGCGCGTCGGATCGTTGACGTGAAGATCGCCGAGATTCTCGTCGAGATCCGTCGGATTGGCTGTGTCGAGCAGGCCGACTATGCCGCCTATGATGACGATGACCGCCGCGATGAGCGACAGGACCGCGCAGGCGATCCAGCCGAAGAAGGGAATGGCGCAAGCAACCGCGGCGGCCGTGGCGACTGGAATTGCGGCAAGGCAGGCTATCATGAGGTCGTAGACGCCGGCGCCTTCGAACTCGCAATGCAGCACCGCGGTCGGGTCGTCATTGGCCCATTGGCGCGCTTCCTGACCTTTCCAGTCGAGGCCCGCGCCCTGGATCGCAGGCGTGTTGGCGATCAGGCGTCCAAACGGCGCTATCTTTTCGGCCGTTGCCTGGTTGGTGAATTCGACGACATTGGCCGGCACCAGATTGAGACTGTAGTCGGTGTCGAACCGGTCCAGTCCCGACTTCTCCTCCGGCGGATCGACCTTGAGCAGCCAGCCCACCGCGCATTCGTCGCCACCGAGACAGATCAGCCGGTCGTACAGCCACCAGCGGCAATAGGCCAATATGGCCGCAAGCGCCACCAGCATGGCGGCCGGTCCGGGAAGGGCGCCCACAAGGATGAGCGGCAAAGCGACCACGGCCGCCGCAATGATCATCTGCCCGTATTGTTTGCCGTGGTGATTTCCGACCGATACGCATTTGGTGTAGTGCCGATAAGCCATGGCGACCCCCTATCGCTCGACATAGAGCGTCACGCCGCCGGCGAGGCCGCGGGCCGAGAAAGCATGAACGTTGATTGCCTTACGGCCGGTGAAACCGGCTGGCGGTTCAATATTGACAGTGACGGGGATTTCCTCACCCGGGGCAAGGTCCGCTTGTGCGGGCTCGAACGTGACAAGCCAGCCGGCGGGCAAAGGATGCGATTGACGGGTGTGGCCGACAGGCACTGCCGCGATGGTGCCGGGGAAGGTGCGCAAGGGCCGGCGACGCGGCCTCGGGCGAGGGCGCGGCTCACAGACCGGCAATTCAGGAAGGGAATAGGCATCGGCCTCGAGACGAAATCCCATCCTCTCCCGCTCGCCATTGCGCAGGCGAAATTCAAATCTTGCGGGCGAATGGGCGACACCGACGGTGGTGTTGTCCTGGCCTAGGTTGTTGTTCGGGTTCGCATCGTCGAGCCAGTCGAGCAGGACCTGGATGCAATAGTGACCAGGCGCTGCCGGAGTTCGCCATTTGACCGACGCGAAAGCCGGATGGTTGGCCCCGCCCTTGACGCCGAGATCGGTCCTGGTCTCATCGATCCAATGCGACACCGTGCCGATGCCGAAACTCAGATAGGAGAATTTCACCGGCAGATCGACGACCGGGGCCTCGGTCGAGTTGTTCCAGATACGGGCGACGATTTCATATTCGGTGTCGGGCGCCAGCATATGTGGTGCGACAGGATTGCCGCCGCTTCGGATCTCGATGTCGGGGTTGTCCCATGTGACGGCGAGGCCCTGGCCCATCAAATAATACTGCGCGTAGATCAGGGGATCCGGGCGTTTATAGGCGGGGTCGCTGATCTTGACGCAACGTTGCGGCCCGCTTCGGTCCAACCGATCGGGGAGCTTCATTCTTTCGCAGAGCAATCTGGCGAGGGCGCAGATCCGGGCAGCGATCTGGCGCAGGTTCGATGGCCACTCGGTGAACGCGTCGGCGAGCGCGTTCAGGAAATCCAGTACTTTGGGGAGCGGGTTCATGGCCAGTCCGCGGCCATTTCGTCAACGTCGCTGTCGACGCATGAAAAACCAGACAGCGGCAATCAAGAATGGTGCGAGTATCAGAAGAAGTTCGAAGGATCCCGACCCGCCATCGGGCGAAAATCCGAATAACTGCTCGATGAAATCCATCACGGCCTCCGGCAGCTGCAACAAAATTGCATTCGACGATGTCTTTACATCTGCCGGAGCTCGCGCGCATTTTCGCGCAGAGCCAGCAACATTTCCGGTTGGTAGCACAGAACGAGCAAGTCTTCCATCGGCAATAATTTCGATCTGCTAGCTTGGCCTGGTCACAGCAGTTCGCAAATGCAAAGCGCGCGGCGGAACCAAGTCCACCGCGCGCTATTTTGATCATCGCGCGGTTGCCGTCCGTGCCGAGAAGATCAACGTGCCGTTACTTGAGAGAGTGGATCAGCTCAAGCGAGGTCACGGCAACGGCCAGGTTGACGCCGGTCTGCGCCTGGACGCTGAGCGGCTCCAGCATGAAGGCGCTGTCGAAGCCGCCGACCAGCAGATTGGCGCCGCCGCCGGTCACGACGCTCGCCTCGGCATTGACGCCGTAATAGCTGCCGGCAAGATCACCCGCGTCGCGGTCACGGGTCGCGGCAAACACGGCCCAGGCGAGTTGGCCCTGGTGCGTCCGGCCAACATCGACGCCGAGCTTGGAGATGACGCCGGTGTAAATCTCGGCCGGACCGTGATGATAGGGGCGGAAGACACAGGACACGCCCTTGTTGGATGTCACGATGTAGCCGGTGCCGCCGTCGATGGTGCAGTCGAGCGTGCCGAGCTGCAATCTGCCGGCGCTTGCCGGTGCAACAGCGAACATGGTCGTGGCGAGCGCAGCGGCGCAGACGAGTTTCTTGGTCATGGGAGGTCCTTTCGCAAAACGCTTCAAAGTAACGGCTGGGTGGCCAGACCGTTCCGCTGAAACCTTGGCGCGAACAAGGCAGGCGATCACGGCTTGCAGCGGGGTCAGCGCGCGGTTGCCGGATTGATGGCGATCTGCGGCGATACGTGTCCTTTCGGACACGCATCCGACGCGTGTGGGCTTGGCCGGCCTTGCCTGATCTCAGCTGACGCGGGCGAGGCCATCCTTGGCCGGCTGGTAGGTGGGATCGAGCCGAACGGCTTCGCGGTAGGACTTGGCCGCCTTGGCCTTGTCGCCGCGCCGCTCGTAGATCAGCGCCTGGTTGGACCAGGCCTCGGCGTTCTTGCCGTCGAGCTTGATGGCCATGTTGAAATCGGAGAAGGCATTGTCCTCGTCATTGGTGGCGAGGTAGGAAAGGCCGCGGCCATTATACGGCTCGGCGGCGTCCGGGGCCAGCGAGATGGCGGTCGAGAAATCCTCGATAGCGAATTTGTGCTGGCCCTGGCTCTGATAGATCAGGCCCCGATTGTGATAGGCGCGGGCATCGGTCGTGTCGAGCTGGATCGCCTTCTGGAAATCGTTGAAGGCTTCCTGGGTGCGGCCGGCCTTCCGGTAGAGATTGCCGCGGCCGATATAGGCGGCATCGTAGTTGCCGTTGATCTGGATCGAGCGGTTGTAGTCCGCCAGCGCTGCTTCCTGATTGCCGAGGAAGCGCTGGATGAGCGCACGGTTCGAATAGGCCTGGTAGAAATTCGGGTTAAGCTGGATGGCCTGGTTGAAATCCTTGAGCGCCGCCTGGTACTGGCCGCCCCGGCCATAGGCCGAGCCGCGCACATTGTAGCCTTCAGGATCCTGCGGATTGCGCTGAATCACCGCCGACAGCGAGGAGATGTTCTCGCTCGACCCTTGCGCCTTGTCGATGTTGTTGAACTCGCCGGTCGGGCCCGAGGTCTGGCAGCCGGCAAGCATCAATCCGGAAAGCAGGGCTGTCGCCAGGGCAAAGCCACGAAATGTGGTTTTGCTCTCCACGCTGATTGCGTTCATGTCTGCCCTGTCCTCACTTGCCGCGTCATTCAGGTCCGGATCCCCCCTCCGGGCCGGGTCACATCAAAATAAAAAGGTGGCGGCGATTCCGCATCGCGCCACCCCTGGTATCCTTCGAAAAGGACGAAATATAGGCGTTAATCAGCGCGGCGGACGCGCTGCACCGGCGGCACCGCCGGCAGCCACCGGACGCGGCGTCATCGGCAGCAGACCTTCGCGCTGTGCACGCTTGCGGGCCAGCTTGCGGGCTCGGCGCACGGCTTCGGCCTTTTCACGGGCGCGCTTCTCGGAAGGCTTCTCGTAGTGACCGCGCATCTTCATTTCGCGGAAGATGCCTTCGCGCTGCATCTTCTTCTTGAGAGCGCGAAGCGCCTGATCAACATTGTTGTCGCGGACGAGTACCTGCACGGGCAATCCTGTCTTTCGGGTTTGATATCAACAGGCAAGCGGCCATAGCCACTAGCCTCCGCGGCGATTTACACCACGAATTGTGGCGGCTGATAGCAGAATCACGCCGCGCTGTCCACAGCCGAAATGAACGGAGGCGGCCAATTCGCCCAGCGGGCGCTCGCAAGATAGGCAGCCAACTACGCGGTAGCCAGATGCAACCGCTCAAAATCCTCGAAGAATTCGCCATAGTCGCAGGTTATCTCTTCGCCCGCCGCTATGTCGCGGGTCGCAGTTGCCCCGCCATATTGCGAAAAGTCCGTGTTCGGCGTCGCCGAATGGTTCATGAAGCGGCCATTGTCGACCTCATAGACCACGAAGCCGGGCCGGTCGGGACTGGGATAGGCGTAGCGGTCGAGCAGTTCCCTGAGATGCGAGGGTGCCGCCTGGTATTTTTCCAGCGGGATCAGCCGGTCGAAATCCGGGTCGAGCCGCCAGATCGAGGCGCCTTTCCTGATTGGCTCGGCGGCGAACACGCCGACGCCCTCGATTGCGCTTTGGGCGACATAGGTTTTGATCAGCAGCATGGTTCCGGCCCGTTTCCAAGGAGAGAACGGAATCGTCAATTCGAGCCCAAATGCAAGCCCGGATTGCGACATCGCGGCCCGCGTTGATCCGCATGCCGGCGCCGAAACCGTTCACGTCCGGTTGATCGACACGCCGCCGTCGGCGAACAGTGCGGTTCCGGTGGTGAAGCTCGACGCGTCGGAGGCAAGATAAAGCGCCGAGCGGGCGATCTCTTCCGGCCGGGCCATCCGCTTCAAGGCATGGATGCCTTCGACGTACGTGCGGGCCTCGGGCGTGGTTGTGGTCGCGCCGGGCGTGTCTGTGCCGCCTGGCAGCAGTGCGTTGACGCGCAACCCCTTCGGCCCGTACTCGGCGGCCAGCACTTGCGTCAGGCCGATCAGGCCGGCCTTGGCTGCGGCGTAGGCCGCCATGCCTGGCATGCCGGCGGTATAGCCGACGAAGCTGGAGGTGAAGACCAGCGATCCGCCGCCACGCTCCAGCATCGCCGGTATCTGATGCCTGGCGGCCAGATAGGCGCTGGTCAGATTGGTATCCATCGTGTCATGCCACGACGCCGGCGGCAGGTCCGGCAGCGGCGCCATCATGCCGACAGCGCCGGCATTGTTGAATGCAATGTCGAGACCACCGAAGCTGCCGGTCGCGAGATCGACCAGCGCCTTCGCATAGGCTTCGTCCCTGACGTCGCCGGCAAGAGCGAGCGCAGTGCCGCCGGTTTCCACGATCTCCTCGACAAGCCTATCGAGCTCGGCCTGACGGCGCGCGGCGGCGACGACCTTGGCTCCTTCCTCGGCAAAGAGCTTTGCAGTGGCGCGGCCGATGCCGGAACTGGCGCCGGTGACGATGGCGATCTTGTTGGCGAGTGCGAGCATGTTTCTGTCATCCTTCCGCTAAGCCGGCCTTGCCGGCGGTCGGATGCGTCGTCGCAAATGAGCATGGCCGCAGCCACCCGAAAGCTGCGAACCCGCCGATTTTCCCTGGCCTCGCACGCCGCGGCCGGTTGCGGCACAAAACGGCAAGAGCCGTCGCAAACAGCGCAAGGGTGGCAGCGCTGTTTCGCTAGTGATACACCTCGCGCGCCGGGGGAAATTGCTAGCCCGGCCGCAAATCCGCGAGACTTTGGCGCGAGGCTGGAACGTGAAGAAATACTCTGTATTCGCCATCGCGCGTGAGGCCATGCGCGGCCACAAGGGCTGGGAGGAGCAATGGTCCTCGCCGGAGCCGAAGAAGGAATACGACGTCGTCATCGTGGGCGCCGGCGGCCATGGCCTGGCTACCGCCTATTATCTCGCCACCGTGCACGGCATCACCAATGTCGCGGTGCTGGAGAAGGGCTGGCTCGGTGGCGGCAATACCGGCCGCAACACCACCATCATCCGCTCCAACTACCTCTATGACGAGAGCGCCGGCATCTACGACCATGCGCTGAAATTGTGGGACGGGCTCAGCCAGGAGCTCAATTACAACGTCATGTATTCGGCGCGCGGCGTCATGATGCTGGCGCACAATGTGCACGACATCCAGGTGCTGAAGCGCCATGTCCACGCCAACCGGCTGAACGGCATCGACAATGAATGGCTCACACCCAAGCAGGCGAAGGAATTCTGCCCGCCGCTCAATATTTCCAGGGATGCGCGCTACCCGGTCGTCGGTGCCGCCTTGCAGCGGCGCGGCGGCACGGCGCGCCATGACGCGGTCGCCTGGGGGTATGCGCGCGGCGCCTCGGCGCGGGGCGTGCACATCATCCAGAATTGCGAGGTCACCGGCGTCAAGCGGGCGGCCAATGGCGCGGTCACCGGTGTCGAGACGACGCGCGGCTTCATCGGCGCCAAGAAGGTCGGCGTGGTCGCGGCCGGCCATTCCTCGGTCATTATGAACATGGCCGGCGTGCGAATGCCGCTGGAAAGCTATCCGCTGCAGGCGCTGGTGTCGGAGCCGGTCAAGCCTGTCGTTCCCTGCGTGGTGATGTCGAACACGGTGCATGCCTATATCTCGCAGTCCGACAAGGGCGAACTGGTGATCGGCGCCGGCACCGACCAGTACGTCTCCTACTCGCAGACCGGCGGCCTGCACATATTACAGCATACGCTGGACGCAATCTGCGAGATGTTCCCGATCTTCACGCGCATGAAGATGCTGCGCTCCTGGGGCGGCATCGTCGACGTCACGCCCGACCGCTCGCCGATCCTGGCCAAGACGCCGGTGCCCGGCCTCTACGTCAATTGCGGCTGGGGCACGGGCGGCTTCAAGGCGACACCCGGCTCCGGCCATGTCTTTGCCCACACCATCGCCAGGGACGATCCGCATCCGATCAACGCGCCCTTCACCATCGAGCGGTTCCGCACCGGCCGGTTGATCGACGAGGCGGCGGCGGCGGCGGTGGCGCATTGACGATGACTGAGCTGTAGGAACGAAAACATGCTTCTCATCCGCTGCCCCTATTGCGAGGAAGAGCGTCCGGAACTTGAGTTCCGCAACGCCGGCGAGGCGCATATCGCGCGCTCGGCCAACATGTCAGGCGAGAGCGACGAGGATTTCGAAAAATTCTTCTTCATCCGCTCGAATCCCAAAGGCATCATCTATGAGCGCTGGCGACACATGCATGGCTGTGCGCGCTTCTTCAACGCCGTGCGCGACACCGTCACCGACAAGTTCGTCATGACCTACAAGGCCGGCGAGCCGAAGCCTTCCAAGCTGCCCAAAAACTCCAGCGAAGTGGTTGCCAAATGAGCGGCGCGTTCCGCATACCGAGCGCCGGCCGCCTGAGCCAGGCCAAGACCGCCCGCTTCAGCTTCGACGGCCAGTCCTATACCGGCATCGAGGGCGATACGCTGGCTTCGGCGCTGCTGGCCAACGGCGTGCACCTGGTAGGCCGCTCGTTCAAATATCACCGGCCGCGGGGCGTGCTGTCGGCCGGCGCGGAGGAGCCCAACGCGCTGGTGCAGATCGTGCGCGACGACGCGCGCAAAACGCCGAATGTTCGCGCGACCGTGCAGGAGCTCTATGACGGGCTCGCCGCCAACTCGCAGAACCGCTGGCCGTCGCTGTCCTTCGACGTCAGCGCGGTCAACGATCTGGCGTCGCCGCTGTTTTCGGCCGGCTTTTACTACAAGACCTTCATGTGGCCGAAGGCGGCCTGGAAGAGCCTCTACGAACCCAAGATCCGCGAAGCCGCCGGGCTTGGCGTGTCCCCCGACAGGCCGGATCCCGACCATTACTCGTCGCGCTACGCTCATTGCGACGTGCTGGTGCTGGGCGGCGGCGGGGCCGGCATCGCGGCGGCATTGGCAGCGGCTGAAACCGGCGTGCGTGTCATTCTGGCCGATGAGCAGGCCGAATTCGGCGGCAGCCTGCGCTTCGAGAGCGGCGCGAAGATCGACGGCCAGGGCGGCTTTGCCTGGGCGCAGGCGGCGATCGCCAGGCTGAAAGGCATGGACAATGTCCGCGTGCTGTCGCGCACGACCGCGTTCGGCTATTACGCACAGAACTTCGTCGGCCTGGTCGAACGGGTCAGCGACCATCTGCAAAATCCCGGCCACGACCTGCCGCGCGAGCGGCTGTGGCAAGTACGCGCCAGGCGCGTGGTGCTGGCTTCCGGGGCCATCGAGCGCCATATGGTGTTCGCCAACAACGACCGGCCGGGCATCATGCTGGCCTCGGCCGCGCGCACCTATCTCAATCACCATGGCGTCGCGGTCGGAAAAAACGTCGGCGTCTACACCGCCAATGATTCCGCTTACGCGGCGGCGATCGACCTGAAGAAGGCCGGCGTCAACATCGCGGCTATCGTCGATCTGCGCGACAATCCGACAGGGCCGGTGATCGATGAAGCAAGGATGCTCGGCATCGAGATCAATTTCGGCCGCGCGGTGATCCGCGCCGGAGGCAAGCTGCGCGTCTCGTCGATGACGGTGCAGCCGAAGAATGGTGGCGGCGAGCGCACCATTGCGGTCGATGCGATCCTGATGTCGGCCGGCTGGACGCCGTCGGTGCACCTGTTCTCGCAGTCGCGCGGCAAGGTCGCCTTCAACGACGAAACCAAGCGCTTCGTGCCCGGCACCTACGCGCAGGACTGCGTCTCTGTCGGCGCCTGCAACGGCACGGACGGCCTGTCGGCGACCCTCGACGAGGCCTATGCGGCAGGGGCCAAGGCGGCAAGGGACGCCGGCGCAAAGACTGCCAAGGGTACAAGGCCAAAAGTCGACGCCTCGGAAAGCTGGTCGCGTGGCATGCTGGGCGCCGCCCCCGGCGCCGGTCCGGATACGACGGTGAAGGCCTTCGTCGATTTCCAGAACGACGTCACCGCCAAGGACATCCGCCAGGCGGTGCATGAGGGCATGCGCTCGATCGAGCACGTCAAGCGCTTCACCACCAACGGCATGGCGACCGACCAGGGCAAGACCTCGAACATGCACGGCCTGGCGATTGCCGCCGAGACGCTTGGCAAGCCAATCCCCGAGGTGGGCCTCACCACGTTCCGCGCCCCCTATACGCCGGTGACCTTCGGCGCCATCGTCAGCCATGCGCGCGGTCCGCTGTTCGATCCGACGCGCAAGACGGCGATCCATCCCTGGGCTGAAGCCCAAGGCGCCGTGTTCGAGGATGTCGGGCAGTGGAAGCGCGCCTGGTATTTCCCCAGGGGTGGCGAGGACATGCATGCGGCGGTCGACCGCGAGTGCGTCGCGGTTCGAAACACGGCTGGCCTGTTCGACGCCTCGACGCTCGGCAAGATCGAGGTGGTCGGTCCCGATGCGGCCAAGTTCATGGAACTGCTCTACACCAATCCGTGGGAAAAGCTGGAGCCCGGCCGCTGCCGCTACGGCATCATGCTGCGCGAGGATGGCTTCATCTATGATGACGGCGTCGTCGGCAGGCTGGCGCCCGACCGGTTCCATGTGACGACGACGACCGGCGGCGCGCCGCGCGTCATGAACCACATGGAGGACTATCTCCAGACCGAGTTCCCGCATCTCAATGTCTGGCTGACCTCGATCACCGAGCAATGGGCTGTCATCGCCGTGCAGGGGTCGAAGTCTCGCGACATCATCGCGCCGCTGGTCGAAGGCATCGACATGTCGGATGAGGCCCTCCCGCACATGTCGGTGCGCGAGGGCAAGATCTGCGGCGTGCCGACAAGGCTGTTCCGCATGTCGTTCACCGGCGAGCGCGGCTTCGAGGTCAATGTGCCGGCCGATTACGGCCAGGCCGTCTGGGAAGCGCTGTGGGCCGAGGGCCAGAAGCATGGCGCCACCGCCTACGGCACCGAGGCGATGCACGTGCTGCGCGCCGAGAAGGGCTACATCATCGTCGGCCAGGACACCGACGGCACGGTGACGCCCAATGATGCCGGCCTCGACTGGGCCGTCGGCAAGAAGAAGGCCGATTTCGTCGGCATTCGCGGCCTGACGCGGCCTGACCTGGTCGCCAAGGGCCGCAAGCAACTGGTCGGCCTCAAGACCAAGGATCCCAAGGTGGTGCTGGAGGAAGGCGCGCAGATCGTGGAGGATCCCAGGCAGGCGATCCCGATGAAGATGATCGGCCATGTCACGTCGAGCTATTGGTCGCAGAATTGCGGCCGCTCGATCGCTCTGGCGCTGGTCGCCGGCGGTCGCGCACGCACGGGCGACACGCTCTACGTGCCGATGCCTGGCGGGACGATCGAAGTGGAGGTTTCCGGCATGGTGTTCTTCGACGAAACGGGAGGCCGCCTCAATGGCTAAGGCAGTCGCGAAAAAGACGGCTTCGGCCGCATCGCCGGCGGCCGAGCGCCGTCCGGCGCTGGCCGGGCGCGCTATCTCCGCCGCCGGCGTCAAGGTAGAGGTGCTGCCGCCGGCCGAACGGATCTCGCTGCGCGCTCCGGAGGCGTCGCTTGCCGCCTTGTCGAAGGCGCTCGGCGTGACCATGCCGAAAAAGCCGAAGACGTCCGTGTCGAAAGGCGGGCGCACCGCGCTGTGGCTTGGGCCGGATGAATGGATGATCATCGACGAGGCCGGCAAAGACCCGCTCGCCGATTGTGCAAAGATTTCCGCCTTGCATTCCGCTGTCGGCATCTCGCATCGCAACGTTGCGATATCGGTCGCCGGTCCGGCCGCGGCCGCGGCAATCAATTCGGGCTGCCCGCAGGATCTGTCGCTCGAAGCCTTCCCGGTGGGTGCCGCCTCGCGTACCATTCTCGGCAAGGCCGAGATCGTTCTGCTGCGCACGGCGCAAGACGCTTTCCGGGTCGAGTGCTGGCGTTCCTTCTCGGATTATGTCTTTACTTTCCTCTCCGAGGGAGCACGCGACGCGGCGGCCTGATCCCGGAACGTTTGCCGCCCGCGCCCATTTGCGGCAACAGGTCGAGGGAGAATGCCGATGCCATCGAAGTCCACGCCGAAGTCGCCCGGGAAAAGCTCGGCCGTGCGCTCCCTGGAGCATGAGCGGCATCACGGCGCCGACGCCGAAGAGGAACTCGAGGAAGGCCTCGAGGATACGTTCCCGGCCAGCGATCCTGTGTCGATCACGGGGACGGCTATCCCCGGCGCCCCCGCAAGGCCGGGCAAAGCCAAGACCGTTCCCGGACGCAAACCGCGCTGATTTCCCCAGCTTCGGTTGAGGAGCCATCTTTCCAAGACGGCGCCAAGTGGGATATTCAAAGCGCTTTGGGAGATCGTAAAATGCCGGTAAAAGCCGTCGTCTGGGGCGAGAATGTCCATGAGCAGACCAATGCCGCCGTGCGCGGCCTTTATCCATTGGGCATGCATGGGACCATCGCAGCCGCGCTCAACCAGGATAAGGGCATCGAGGCGACCACCGCCACCTTGCAGGAGCCGGAGCACGGCTTGAGCGAAAGCCGGCTGGCTGCCACCGATGTCCTGCTCTGGTGGGGCCATGCCGCCCATGGCGAGGTCAAGGACGAGATCGTCGAGCGCGTGCAGAAACGGGTCTGGGAAGGCATGGGTCTGATCGTGCTCCATTCCGGACACTATTCGAAGATCTTCAAGCGGCTGATGGGCACGCCTTGTTCGCTGAAATGGCGCGAGGCGGGCGAGCGCGAGCGCGTCTGGGCCATCAACCGCGGCCATCCGATCGCGCAAGGTATCGGCGAGTGCCTGGAGATCGGCGAGACGGAGATGTATGGCGAGCCCTTCGCGGTGCCGGAGCCGCTGGAGACGGTGTTCGTCTCCTGGTACGAAGGCGGCGAAGTCTTCCGGTCGGGGCTGACCTATCAGCGCGGCGCCGGACGGATCTTCTATTTCTCGCCCGGCCACGAGACCTACCCGATCTACCACAATGAAGGCGTGCAGCAGGTGCTGCGCAACGCCGTGCATTGGGCGCACAATCCCGCACCCGCATGGTCCGGCATCATCAATGCGCCGAACGTGCCGACAGACCAGGCCAAGGAGAAGATCGCCCAGAAGGGCCTGCGCCTGCATGCCGACGGCGACAAGGGCCTGAGTTAGGCGTGAGTTGAAGATGCACCGCCTCCTTCTGCTCGGCACCGGTGGCATTGCCGGACATCACGTCGAGGAGTTCGCCAGGATTCCAGGATGCACAATCGTCGCCTGCGTCGACCAGGTGCCGGGCCGCGGTGCGATGTTCGCCGCCGCCAACAAGATCAGCCAGTCTTTCGAGAGCCTGGAAGCGGCGATCGGCTGGGGTGCGTTCGATGCGGCCATCAATGCGACGCCGGATGGCGTGCACAAGGCCACGACGCTGGCGCTGCTTGCCCAGGGGAAACACGTCTTTTGCGAAAAGCCGCTGGCGCCGAACCATGCCGACGCGCTTGCAATGACGGAAGCGGCCGAGGCGGCCGGGGTCGTCAACATGGTCAACCTGACCTACCGCAACTCGGCGGCGATCGAGGAAGCGCGACGCATGGTGCAGGCCGGCGAGATCGGCGCATTGCGCCATGTCGAGGCGAGCTACAAACAGAGCTGGCTGGTCAGCAAGTCATGGGGCGACTGGCGCATCGAGGACAAATGGCTGTGGCGCCTGTCCAACCGGCACGGCTCGACGGGCGTGCTCGGCGATGTCGGTATCCACATTCTGGATTTCGCAAGCTATGGCGCCGACCAGGACATCGCCACCCTGCACGCCGACCTGGTGACGTTTCCCAAGGCCGAAGGCGATCGGATCGGCGATTATGTGCTTGATGCCAACGACAGTGTCGCAATGACGGCGCGGTTCAAATGCGGGGCGCTCGCGACGATCGTCGCCAGCCGCTACATGACCGGCCACGCCAACGACCTGTCGCTGGCCATGCATGGCACCAAGGGCGCCATCAAGGTCAAAACAGACGGCAAGGTTTCGCGCCTGTCGGCCTGCCTGGGCGAGGACATCGACCAGCAACGTTGGCGGACACTGGCGCTGCCGGATGTGAAGCGCAACGCGCTGCGTTTCGCCGAAGCGCTCGATAGGGGAAGGAACGGCGATCCATCCTTCCGTCGCGCCGCCGACATGCAGAGGCTGATCGACGCGGCCTTCGAGAGTTCGTCGTCCAGACTGCCGGTCACGATCGCCTGAATCACATCTGGCCGGCTGCACCAGCCAGGCGTGTGTTGCCGCTATCAGAACGCGCTCGGCACGATCCAGGGATTGATGCTGATGCCGAGGCGCGGGCCCTTGCCTTCAGCGGTGGTTTCCGTGACGCCCTTTTTCTCGAGCGAGCCGGTCGATGCGCAATCGAGCTTCACATTGGCCTTGGTGTCGACGCAGGTCGCGGCGGGCACGTGCTTGACCGGGTGTGTCGTGTTGGCGGCGAGGGCCGAGCCCGAAAGTGCCAGCACGGCAGCGAGGGTGAGGAGGGTCTTTTTCATTGTCCGTCTCCGGGTTCGATGGGTGAATTTGTTCTCGTACGTGTACGGTATTCCGTACAAATACGCCCACCGATCGCGGAGTTCAAGCCAGAATCGTACACGTACGGAAATTTTTGTTAACCAAGAAAATCCGCCCCGCTTGGCACGTTAAACGCGGAGCGTCGATGAAGCGTGGATACGCAAGGAGATATCGTTCAGCAGTTGACCGGTGTCTCGGTCAGCGGGGGCACGTTCTGCGTGCTGAGCGTGGCAAGGGTGAAATCGCACATCCGTTTCACGAAAGCCTGCGGATCACCGAAGGGGTAGAAGGGGAAGGTGATCAGCAGCGAGATGGTGCCGTGGCCGACCGCCCACAGCATGGTAGCAATGGCGCGCGGATCACCCTGCAACTTCCCCGCGGCGACGCAGGCCTCGACCCTGCTGATCAGCACCTTCATCGCCGGGTTGCTTTCTTCCATGTCCTCGTAGCTCCGGCCTGCCGGCAGCTTGGTCTTTTCGGTCATGAAGACGGTGCGGTATTCATTGGGATTGCCAAGCCCGAATGCGGCGTATTCCGTCATCACCGCTTGCAGCGCCTCGATCGGATCGTCGGCAGGATGCTCCTCGATGCGTCGGGCAAGCGTCTCGAACGCATCCTCAGCCAGCGCGAACAATATGTCCTGCTTGTCTGCGAAATAGGAATAGACCGACATCGGCGCGTAGCCGACACGCTTGGCCAGCTTGCGGATGGTCAGGCCCTCATAGCCTTCCTCCTGCACGAGCTTGTGCGCGGCCTCCACAAGTTCGGAACGCTGTTCGGCCTTTTGTTTCTCGCGGCGTGTCTGGGCGCTCACCGGCAATATCGCCTGCCTCTGCTGGTTGGGGGCCAACTGAATTATATACGCTGTACGGAAACGGACAAGGGCGCCGCTGGTTCCCGTCGCAGGTTCCCAGGCGGCAGGCGTCAGATGGCGCCGACGCCGCCGTCGACGGCCAATGTGTGGCCGGTCATGAAGGAGTTGGCGGGGTCGGCGGCGAACAGGATCACCGTGGTGATCTCATCCACTTCGGCCACCCTCCTCATCGGCACGCCGCGCGTTAGTTCGGCCAGGGTGTCAGCTTCCGGAGCGCCGGAGACGCGCACGAAACTGTCGACCATCGCCGTTCTCGTGTGCGCCGGACAGACCGCGTTGATGCGCACGCCCTTGCTGGCGTATTCAATTGCCGCCGACCGGGTCAGCCCAACCACGCCGTGCTTGGCGGCGGCATAGATCGAAAGCTTCGGCGCGCCACCCAGTCCGGCGGCGGAGGCGATGTTGACGATGGCGCCGCCCTTGCCGTCCGCCTTGAACTGCCGCTCCATCTGCGGGATCTGGTGCTTCATGGCATAGAAGACGCCGAGCAGATCGATTTCGATCACGCGGCGCGCCTCCTCCGAGGCGACCTGCGGCAAACGCACGAAACTCTGCACGATGCCGGCATTGTTGACCGCGACATCCAGCCGGCCGAATCTTTCGACCGCCAGAGCCACCAGCGCCTGCGACAGCGCCTCGTCGGCGATGTTGCCGGCCAGGACCGCCGTCTCGGCATCGAGCGTTTCGGCAAAGCTCCTCAAGATTGGTTCATCGAGGTCGGAGAGGATCAGCCGCGCGCCCTCGGCGGCAAAAGCTTTGGCGGTGCCGCGGCCGAGCCCGCCCGCGGCACCCGTGATCAACACCGTTTTTCCGTCGAAGCGGCCCATCGATTATTTCTCGTCGATCAGTTTCGGTCGATCAGTTTCGCGGCGAGGTGCGAAAGCAGTTTCACCGCCTCGCCATAGGTCCTGGCCTTTTCCGGGTTCGAGGCATTGCCGTCCAGCGCGCGCTTGTAGACGCCCTGGCAGATCGCGGCCAGCCGGAAGAAGGAGAAGGCGAGGAAGAACGTCCAGTCGCCGATGCCGGTGAGCCCGCGCCGCCGGCAATAGGTGGCGACATAGTCCTCTTCCGAAGGCAGTCCGAGCGCGGCGCGGTCGATACCGCCCAGGCCGCGAAAGCCCGAGCTATGCGGCAGGCGCCATTGCATGCACTGGTAGGCGATATCGGCAAATGGATGGCCTGATGTGGACAGTTCCCAGTCGAGCACCGCCATCACCTTCGGCCGGTCCGGCGCGAATATCAGATTGTCCAGCCGATAGTCACCATGCACCAGCGAGACACGGCCGTCGTCGGCGGGCCTGTGCGTCTCCAGCCAGTCGATCAGCCGGTCCATGTCGGCAATGGCACCGGTCTCCGAGGCACGGTACTGACTGGTCCAACGCGCCAGTTGGCGCTCGAAATAGTTGCCCGGCCGGCCGAAATCGCCGAGACCCACGGCCTCGATATCGACGCCGTGCAGGGCGGCGAGCGTGGCGTTCAGGGCATCGTAGATGGCGGCGCGCTCGCCATTGTCGCGCGCTTCCGGCAGTGCCGGATTCCAGAAGATGCGGCCGTCGATGAAATCCATGACGTAGAACATGCGGCCGATCGGCGAGTTCTCGGCCGAGAGATGCAGCATCCGCGGCACCGGCACGGCGGTGCCCGAAAGGGCGCTCATCACCCTGAATTCACGGTCGACCTGGTGTGCCGATTTCAGCAACTGCCCCGGCGGCTTGGCGCGCAGCACGTAGCGGCCGCTGGCCGCCGTCAGCAGATAGGTCGGGTTGGATTGGCCGGATTTGAATTTTTCGACGGAGGAAAGTCCGGCAAAGCCGGGGATCCGCGCCTCGAGATAGGGCGAAAGCGCTGCCTGGTCGAGCGCGTTCGGGTCGCTCATGCGGTCTCTGGCTGGCGTTCGATCAGGGTCAGCGTCAGCCAGCGGGCGGTGAGCGCCGGTTTCTTCGAGCCCTCGATCTCGATCGTCACGTCATGGGCCGTCTGCACCCAACCTGAGGGCCTGACCTTGACGTCAGCCAGCACGAAACGGGTGCGGATGCGCGCGCCGGTCTTCACCGGCGCCAGGAAGCGCAGCGAATCGAAGCCGTGGTTGACGCCCATCTTGCCGTTTTCCAGCGGCGGCATGGTCTCGAACGTCATTGCCGACAACAGCGACAGCGACAGGAAGCCATGCGCGATGGTGCCGCCGAATGGCGTCTCGCGCTTGGCCCGCTCCGGATCGCAATGAATGAACTGGTGGTCGTCGGTGGCGTCTGCGAACTGGTCGATCATGCGCTGCGTGACCACCCGCCATGGCGAGACGCCCACCTCCTTGCCGACGCTGGCCAGAAGCACATCGAGACTGATCGGTTCCACGCGGATGTCCTCCAGTTTCATCCCCGGCTTCCCCGGCCGGACATGTCATTCCTTGAACAGGGTCAGCCCATGCTGCACCGACTGTCCACCGTCAATCGGCAGGATGGCGCCGGTGACATAGCTGCCTGCACGGCTGCACAAATAGAGCGTTGCGCCGGCAATGTCATCCGGGGCGCCGATACGGCCGATCGGAACGTGGCTGCCGACATGCCTGGCCTGTTCCTCAGTGGCGGTGGCAAACGCCGTCATCCGGCTCTGGAAGGGCCCAGGGGCAAAGGCGTTGACGGTGATGCGGCGGCCGGCGAATTCCAGCGCCAGGGTGCGCGTCAGGTGATGAACGGCCGCTTTGGAGGCGGTGTAGGAGTAGGCGTCGTCGGCCAGCGGCTGCGTGCCCATCACGGAGCCCAGATTGATCACCCGGGCCGGATCCTCGTCGCTGGCGGCGGCTTCGAGCAGCGGCAGCAGTTCGCGGGTCAGGTGGAAGACGGCGGTGACGTTGACGCCGAACACCTTGGCCCAGGCATGATAGGGGAAGCTCTCCAGCGGCGCTCCCCAGGACACGCCGGCATTGTTGACCAGGATATGCAGCCGTTCGGCCCGCGTCTTGACCTCGCCGACCAAGGCGGCAATGCCGGCCTCGCTGGAAACGTCTCCGGCAAAGCCTTCCGCCCGGCCCGGCGCGCCAAACCCGTTCAATTCCTCGGCGACCTTGATGCAGTCCTCGCCCTTGCGCGAGGCGATCATCACCGTTGCGCCGGCCTTGACGAGGCCCGTCGCCGCCATGCGGCCGATGCCGGTCGCCGCGCCCGTGACCAGCGCGGTCTTGCCGGCCACCGAAAAAAGATCGTCGAGATAGCTCATCGAACTCCTGCGCCTTTCATCGGCGGATCGGGGAAAGCGTTCGCGTTGACAAGGCTATCCGAAGTACGGTCATCCTTGCCACTGACAAAATGCCCGGCCTGAATGAAGGGTTAGCGACCGATGACGGAGATGAATCTCGGCATGACGGAGCGGCTGAGGCCGATCCACGCGCGCGTCGCGGCCATGGTGCGCGACGAGATCATGCCGCTCGACAAGGAATTCCTCGGTGAAGTCGGCAAGGCGGGCGACCGCTGGACATACACGCGGCGCCAGACCGAGATCCTCGAAGGGCTGAAGACGACCGCAAGAGAGCGCGGCCTTTGGAATTTCTGGCTGACCGGCTCGGAACGCGGCTACGGTCTTTCCACCGTCGAATACGCCTATCTGGCCGAGGAGATGGGCAAGGCGCATCTCGGTGCCGAGACCTTCAACTGCTCGGCGCCCGACACCGGCAACATGGAGGTGCTGGAGCGCTACGGCTCGGCGGAGCACAAGAAGGCTTGGCTGGAGCCGCTTCTCGACGGAAAGATCCGCTCGGCCTATCTGATGACCGAGCCGGACGTAGCCTCGTCGGATGCCACCAACATTTCGATGCGCTGCGAACGGCGCGGCGACGGCTATGTGCTGAACGGCGAGAAATGGTGGGCCTCTGGTGCCGGCGATCCCCGCTGCGCCATCTATATCGTCATGGTGAAGACCTCCGATGGAGAGCCGAAGCACAGGCGGCATTCGATGATCCTCGTGCCGGCGGACACCAAGGGTGTCAACAAGCTGCGCCCGATGCAGGTCTATGGCGACGACGACGCGCCGCACGGCCACATGCATCTTCGCTTCGACAATGTGCTGGTGCCGGCGTCGAACCTGATCCTCGGCGAGGGCAGGGGTTTCGAGATCGCGCAAGGCCGCCTCGGCCCCGGCCGCATCCATCACTGCATGCGGGCCATCGGCCAGGCCGAGATGGCGCTGGAGCTGCTGTGCCAGCGTTCGGTCCGCCGGGAAGCGTTCGGCCAGCCATTGGCGAAACTCGGCGCCAATTTCGACATCATCGCCGAATGCCGCATGGAGATCGAGATGGCCCGCCTGCTCTGCCTCAAGGCGGCGTGGATGATCGACCAGGGCGACGCGCGCGCCGCCGCGCCCTGGATCAGCCAGATCAAGGTGGTCGCGCCACGCATGGCTCTGAAGGTCACCGACGAGGCGGTGCAGATGTTCGGCGCGCAAGGCATCAGCCAGGACACGCCGCTGGCGCGCTCGTGGACGCATCTCAGAACGCTGCGCCTCGCCGACGGGCCGGATGCCGTGCATCGCCGCCAGGTGGCGCGGGCTGAATTGAGGAAATACACGCAGGAAAAGGTTTGAGCCGGCCGGCATCTCATCGTCTTGCGTCGACAACCAAGGAGCAGCCACCAATGGCCATACCCTCCGAAATGAAGGCCCTGCTCCTGGTCGGCGACGGCTACACCAGGGCGCCGAGCGGCAGCGTGCTGGAGGCGATGGAGCCCTATCTCAAGCCAGGCAGTATCGCAGTGCCGGCACCTGGGCCGACGCAAGTGCTGATCAAGGTCAGCCTTGCGTCGATCAATCCGTCCGATGTCGCCTTCATCAAGGGCCAGTACGGCCAGCCGCGGCTCAAGGGCCGGCCGGCCGGCTTCGAAGGCGTCGGCGTGGTCGTTGCCGGCGGCGACGAGCCCTATCCCAAGAGCCTCGTCGGCAAGCGCGTTGCCTTCGCCACCGGGCTCTCCAATTGGGGCTCATGGGCCGACTATGCCGTTGCCGAAGCCGCCGCCTGCATTCCGCTCCTCGACACCGTGCGCGACGAGGATGGGGCTGCCATGATCGTCAATCCGCTTACCGCGCTCGCCATGTTCGACATCGTCAGCCGAGAAGGCGAAAGGGCCTTCATCATGACCGCCGGCGCCAGCCAGCTCTGCAAGCTGATCATCGGGCTGGCCAGTGAGGAAGGATTCCGGCCTATCGTCACCGTGCGCCGCGACGAGCAGATCGCGCTGCTGAAGGAAATCGGCGCCGCCCATGTGCTCAACGAGAAGTCGCCCGATTTCGAAGCCTCGCTGCGCGAGGTGATAAAGGCCGAACAGCCGCGCATCTTTCTCGATGCGGTGACCGGGCCACTGGCCTCGGCCATCTTCAACGCCATGCCGAAGCGCTCGCGCTGGATCATCTATGGACGGCTCGATCCCGAGGCCACGATCATCCGCGAACCCGGCCAGCTGATTTTCCAGCACAAGCACATAGAGGGCTTCTGGCTGAGCGAATGGATGCG
The DNA here is from genome assembly GCF_020165765.1 of Mesorhizobium sp. B264B1B. Taxonomy (NCBI): domain Bacteria; kingdom Pseudomonadati; phylum Pseudomonadota; class Alphaproteobacteria; order Hyphomicrobiales; family Phyllobacteriaceae; genus Mesorhizobium; species Mesorhizobium sp. B264B1B. Next base: position 208,214 of record NZ_JAIUIS010000009.1, read on the forward strand.
GCAGCATAAGGATCGCCGCGGTCCTGCGATCCTCGAGGCGCAGAAGCGCTTTTCCGACGGGCGCTGGACGACCGACGTGACGGCTGTGGTGCCGCTGGCCGAGGCGATGGCGCGCGTGCCGGCGGAACTGGCCAGGCCCAATGGCAAGGTGTTCATTCGGCCGTAAGGCAGGGGGTGTGCGGTTGAGCTGCATTCCGGTTCATCGAGAGCACAGCTGCTATAACCTTCGAGGGCCGGAAAGAGGGTGGTTTGTTGGCTGCGATCGTTCAATGTCATCGGCGGCCGCGCCGTTCGATCCCCCTATGCCACCCCGCTTTGTCCGTGATATGCCGCCGCCAATGAACGCTGGGACAGTGCCGGACCGGGCCTGTTCCGGATTGGTGTGGGGTGCTTGGTGAGGATTTCCAAACCGGTTTTCGACCGCCTGGGGCTTGGCCTGTGGATCGGGGCATTCGCGGTCGTGCTTGGCCTGGTCCTGTGGTCGCCCGATGCGCGCACCGTATTGCACGCCTACAGATATGGCAGTGTGGAGTTTCTCGCCGGCCGGCCGCTCTACGACCTCGAGTCCGAGATGGGATACCTTTACACGCCCGCCTTCGCCGCGCTCTATATTCCGTTCTTGAATCTGGGACCGCATCTTGGCGGGCTGGTCTGGCATGCCCTCGGTTTCGCCGTTCTCACCCTTGCCGCGGCGCGGCAGGTGCGCAAGCTGGGCGGACAGGAGCAGACCTGGCTGCTTTCCTTCGGCCTCTTTCTCGCTTTGCCGATGACACTGGGCGCCATTCGCAACGGCCAGGCGACAATCCTGCTGACCGGCGCCTGCTGGCTCTTGACCCTGTCGGCACTGGAAGGACGGCGTGCGGAGACCTTTTTCTGGGCCTCGCTTGCCATAACGGCCAAGCCGACCGCGATCATCATGCTGCTGTTGGTGGGGGCGTTGCGCCCGCGGCTGATACCGGTGCTGGTGCTCGCGGTGCTGTTCGTGCTCGCCATCCCCTACGCTTTCGCTCCCGCCGGCTACCTGAACGAGCAGTATGGCGATTTCGCCCGCATGCTGACGTCGATGGCCGTCGACAAGACCAGCCATTTTGTTCCTACCGATTTCACCGCGCCCTTTATCGAGATGGGGCTGCCCGTTCCGGATTCGGCTGCCACGGCGGTGCGCGTCGTGATCGGCCTGCTGACGCTCTCGATCGTGCTCTGGTTCGACCGCAAGCTCGAACAAGGAGCGGCCGGACTCGCGATCTTCCTGGCGGCCGCCTTCTACATGTGCGTCTTCAACCCGCGCGTCGAGCCCAACACCTATGCGATGATCGCGGTACCCGCCGGCCTTGCCATTGCCCTGTTGTGGCGCGAAGAAAAAGGTGGCGTCCTGGCCTGCGTGCTGTCCATGACTTTATTCCTGACAGGTTTGACCGGTGTCGAGCGCCACATGCATGACTTTCTCTATCCCTGGTTTCGGCCGATCACGGTCACTTTCATCGCCTGCTTCCTGATATGGTGGTTCTGGGCCAAGGCGCGACAAAAATTGGTGAATGCGGAGCCTGTCGCCCATGGCTGAGATGCGCCCGAGACTCGATATCGTGGCGCCGTTCTTCAACGAGGCGCAATCGGCGACGGCTTTCGCGGCATTGCTCGACGCGCTCGAGGCGGCGGTGTCGAGCCGCTTCGGCATGCAAGTCCACAAGATCCTGGTCGACGACGGCAGCCGGGACGATAGCGCCGGGCGGTTTTCGCAGGCACTTTCGGGATCCTGGGAAATCGTGCGCCTCAGCCGCAATTTCGGCAAGGAGGTCGCCGTGCTCGCCGGCCTCGACCACTCGCGGGGCGACATGGTGCTTGTCATGGACGCGGATCTGCAGCACTCCCTGGAGACCAGCCTGAAGATGATCGTCGAGCTGGCTGAGAATCCGGACGTCGACGTCGTCTACGCGCAGAACGACCGGCGCGGGGCAAGCTGGCGGCGCAGCCAGTTGGCGAAACTGTTCTACAGCCTGATCAACAGCAGCCAGCGGTTCGATATTCCCGAGAATGCAGGCGACTTTCGCGTCATGCGCGGCACCGTGGCGCGCGCATTGACCAGCCTGCGCGACAAAAGGCGCTTCAACAAGGGCCTGTTCGCCTGGGCCGGCTTCCGCCAGAAGGCCATATCCTATTCGCCGGAAAACCGTGCCAGCGGCAAGTCGAAATGGAGCCGGCTCAACCTGATCGCCTTTTCGTTAGAGGGGTTTACGTCCTTTTCGGTGATTCCGCTGCGCCTGATCAGCCTCAGCGGACTGCTTGCGGCGTTTGCCGGCGCGGTCTACGGCGCGAAAGTGCTCTTCGAGGTGCTGTTCTATGGCATTGCCGTTCCAGGCTATCCGAGCCTGCTGGTCGCCGTAGTGTTGCTCGGCGGCCTCAACCTGACACTTCTCGGGCTGATCGGTGAATATGTCTGGGTCACCCTCAGCGAAAGCAAGGATCGCCCGGTCTACATCGTGCGCGATATCGTGCGCAGCGATGTTCCCGCCAGGTCGGCGCCGGGCGTTCCCGGGGCATGATGCGCGGCATCCGCCTGATCGCCGACGATTACGGCCTGGCGCCCGGCGTCTCGGCGGCGATCCTCGACCTGCTCGATCGCGGGCGGCTTACGGGCACCGGTTGCATGACCGGTTTCGCGGAATGGCCGGGGGAGGCGGAACGCATCAAGCCGCTGTGCGGCCGGGTCGCCGTCGGCCTGCATCTGACCTTGACGGACCAGCCGGCCGTGACCGGCCCGTCGAGCCTGGCACCGGAAGGCCGGCTGCCGCCGCTCCGCTCGCTGGCATTGCCGATCCTGCGCGGCAGCATCGAGACCTGCGACGTCCATGCCGAGCTCGACGCCCAATTTGGCCGCTTCGTCGAGGCGCTCGGGCGCCGGCCCGATTTCATCGACGGCCACCAGCATGTGCATTTCCTGCCTGTCGTGCGCAAATGGCTGCGGGGGCGTTTCGCCGGAGATGCCGGCAGACCGTGGCTGCGCGGCGCGCCGGCACTGGCCGGCAGCGGAGCGGCGGCATCGAAAATTGCGGCGATCGCCGCCCTGGCAACTGGTTTCAACCGATCCATGCGGCGCGCCGGCTTCACCGTGAGGGCGCCGCTCGCCGGCATCTATGACTGGCGGCAGCCGGAAAAGTTCGCGCCCGCCCTGCAAACCGCCGTTGAAAGCCTGCCGGAAGAGGGACTGTTCATGTGCCATCCCGGGCATGTCGACGAGACGTTGCGTGCACGCGACCCGATGCAAGATGTGCGCGAAGTCGAATTCGCGGTTCTCGCCTCCGATCATTTCGGCGCAAACCTGGCTCGCGCGCGTGTCGGCATCATGGACGGCACAGCATGAGTGCCGATCAGTCCCGGCGTTCGACCGGCAACAAGATTATCCGCTTCGCCATTGTCGGCCTGGTGAACACGGCCATCGACCTTGCCGGTTTCTTTCTGCTGCTCAAGCTGCACGTGCCGCCGCTGCCCGCCAACGTTGCGTCCTGGTTCATTGCCGTCACCTTCTCCTTCGCGGCCAACGGCTTCTGGTCGTTCGAGCGCGATCCGACCATCCGGCTGCATCATGCCTTTCTTCGCTTCGCCTCGCTCGGCGCGCTGATTTCGCTTGGTGTCTCCAGCCTTGCGATCGCGCTGTTCGCCGGCGTCGTCGGCGTGTGGCCGGCAAAGATCGGCGGGGTGGTTGTGGCGGCGGTGCTGAATTTCCTCGCCGCGCGCTGGTCGATCGAGGGCCGTCTCTTGAAATAGCAGGCTGTTTCCCCACGAAAATTCCGGACCCGCTACACGGTCTCCTGGAATTTCCCTATTCAGCCGGCTCCACATCGGTGTAGGCGGCTTCCTCGAGTTCGCGCTTCAGCCGCGCCTCCTCGTGGGTCTTCGGCGTGACGAAGCGGCCGAGCAAGAGATAGGCGACGGGGGTCAGGAACAGCGTCGAGACGGTGGCCAGCCCCAGTCCGCCGACGATCACCCAGCCGAGCGCGATACGGGCCTCGGCGCCGGCGCCCGCCGCCAGCACCAGCGGCACGCCGCCGAGCACGGTGCAGATCATTGTCATCATCACCGGGCGCAAGCGAATGGTCGAGGCCTGTTCGATCGCCTCGCGCACGCCCAGTCCGCGATCGCGCAGCTGGTTTGCGAATTCGACGATCAGGATGCCGTTCTTGGCCATGACGCCGACCAGCAGCACCAGACCTATCTGGCTGTAGGCGTTGAGGCTGGTGCCCGAGAGCAGAAGCGCGAAGATGGCGCAGGCGAGGCCGAGCGGCACTGTCGCCATGATGATGATGGCGCTGACGAAGCTCTCGAATTGCGCGGCAAGCACCAGCAGGATGATGACCAGGGCAAAACCGAAGATGGTGACCATGGCGCTGTTGGTCTCACCCAGCGTCGCCGCCTCGGCCAACGGCACGATGCGGCTGCCCGGCGGCAGAAGCGGCGTTGCGATCTCCTCGGCGCGCGTAAGGGCCGAGCCGAGCGCGAAATCGCCGCCGAGGTTGGACGTGATCGCCACCGACGGCTGCTGCTGCTCGCGCGACAGCGAGGGCGGCACGGCACGCTCGGTCAGCGTGGCTATGGTCGACATCGGCACGAAACGGCCGTCAGCCGTCTTCAGGAAGACGTTCTCCAGGTCCGTCGGATCGTTGATCGGGTTGGTGGTCGAAACCAGCTTCACCCCGTAGCTGCGGTCGGCGATGTAGACATCGACGACGTCGTTGCCGTCGAGCATGGCCTGCATGGTGTTGGCCAGTCCTGTGATGTCGATGCCGAGATCGGAGGCGCGCTCGCGGTCGATGGCAACGGAAAGCTGCGGTTGCGTTGGGTCGATGGAAAGGCGTGGCGTCTGGAAACGCGGATCCTTCTGCATCTCGGCGATGATCTTGACGGCCGCGTCGCCGAGCGCCTTGCGGTCGTTGCCGACCAGCGCAAACTGCAGGCCGTTGCCGGCGCCACGGATGCCGAGGCTGTTGGGCTGCACCGGGAAGATGCGCACGCTGGGCACCTGGCGGGTGAGCTGGCTGATCTCGGCCATGATCTCCTGCTGGCTGCGGCTGCGCTCGTCCCACGGCGCCAGCGTCATCACCATGAAGCCTGAATTATAGGCGCCGTTCTGGCCAGCACTCTCGAAAGTGCTGACGATTTCGCCGGAATCGCGCAGCGGCTGGATCAGCTTTTCGATCTTCTGCATCTGCTGCGTCGTGTAGTCGAGGCTGACGCCTTGCGGGGCGCTGATGCGAAGCAGCACGACCGCGCGATCCTCGGTCGGCGTCAATTCCTGGCGGATGGTGCCGAACAGCGCGAATGCGGTGCCGGCGAACAGCAGCGCCACCAGCACCACGATCCACGGCGCATCGAGGCAGACATGCAGGCTGCGCCGATAGGCCGCGTTCAGCGCGCCGCCGATGCGTGCGCCGACGCCGTTGCCGCCCTCGTGGTGGAGGGCGGCACCGGACAGCATGCGCGAGGCAAGCATGGGGCAAAGCGTCAGCGCGACCACGCAGGACAACAGCACCGACATGGCGAGCACGAAGCCGAATTCGCGGAACAGGCCGCCGGTCTGGCCCGGCAGGAAGGAGATCGGCACGAAGACGGCAACCAGCGTCAGCGTGGTGGCGATGACGGCGAAGAACACCTCCTGTGCGCCGAGCACGGCAGCGGCACGCGGCCCCATGCCTTGATTGCGCCGCCGCACGATGTTTTCCAAAACGACGATCGCGTCATCGACGACAAGCCCCGTCGCCAGCACCAGGGCCAGCAGCGTCAGGATGTTGATCGAGAAACCAGCGAGATAGATTGCGGCAATGGTGCCGATCATGGCGACGGGCATCGACAGGCCCGGAATGAGCGTGGCGCGCCAGTCGAGAAGAAAGGCATAGATGACGACCAGAACGATGGAGACGGAAAGCGCGAGCGCGATCTCCACCTCGTGCACGGCGCCGTTGACGAACACCGCGTCGTCGCTTGTGACCTTGATCGACATGCCTTGCGGCAGGTTTGCCTGCAATTTCTCGACCGCGGCCTTGACGCCGGTGGAGATGTCCAGCGTGTTCGATTCCGCCTGGCGGATGATGCCGATGCCGATGCCGGTCTTGCCGTCCGAACGCAACGTGGTCTGGCCGATGTCAGGGCCGAGCGTGACGGTGGCGACATCGCGGATGCGCGTCGTGCCGCCAATGATGATGTTCTCGAATTCTTCCGGCGTCGTCACATCGGCGGTGGTGCGAACGATCAGGTCCTGATTGGTCGTGGTGATCGAGCCGGCGGGTGAATCGAAGGCGACCGAGGCAAGGGCGGTCCTGAGGTCGGCGACGGTGAAGCCCAGGCTGGCGAGCTTGTTCTGATCGACGTCGATGCGGAAGATCTTGTCGCGGTCGCCATAGACCTGGACGTCCGCGACGCCTGGGACGGCGGCCAGTTCGTCCTCGATCTGGTCCTGGACCACGACGGTCATGTCCTGCACCGACATGGTGTCGGAGGTGACGGCCAGGCGCATCACGGGGTCGGAGTTGGCGTCGGCCTTGACGATGCGCGGCGGATCGGCCGTCTCCGGCATCTGGTTGGCGACGCGGCCGACGGCATCCCGCACATCCGAGGCCCCGACATTGAGGTCGACGCCGTCGTTGAATTCGATGGTGACGCGGCTCGAGCCGAAGGAGGAGGTCGAAGAGATCGACTTGACGCCGGAAACGCGGGCAACAGCTCCCTCGATCGTGTCGGTCAGTTCGCGATCGACCGTTTCGGCCGCCGCGCCTTCGAAAGTCGTGGAAACGGTGACGACGGCGCGGTCGACATCAGGCAGTTCGCGGATCTCGACGCCATAGAAGGCGGCGAGGCCGGCGACCGCGATGAGGACATTCAGCACCAAGGCCATGACCGGCCTGCGGATGAACAGGGCGGTAAAGCCGGTCTCGCTGGCGGCGTTGACGGCTCCGGTCATGAGCCTTCGGCCGCGTTCGCGGCGCGCTGCTCTCCGCGGGCGATGCGGACTTCGCCTCCCTCGCTGACGCTCTGGGTGCCTTCGGTCACCACCATGTCGCCACTGTCCAGTTCCGCGTCGATCAACACGGTTTCGGTGTTGCGCTGGATGATGCGCACCGGCACCCGCTTGGCCTTGCCGTTCTCGACCGCCCAGACGTAAGCGCCCTCCGAGCCCCACAGGATCGCCAGCGGGCTGACGGCGGGATAGGTCTCGCCGGGGAATTTCATGGTGATGGCGAACGACATGCCGGCGCGCAGCGAATCGGCCGGGTTGGCGATCGTCGCCTTGACCAGAAGCGTACGGCTGTTCTCGTCGATGTGGTTGTCGATGGCCGAAACCGTGCCGGTATAGCTGTTGCCGGGATTGGCGATCGGCGTCGCCGACAATTGCGCGCCGATCTTGACGGCGGCCGCGAAGCGTTCCGGCACCAGGAAATCGACAAGGATCGAGGAACGGTCGTCGAGCGTGGCGATCGCCGACTGGTTGGTCACATAATTGCCGGCGGAGATCGGCAGGATCCCGACCGTGCCGGAGATCGGGGCGAGAACAGACCGGCGGTGCAGTGCCAGTTCCGCATCCTGTAGCGCCAGCTTGGCACCGGCCAGCACCACTTCGGCATCGGCGACGGCGACCGGTGTCGCCGCATTGGAGGCGCGCAGCGACCTGACCCGGTCGAGCTTGGCCTGTGCGTCCTGAAGCGCGAGCCGGGCACGGTCCTGGGCGATCACTTCGGTCTCGGAATCGAGGGTCGCGATGACCTGTCCCTTGTCGACATGGGTGCCGGACGAAACCAGCAATTCGGCGAGACGGCCGGAGGAGTAGGGATTGACCGTCACCGACGCATTGGCGCGGCCGGTGCCGATGGCCTGAAGCCGGTCGTTTATGGTCGCGGAAATGGCGGGCACGACGACGACGTTGACCTGACGGGCTCGCTCGCCGCCGCCAGCGGATTTCGTGCCGGCGCCGGTTTCAGCCGGAGGCGGTGCCGCGTAGGCCCAGTCTATTCCCCAGCGCGCCAGCACGTCCGGCGCGCCCGGAAAAAAGCGCAGCCAGGCGGCAGCCGCCACCACCAGCACCACAAGGGCGAAAAGTATCTGTTTCCAGGCGGCCATCGGCACTCCGGTTGGCAAAACAATCCTTCCGTCCACCGGTTTCCCGAAATAAGCAGACGCGGCGGGGCTATTCTAAGGCAAGAAGCAAGCCCCCGATATCGTGCCTTTATGACAATTCTTCAGTGCCCGCGCACATTAAATATGCGTAAGGTTGCCGGTGTTCGTGCCGTTTTGATTTTTTAGTTCACTTCGAGCCGGGCTTTCGAGATTACAACGCTGGCTATGCGGCCCCGACGCCAGTTTCGGACCGAAATCGTTCCAGACGTATCCCGGGGCTGCATCAACGCAGGCCTTCCATCTCGCGGATGCGCCGGGCGCCGTCGGCCTCGAGTTGCCTTGTGACGGCACCGATCAGCGTTTCGGCGACGACGAAGAGCGCCGCCGAGGAGTCCCACGCCGAAGGCACGGCGGTTCGCCCGGCGATGACGTGACGGGCGAAGCGGGCGATCGGCGACAGCCACTGGTCGGTGAACAACACGATCTGCACGCCACGCTGATGCGCCTTCTCGGCGAAGCGGATGAGGCTGTCCTGGTAGCGCCTGATGTCGAAAATGACCAGCACGTCGCGCTTGCCGATATCGATCAGCCTGTCGCGCCACATGCTTTCCTGGCCGGCGAGGTGAATGACGTCAGGCTGGATGATGGCGAGGTGGGCGGCCATGTAGCGCGCCAGCGGATCGGTGAAGCGGCCGCCGATCAGGAATGTCTTGCCGCGACGCTCGGCGAGGCGGGACGCGATGTCGGCAAGTTGCTGGTCGGACAGGTGCCGGAACGTCTCGCGCATATTGTCGAGCGTTGCCTCCAGCATCGGCGACGCCGTGCCGCCGGGCAAGGGCGGATTGAGCGTGCGGGTCGCAGGGGACTGCAATTGCGCCGCCAGTTCGTCCTGCAGGCTCGACTGGAACTCCGGATAGTTCTGGAAGCCGAGCCTTGCGACGAAACGCAGGATCGTCGGCGAGGACACGCCGGCCGCGGACGAGAATTCGGCGACAGTCTTCAGACCGATCATCGGATAGCTCGCTATCAGCGTCTGGGCCGCTCGCCGCTCGCCGGCCGGCATCGTGCCGATGCGGTCGGCTATCAGTTCGGCAATACTGGAAATCATCTTTTCCCACCCATGGCCCGGCCGACGGTGTTTTCCCCAAATCGCATTTGACAAAGCCGGGCAAACTGTATGAAATCATCCATAGGGACGCAATGAGGCAAAATACGTAACATACGATACAGCGCTCCCCGGGGACCGCAGACTATGGAGAAAGCACGGCCCGCCAGCCTTGCATCGCCTGATGCCGTAAGGGTGACCAACCCGGGCGGATCGAGCCCCTTCGTGCTCACCTGCGACCACGCCTCCAATTTCGTGCCCGCCGAATTCGGCACGCTCGGCCTCACCGCCGAGGACCTGTCGCGTCACATCGCCTGGGACCCGGGCGCGCTGCCGGTTGCGTTGCGCATGGCGCAGGCGCTCGATGCGACGCTGGTCGAAACCTGCATTTCGCGTCTCGTCATCGACTGCAACCGGCCGCTTGACGCGCCGGACCTGGTGCCGCCGGTCAGCGAAACCACAGCCATACCGGGCAACACCGGCCTGTCGGAAAAGCAGCGCGCGGCGCGGGTCGCCCTGTCCTGGCAGCCGTTTCATAACGCCATCGAGCATATTGTCGAAGACAGGCTGGCGCGCGGCCAGGAGACGCGGCTGGTATCGGTGCATTCCTTCACGCCGATCTACAAAGGCCGAGACCGGCCCTGGCATATCGGCATCATCCACGATGACGACCGCCGGCTGGCAGCGCCGCTGATATCGGCGCTGCGGCACCTTGCCGGCATCACCGTCGGCGTCAACGAACCCTATTCGCCGGCCGACCGCGTCTATTTCACGCTGGAACGCCATGCGCGCCCGCGCGGGCTGCCCTGCGCGATGATCGAAATCCGCAACGATGAAATCTCCGGCGAGACCGGGCAGCGGAAATGGGCGGATTTGCTCACAGGCATCTTTTCGGATCTGGAGCCCGAGGAGACCAGAGGCGCCAGGGAACACGCAACGGGAAAGTCAGTTCAATCGGCTAGCTGAGAACGCAAGGGGACTAAAAATGGCAGCACCTGGATATACCGAAGTTGACAAGGCGGAGGACGTCAAGGTCCTCCACAGCATGGGCTACGCCCAGGAACTGGAGCGGCGCCTCAGCCGCTTTTCGAACTTCGCCGTTTCCTTCTCCATCATCTGCATCCTGTCGGGCGGCATCAATTCGCTGGCGCAGGCAACGTCGGGCGCCGGCGGCATCGGCATCGGCATCGGCTGGCTGGTCGGCTGCTTCGTCTCGTTGACGTTCGCCGTCGCCATGTCGCAGATCAGCTCGGCCTATCCGACGGCCGGCGGGCTCTATCATTGGGGCTCGATCCTGGGCAACCGCGGCACCGGCTGGGTCACGGCCTGGCTCAACCTGCTCGGCCTGATCACCGTGCTCGGCGCCATCAATGTCGGCACCTGGACATTCTTCATCGGTGCCTTCGGACCGGCGCTCGGCATCGAAGGCACGCTGACCAACCAGATGATCTTTCTGGTCATCATCACCGGCGCCCAGGCGCTCATCAACCATCTCGGCATCAAGCTGACGGCCAAGCTCACCGACTTCTCGGGCTACCTCATCTTCTTCGGCTCGATCCTGATCGCAGTGGTCTGCCTGCTTTCCGCCGAAACCTGGGATTTCAGCCGGCTGTTCACCTTCCATAACTACTCCGGCGATGCCGGAGGCGGCGTCTGGCCGTCGGTTTCGAATGCCTGGGTGTTCGCGCTCGGCCTCCTGCTGCCGATCTATACCATCACCGGTTACGACGCCTCGGCGCATACGTCCGAGGAGACCATCAAGGCGGCCAGCTCGGTGCCGCGCGCCATGGTCATGTCGGTGATCTGGTCGGCGGTCTTCGGCTATCTGTTCCTGGCCGCCTTCGTGCTGATGATCCCGAACATGGACGATGCCGCCAAGCAAGGTTGGAACGTGTTCTTCTGGGCCTTCGACCAGCGCGTCAGCCCTGGCCTCAAGGAGTTCGTCTATCTCGTCGTGTTCATCGCTCAGCTGCTGTGCGGCCTCGCCACCGTCACCTCAGCCTCGCGCATGATCTTCGCCTTCTCGCGTGACGGCGGCCTGCCGGGTTCGTCGGCACTGGCCAAGGTCAGCCCGACCTACCGCACGCCGGTGGCCGCGATCTGGACGGCATCGATCCTGTCGGTGCTGTTCGTCTGGGGTTCGACGCTGGTTTCGGTCGCCGGCACCTCGGCCTACACCATCGTGGTGTCCTGCACCGTCATCTTCCTGTTCCTGTCCTTCACCGTGCCGATCGTGCTCGGCATGCTGGCCTGGGGCACGCCCAAATGGGACAAGATGGGACCGTGGAACATGGGGCGCGGCGTGTTCATGCTGTTTGCGGTCCTGTCGATCGTGTCGATGATCCTGATCTTCGTCATTGGCATCCAGCCGCCGAACGACTGGGCGCTCTACATCACCGTCGGCTTCTTCATCCTGACCGCGATCGTCTGGTTTGCCTTCGAGCGCAACCGCTTCCAGGGTCCGCCGCTCGGCGACATCATCGCGGCGCGCCAAGCGGCGATCAAGGCGGCTGAGCAGGCCGTCGGCGAAACCGGCCACTGAGGCCAGCATCTCACAGCCATGGCCGGCGCATCGCCGGCCATGGCTTCGACCCTTCGAAATCGACAAGCCCAAAATGACAAGCACTGGAGCGCCAAAGGAATGGCCGGAAATTTCTCGTTCGATCAGTTGAAGAAAGCGGTTTCCGGCGGGGAGATCGACACGGTGCTGGCCTGCATCGTCGATATGCAGGGACGGCTGGCGGGAAAACGGTTCCTGGCCCAGTACTTCGTGGATTCCGCGCATGACGAGACGCATGGCTGCAACTATCTCCTGGCCGCCGACATCGATATGGAGCCGGTGCCCGGCTACAAGGCGGCAAGCTGGTCGAAGGGCTATGGCGATTTCGTCATGAAGCCCGACCTCGCGACGCTGCGGCGCATTCCGTGGCTGGAAAAGACGGCGCTCGTGATCTGCGACGTGCTCGATCACCACACCCATGACGACCTGCCGCATTCCCCGCGCGCCATCCTGAAGAAGCAGGTCAAGCGGCTGACGGAGCGGGGCTATATCGGCTATTTCGCCTCCGAACTCGAATTCTACCTCTTCAGCGAGACCTACGATTCCGCCCGCAAGAAGCACTGGCAGGGCCTCGACACCGCCTCGCCCTATATCGGCGACTATCAGATCGGCATCACCACCAAGGAAGAAGGCGTCATGCGACGGCTTCGCAACGAAATGGAAGCGGCAGGCATCCCGATCGAGAACTCGAAGGGCGAGTGGGGGCCGGGTCAGGAAGAGATCAATGTGCGCTATGCCGAGGCCCTCGACATGGCCGATCGCCACGTCATCCTGAAGAATGGCGCCAAGGAGATCGCCGAATCCGAAGGCAAGGCGATTTCCTTCATGGCCAAGTACAATTACGGGCTCGCCGGCAATTCCAGCCACATCCACAATTCGCTCTGGAGCGCCGACGGCAAGACGCCGCTTTTCTTCGACAGACAAGCCGACTGGACGCTATCGAGCCTCGGCCAGCAGTGGGCGGCGGGTCAACTCAAATACGCCAAGGAGTTCACCTGGTTCCTGGCGCCCTACATCAATTCCTACAAGCGCTTCCAGGCCGGCACGTTCGCGCCGACCAAGATCATGTGGAGCGAAGATAACCGCACCGCCGGCTTCCGCCTGTGCGGCGAGGGCACCAAGGGCATCCGCATGGAGTGCCGCATCGGCGGCGCCGACTTGAACCCCTATCTCGCCTTCGCGGCGTTGATCGCCGCCGGCCTTGCCGGCATCGACGAGAAGCTGGAGCTGCAGAAGCCCTTCGTCGGCGACGCCTATCAGGCCTCGCGCCTGCCGGAGATCCCGAAGACGCTGCGCGACGCCACCGACACGCTGGCCAAGTCCAAGATGCTGAAACAGGCGCTCGGCGAGGACGTGCTCGAACACTACGTCCACACCGCTAAATGGGAGCAGTTCGAATACGACCGCCGCATTACGGATTGGGAACTGCATCGTGGGTTCGAGCGATACTAGAAGATAGTATATTACTATCCTTACCTTGATCGGAAACGCGGATTGGACTAAATTTGTACAATGACCGACGGAACCAAATACCATCCGCTTTTCGAGCATCTTCTGTTCTCGGGCCAAGGCCGTATGTCCATGAGCTTCGCGGAGATCGAGCAAGTAATAGGCGGCCGCTTGCCACCGTCGGCGCGACAGCGGCAGGAATGGTGGGCGAACAGCCCGAGCGGGCACAGCCAGGCGCGCGCCTGGTTGCGCGCAAACTATCGGGCGTCCCATGTCGACCTTGCGAACGAACGCGTGGATTTTAAACTGGAGGGATGGCCCGAGGGCTATCGAAAGCCGAACATGGCTACCATGGACAAGACTCCTCCGGAAATGGCGGAGCCAGCGCAGGCCAGCTACGAACTTCCACGGGAAAATATCGACCATCCGCTTTTCGGCATATGGACAGGCAAGGTTACGCTTTGCCCAGGGCATGATTACACCAGGCCGGCTTTTGAGCCTGATGTGCAGCCGTGACGCATAGGCTGCTGCTCGACACGTGCGCGATCATATGGATAGCGCTGAACGAGCCGATCAGGCCGGAAGCCAAGACTGCGATCAATACCGCCGCGGCTGTTGACGAGAAGATCCGGGTTTCCCCCATATCGGCCTGGGAATTGGGCCTGCTGAGCGCCAACGGCCGATTGGCGGCAGCAAAGTCGCCAACAAGCATTTTTGGGGAAGTGATCGCCACGCCAGGCATCAAGGTAGAGGCTCTTTCGCCGGGCTTATTGATTGAATCGTCCTTCTTGCCCGGATCGCTTCACGGCGATCCGGCAGATAGAATATTGATCGCGACGGCACGGGCGTTCGATCTGACGCTCGTGACGCGCGATCAGTCGATACTGGATTATGCGAGAGCGGGGCATGTTCGCGCCCTTGCCTGCTGACGCTTTGCCTTTCGATATGGAGACATCTTCTTGGAAATCGTGAAACTCAAATCCCCTATCGATGGTTCGGTCTATGCCGAGCGTCCGATCGCCACTGACCAGGCGGTCAATGCCGCTGTCGAGCGCGCCAAAGCGGCGCAGGAGAAGTGGGCCGGGACGCCGATCGTCGAGCGCGGCAAGTACATGCTGGCGATGCTCGAAACGCTGGTCGCCATGACCGACGAAATCGTGCCGGAGATTGCCTGGCAGATGGGGCGTCCGGTGCGCTATGGCGGCGAGTTCGGCGGCGTCAAGGAACGCACCAGCTATATGGTCGAGATCGCCGAGGCGGCGCTGAAATCGGTCCCGGCTTCCAATCCGAAGGACGGGTTCCGCCGCTATGTGAAGAAGGATCCGCTCGGCGTGGTCATGGTGATCGCGCCTTGGAACTACCCTTACCTCACCGCGGTCAACACGATCGTGCCGGCGCTGATGGCCGGCAACACCGTCATCCTCAAACACGCCGCGCAGACTCTGCTTGTCGGCGAGCGTTTCCAACAAGCTTTCGACAAAGCCGGCCTGCCCAAGGGCGTGTTCCAGAACATCGTGCTGAACCACGCGCAGACAGAAAAATTGCTTGGCGCGGGCAAGATCGACCACGTCAATTTCACCGGCTCGGTCGCCGGCGGCCGCGCCATCGAAAAGGCAGCGGCCGGCACCTTCATGACGCTCGGGTTGGAGCTTGGCGGCAAGGATCCTGCCTATGTGCTGCCCGACGCCAAGATTGACCATGCAGTCGCCAATCTGGTCGATGGCGCCTTCTACAATTCCGGCCAGTGCTGCTGCGGCATCGAGCGCGTCTATGTGCATGAGAAGGTCTATGACGAATTCGTCGAAGCCTTCATCGCCGAGACGAAGAACTATGTCGTCGGCAACCCGCTCGAACAGGCGACGACGATGGGGCCGATGGCGCAGGCGCGTTTCGCCGACCTGATCCGTGAGCAGAAGGCCGAGGCGCTGCGCAAGGGCGCCAAGGCGCATATCAACATGAAGGTGGCTCAAGACAAGGCCGGCTCGCCCTATCTGGCGCCGGAGGTGCTGACCGGCGTCGACCACCAGATGAGCGTCATGCGCGAGGAAAGTTTCGGCCCGATCGTCGGCATCATGAAGGTGCGCAACGACGAGGAGGCGATCGCGCTGATGAACGACAGCCCCTACGGCCTGACCGCCTCGATCTGGACGCGCGACACCGAACATGCGGTGGCGATCGGCGACCGCGTCGAGACCGGCACGGTGTTCATGAACCGCTGCGACTACCTCGACCCGGCGCTGGTCTGGACCGGCGTCAAGGACACCGGCAAGGGGGCCGGCTTGTCCGCCATCGGCTACGACAACCTGACCCGGCCGAAATCCTTCCACCTGCGCGAAGCCATCTGATTTTTTGAAAGACAAACATGTCCAAGCTGATCTCCAAATGGAACTACCCCACCACCGTTCGCTTCGGCGCCGGGCGCATCAAGGAATTGCCCGAGGTGCTCGCCGCCACCGGCATCAAGCGGCCGCTCTTCGTCACCGATCCGGGGCTGGCGAAACTGCCGGTCGTCGCTTCGACGCTGAAAATCCTCGATGACGCAAAAGTGCCCTACGGCGTTTTCTCCGAAGTGAAGCCGAATCCGGTCGATTCCAATCTCACCGCCGGCATCGCGGTGTTCAAGAAGGGCAAGCATGACGGCGTCATTGCCTTCGGCGGCGGCTCGGCGCTCGACCTTGGCAAGCTGATCGCCTTCCAGGCGGGACAGACGCGGCCGGTCTGGGATTTCGAGGACATCGGCGACTGGTGGACACGCGCCAACTCGGACGCGATCGCGCCGATCATAGCGGTGCCGACCACCGCCGGCACCGGCTCCGAAGTCGGCCGCGCCGGCGTCATCACCAATGAGGCGACCCACACCAAGAAGGTCATCTTCCATCCGAAGCTGCTGCCGGCGATCGTCATTGCCGATCCGGAACTGTCGGTCGGCATGCCGGGCTTCATCACCGCCGGCACCGGCATGGACGCGCTGGCCCATTGCCTCGAGGCTTATTGCGCGCCGGGCTACCATCCGATGGCCGACGGCATCGCCGTGGAAGGCATCAGGCTTGTCTTCGAGAACCTGCCAAAGGCCTATGCCAACGGCAGGGATCTGGTCGCCCGCGCCAACATGATGAGCGCCGCGGCGATGGGCGCGGCAGCCTTCCAGAAGGGGCTGGGGGCGATCCATTCGCTGTCGCATCCCATCGGGGCGCTCTACGACACCCATCACGGCATGACCAATGCGGTTTTCATGCCCTATGTGCTCGCCTTCAATCGCGAGGCGATCGAGGACCGCATCGCGCGGCTCGCCGCCTATTGCGGCATAAGAGGCGGCTTCGACGGCTTCGCCAAGGCTGTCATCAAGCTTCGCAAGGAATTGAAGGTGCCGCATGCGCTGCCAGGCCTGATCAAGGGGCTCGACATGGACAAGAAGCGCAAGGCCTTGATCGCCGATATGGCGGTGGTCGATCCGACAGCCGGCGGCAACCCGGTCAAGCTGACCAAGAAAGCAGCGCTGACGCTGCTCGAAAATGCAATCGCCGGGACGGTGTGATACCGCTTTCAGGGTAAAGTTGATCTGGAAAATCAGGGGCAACCAAGGGGAAAGGGGTGAAGTGCAAGGCAAAAGTAATTAGCCGGAAAATTAAGTGGTGGCTAATTGCTACAGTCGATTAAAAGGAGTTAACTTTCGTGCTGCCAGCGGTGGGGTTTCATAAAGCTTTCATCTGGCTGTCACACGAAAACGATACCGCATCGCAGGCGTCCAACGGCGTCAGTTCAACGGAGAGAACACATGTTCAAATTCACGGGGAAAGTGCTTTCCCTTTCGGCCGCGGCGCTGTTTGCGTCGACGGTGATTTCGTCCGCGGCTCCGCTGGACGATCTCGTCAAGGCCGCGAAGGCGGAAGGCCAGCTTACCACCATCGCGCTGCCGCATGACTGGTGCGGTTACGGCGACGTCATCGCCGGGTTCAAGGCGAAATATCCGGAAATCACCATCAACGAGCTCAATCCCGACGCCGGTTCGGGCGACGAGGTCGAGGCGATCAAGGCCAACAAGGACAATAAGGGCCCGCAGGCGCCCGACGTCATCGACGTCGGCCTGTCCTTCGGCCCGACCGCCAAGGCCGACGGCCTGCTGATGCCCTACAAGGTGTCGACCTGGGACTCGATCCCCGACAGCGCCAAGGATGCCGACGGCGCCTGGTACGGTGATTACTACGGCGTTCTGGCGATGATGGTGAACAAGGATCTGGTCAAGGAATCGCCGAAGGACTGGGCCGATCTGCTGAAGCCGGAATTCGCCAACTCGGTGGCTCTCGCCGGTGATCCGCGCGCTTCGAACCAGGCCATCCAGGCGGTCTATGCCGCTGGCCTTTCGAGTGGAGCCGCGGCTGGCGAAGCCGCGGGCACCGCCGGCCTCGACTTCTTCAAGAAGCTCAATGCCGCCGGCAACTTCGTACCGGTCATCGGCAAGCCGGCGACACTCGCCCAGGGCCAGACCCCGATCCTGATCAACTGGGACTACAACGCGCTCGCCGGCCGCGACACGCTGAAGGGCAACCCGCCGGTCGACGTCGTCGTGCCGAAGACCGGCGTCGTCGCCGGCGTCTATGTGCAGGCGATCAGCGCCTATGCGCCGCATCCGAACGCAGCCAAGCTCTGGATGGAATACCTCTATTCAGACGAAGGCCAGATCGGCTGGCTCAAGGGCTATTGCCACCCGATCCGCTTCAACGATCTCGCCAAGAACGGCAAGATCCCGGCGGACGTGCTGGCCAAGCTGCCGCCGGCGGAAGCCTATGCTTCGGCGGTGTTCCCGACGCTGGACGAGCAGGGCAAGGCCAAGGAAGCCGTCACCAAGAACTGGGACTCCGTTGTCGGTGCCAACGTCAAGTAACAGTTGAAATCCACCGGGCGGCTTCGCGGCCGCCCGGTTCCCCCTCGAAGACGGTAGCCGGCGCATGACCGATCTCTCGCTTTCCAATCACGATGCCGCAGGCAAGACCGCGCCGCCCGCGGAGGCACGCGCATTGCGATTGCCGACGCAATGGCTAGGCGTCGCACCGTTCTTCATCTTCGCCATCATGTTCCTGATTTTGCCCACGCTCTATCTGATGCTGGGCGCGTTCCAGAATGATGCCGGCGAATTCACGCTCGAGAACATTGTCGCTCTGGCGCAGCCGTCGATCGTTGCCGCTTACTGGATATCGATCAAGGTAAGCCTGGCCTCGGCGCTGATCGGCGCTTTCGCGGGCCTGGCCATCGCCATCGCCATCGTGCGCGGCGGGCTGCCGGACTGGATACGCTCGGCCACCCTGACTTTTTCCGGCGTCGCCTCCAATTTCGCCGGCGTGCCGCTGGCCTTCGCCTTCCTCGCCACGCTCGGCCGGCTCGGTCTTGCCACGGTGATCCTGAACACCGTGTTCGGCCTCAACATCTATGCCCACGGCTTCAACATCCTGTCCTTCTGGGGCCTGACGCTGACCTATGTCTATTTCCAGATACCGCTGATGGTGGTCATCATCACGCCGGCAATCGATGGCTTGAAGAAGGAATGGGGTGAAGCTGCCGCCACGCTTGGCGCGACCACCGCGCAATATTGGCGCATCGTGGTCATCCCTGTGATCTGGCCGAGTTTTCTCGGCACCGTGATCCTGCTTTTCGCCAACGCCTTCGGGGCGATCGCCACCGCCTATGCGCTGACCGGCTCGTCGCTCAACATCGTGCCGATCCTGCTCTACGCGCAAATCCGCGGCGACGTGCTGCACAATGCCCATCTCGGCTACGCGATCGCCTTCGGCATGATCGTCATCACCGGCCTGGCCAATGTCTTCTACATCTGGTTCCGGACCCGTTCCGAGAGGTGGCTGAAATGAAGTCGGGCAGATTCTGGGCCTGGGTGGTCTTCATCCTCGGCGCGGCCTATTTCTTCATCCCGTTGATCGCGACGGTGGAATTTTCCATGCGCATGCGGCGCGGCGCCTATTCCTTCGACGCCTACCGGATCGTGCTCGGCGACGCGCGTTTCCAGGCGACCTTCCTGTATTCGGTGGTCGCCGCCATCTTCACCATCATTCTGGGTGTGCTGATCGTGGTGCCGGCAGCCTACTGGATCCGATTGCGGCTGCCGCAGCTCAGGCCGATCGTCGAGTTCATCACGCTTTTGCCGTTGGTCATTCCGGCCATCGTCATCGTCTTCGGCTATATCAGGATGTACGGCTCGAATTCACCCTTGCCGTTCCTCGGGTCCGATATGGGAACCAATGCCTTGCTGGTCATCGGCTATGCGACCTTGGCGCTGCCCTATATGTATCGTGCCGTCGATACGGGGCTCAGAACCATCGACGTGCGGACGTTGACGGAAGCGGCCCAGATCCTCGGAGCCGGCTGGGGCACGATCATCACCCGCGTCATCCTTCCCAATGTGCTGATTGCGGTGTTGTCCGGCGCCTTCCTGACATTCGCCATCGTCATCGGCGAGTTTACGATGGCGAGCTTGCTGAACCGGCCGGCTTTCGGCCCGTACCTGCAGAATGTCGGGGCCAACCGCGCCTATGAGCCGGCGGCCCTTGCCATCATCGCCTTCGTCATCACCTGGGGCTGCATGTCGCTGATCCAGATCCTGTCGCGCTTCGCGCCGAAATCGGCTAATCGTCCGAACTGACCCGAAAGAAAAAGCCATGGCCGAGCCATTCCTCTCCATCCAGCATGTGCGAAAATCCTTCGGCGCCACCACCGTTGTCGAGGATTTCAATCTCGACGTCGAACCGGGCGAGTTCGTCTCATTCCTCGGCCCGTCAGGCTGCGGCAAGACGACGGTGCTGCGCATGGTCGCCGGCTTCGAGGAGCCGTCGGCCGGCAAGATCGTCGTCGGCAGCAAGGACATCACCAGGCTGAAGCCGAACCAGCGCAATGTCGGCATGGTGTTCCAGGCCTATGCGCTGTTCCCGAACCTGACCGTGGCGCAGAACATCGGCTTCGGACTGAAAGTCGCCGGCATGTCCAGGGCTGATATCGATGCCCGTGTCGCCGAAATGCTGGGCATTATCAAGCTGCCGCAGATGGCCGACCGCTATCCTTATCAGCTCTCGGGCGGCCAGCAGCAGCGTATCGCGCTGGCCCGCGCCATCGCACCGAAGCCGAAGCTCTTGCTGCTCGACGAGCCGCTGTCGGCGCTTGATGCCAAGGTGCGCGTCTCGCTGCGCGAGGAAATCCGCTCGATCCAGAAGAAGCTCGGCATCACCACCATCTTCGTCACCCATGACCAGGAAGAGGCGCTGTCGATCTCCGACCGCATCGCGGTGATGTATGGCGGCAAGGCCGAGCAGGTCGGCACGCCGTTCGAGATCTACAACCGGCCGGCAACCAAGTTCGTCGCCAATTTCGTCGGCACGCTGAACGTGCTGGAAGGCACCGTCACCGACGCGGCGTCGGGCAAGGTTCGTGTCAACACCGAGGAAGTCTCGCTCAAGGGCAGGCTCAACGGCTCGAAGTCCGGCGATACGCTGTCATTGGCGTTGCGGCCGGAAGCCATTTCGCTCGGCCGCCAGCCCGGCCGCGATTCAAGCCTGTCCGGCGAGATCTCCGAAGTGCACTTTCTCGGCTCGGTGATCCGGGTCCGGGTCGGCATCGGCGGCAACACCGTTTCGCTCGACACGTTCAACAGTTCGACGACGCCACCGCCGGCCGTTGGCGAGAAGGCGGAGATTTCCTTCTCGTCGGGCGACCTGCTGGTGCTGCACTGACGCGGCCGAAGCGCCCTGTCGATCCGGTCACCGGTCCAGTTGCCGGACGATGCACTCCTCTTGGACAATCAACAGCATCCTGCGGCTTTGCCACTGCCAAGAGCTCCGCTTCGCCGCTACGATGAGCCATGGCGCTATTTGAGCTCACCCTTGTCCTCCTGCTGATCGCCGTTGCGCTGACGGCGCTGTCGCGGCGCCTGCAGGTTCCTTACCCCGCCTTGCTGGCGCTGGCGGGCGCCGGCCTTGGCTTCCTGCCCGGCGCGCCGACGATCGAGATCGATCCGGAACTGGCGCTTGCGCTGTTCATTGCGCCGGTGCTGCTCGACGCGGCCTACGACACATCGCTGCGCGATCTTAACCGCTACAGGCTGCCGCTTGTGCTGCTGGCGCTTGGCGCGGTCGTTTTCACGACCGCCGTCGTGGCACTGGTCGGCTGGAAAATGGCCGGCCTGCCGATCGCTGCCGCCATAGCCCT
Organism: Mesorhizobium sp. B264B1B; assembly: GCF_020165765.1. NCBI lineage: Bacteria > Pseudomonadati > Pseudomonadota > Alphaproteobacteria > Hyphomicrobiales > Phyllobacteriaceae > Mesorhizobium > Mesorhizobium sp. B264B1B. Next base: position 229,633 of record NZ_JAIUIS010000009.1, read on the forward strand.
TGGCGCCATCGTGGCGCCGCCGGACGCGGTTGCCGCGAGCGCCGTGCTCGGGCAGTTCAAGGTGCCGCACCGCATCACGGCCATCCTTCAGGGCGAAAGCCTGCTCAATGACGCCACCGCGCTTTTGATCTATCGCATCGCGATCACCGCCGCCGCCGGTCCCGTTCTTTTGGGCAGTGCCGTTCCGATGGTCCTGCTGTCGACCATCGGCAGCCTGGCCGCGGGCTATCTGCTCGGCCGCCTGTCCCAGGCGATGCTTGGACGTATCGAAGATGCGGCGAGCGGCACCGTCGTGCAGTTCGCCGGGACGTTCGGCGTCTGGATCCTGGCTGACAGGCTGGGGCTCTCGGCCATCATCACCATCGTCGTCTATGCCATGACCATCGCGCGCACCGCACCGCGGCGCATGTCGGCCAGAAAGCGCGTCAGCTCCTATTCCGTCTGGGAGACGGCGGTGTTCGTGCTTAACGTGCTGGCTTTCGTGCTGATGGGCCTGCAGGCGCGGCTGATCGTCGGTCGCCTGGCCGAGCAGGGACAGTCCGAGGCATTCCTGTTTGCAGGGACGATCCTGGCGGTCGTCATCGTTTCCCGCCTTGCCTGGGTGCTGGGCTGCGGCGCCGTGATCCGATGGCTTGCCCGCTTCGGCAATGCGGAGCAGCGGCAAGAGGTGCCGTCGTTTCGCGGCGGGGTGCTGATCGGCTGGTGCGGCATGCGCGGCCTGGTGACGCTGGCGGCTGCCTTCGCATTGCCGGCGGACTTCCCCGGCCGCGATCCGATCGTGCTCACCGCCTTTTGCGTGGTGCTGGGCACGCTTGTCCTGCAAGGCATGAGCCTGAAGCCGTTGCTGCGCCTGCTTCGTCTCGAACCGGATGAGACCATAGACCGCGAGGTCGCGCAGGCCCGTGTCGCCATCATGCAGGCGGCCCTCGACATTTTGAGCGGCAAGACCTCGACCGCCGCGGCGGCGGTGCGCGAGCAGTATGCCGCACAGCGCAAGGTCGCCAAGAACCCCGACGACGCCCAGGCAGCAACCGAGTACGACCGGCTTCGGCTCTATGCCATCAAGCGCCAGCGCGACGCGCTGGAAGAACTTCGCCGCAACGGGACGATCGGTGACGAGGCCTATCACCGGCTGGAGGAAGAAATCGACTGGTCGGAGCTGGCGGCTTCCCCGGCGGGACGGTTCCAGCCGCTGACGACCTAGGCGAGGCGAGGGGCTTTTACGTCGTGGCCCAGCCGGGCCGCCGCGGCGGTCCATTGCAAGGTCGCCGTCGAAACGGTACTGCCGTCACCAAACTGAGCCGGACAAGAATGAAGCTGGTCAGCTACAATATCCAATACGGGTTCGGCAGCGACGGCCTCTACGATCCGGCGCGCGCCGCGCGCATTGTTGCCGGCGCCGATATCATCGCCTTGCAGGAGGTCGAGCGGCACTGGCAGCGCAGCAATTTCGACGACCAGCCGGAGCTGCTTTCGTGCCTGCTGCCGGACTATCACTGGGTCTACGGCCCGGCCTTCGACATGGACGCCAGCGAACAGCGCGACGGCCGCATCGTCAGCCGGCGCCGGCAGTTCGGCACCATGGTGCTGTCGAAGCTGCCGATCGTCTGGTCGCGGCTGCATGCGCTGCCGATGCGCCGCACACTGCGGCCGCTCAACACCCGCAACGCGGCGCTCGAATGCATGATCCGCACGCCGGCGGGTCCGGTGCGGGTGCTTTCATTGCATCTCGCCCATGTCGCGGTTGAAGAACGGCTGGAGCAGATCGATTATCTGCTCGCCGAGCATCGCCGGGCGCCCTCCGATGGCGGGCCGTGGAGCGGCGCCGACGATGAGCCGGCGCGCAATTGGAGCAATGGCGAGCCAGAGCCGGAGAACCCGCTGGCGGCGATCTGGATGGGCGATTTCAACATGGAGCCGGGCAGCGCCGAATACCGCCGCATCGTCGGCGGCACGCCCTATCATCGCGGTGCCGCCTATCTGGATGGGTTCGTCGATGCCGCTGCCGTGGCGATTGAACCGGCGGATGACTTCCACACGCATGAGAAGATCATCGACGGCAGGCTGGCAAAGCGCCGGCTCGATCATTGCTTCGTCGGCGGCCTGTTTGCCGGTCGTGTGCGCTCGGTCAGCTCGGACATTGGCGAAGTGGCTTCCGATCATTTTCCGGTCAGGATCGACATCGATCTCGAAACGCCCGCCGGCCCCGGAGGCGGATGAGGCCCAAATGACGCTTTTCGTCTTCTTCGCGGTGCTTGCGGCGGCCGCCATGCACGCGATCTGGAATGCGCTGGTCAAGGTCCATCTCGACCGCTTCCTGTCGATCACCCTGATGACGCTTGGCATGGGATTTGCCGCGCTTTTCGCACTTCCCTTCGTCGAGGTGCCGAGGGCGGAGGTCTGGCTCTATATCATTGCCTCCGTCGTCTTCCACATGGGCTACCGGACCTTCCTGATCGGCGCTTACCAGGCCGGCGACTTCGCCCAGACCTATCCTCTGGCGCGCGGCACCGCGCCCTTGCTGGCGGCGCTTGGCGGTATGTTCGTGGTCGCCGAAGTGCCGGCGCCGCTCGCCATTCTGGGTATTCTTTTGCTGTCGGCCGGCACGCTGGTGATGTCGTTTCGCGGCGGCGCGCATCTGGAACGATTGAACCTGCGCGCGGTGGGCTTTGCGCTGGGGACCTCGATCTTCATCGCCAGCTACACACTGTCCGACGGCAGCGGGGCGCGGCTGGCGGCCACGGCGCAGAGCTATGCCGCCTGGCTGTTCGTGTGCGATGCGCTTGGAGCGCTGGTGCTGTGCCTGATCTTCCGTGGACCGCGGGCCTTGCCGGTGCTGGCGCGCGACTGGAAAGCGGGGCTGTTCACCGGCGTGCTGAGCGGCGCTGCCTACTGGATCGTCATGTGGGCGATGACCAAGGCGCCGATCGCCTCGGTGGCATCGCTGCGCGAGACCTCCATCCTGTTCGCCATGGTGATCTCGGTGTTCGCGCTCGGCGAGAAGATGACAGGCTGGCGCGGCGCCGCCGCGCTCAGCATCGTCGCCGGCGTCGTGGCGCTCAGACTCGGCTGACGTCGTGGTCCAGCACGGTCATCACCTGGCCGCGCCGTTCCGGACTGAAGCGGATGACGATGATGATGCAGACGGCGACCACGCCGGCGAATAGCGCCAACGCGTAGCCATAGCTGCCTCCGGGAGCCTCGGCTATGCCCGCCTGATAGGGACCGCCATAGGAGGCTGCGAGATTGCCGGCCTGGTAGATGAAGCCGGGCAGGGTCGCGCGCACCGCGCCGGGCGAGAGCTCGTTGAGGTGCACCGGAATGACGCCCCAGGCGCCCTGGACCGCGACCTGCATGACGAAGGCGCCGATGGCCAGCATGAAGGGCGTCGAGCTGTAGGCCCATAGCGGGATGGACGGCAAGGCAATCAGGCAGGCGAGCGTGATCGCATTGACGCGGCCGATCTTCTCGGACAGCGCCCCGAACGCCAGACCGCCGACGATGGCGCCAATGTTGGCGACGATGGTGATCCAGCTCACCGTGTGCGGGTCGAAACCATGCTGCTTCTTCAGGAATGTCGGGTAGAGATCCTGCGTGCCGTGGCTGAAGAAGTTGAAGAACATCATCAGCACGACCGCATAGAGGGCGACGCCCCAGTGCTTTTGCAGTGTCTCCAGCATGCCGGGCCTTGCGGTCTTCCGCGCCTCGACGAAGGCCGGCGATTCCGGAACATGTGAGCGGATGAAAAGGACGATCAGGGCCGGGATGAAACTGAGCAGGAACATGGCGCGCCAGCCGATCGTGTAGCCGCCGATCGTCTGGTGATAGAGCAGGCCATAGACGACCGCCGCTAGGAGGTAGCCGGCCGGATAGCCGCATTGCAGGATGCCCGAGACCATGCCGCGGGCGCTGGGCGGGATGGATTCCATGGCAAGCGAGGAGCCAAGTCCCCATTCGCCGCCCATGGCGATGCCGAACAGTGCGCGCAGCGCCAGGAATATGCCGAGATTGGGCGAGAAGGCGGCCAAAGCGCCGATCACGGAATAACTGACGATGTTGAGCATCAGGATGGGCTTGCGCCCGAATTTGTCTGCCAACGTGCCGAAGAAGAACGCGCCAATGAAGCGCGTCGCAAGGGTCAGGAAAAGCGCCTTTGACACCGCCGGGACGTCGGTCTGGAATTCAGACGCAATGTCGGTGAGCAGGAATGTCAGAAGGAAGAAATCGAAAGCGTCGAGCGTCCAGCCCAGGAATGAGGCAAGGACGGTTTTCTTCTGCTGCGAATTGAGCTTCAAGGCGTTCCTCCTGATGTCGAGGAACGTTATCGCGTCGAGGCGGACAATCGTCAGTCACTTTTCAGAGAACTTGGTCACGTTTGCGTAGGGGGTCACCGAGTCCACAGCCGCATTCATTGGACACCCGCCGGCCGAAGCCGACGGGCTATCAGCCCAGCAGGTGGTTCCAACTGACGCGAGGCACCTGGAGGCCAAGGTTGCGAGTCGAGACATCAGTGGCAATGCGGTCAGCAACCTTCCGTCGTCGTTTCCATCTGGCCAGGGCCGCGGACTTGGCGCTGGTATCCTGCTGACCGGGAGCTGACTCCTTGGCGCTGCCTGTCTGTTGGCCCGGTGCGCAATCCTTAGCGGAGTTGGTCGACTTGGTCGTGGTCGAGTCCGTGTTCTGATCCGTCGGCATCGTTGTCGTCGTGGAGGAGGAGCCGCTCGACGTCGTATTGGTCGATTGCGCCAGGGCAAGGCCGCCGGAAAGAATCATTACGGCGGAAGCGAGAAGAAGTCGTTTCATCATTCACTCCTGGTGAGTATCCCTTCGGCCGCATAACAAGGGAGTCGGCGAACGCTTCCGTGGAGTATCTGGCGCCGTCGCCGTGGCATCAGCGTGCCGGTTGTGGTGCGTCGATGACGACATACGGCCCGGCCCGGAACAAAGAAAAGCGCCGTTAGTTTCACCCGCAGGGCACTCAAACAGAAGGACGAGCATGATGAAAATGGCTTTGGTAATCGCGCTTGCGGTGTCGTTTTCTGCGGGCTCTGCAATCGCGGCATGTCCGGACAAGTCGGCTGCCAACACGGGCGCCGACACCCAACAGACTGCCGGTATTTCGAAAGATGGTACCCACGCGCCCTTGGAAACTCCGAAGGCCAAGGATAGTGCCGGCAAACCGGCCGCCAAGGATGGCAGCACAATGCCGTTGGCGGGGGCGGAAGGCGGCGGTGACAAGAATCTCGCAACATCGCAGCAGGATATCGAGGCGCAGCAGCATGGCGGCAAGACCGCGGCGGCAAAGGCCGACGACAGCTGCAATGACTGACGACGGAACAGGGCCGGAGCGGTTGTTGGCTCCGGCCTTTTCATCAAGTCTACAGAAGAGCCGGCCGGACGGAGCCAGCGGGGCCTCGACGGACCGCGAGTGTTTGCCTTCGGCAGGTAGAGCTATGCCTTGGACGAGGCGGCCTCAGAGTTCCGCGTCGTTCGATGGCCGAAGGGGAAGAGGGAGCCAAACGAAGAGCACTCCTCCGCGGCCAGGGCTATGATCATTTCATCGATTCTCTCAACCGTTTCTCTGCTCACGTGATCATCGCCATGAAGGCACTGACGCGCGCGCTTCAGGTGTCGTCGTGCGGCCTCGAAATCGCTGCCCATCCGTTCCTCCCGCTTAGAGAGACTCCAGATTTGAACAGTTCACTCCTTTAAGAAAGTCACCCGAAAGAGCGATTCGGTCGGCAATTGGAGGTAGATGCCCAAAACGCAGAAACCCCGCCCCGCGAGCGCAAACGGGGCTATTGAGCCGACGGAGGGCGGAGGGAAGCGTGCCGGCTAACTTCTCACGGCGCTGGTTGTTCCGTTCGGCTTTTTTCTTGACCCCGCCATATCGGGCGTAACACACAAGCTGTCACGGATCGGCCGCATCGGAATACTCAAGGGCACCATTCAGGAGCTCAGTGGGCGTTTTGTGCCGTTCTGTGCCAATCGGCACAAGAGACTAAGTCTTTGAAAGGATGGTGGGCGTGACAGGGATTGAACCTGTGACCCCTGCAATGTCAATGCAGTGCTCTCCCGCTGAGCTACACGCCCATCCGAAGCCGCGCATACACCATTTTTGATCCGGCGCGTCAATAGCAGGAAAGGGGAAAGAAGGCTCCGTTTTGCCGCACCGGCCGATAGTCGCCGATGCCTTGGGCAAAAACGGCTCAGGCCGCCTGCAGCATCTTCTCGACCTCGTTGACGAGGTCGCGCAGATGGAACGGCTTCGACAGCACCTTGGCGTCTTTCGGCGCCTTGGAATCCGGGTTCAGCGCAACGGCGGCGAAACCGGTGATGAACATGACCTTGAGGTCGGGATCGATCTCGGTGGCGCGGCGGGCCAGCTCGATGCCGTCCATCTCCGGCATGACGATATCGGTCAAAAGCAGCGAGAACGGTTCCTCGCGCAGCCGCTCATAGGCACTGGCGCCGTTGTCGAAGTCGCTGACCTGGTAACCGGCGCGCTCCAGCGCCTTGACGAGGAAGCGACGCATATCGTCGTCGTCTTCCGCCAGAAGAATGCGTGCCATGATATCCCGTCCGAATCACCCGCCCGAACTCTGCCGAAAAGCAGGGCCGTTAACCATCCTGTATATGAGGAGGCGAGGGTAAACATCAAGTGAACGAGGCGCAGCATAATCCGCATTCGGAAAGGCGGTGCCGGCGCTGAAATGCTGGACATGCGGCCCTCAAGGTGGCACTTTCATCCTATGATGCATTGGTGTTTTCGGGTTCGTTCAAATTGAAGACGGCAGCCGAGGATTTTTCGGTCGTTCCCCCCTTCGAAATCCGGTCGGGCGCCGAGCAGCGCGTCCCCTTCCTCTTCAACTCACCCCACAGCGGGCGACATTATCCGGAGCGCTTCCTCGCCATGGCGAGGCTGGACCGCAACGCCATTCGCCGGTCCGAGGACTGCTATGTCGACGAGCTGTTCGGCGGCGCGGTGGCGCTTGGCGCGCCGATGCTCGCGGCAAATTTCCCGCGTGCCTATCTCGACGTCAACCGCGAGCCGTGGGAACTCGATCCGCGCATGTTCGCCGAGCCGGTGCCGTCCTTCTGCAACATCCGTTCCGCGCGCGTGGCCGGCGGGCTCGGCACCGTTCCGAAGCTGGTCGGTGAAGGCCTCGACATCTACTCCGGCCGCCTTCCGCTGGCCGAAGCGGTCGCCCGCATCGAGGCGGTCTACAAACCCTATCATGAGACGCTGAAACGGCTGTTGACGCGAACCCACGCGCGTTTCGGCTTTGCCGTGCTGATCGACTGTCACTCGATGCCGGCGAGCATCCGCGTCGGCGACAACGGCCTGCGGCCCGATTTCATCATCGGTGACCGCTTCGGCATCTCGGCCACCGCGGCATTGACCGAGACCGCAATCGGCCTGCTCAACGCCATGGGCTATACCGTCGCCCACAACAAGCCCTATGCCGGCGGCTTCATCACCGAACACTACGGTCGCCCGGCGCGCCATCTCCATGCGCTGCAGATCGAGGTCAATCGCGGGCTCTATATGAATGAGCGGACATTCGAGAAAGCGGCGGGCTTCGATGCGCTGGCCGACGACCTGGCGCGATTTTCGGCCGACCTGATGGCCATGCCCGACCACCATTTCATGGATCTGCCGCTGGCCGCGGAGTGAACAGAGCCCGGTTTCATTGATGGCGCCATCCACAACCGCCGCATAGTTCTGGGCGACATGGATCGGGATTGGCGGGGATTGGAACTGGCGGCGAAAAAAAGACCGCATCGTTCGCACGATACGGTCGAAGTCTAGGGAGGAAACGCCCAAGGAGGGCATGGACAGGAAACCCTGTCCGAGATCAAGGGTATGGTGCGCTGCACAAATGTCAAGCGACCTACCGGCTTTTTTAATTCAGAGTGATGTGGAAATTGCGCTTCGGTGGCGCCGGCGTGTTATTCTGGCAACAGTCGGCGCGGCGAAAAATCCTGGAACACCCTTGTCTTGGCGCGGAACTGGCGGCACACGTGGGCTCGGCCATGCTGCAATGCGGGAGAATCAGTTGGACATCAGCATCGATTTCATGCGCCGCATCGCGCAAGCGGCGGCGGCGGAAACCTTGCCGCGCTTCCGCAGCCAGGGCGCGGTCGCCAACAAGGAAAAGGGCAGCTTCGATCCGGTCACCGAAGCCGATCGCGAAGCCGAGCGCGCCATCCGGGCGCTGATATCGGCGCAATATCCGGACCATGGCATTCTCGGCGAGGAACACGGAAGCGAGAATATTTCCAGCAGGCATGTCTGGGTAATCGATCCGATCGACGGCACGCGCGCTTTCATCTCCGGCCTGCCGGTGTGGGGGACGCTGGTCGGATTGACGGTGGAGGGCGATGCCGTTGCCGGATTGATGTCGCAGCCCTTCACCGGCGAGCTCTTCTACGCCAACGCCTCCGGCTCCCATTATGAGGGGCCGGGCGGGCCGCGCAAACTGGTCACACGCAAGACGACGAGCCTTGCTGAAGCAACGCTGTTCACCACGACGCCGGCGCTGTTCCAGGGCGAGGCACGCCTGCGCTACGACCAGTTCGAGAAGCAGGTACAACTCGCTCGCTATGGCACCGACTGCTACGCCTTCGCCATGGTCGCCGCGGGAAGCGTCGACATCGTCGCCGATCCCGGACTGAAGCCCTATGACATCGTGGCGCTGATCCCCATCATCGAGAAGGCGGGCGGCGTGGTCACTACCTTCGACGGCGGGCCGGCCGAGAATGGCGGCGACATATTGGCGGCGGCGACGCCCGAACTCCATGCGGCGGCGATGGCGGCCCTGCGCGGCTGAGCATCCGTTTCGCCGCGATGCGCTTTAGGCGTCCGAGAGACGCAGGCCCCATAGAATGAGCGCGAAAGCGATGAGGCCGGTCGGCGCGGACGAATAGGCGATGGCTTTGATCGCGTACTCCTGAAAGGCGCTTCCATGCGCGGCTCCTGCCGCCAGCGGCATCGTCTCGTTGCCGGCTCCCCAGAGGCTGGCCATCACATAGGCTGCCAGGATGGCCAAGGCTGAATAGATCAGGAACCAGAACGCAATCCGCGACATCGCGACGCCGAGATTGAGCCTGGACCAGACGAGACCCAAAACCAGCAGCAGGACGCCTTGCAAGGCACCGAGCGTGTGAACCGACAATCCGAGCCGCGGTGCGGCGAGGTATGGGATGGCGAACCCTTCGACTGACGAAAACAGCAGGAGGGCGATGCCGAGCTGCAGCAGGCGATGCCCCTGGCGTGGCAGCGTGTCCGATGCGTTCATGGCCGCTCCTCCCGATCCGTCGACTGACCTCTGCGGACGGTAACTAGCGCTCGGGCCCCGAACGGGAACTGGCGTCAAGTTGCCTCCGGTTGAGCAGGAGGCAGACGTAGCCGTTAGAATTGCCGAGGCGTCGGCGCGATCATCGTCCGACATTGATCGCGCAAGACGCGGGCGCTGGGAACGGGCGTTGTCAGCGGATAGCGAGCGACCGGGGGACCAACCGGATCATGGAGTTTTCGCCAAGCATGAGCCGGAACCGGCGCCGGCTCGGCAATACGCGCCCTCAGGCCGTCGGGTCGTCGCTGCCGGGAATGAAAGCGTCGAAGGCGGCGAGGAATTGCTCGCGGTAGATGTCGGCCTCCTGCAGGATCTCGTGACGCGCGCCGTCGATCATGAGCAGCGAGCCGAGGCGCAGACGCCTGGCATAGGCTTCCACGGCCTTGGTCGAGACGACCTGGTCGGCACCGGCGGCGATGACCAGCAGGGGGACCCGGATGCGGGCCATGAATTCGGGATCGCTTACCACTTCCGCGGCTTCGGCAGCCGCTCTCAGCCAGCGGATCGTCGGGCCGCCAAGCGCCAGTTGCGGGTGATCCTCGTAGATCCTGGTGTTGCGCCGGTAACGTTCCGGATCCGTCGTTACCTTGTTGGTGTCGAAGGGAGCGGTAACCTTCGGCCGTGGGCCCCAGGCGGCGTAAAGCCGGCCAAGGCCCAGGGCACAAAACAGCGAACAGACGCGGCGGACCGTCCGGATCGAGACGGGCAGGTCGGGCAAGGTGAAGAACGGCGCGATCAGCACCATGCGCCGCACGCGGTTGACCATGGAGGGCGAAGCAAGCAGCGTGATCACGGCGCCGGCCGAATGGGCAAGGATGTAGTACGGCCCGCGGCAGTCCGGCAGCACGATCTCCTCGAAGAACTGTTCAAGGTCGGCCGTGTGGTCGCGGAAGGACCTGATATAGCCGCGCTGGCGATCGCGGATCAGCCGGTCGGAGCCGCCTTGGCCGCGCCAGTCAAGCGTGGCGACGCCAAAACCGCGCGCCGCAAGATCGCGAATGGTTTCGAAATATTTCTCGATGCACTCGTTGCGGCCGGACAGCAGCACCACGGTGCCCTTCATCGGGCGGGCGACCGCGGCGAACAGGCCATAGCGTATCTTCTTGCCGTCGCGTGCCGTAAAAAAGCCGCCGGTGGCGTTTTCCGGTCGCGGGTTGCCCTCAGTTTCATGAAAAAGGGGAGTTTCGTGAAAAAGGAGATCCGTCATTCGGCGCTTCGTGCTCGGCGTCTCGCATGCCTGCCTGTCGTGGCCGGCCTCGCCAAGGTTGATAGCCGTCCATGGGCCAAAAGCAAAGGAATTCCGGGAGCGTCGGATCGGCAACAGGGAAGGCCGGAAGCCGCTATGAGCGCGCTTCCGGCCTCTGTCGATCCGGGAGGAAGGGACGTTGCACCCGGTTCGGCCTCGTCGCGGCGCCCGGTCCATGCAAATCCGGCGCCGCTTGTCCTTGATGTCGAGAGCAGTCTAGCGGCGGCTGTCTGAACGCGCGCAAAAGCGCCGGTTCATCTGCCGTTCATCCTCGATTTTTGCCGGGAGGCAAAATCTTGAAATGGCTTTGCCCGCTCCCCAAATGTTGATTGCGGCCGCCAATGTCGGGGCCGCTGGTCAAACCGGAACGCCGCTCACGGGTTTCGCACCGGCCAAACGCAAGCCTTGTTGCTCAACAGGAGAACACACCATGCGTCACGTTGATTTTTCCCCGCTCTATCGCTCGACCGTCGGCTTCGACCGTCTCTTCACCATGCTTGATTCCCTTGCGCAGCCCGATGGCGCGCAGACCTATCCGCCCTACAACATCGAGCGCACCGGTGAGGATGCCTACCGCATCTCGATGGCTGTCGCCGGCTTCTCGGACGAGGAGATCTCGATCGAGGCCCACCGCAATGTGCTGACCGTGAAAGGCGAGCGCAAGGATGAGGGCACGGGCGAGGGTTCCGAACTGCTCTATCGCGGCATTGCCTCCAGGGCCTTCGAGCGCCGCTTCCAGCTTGCCGACCACGTCGAGGTCGTGGGCGCCACGCTGAAGAACGGCCTGCTCTTCGTCGACCTGAAGCGCAACATCCCCGAGGAACTGAAGCCGCGCAAGATCGCGATCACTTCGGCTCCGGCCAAGGCCAAGCAGATCGAGGCCAAGACCGCTGCGTAATCCCTAAGTCTCCTCCCGAGACGGAAGCGGGGGGGGGGGGGGGGGGGGGGGGGGGG